>NZ_LR134283.1:0-651218 GCF_900636475.1 Streptococcus anginosus
GAATTATCGGAGGAGCGACTTGGCGACAAGTTGTGATGGTGGTAGGAATTGTTTTTGGTGTGTTACTTGCGACTGTTATTTCACTGTTGAAGTTACCAAGCCTCCTATTTTACCTCTCACTAGCTTTAAACAGTCCCCCAGCTTTTGTTTTATGGGATTAAGAAAGATGAACAAATCAAAGAAGTGATTACCTTTAAGCTCAAAGTACAAGAGCGAGCTTACCAAACAGAATATGAAAGTGAGGAAAACCATGGTACGTTTATTCCCGAAAAGGGTATCCATGAATGAACGACTTTAAACTAAAGCAGAAAAAGAACGAGCCAAGCAGCTCCAAAAAGCATTAAAGCCAGTACGCAAAATACCATAAAGTATACGTCTTTATTTGAAGACGGTCTCATGCATATTGTTGATGAAGACTATTCCAAGACCTGGCAATTAGGGGATGCTAATTACATTACAGAAGTGAGGATGAGAAGCTAGATATTATTGACTATTATGTTGAGGCTCTCAATGGTTTAGACAGCGATAATACCTATCAGTTGACGATTCTCAATCGTCCCGTTCCCTCAACCCTCTTAGATCAGATTACTTATGATTTAGAGGTGATGATCGCGATATTTTTCGTCAAGAATATAATGCAATGATTCGCTCTCGTTTTGCGACGGATCAGAATAATTTTCAGGTTGAAAAATTTGTGACGGTTTCAACGACTTCTCGAGATCGTAAACAAGCTTACCGAAAGCTAAACGATGTTGCTAATCATTTTTCAAAACAATTCCAAATTGTAGACATCCCTTTTCATGCACTAGATGGAACGAAACGTCTTAATATTTTTGCGGATCTATTACGAGGCAATCCCTATCTCAATGTTGATTATAAAGATGTGAGAATATCTGGTCTTCTAACCAAATCCTTTATCGCTCCTGGTCGTCTTTGGTTTCAACCAGATCAGTTTATGATGGATAAAAAATATTGTAAGATTTTCTTTGCCAGAACGTTTCCAGCTTTTCTGAATGATCGTTTGATTAAATCTCTAACCGATATTGGGATTGAGCTGGCCATTTCTATCCACGCTAAGCCCTATGATGTTGCTGAAGCTGTAAAAAAAGTCAATACCGCTGAAGCAGGGGTTAAGATGGATATGGTAAAGTCTCAGGTTGCTGCAGCACAAAAAGGAGTATCCGGCAATTTAGCTGTATCTAGCGTGGCTCAAGATACAGCAGAAGAAGCTGAAAAATGGAAAAACGGAAATCAATGACAATGACCAGAAGATGTTTTCTGGCGTTTTTCTAGTTATGGTAAAGGCAGATACCGCTGAAGAATTAGCGGATTACACCAGCCGAATTAAACAAGCGGGTCGTAAACATGTCATTGAGTTTGAAGAAACTTACTACCATCAAGAAGAAGCCTTGAATAGCCTGTTACCTATTGGGAAGACATATATTGACGTTAAACGTCGCTTTATGCGAGATATGACGACAACCAATATCGCAAACGCAGATTCCTTTTACCAATACAGACCTCCAATCTCACAGCCCTCTAGCGAACTATTACGGTCAGAATCAAATTTCCAATAACATTATTACCCTTGACCGTCAACGAGACCTAGAAACTGCTTCAGGTGTGATTTTAGGACTCTTCTGGTTCTGGGAAATCTGTCTTTGTCAAAAACAAACGAGATTATTCCAGCGATTCTAAGGTTTCCTAATGACCGTGTAATTATTGTTGATCCCGAAGAAGAGTATGCAGATATTGGACGGGCTTTTGGGGCTCAATTAATTGATATTTATCCAGGAACCAAGACACACTTTAACCTGATGGATATTCCAAATCTTGATAAACTTCGTAAGGAAGATAAAGACTTTGTTGGTCAAAAATCATCTCTTATCATGGGTCTCTTTGAAAATATCCTTCAGGAAGTGACCGATGATGATGTATCACTGATTGACCGTGTGTGACTCACCTTTGTTATGAACAAATTACTGACAGAACCCCAACCTTTGAAAGATTTGGCATGATATCCTCCTTGAACAACCTGAAGAGGAAGCACAAAGCCTAGCTCTAAAATCGGAATCCTACACTAAAAGGAATCTCAAGATATTTTTGCTTATGAAACCAATGTCGATTTGAATAACCAAAGTCGTTATCTTTAATTTTAAAGAAATTGTCAGGTAAACTAAAACCTTTTGCTCTTATGGTCATTCAGGATTATATCTGGCAACATGTCGTTGATCATAAAGATGAGTTTGTGACGCGGGTTTACTTTGATGAAATGCAAAATCAATTCGAAACAGATGATCAAGCTGCTTTCTTTACGAATATGTATGCTCGTATCCGTAAATATGGCTCTATTCAACAGGAATCACTCAAAATGTGGAAACCTTGCTCTCTCGTAAAGAAGGGCGTAACCTACTCTATAATAGTGAATTTATTGTTCTCTTAAAGCAAAAGAAAACAACCATTCCTTATTTACTAAAGACCATCAATCTAACGGATGCCCTCATTCGCTATATTGAAAAACCCAAGGCTATCGGAACGGGGCTCATTATTGCAGGTTCAACGACAGTACCTTTTTGAAAATCCAATTCCTGAAGACACCGAATTATTCCGCTTAGTCGCAACCGATGCTTATAGGAACTTGGAAGACTAATCGCAAAAACTGTTTAAAGAAAGGAGGTAACGGTGGCAGACAAAGATAAAACTCCTAGAAATCGAGTGGTGAGAAATCGCCAAATTAAGGAGACTGTTCAACGGCACAATCAATCTTCCGCAAGAAAGGCACAAAAGGCTGCTAAAGCTGATCTAAAAGAAGCGAATGAAGAGCTGACAAAGGCAAAAGAAGCTTATGAAAAAGCCCAAGAAGCCTTCAAAGCTGGCAAAATTGATGAAGAAGCTCTAGAGAACGCAAAAGTCAAGTTACGGAAAAGCTCAAGAAAAGCAGAGAATTGCAAAAAAGTTAAAAAGAAAGTAAAGAAAACCAACCCGACAATTGGGCAAAAGGCAAGACAGACGGGAAGGAAAATCACGACAAGAGCTGGTCAAGAATTCCTAGAAGCTGGTTTGTCCAAGATGATACATTAGCCGATATGGTTAGGATCAACCATTCAAGTCAGACAAACCCATGTTACGGCTAGACAGGCTGGAAAAGCAACTGGAAAGGGGGCTAAACTAGCCTATCGAGGAGCTAAGGGAACAGTTAAAATAGGTGTAAAAGGAACGAAATATACCTATAGAAAAGCAAGAAAAGGCACGCTGAAAGCTACTCAGGCGACAGCTAGGACGGCGTCTAAAGTAGCGCAGTCACTGGGTCAGTGTTACTAAGGTAGCTATTAGTGCAGTCACTGGTTTAATAGCTAACCCTATTACGTGGATTGTGGCAGGCATTATGGGACTGTTATTATTTCTAATCATTTTGATTTCTTCTATCTTTTCGAGTAATATTGTCCAACAAAACGAGTTTACCCTCAATCAGTCCTGGCTTCATATTTCAAAAAGTAGACCGTCAGAAGTCTTCTGATAAGGTGGATTATTATACAGACATTGATTCCATCTTGCTCTATATGAATTATCGCTACGGTGGTGAGTGGGAGCCTGATGCCAAATGGAATGATGGTTTTGGTGGAAGGTTACGGCGCTTTAGGCTTTAATCACTTCTCAGATGCTTTAGATGATATTTGGAAGGAAGAAAACCAAGATATTGATAACTTAAAAACCATGGCTGAACTCTATACCAAGGGAAAAGAGTGGATCAAATTATCTAAGGATGATTTAGAGGAATACAAGGAGATTCTTGATAGCCAAGCCGACACAGGAAAATATTTAGCCTACCAAGAATTGGCAAATCCTTTTTATTCATCTTCTGATGAGAAAGCAGAGACAGAGTACCTAACGGTCACAAAACGTTATGGTTATACCACTAAAGAGACAATTGATCCGACAACGACTCTCCAAGCGAAAAACCGGTCAAAAACTTTATGCAGTGATGGATGGTAAGATTACCATTACCACAAAAGACCTTAAAGGGGAAGAGACAAAGATAACAAAATTTGATTATTGAAGGTAAAGAAGCTCGCTTTATTTATTACAATGTTTCAAATATACGAGTGAAAACAGATGATCCTGTAAGATCAGGGCAAGAATTAGCGACTGTTTCAGGAAATACTCAGAAAATTGCTTATGCTAAGAAATATGGGGTGGTAGATGATAAGGACTCTAGTTGGTTAAAGGACATTAGAGATAAGGATGTCTCCTACGGTTATACTCAAAAAAACAAAGAAAGGGAAGACAAATGTCTGGATACTCGTTAATCCAGGTTTTTATTTTCCTTTTGTCAAGTATGCTGAGACGACCATTGTCACGCAAAATTCTTCTGAAATGAGCGGGCGAGCAAAACAATTCTATGACTCGTTGAAAAAATATCTTCCCAATGCGACAGATAATGGAATTGCGGCGATTGCAGGATGTTTTGGAGTGGAATCTAGCATCAATCCCAAACGAGCGGAAGGCGACTATTTGAGTCCTCCAGTTGGGCTTCGAGTAGATCTTGGGACGATGAGAGTTGGCTGACTATAGGAGGACCAGCCATTTATGGTGGTGGCTATCCTAATATTATTCATCGAGGGTTGGGACTGGGACAGTTTACAGATACTTCAGACGGCGCAAATCGGAATACTTTGTTACGTGAGTTTGCGAAAAGTAGAGGTAAAAAATGGTATAGCTTAGATCTGCAGGTTGAATTTATGCTGGAAGGAGATAACCCCTATTACATTAATATTTTTAAGCGAATCGCAACTAGCAATGGAGATATAGATAATCTGACATCAGAGTTCTTAGCTAAGTGGGAAGGTGTCCCAGGCAATAAATTGGCACAACGTCAAGCCATTGCGAAACAAGCTCTTGCTTGGTTCAAGCAACCTAATCTAGCAGGTGGTGGAGCTTTGGCTTCTTCTTGGAACTTTCCTGAAGAATACCGCTCAAAAGTAGAAAATCCACCGACACAACGAGCAATGACAACACAGGCAGGTTCGGGTTACTCCGTAGGTCAGTGTACCTGGTATGCTTATAATCGTTTAGTCGAGTTAGGTTCCATCACCGACTTATCAGGAGTCTATGGTTATTTAGGAAATGGACAAGATTGGGTTGGCTCTTTAGTGGCTAAAGGTTGGCGTTTTAGTACAGTACCTATCAAGGGAGCAGTTGTTTCTACAGCGGGTGGATTTGATGGAACCTTTGCTTGTTTGGTCATGTTGGGATTGTCGAAGCCGTTAATGCGGATGGCTCATTTTTAGTATCTGAATGCAATTATGCGGGAAGACAAGATGCAATACATTTTAGAGTCTGTCAACCGCACCCTACTATACATTTGCCGTATCGAAATGAAATAAAGAAAGGAAATAAAATATGATAGATATTGTTAAAGTGATGTGGGTTAAACGGCTAATGAGTATTCTTGTTCTTATTCTCGTTTTTTTCTTAGGACTTGGATTTGGACAAATGGGCAAGTCTTCTCAAACTGAAAATAAACCACGAAAAATACTACACAAAAAGCAAGCACAGAAAAAGAATTGACACAAAAACAGGTCAAAGAGTTCTTAGTGGCCTACTATACGAAGAAAGACTTGGAAGAAAATCGTAACCGATACAAGGATTATATGACAGAAGGACTTTATAATGCGACTGTTTCTGAAGAAAATAAAGCGCAAAATCAAGCCTACAAAGGCTATGTGGTTAATTACGAGTTTCAAGATGCTCAAATCTATATTGACAAGATTAACCATCGGGTAATCACTAAAATCACTTATACCAATGATTTACTCAAGAAGAAAGATAGTACTGAAGGAGCACAGGTTGGGGTGACTAATCATACAACTCTTCAACTAGACTATACCAAGGTCAATGGTAAGTACCTAGTTAACCATATGAGTACTCTACTCATAACAGACTCGTCAAATCCGTCAGCGACAAAAGATGCTTATGGAGCGATTGCCCCTTCAGAATCAACGAATGAATAATAAAAAAGGAGATATCAATGATGAATCAAGATTACGGAAATCAAGAGGCACCTTCAAAAGGACGTCGTCAAAAAACGACGCAAGAACGCCTACAAGATAAATTAAAACAACTGGCTAAGACGACAGAGAACTTTGAAGCCCTTCAAAAACGTATTAAAGCATTAAAAGATGAGATTGCTATCCTGGAAAGTAAACGCCAACAAGAAATCATGAAGGAATACGGCGTGGATTTAAAAGATCTGGAAGCAATTTTAGCCACTCACAAAGATGAGTTAGGAGGTGAGGGGTAATGTTTCGCATCCAAAATCAAGCAAGTGGAAAGGAACAGGATTTTCCTAATCGTGAGGCCTTATTAATTGGTTTAGAAGGTGAGGAAAATCGCTGCTTACAACTTAATATGACAGCTACTTTCCATATTTTTCATTATGGCCGACCAGAAGAGATCTTGGAATCAATGGAAGTGACTATTCCGTCTGCCGGCGGTCAAGATGTCAAGGAACTTTTAGGAGACTTTGGCTTGAAGAAAGAAGAAAGCAAACCCTTCTGGCAACATTTAAAAGGGACAAAAAAATCCGAAACAATTGGAGATAAGTCAAAATATAGGAATTCCCCAAGACTGCTAAAAGGCCTTATTTGGTTGTTACCACTGATATTATCCTTGTTTAGCCTTTATTTGTCTTCTAAAACACTTCAGTTAATTAAAACACAACCACAAGAGAAGCAAGTTCAAACCAAACAGGTAGTTATGGATCAAAAGCAGATGTTTTTTGTCGCTATTTCATTAGTAGCTATTTTTCAAATGCGGATAGTCGTACTGATTTTTTATCAAAGAATATCGTTCCTACTGACATTAAAACAGACAAAGCTACTCCAGTTAGTGTTCTTTTAGAAAGTCAACATGTAAATAGTAAGACAACGATTGTTACTTATGTGATTAGCCTACGCTATGAAGATCAGAAGATTTCTAGTAAGCGATTAATGTTGACGGTAAAAAAAGATAAGACCGCAAAATATAGTTATTTGGTCGTCAAAACTCCTCAGCTAACCCAATATCCTTAATACAGAAAGGGAGGAATGAACATAATGGAACAAGAACGTGTGATGGAAAAAGGCTCTCGAGTTACCTTGGAAACAGGAAAACACTTATTTCAATTTTTTGCTTATACCTTAGAACAAATAGCTAAAAAATATGACGAACGTAAACAAATGGGGGAACAGTCCTGGAAAGAGTTTAATCAAAGTCCACATTCTAAAATGTTTAGGGAATTTGAAGAGTCTGAAATCAATTTTGATAAGTTGAAAAGGGAACTGAACAAATCAGGCGTTCGTTTTCACTTCAAAGATAATAAAGATGGAACAAAGCAAATTTGGTTTGAAGCCATCAATGAAGAAGTTGTTGCAGCTGCGTTACAGAAGACAGTTAAAGAGATTGTCACAGATCCTAAAGCAGCTAAAGACAAGTATATGAAAAAATCAAATGAATTGACTCCTAAACAACAAATTGACAAAATTAAACAATCAACGAAATCTACTGGAGAGGCAGTCCAAAATAAGACGAAAGGAAAGAGTATCTAATGCAAGTTCAAAAGAAACCTTTTTTCCCTTATCTGTTATTAAGTCTGGTCTTAGCTTTTGCGACTCATCGTTGTTACGTCCTATATAGTGTAGCTCCAGAACCTGATATGACAAACCTCTTTAGTCAATATACCTATGTTTTTAAGAACTTTTTTGTTTCACCATACCTTTATTTTGATATCAGCCCACTAGCTCTATTCTCGGCTCTAGTGGGCTTTTTTATTGGAATGTTGTTTTATCTGAAGGTTAAATTGGGTGGTAATTATAGACATGGTGAAGAATCCGGATCTGCTCGTTTTGCGACTGCTCAAGAATTACAAGGCTTTCAGGATAAAAAGTTATCTAACAACATGATCTTTTCTAAACAAGCTATGATGGGACTCTTTAATAAGTTGCTGCCGTTTGAGTGGCAGCTCAATAAAAACGTTTTGGTCGTAGGTCTTCCTGGAGATGGGAAGACTTTTACTTTTGTAAAGCCTAATCTCATGCAGATGAATAGTAGCTTTATCGTAACAGACCCAAAAGGTGTCCTAGTTCGAGAAGTGGGGACGATGTTGGAGGAAAACGGATATCAAATCAAAGTTTTTGACCTCGTTAATTTAACCAATTCGGACATGTTTAATCCTTTTAAATACATGACTTCAGAATTAGATATTGACCGTATTACAGAAGCCCTTGTTGAGGGGACGAAAAGGGGAGATCGTGAAGGTGAAGACTTCTGGCTTCAAGCAAAACTGCTTCTCAATCGTGCTTTACTTGGCTATCTCTATTTTGATAGTCAAGTGAGAGGTTATGAGCCAAATTTATCAATGGTTGCGGACTTGCTTAGAAACTTGAAGCGTCCCAATGAGAAAAAAGCTAGTCCTGTTGAAAAGCTTTTTAAACAACTTGAAAAGGCGATGCCTGGTAACTATGCTTGTCGTCAATGGGAACTATTTAACAGTAACTTTGAAGCAGAGACAAGAACGAGTGTTTTAGCTATTGTAGCGACGCAATACTCTATTTTCGATCATGAAGCGGTAACCAACCTCATTAAAAGCGATACCATGAACATGGATACATGGAATACAGAAAAGACAGCTGTTTTTGTGGCGATTTCAGAAACTAATAAAGCTTACAGCTTCTTAGTTTCCACTTTTTTTACAGTTGTTTTTGACCAATTAACTCATCAAGTGGATGCCATTATTCAAGGTCAAAAGAAAGGCTATGGACCTGAAAATTTGTTGCATGTCCAGTTTATCTTTGATGAGTTTGCTAACTGTGGGAAAATCCCTCATTTTAATGAGGTGTTATCTTCTATCCGGAGTCGTGAGATGTCCATCAAGATTATTATCCAAGCGATTAGTCAGTTGGATAGTCTCTACGGGTTACCTGCCAGAAAGTCAATTGTCAATAATTGTGCGACCCTGCTATTTCTGGGGACTAACGATGAAGATACTATGAAGTATTTTTCAATGCGAGCTGGGAAACAAACCATCATCCAAACCAGCTATTCTGAACAAAGAGGGCAACGAGTTTCAGGAACGACGAGTCGACAATCTCATCAACGGGATTTGATGACACCAGATGAAATTGCACGTATTGGAGTGGATGAAGCCCTTGTTTTTATCACAAAACAAAATGTTTTTCGCGATAAAAAAGCTAGGGTTACTGATCACCCTATGAAAGATCGTTTGGCAAATCATTATAAAGATGACACCTGGTATGACTACAAACGCTTTATGGAGGATGGTGCTGAATTTATCGATGCGGTTATGACAGGAAAAATCAAAGAAAAACAGGTTTGGGCGCCAGATATGGCTAACTACCAAGCCTTTGTGGAATCAAATGGCTTTAATAATCAGTTTTCTAAAGTGCCAGAGAGCCCCGTTTATGAACAAGTCCCCGTAACAGTACCCGAAATTACCTCTGAGGATCAATCTCAGACACTATCAACTGGTGAAAATCAGTTCAAAATTGTAGATATGGAAACAGAGGAAATCTTTGAATTGCCTCCCGAAGATAGATCGGATACTTTTGGAGAAGTGTCCTTGAATGATGAACGTCTGGATGTGTAAACAAATTTTTTTAAGTTTTTAATAGAAAGGAAAACAGATGACACAAACACAAGATTTGATTTCTAAGCGTTTTGAAGAACGTATTCAAAAATTAGTTAATATGGATATCATGGCAGTAGGCGAAGCTTTAGGGATGTCTCTAAAGCCATCATCAGGAGGTACTTATTATTGGGAGGAACATGACAGTTTTAAAATTTATCCCAAAACAAATAGTTTTCGTTGGTGGTCACGAGGGATTGGTTCGAATACCATTAATTTAGTTGAAACCGTCCAAGAAGAACTAACTGGACGAAAGCCTTCTTTTAAAGAGGTAGTCACCTTCTTAGAAACAGGTCAATTTGAGCATGTAACAGTACAACCACAGGTATATGAACCATTTCAATATTATTTGGAACCTTATGAACACAAGGAATTTAATCTAGGTAGACAGTACCTCAGAGAGGAACGTGGTTTATCTGATGAAACGATTGACACTTTCTTAGCGGCTGGCAATCTAGCACAAGCCACACGAAAAAAAGGGGACTATTTTGAACCAGTCATCGTCTTTAAGAGCCGTAATGATGATGGCTCCTTGGTTGGGGCAAGCCTGCAGGGGATTATTGAAAATAAAGTACAACATCCAGAGAGAGGACGACTCAAGCAAATTATGAAAAACTCAGATGGATTAGCAGGTTTTCACTTAGATATCGGCACCCCAAAGCGTCTTGTCTTTGCGGAAGCCCCTATTGATCTCATGAGTTATTATGAGCTGCATAAGGATAACTTAGAAGATGTCCGTCTTGTGGCTATGGAAGGGCTGAAAAAAGGCGTTATCAGCCGTTATACGGTAGATTTATTGTCAGATGGTCAATACTCACAAACGATGTCACGAGACCAAATTAGAAGGGCTCTAGATGCCTTAAATCAGACGACAGGACTATTGAAAGACTCTCCTAACTTGATCACTCTGGCTGTAGATAACGACGAGGCGGGGCTACGCTTTATTAAAGGACTAAAAGATGATGGAATCCCTATTACGGTAGATATTCCCCCACGTAAAGATAATCAAGATAAGATGGATTGGAATGATTACTTGAAGGAAAGCAAAGAAAAGCAGGAGAAAAACAGATGGCAGAAGAAAATAGTCGTAAGGAGTTTCAGGCTCCTTTTTTTAGTACAGAAATATTGGATAAATATGTTGAAGAAGTTGCTCAACATTATACAGAGGATATTGAAACAGCAGAGTACCTCTTTCCAGATGGTCGCCTAGTTAGTTCTTGGGACTATGGAATGAGAGGAGATGACCATAGAGCCATTCGGAACTACTTCGATGTAATGGGGCGACCAGAGTTAGATATTTTGAATGACCATCCAAAGGATTTCTGGAATTTGGTTCATAACGGTATAGGAGTCGTTCGTCTCGTACCAGAGACCCAGACGGCTTTACTCTTAGAAGGTCAAGCACTAACCACTATCCAGAGAGAAATACTTCAAAGCAGTTCATTAAAGACAGAAGTATATCAAGAAGGTCAAGCGATTACCGCAACTTATCTGAAAAGACTTGGAGTTTCGTCAGAAGAAAAGGACATTGATGAAGCTAATCAAAAATCTCTGGAACCTTTTTCAGATGCACAAAAAGAACATATTCGTGAGTTTTTCAAAACAAGAATTTCAGATGTTAAGACTGACTATATCTATTTACCTAATGGTCAAGAAGATATAGCTTACTATCTAGACGGGTATTTATTTGCGAATCATTATGCGGAATTGGATATGCTATCCCCATCAAAGCAAGTAGATGCCTTAATAAACCGACTAGTTTCTGAGGATGGGCAAAAATTTGATCATGTGGCTTTGGGATTTGATATTGAGCGGATTGACCAAAAATTTCTTGAAGAAAATCTTGGATATAATCCAGATACTCCTATTGAGGAATATCGTCATTCAGAAAAAAATATTGATCGTGTGGCAGAAAAAGAGGAGCAAGAGTTCCAAACTAAATTTGATAGACGCTCATTTGCAGAGATGATAGGTCTTATGCAAAAATACAGTCCTGAAGAGGTCTTAAATGAATCAAATAGCCATCACGATGACGTACGTTATCAATCGTTGCTCATTGACCTTGGGAAAGTTAATACGGATCCGATGTATCGCTTCATTGAACACTATATAAACCGTGATATTGACAGAGAAGCCTTGAGTCAATTTTCTGTTCAGGATTTTATTACTATTGCTCAAGAAAAAGGTCTACTGAACGAAGAGCCTTCAGTCAAACCGTGGAAAGCCATCACAGTCACTCAGCCAGTTAACAGTTATACTGTTTTTACTGATAAACTCTCAAAAGAGTTTGACAATGTTTCAGATCTATACCAATTTGTAAATAAAAAACTGAAGCGTTCGCAACGTCGAGAACTGTCTTCTTTGTTGTCCGAATCTGGCCGAGGAACACCGTTAGATATCCTGATGGCAATTGATTCTGTAGCAAATGTAGAAGTGAATGGGCAGAGTATCCTAAGTCTTTTTCCTAATGATATTAACGAAGAAGCCACAGAAATTTACCTTAGATCATCTGCAGAAATTGAAGAAACTGCTTCCATGGAGCTTTTACCAGCTGCAAAAGAAAAAGCTCCTGAACCAATTCAGAAGCATGAAAAAAAGGATAGGAGCAAAATTAGTTTGGGTTCTTTAGAGGCCGAACCTCAAGGCAGTGCCGTACCCGCATCGAAAGATACCTTTGAGCAAGCTGTTACCAGCCACCCGACTGTCTCCTATCCTTTATTACAGTTTAGCACAAGAGATGCTTTTGTGTCAACTATTAGAGAGGGTTACCATGTGGCAACAGAGGAAGACATTCGGAACCTTAATTACTATGCTCCTAGTTTGCAACAGACGGCGAATTGGTATCGAGACAATCTTGCTGATCGTCAAGTGACCTATATGTTGAAAGGGAATGAAGGAATCAAGGCTCTTCAGGTCTCTTTTGCTAAAGATAAATTTGCACACTTGACAGGTATTCGACCAATTGGCAAAGGGTTATCTGCTGAAAAATTACTGGATGATTTTTCAGAAGGACGAGGAGATTATTCTAATATCACCTTGTCAAATGGTTTTAATGATAAGATTCAAGTTTTGCCAATGATCCAAGAACTCTCACAATCTAAGTCGTTTATTTTTTCTGACTTAGAAGACGTTCAAAAGATGCAGAAATTAAAAGCGAGCCATGCTATTCAATCCAATAACCGGAGTCTAGTCGTGGCGTTAAAGACGATTGATGACGTGACCTTCCCTTCCTCTTTGTTACGAGGAAAGAAAAATTTAACGGCTGAATTGATTGAAAAGGCTCAAGAAAATGAAGTCTTAGGTGTTCTAAGTGAAAAGGATGGATTTGTTAGAATCCTTTCGGTTAACGACCGTTATATCACGGATGGAGGGCAGGAATTAAAAGCGATGATAGAAAATAAAGAGCTGGAACCTATTCAGACGGAAACGTTGCAGCGAAATGTAAGATCAAAGGATTCAGATGGTGATGGTTTAACTGATGATGAGGAAATAGCGCTTGGCACGAATCCTTATAGTCCTGATAGTGATGGCGATGGCATCTCAGATAGTATTGAAAAAGCAAGTGGCACTGATCCGACAAATCCTTCTGACAATATGATGACACGTGAGAAAGAAATTATCCAGCATGATCTTGATTTATCACAGATGATAAAGAATAAAGATATAGCAGCACTTAATAATCACTTACAAGAAGGGATTAAGGAGTATTTTGACAGTGATACCTACAAATCTTATTTAGAAGGCATATCTCACTTTAACAACTACTCCTATCGTAACATTCAATTGATCAAAGCACAATTCCCCAAAGCAACACTGGTTGCTTCTGGTCGGGAGTGGCAAAAGCGAAATGGTTGGATTAAAAAACGCGAAAAAGCTCTTTATATCCAGGCGCCTGTTGTTGTTACCCGTAAAGATTCTAAGGGTAAACCAATTGTTAATCCTGAAACGGGAGAAAAAGAAACATTTACTTATTTCAAACCTGTGCCCGTCTTTGATGTTAGTCAGGTTGTGGCACAAAAAGGTAAAGAGTTAGAACTACCAAAAGCGTTAGGATTGATTCCTGAACAGCTAGATAAGGCGTATTATCAAAACGTATATCGGAGTTTGCGTGATATTTCGCAAAGTAACAATATTCCTATTCGTTTTAGAGAGTTAGGGCAAGAGGACGGCTTTTATAATCGTGAGACAAATGAGATTGTGATTAAGAAGGGGATGTCATATGAACGAACACTATCTACTTTGATTCATGAGATGGCACATTCAGAATTACACAATGACAAGAGTTTAACCGAACGTTTTGCAGGCAAGTTAAGCCGAAGCTCGAAAGAACTTCAAGCGGAGTCAATTGCTTATGTGGTTTCGCATCACTTGGGGTTTGATACAAGTCAAGAATCATTTGGGTACTTGGCGAGTTGGTCGCAGGCAAAGGATGGGCTAGATAATTTGACGGCTCAATTGGAAATCGTTCAGGAGGAAGCTCGTTCTTTGATGAACCGTATTGACGAGCGCTTGGGTCAGTATCAGGCTGTGACGTTAATACAAGATACTAAAGAAGCGACTAATAAGGAAGTACAAAAGAAGACACATCCGTTTTATCAGAGTTTGGCATCTGTTAAGAAGGAGGATACTAGAGAAGAAACAAAGAGGAAAGAAACAAACGTAAAAAAAGATCAACGACCTACGATGCTGTAGTACAACGTAGGTCATCGCAAAAAACATTTGGAGGACAACGAGATGATAACGAAAAATATGATGGATGCAACTGAGATTGTTTTGATGCCTTACTTTTTTGACCTTAATGCTTGGCTTGGAGGGCGAAAAGTTGTTGATCAGAAAGTCGCTAACATGACAAGAATGGAAATGCTAAAGGAGATCAAAAAAGATTTTCCTGTGTTTGATGATGACGGTAAAGAAGACTATTCAGAAGTTCTATCGGATGTTGTTGCGACTTTGTCTGAAATGACTGACGATGATTTCCAGAAGTTTAAGTTAGAACTTTTAGAATGGGAACCTGCGACAGAGTAAGCAGGTATCGTAAATAGTAAGTATACATTTTTTAAAATGTGCACTTTTTGTTTGGTGTTATTTTTCAAAAATGCACAAATATCCAAAGTGTCATATTGAGAAAATGCAAGGTCGTAGAAGTTACAAAATGCAAAAGTGCACGAAGTGCCCAAAAGGGGATTGGGGATTTCCCCAAATTGTAAAAAGGCTTAAGTTTATTTGTGAAGATTTCACAAATAAACTTAGTGACCTTTTTATTTTCGCATGTGTCCGGACACATGCTAATCTCGCCAGAGAACAAGTTTACTCCCTTTAGGAAAGGTTTGTCAAACTATAAATAGCAGCTATTTTTGGTAGCTACTTGTATCCAAATTGAGAAAGGAAGAAAAATGAGCATACCCCAAAAGAAAAGAACACGAGTTAATAGATTTGAACTACGGACGACTGATGAAGAGGCGGAGAAATTACGTCGCCGGATAACGCAGGCAAATCTAAAGACTTTTCAAGCATATGCTTTGAAAATGTTACTCAATGGAAACATTGTCACCTACGATTATTCAGAGCTGCATCAGTTGCGAATGGAAATTAATCGGATTGGTCAAAATATCAATCAGCTGGTTCGCTATGTCAATACCTTTGAAGAGTTAGATGGTGATTTGTTACAAGTTCTTCAATCTGACATTAAGGAAATGAAACAATTGATTACAAGTGAATTTAAGACGAAAGGACAGGCACGATCAAATGGTAGTAACCAAAGTTATCCAAATCAAAAGTAGTAAAAACCTCAAACGGGCAATTAACTATATCACACGAGATGATGCGACGCTAATTCATGATAATGGAAGTCAGAAAGAAGAGGATGTATTTTCTTATGAGTTGGTCAATAATCAGGTCATGAAACGTTTAGTCGCTGGTCATCATTTAACAGACATCTCAGATGTAGATATGATCTACGAAGATTTCATTCTATTAAAACAGTCTGTTGATGCTTTTTACGATAATGAGGTTTTGTCGGATTTAAAAAATGATAATCGTGTATTAGCACATCATGTCATCCAATCCTTTTCGCCGGAAGATCATCTCACACCAGAACAAGTGAACGAAATTGGTCGAAAGACAGCTTTAGAATTAACGGGAGGTCATTATCAATTTGTCATTGCCACACACGTTGATAAAGGACATCTACACAATCATATCATTTTCAATACGACAAATGAGGTTACTTTGAAAAAGTTCCGCTGGCAAAAAAATACTGCTCGCAATCTTTTCCAAATTTCCAATAAACATGCAGAAGTGTATGGAGCTAAAATCTTAAAACCTAAAATGAGAAATTCTTATACAGACTATTCTGCTTGGCGACGAAAAAATAATTTTCGTGTTGAGATTAAAGAACGATTGGATTTTCTCATGAAGCACTCTTTGGATCAAAAAGACTTTTTTCAAAAAGCGAGAGCTTTGGATTTGAGGATTGACACAAGTGGAAAATATGTTACCTATCAATTAACCGACCAACCCCAACAACGTCCCGTCCGAGACCGAACACTTTCTAAAAAAGGAAAGTACAGTTTAGAAAAATTGCAAGAACGTTTTGCAACTAATGAAGTGGTTTATAATTTAGAAAATGTCAAGGATAGATATGAGGAAGAAAAAATCAAAAAGGAAGAGGATTTTGAACTGAAAATCACAATTGAGCCGTGGCAGATTACACACTTGACTGCAACATCAATTCATATTCCCATTACATTTGGATTAGATCGCAAAGGTACCGTTTCAATCCCTTCTCGAATGCTGGATCAAAATGATAATGGTAGCTTTACTGCATATTTGAAGAGAAATGATTTTTTCTATTTTTTAAACGCAGACCATTCAGAACAAAACCGTTTCATCAAAGGAACAACTTTGATAAAACAGTTAGCTGCTCAAAATGGCGAGTTGATTTTGACAAAAAATAAGAATATCTCAAAGTTAGATCGTTTGGTGGAAGAGTTTAATTTCTTAGCGATTAACCAAGTTTCTAATTTCAAGCAGTTTGAAATTCTAGAAGGACAGTTTTTAGCTCAGTTGTCTGAAACGGATCAGACACTAGAGAGCCTGGATAACAAAATCGTTTATTTGAATAAACTATTAGGAGCTTTATTAGATTATCAAAATGAGCTTGTCCCATCTCAAGTATCATTGCACCTTTTAGATACTTCTAAAATTAATAAAGAGATGGCTCCGGACAGTCTTCGAAAAGAAATCAAAGAGCTCCAAATCGAACGCTCAACATTGCAAGAACATAGAGATCGTATTGTAACAGACTATGATTTTGCGAATGAGATGAAACAGCGTTATAATGCAAACAGGAAACAGTCGCAAACTCGCTTATAATCATTGCCTTTGTAAAAGGAGAATAATTTTCAGAAAATATTTTCAAAAACAGTTAAATTTTATAAAATAAAGTATGGTTAGATTTGATGAAAGAACTTTTATGGATGAGATGGCACGACTACGTGAGAAAGAATTTCTTAAACGTGTCAAAGCATATGACGATAGTGTTGCAACTAACATGATACAACATGGTTATAAACGAGTAGATAGCAGTGAGCGAACCGTGCTCTTTACTTTTGGAGAAATGACCTTCTCACGAAACAGATGGCGAAAAGGGAAAAAGACGCGTTATCCCGTCGATGAGTGGTTGGGATTAAAACCCTATATACGCTATTCTCCCGAACTTATTCTTCACATGGCTAAGCACGCTTCCAAATTGTCCTATCGGGAAGTTTGTCGAACGATTCAGACAGCTTATGATTTGCTCGTGACAAAGGATGCTGTCTTAAAAGCAGTTAAAGTAGCTGGTCGTCTTTTTTCAGAGAGGGAACAATATCGCTTTTTGCTCGAAAAAGAGCAACCGCAAAAAATCCAAGCAGACAAAATCTACTTGGAAGGGGATGGCGTGATGGTGAAAACAACCTCTGGTGGTGACGAACGTCACAATACCGATTTGGCTCATTTTCTCGTCCATACAGGGACTAAAAAGGTAGGTAAAAACCGTTATATCCTACAAAATAAACATGAAATCATTCATACAAACTATGAGACGGCTAGAGAAGAGCTACTGGATTATCTCTATAACCACTTTGAAATTACGGATAAAACGATTCTGATTACTAATTCAGATAACGGAAAGGGCTATACCAAACGAGTCTTTCAAGAAATTAAGAAGTCTTTAGGGATTAAACATCATGAACATTTTTGGGATGCTTACCACCTAAATGAACAACTTGAAACCTTCCTAAAGCCTTACCCTTATTCCTTGCAAGTGCTAGCTTTTAAGGCTATTCAGACATATCAAAAACCTCTCCTTCAGTCAGTATTTGATACTGTAGAGTCACTTATTCAAAGCGATGAGGAGTATGATCGGTTTCATACTTTCCGTCAAAAACTTTTTAACCATTTCAAAGAAACAAAACCACCCAAATTAAGAGGCTTATCCTCACAAGGGATTGGTGTTATGGAAAGTCAGCACAGGAAGGTTACATATAGGATGAAGCACCGAGGGATGTATTGGTCAGTAAAGGGGGCTTGTGCTATGGCTAAGATGATTCTCTTAGAACGAATGGATCAGCTAGAGGAGTTGTTTTTTGGAGATTGGCGAAGAGAATATCAGTATTATCAAGGAAATAGATTGAGTGCTGGTAGTCTGGTTAACCATTATCCCCATAAAGCCGTCATTAGGAAAAAAGGATATTTTGGTAAGTTATAGTTATAATTAGGGATACATAAGAACCGCTAAAAAAAGGGATTTTTAGGGTCTTTTTGTCGTACTTTCTCTTGCTTTTTTGTGTAATCTATGGTACAATATATTTATTAAAAACGAAAAAGGTGTAGAAGCGTGAACTTCTACACCACCGATTAAGACAAAACGGAACTTTGCTTAATCAGTCAAACAGTATTGTACCATACAAAGAACAATATCGTCAAGACTGGAGCAGAGAAAAAACTTTGTTTCAGTTTTTTTCTGACAAAAACCTAATGTTTTCTTAGGTTATAAGGGTTAGTTAGACTTTCCCAAAAATTTAGACACAAACAGAACTTCATTTGGAATTGAAGAACTAAGCCTATTTGTGATAAAATAAGAAGATGGTTGTTTTTCGGTTATGCTGAAAAACAAAAGAAGAGAAAGGAAACAGAGATGAAAATTACTCAAGAGGAAGTAACGCATGTTGCTCACTTGTCAAAACTAGCTTTTTCACCTGAAGAAACAGCAGAATTTGCGACAACTTTGTCAAAAATTGTGGACATGGTGGAGCTACTAAATGAGGTTGATACGACTGGTGTGCCTTTTACATCAAATGTTGCAGAAAATGTCAACTATATGCGTGAAGATGTAGCAGTTGCAGGTTGGAATCGAGAAGAACTTTTCCAAAATGTACCTGAAAAAGAGCGAGGCTATATCAAAGTGCCTGCTATTCTAGATGACGGAGGAGACGCCTAATGATTTTGAATCAAAAAACAATTGAAGAATTGCATAATCTCCTTGTCAAAAAGGAACTTTCCGCAGTTGAGCTGACGAAAGCTACTCTGGAAGATATGAAAAGTCGAGAAAGTTCCGTTGATAGCTTTATTACGATTAGTGAAGAAGAAGCCTTGGCGCAAGCAGCAGCAGTAGACGCGAAGGGAATTGATGCAGATAATTTTATGAGCGGGATTCCACTAGCTGTTAAGGACAATATTTCTACTAAGGGGATTCTGACGACAGCTGCGTCAAAAATTCTTTACAATTATAAGCCAATTTTTGATGCAACTAGTGTCGAAAAGCTTTATGAAAAAGATATGATTGTCATTGGTAAGACCAATATGGACGAATTTGCCATGGGTGGCTCTAGTGAAAATTCTTATTTTAAGACTACGAAAAATGCTTGGGATGCTACCAAAGTTCCCGGTGGTTCATCTGGTGGTTCAGCGACAGCAGTTGCTTCTGGTCAGGTTCGCTTGTCTCTAGGTTCTGATACCGGTGGTTCTATCCGACAACCAGCTTCCTTTAACGGAGTGGTCGGACTGAAGCCAACTTATGGGCGTGTTTCTCGTTTTGGACTCATTGCCTTTGGTAGCTCGTTGGATCAAATTGGACCATTTTCTCGGACGGTCAAAGAAAACGCTCAGCTTTTGGGCGTAATTGCAGGCAATGACAAAAAAGACTCAACTTCTTCTCAACGAACTGTTCCTGATTTCACTAGTAAGATTGGTCAAGATATTAAAGGATTGAAAATTGCTCTTCCAAAAGAATATATGGGTGAAGGGATTGATGAAAAAGTCAAGGAACGCATTTTAGCGGCTGCCAAGCATTTGGAAAGTCTGGGAGCGATTGTTGAAGAAGTTAGCCTGCCCCACAGCAAATATGGGGTAGCGGTTTACTATATCATCGCTTCTTCTGAAGCCAGTTCCAACTTGCAACGTTTCGACGGGATTCGTTATGGCTATCGGGCAGAAGAGATTGAAAACTTAGAGGACGTCTATGTCAAGTCTCGTAGTCAAGGTTTCGGTGAGGAAGTGAAGCGCCGGATTATGCTCGGAACGTTTAGTCTATCTTCTGGTTATTACGATGCTTATTTCAAGAAAGCAGGTCAAGTTCGGACGCTCATTATGCAGGATTTTGCCAAGGTATTTGAAAAGTATGACTTGATTTTAGGACCAACTGCACCGACGGTTGCTTACGACTTAGGAACTCAAAGTCACGATCCAGTAGCCATGTATTTGGCTGACCTTTTGACAATTCCGGTCAATTTGGCAGGGCTTCCTGGTATCTCCATTCCAGCAGGCTTTGCGGATGGTCTGCCGGTTGGGCTGCAATTGATTGGAAATCATTTTGATGAAGAGACGATTTACCAAGTAGCAGCTGCTTTTGAAGCAACGACAGACTACCACAAGCAAAAACCAGTCATTTTTGGAGGTGAAAAATAATGAACTTTGAAACGATTATTGGACTGGAAGTCCACGTTGAATTAAAAACAAATTCAAAAATTTTCTCACCAGCACCGGCTCATTTCGGGGAAGATCCAAATACCAACACCAATATCATTGACTGGTCTTTCCCAGGTGTCCTGCCAGTGATGAACAAGGGAGTTATTGATTACGGTATTAAGGCTGCTCTGGCACTCAATATGGATATTCATCAAAAGATGCACTTTGATCGCAAGAATTATTTCTATCCAGACAATCCGAAAGCTTACCAAATCTCTCAATTTGACGAGCCGATTGGCTACAATGGCTGGATTGAGATTGAACTAGAAGACGGTACGACTAAGAAAATTCGCATTGAGCGGGCTCATTTGGAAGAGGACGCTGGCAAGAACACTCATGGCAGCGATGGTTATTCTTATGTTGACCTTAATCGTCAAGGGGTGCCTTTGATTGAGATTGTTTCAGAAGCTGATATGCGCAGTCCAGAAGAGGCTTATGCTTACTTAACGGCGCTCAAAGAAATTATCCAGTATACGGGTATTTCTGACGTCAAAATGGAAGAAGGCTCCATGCGCGTGGATGCCAATATTTCTATTCGTCCTTATGGTCAAGAAGAGTTTGGAACCAAGACAGAACTAAAAAATCTTAATTCCTTCAATTTTGTTCGCAAGGGCTTGGCTTTTGAGGAAAAACGTCAGGCTGAGATTTTGCGTAGCGGTGGACAGATTCGTCAAGAAACTCGCCGTTACGATGAAGCAACAGGCGAAACTCTTTTGATGCGGGTTAAAGAAGGTTCGGCAGATTATCGTTATTTCCCAGAGCCTGACCTACCAATTTTTGAGATTGATGATAGTTGGATTGAGGCAGTGCGCTCAGATTTACCAGCCTTTCCAAAAGAACGTCGGGCTAAGTACAAGGCAGATTTTGGATTGTCAGACTATGATGCCAAGCAATTAACAGCAACGAAGAACATCTCAGATTTCTTTGAAGCTGCAGTGACAGCGGGCGGAGACGCAAAATCTGTGTCAAACTGGCTCCAAGGTGAGGTCGCTCAGTACCTCAATGCGGAAGGTAAAACCATTGAAGAAATCGATTTGACACCAGTCAACTTGACTGAAATGTTGAGTTTGGTGGCAGACGGTACGATTTCCTCTAAAATTGCCAAAAAAGTCTTTGTTCATTTGGCGAAAAATGGTGGTTCAGCCAAGGAATACGTTGAAAAAGCTGGCTTGGTGCAGATTTCTGATCCAGCGCAGCTATTGCCAATCATTCAGGACGTTTTTGCTAACAATGAAAAAGCCATCAACGACTACAAGGGTGGTAACAAAAATGCAGCCAAATCCCTGATTGGTCAGCTCATGAAAGCTACCAAAGGTCAAGCCAATCCACAAGTAGCTCAAAAACTGCTTAATGAGGAATTGGCGAAGTTGTAAAATCTAAAAAATCAGTCGTTTTGGCTGATTTTTTGTGCTATAATCATAAAATGGAAAAGTTTAGGGGTAAGATATGTCAAAAATAGCAAAGGGCACCATTTTAACGTTAATAGCGGGAATTGCATGGGGATTATCTGGGACGAGCGGACAATACTTGATGGCGCATGGATTTCCAGTTTTAGTTTTAACGAATGTTCGACTTCTAATCGCAGGGGCTTTGTTGGTATTGTATATGTTGCTAACTAATCGTAGAAAATTGGTTGAAATGATAAAAGACCGAAAAGCAATGATGTCTTTGGCACTGTTTGCTTTGTTAGGATTGTTGCTCAATCAATTTGCTTATTTAAAGTCTATTTATGAAAGCAATGCAGGAACGGCAACCGTTTTACAATATGTCTGTCCGGTTGGAATCCTTGCTTATACTTGTATCAAAGACCGTGTTGCACCTACTGTGACAGAAGTATTGTCTATGATATTGGCTGTTGGTGGTACCTTTTTGATTGCCACTCATGGACAACTCAATCACTTATCTGTCACGCCTGCAGGACTGTTCTGGGGACTGTTTGCGGCATTCACTTACGCTTTGTATATTCTTATTCCGATTCAGTTGATAAAGACATGGGGCAGTATTCCGGTGATTGGAGTGGGGATGATGTTCGCAGGCCTTGTTCTGATACCATTCAGCGGTATCTTGCATTTTCATTGGCGATTGTCAATGGAAGTATATCTGGCTTTAGCTGGGATTATTTTAGTGGGGACAATTCTCGCCTATACGCTATTTCTCAAAGGAACCAGTTTAGTCGGACCTGTGAAATCTAGCCTTCTGGCGGCTGTTGAGCCTATATCGGCTGTATTTTTTGCCTTTCTCATTATGCAGGAGCAATTTTATCTCGTAGATTTTGCTGGTATGTTTATGATTTTATCAGCGGTCGCCTTGATTTCTATAAAAGATCTGATATTGGAAAAAAGAAAAGGGATCTTATAAAAAGACAGAGCTGTTTATTTCACTCTGCCTTTTATTTTGAAAATAATTGCCAAAAGAAATCAATAATGTACGTCAAACCGTAAGTATAAATGACCAGTGTGATTGGTTTGCATAATACAATAATTATCATGTATTTTTTAAAAGACATCTTCGTCAGGGCTGCTAGCATGCAGAGGAAGTCTGCTGGGCTGATAGGCCAAATCATCATAAAGATGAAAAAACGCTCAAAACGATTGCCCTCATCCAGCCAGCCAATGTATTTGTCATAGGTGCGTTTGCTGACGACAGATTGGACAAAAGCTGGTCCGTAGGTACGCGCCAGATAAAAAATAATAGCACAGCCGATGACGATGCCGACATAATTATAAATGGTTCCAACGATATGACCATAAATAAAAACACCAGCAACCGAAGTCAAAGCTCCGGGAATAATAGGAACAACTGTCTGTAGGATTTGCAGGAAAATAAAGAGTGGCGGTCCCCAAAATCCAGCCTGTTTAATAAAGGCGGACAGGGTTTCTTTGGATTGTAAAATGCCAGCATAATAGGCCCAGATACAGAAAATCACCGTTCCAACTGCTCCGATAATAGAAGACCAGTTGATAAATTTTTGTAAAAAAGGGGAAACGGCAGTCATTTTCTTACTCGTATTTGCCATAAGTTCCTCCGTGTTAAATTCTCCATTCTTACTATAACATTTTTAAACATTTTTTGGCAAATTGTACATAAAATCGATGAAAAAATCTAGGGTGCGAAAACTCTTTTTTTATGTTAAAATAGGTAGAAGTATAATGTTTGGAGAGAAATGTGGCGATTGAAAATTACATGCCTGATTTTGCGATTGAGGCAGTTTACGATTTGACAGTTGAAAGTTTAAAAAAACACGGTATCAAGGCTGTTTTGGTGGATTTAGATAATACTCTTATCGCATGGAACAATCCCGATGGAACACCAGAAATGAAGCAGTGGCTCCATGATGTGCGCGATGCAGGAATTCGGATTATTGTAGTGTCCAATAACACTAAAAAACGAGTGAAGCGAGCAGTTGAAAAGTTTGAGATTGATTATGTCTGTTGGTCTATGAAACCATTCACTTGGGGGATTGATCGGGCGCTGAAAGAATTTCATTTTGAGAAAAATGAAGTGGTCATGGTGGGAGATCAGCTCATGACTGATATTCGAGCTGCTCATAGAGCAGGAATTCGTTCGATTTTGGTCAAGCCACTGGTCGAGCATGATTCGTTAAAGACCCAGATTAACCGAGCTCGTGAGCGTCGTGTGTTGAAAAAAATCACTGAAAAATACGAACCGATTGAGTATAAAAAAGGAATTTAAACATGGAAGACATTCTTTGTATTGGGTGCGGAGCGCCGATTCAGACAAAATATAAGGATAGGCTTGGCTATATTCCTCAGTCAGCTTTGGAAAAGGGACTGGAGACGGGCGAATTGTATTGCCAGCGCTGTTTTCGTCTGCGCCACTACAACGAAATTACTGATGTGCAACTGACAGACGATGATTTTCTCAGACTTCTCCACGAAGTCGGCGACAGCAATGCTCTCGTAGTCAATGTAGTAGATATTTTTGATTTTAATGGTTCAGTGATTCCGGGTTTGCCACGTTTTGTGGCTGGTAATGATGTGCTGTTGGTCGGAAACAAAAAAGATATTCTTCCCAAGTCGGTCAAGACGAGCAAGGTTACACAGTGGCTGATGGAGCGGGCTCACGAGGAAGGACTGCGCCCTGTTGATGTAGTTTTGACTTCAGCTCAAAACAAGCAAGCGATTAAAGAATTGATTGAAAAGATTGAGCAATATCGAAAAGGTCGAGACGTTTATGTGGTCGGCGTGACCAATGTTGGTAAGTCCACACTTATCAATGCCATTATTCAGGAAATTACCGGGGATAAGGAAGTTATTACGACTTCACGATTTCCAGGGACGACACTGGATAAGATTGAAATTCCGCTGGCTGACGGCAGTCATATCTACGACACACCAGGGATTATCCACCGTCACCAAATGGCTCATTATCTGTCTGCTAAAAATCTCAAATATATCAGTCCGAAAAAGGAAATCAAGCCCAAAACTTACCAACTTAATCCTGAACAAACCCTCTTTTTAGGGGGCTTGGGACGCTTTGATTTTGTGTCGGGTGACAAACAGGGTTTTACGGCTTATTTTGACAATGAGCTCAAATTGCATCGCACCAAGCTTGCGGGAGCGGGAGAATTTTATGAAAAGCATGTTGGCTCTTTGCTAACACCGCCCTCTAAAAAAGAAGTATCAGATTTTCCTCAGCTAGTTAAACATGAGTTGAAAATTGAAGCCAAAACAGATGTAGTCTTTTCAGGCTTGGGCTGGATTCGTGTGACAGGACCAGCACAGATTGCAGTTTGGGCACCAGAGGGAGTGGCAGTAGTGACCCGCAAAGCCATTATCTAAGAAGAAATGGCTGTTAGAAAAATAAAGAGAAGACAAACGAAATAAGAAACAAAAGAGGAATCTATGTCATTAACATCCAAACAACGGGCTTTTTTAAATAGCCAAGCTCACAGTCTCAAACCCATCATTCAGATTGGCAAAAACGGTCTCAACGACCAGATTAAAACAAGTGTCCGTCAAGCTCTAGATGCTAGAGAATTGATTAAAGTGACTCTTCTGCAAAATACAGATGAGAACATTCATGAAGTAGCAGAAATTCTCGAAGAGGAAATCGGTGTGAATACTGTTCAAAAAATTGGTCGCACTTTAATTCTGTACAAGCAGTCTAGCAAAAAAGAAAACCGCAAAATTTCAGTAAAGGTAAAAGAAATTTAGAGGAAGCAGCCTATGGCAATTGAATTACTGACTCCTTTCACCAAGGTGAAGTTGGAACCAGAAGTAAAAGCAAAAAAAAGAAAGCAAGTTGGGATTTTAGGTGGAAACTTCAACCCAGTCCACAATGCCCATTTGGTCGTAGCTGATCAAGTTCGGCAACAATTATGTTTAGATCAGGTCTTGCTGATGCCTGAGTATGAGCCACCACATGTTGATAAGAAATCAACGATTGATGAGAAGCACCGACTGAAAATGCTGGAGTTGGCAATTGAAGGCATTGAAGGTCTGGGAATTGAGACCATTGAGCTGGAGAGAAAAGGTATTAGTTACACCTATGATACGATGAAATTCTTGACGGAAAAACATCCAGATACAGATTATTATTTCATCATCGGAGCGGATATGGTAGATTACCTTCCTAAGTGGCATCGAATTGACGAATTAGTCGATTTGGTTCAATTTGTTGGGGTTCAGCGTCCCCGTTATAAAGCAGGAACTTCTTACCCGGTTATCTGGGTAGATGTGCCGTTGATGGATATTTCTTCTAGCATGGTTCGAGCTTTTCTGGCTCAAGGTCGGACGCCGAATTTTCTCCTACCCAAGCCAGTTTTAGACTATATTGAGAAAGAAGGGCTTTACAATGGGATATGAAACTTATGTGGGAATTTCTCGTGAGCAACTTTTAGTCAAAATGCAGCAGCTTTTACCAGAGAAACGTTTTAAACATTGTCTGGGAGTGGAACAAGCAGCGATTGACTTGGCAGAGCGTTTCGGTGTAGATGTGGAAAAAGCTGGTTTGGCAGGGTTGCTTCATGATTATGCAAAAAAGCTTTCTGATGAAGAATTTCTGGCGCTGATTGATAAGTATGCTCTGGATCCAGCATTGAAAGATTGGGGAAATAATGTCTGGCATGGCATGGTCGGCATTTATAAAATTCAGGAAGATTTAGGATTGACAGATCCAGAAATTTTGAGAGCTATTGAGGTTCATACCGTAGGTTCTGCTCAGATGTCCGATTTAGATAAGGTGGTTTATGTAGCAGACTATATTGAGCCTAATCGGGACTTTCCAGGAGTGGAGCAAGCGCGTGAAATTGCTCATGTTTCGCTCAACCAAGCTGTGGCTTATGAAACAGCACATACAGTGGAATACTTGGCACACAAGGGCTTGCCTATCTATCCTCAAACTTTGGAAACTTACAATGCTTATGTACACTATTTAGAGAAACATTAAAACGAAGAGGACTACATGAAAGAACAAGAACTATTAGAAATTGTTGTAAAAGCAGCGGATGAAAAACGAGCAGAAGACATTACTGTGCTAGATTTGCAAGGATTGACGACGATGACAGACTATTTTGTCATTGCCAGCTCTATGAATAGCCGTCAACTAGAAGCGATTGCTGATAATATTCGTGAAAAAGTCACAGAAGCAGGGCAATCAGCTAGCCATGTAGAAGGAGACTCTGCTGGAGGCTGGGTACTTTTGGATCTAGGCGGAGTGGTCGTGCATATCTTTTTTGAGGAAATGCGGAATCACTACAACCTTGAAAAACTCTGGCATGAAGCCGTTGGTGTGGATGTGACACCATTGCTTGCGAAACAAGCCTTGTAGATAAAAAACGATGAGGGTTGAGGACATTGTCCCAACCTCTTTCAATGAGAAGAAAGGAAGAGTACCTTTTTGGTACTTCTAGATAAGATGACAACTTATGAAACCTTCGCATCAGTCTATGATGCTATTATGGATGATAATCTTTATGATAAATGGACCGATTTTTCGCTCCGCCATTTTCCAAAAAATAAGAAAAAGCTCTTAGAATTAGCTTGTGGAACAGGAATTCAATCCGTACGCTTTGCCAAAGCTGGCTTTGATGTGGCAGGACTTGATTTGAGTGATGAGATGCTTGAAATCGCTCGTAAACGTGCCAAAGAAGCAGGTGAAGCTATTGAATTCAGACAGGGCAACATGCTTGATTTGTCGCAGGCTGGAAAATACGATTTGGTGACTTGTTACTCAGATTCAATTTGCTACATGGCCGATGAAGTTGAAGTCGGTGATGTCTTTCAGCAAGTTTACAACTGCTTGAACGAAGGCGGTGTTTTCGTTTTTGATGTGCACTCGACTTACCAGACAGATACTGTCTTTCCTGGTTATTCTTATCATGAAAACGCTGATGAATTTGCCATGATCTGGGATACATACGCCGATGAAGCCCCACATTCAGTCGTGCATGAATTGACCTTCTTCTTGCAAGACGAAGACGGGCGCTTCACACGCTACGATGAAGTCCACGAAGAACGCACTTACGAAATTCTGACCTATGATATTTTACTGGAACAAGCTGGATTTAAAACTGTTAAGGTTTATGCAGATTTTGAAGACCAAGCACCGAAAAAGGAAAGCAAACGTTGGTTTTTTGTGTGTGAGAAGTAGGGGGATTTATAGGCTTTTAATTTTTAGAGTGATAGTAATACAGAAAGATATAATATGGATGAACTGATCTTTATAAAACAAAAAAATAAGACAACTGAGGTTTTAAGCTACCAATTCTTGGAGTCAATAGATAAAGTTAGAGTTCAATTTCAGAGTGGCAAAGAATATCTATATAAAAGAGAAAACGTAAAAGTTTATCAGTACTTAGAAGAGCTTCCTGTAAATAATTACCGATACTGTAGATTAGGACAAGATCCTTATACAAATGTCGCACGAGTTAAAAAATATTCTTATGAAGCTGAGGTTAAAGTTAGGATTTGTTTTGAAAATGGGGGTGAGAGTATTGTAGATTTTGAAAATCTAGAAATTGAGGAGTCAGTCTTTCTTAACGAACAATCTCGTAATATTTTTTCTTATTTTAAGAGGCTTGCTGATTTAAATGAACTTCGGAGTGAGGATGGTAGTTCTTTATTGAGCAATAATTATTCTAAAGTAGATTTCATATCAAAAAAGACGGTACTGACTCGCTTTTTATCACCAAGCACTTCACAAGAAAATCTTCAATCAGTAGCTACAGAGCTAATTTTTCCCTTTGGTTGTAATAATAGCCAATTTGTAGCAACGAAACATGCAATGGAAAATCAGATTAGTCTCATTCAAGGACCGCCAGGTACGGGAAAAACTCAGACTATTTTGAATATCTTGTCAAATATCCTTTATAGGGAGCAAACGGCTCTTGTAGTGTCCAATAATAATTCTGCTATTACCAATATTTCTGAAAAACTAGCTCAGCCAGACATATCTTTAGATTTTTTAACTGCCACTTTGGGAAGTAGGAAAAATAAAGACTTATTTCTTGGTAACCAATCTACAATTTTACCTGATTACCTTCCAGAATTTTCTAATGATATTAACAAGGGTATTGATATAAATAATTTAATTCAAATTTTTAGCATTAAGGAGCAAGAAGCCGATCTAAAGTCAGAACTAGCACTTATTGAGACAGAATATAAACATTTTCAGGATTATCTATCAGAACATGACATTTTAGAGACGGACTTATCAAAGTTGTCCTCGAAAAAAGTTTTAGACTTATTGTTGGATTGTGAAAATATTTTTGAAAACCATAAGAAAATTGGTTTTATATTTAAACTGAAAAGTTTATTTAAATATCGAATCAAAGATTTTACTTTTTATGAACAGGATTCCATGTCACTAGCTGCAGCAATCCAAAAAAGATTTTATGAGTCTAAAATACTAGAATTAAAGAAATCATTGTCTAAACTAGAACATCAATATCAAGGATTATCGGGCGATAATAAATTGATAGAAATGAAATCGTATTCAAAAGCGGCTTTAAAATATAAACTATCACAAAGGTTTGTCCCGAGCGGTAAACGGAAGTCATTTAAAAATGAAGATTTTGATACTCTAAAATCGTCGAATGATTTTTTGAAAGAATATCCTATTGTTTTGAGTACGACTTTTTCAGCTAAAAATTGTTTAAATAAATCTGTTATATATGATTATTTGATTATAGATGAAGCTTCTCAAGTAGATATAGCCACTGGTGCCTTAGCATTATCTTGTGCGAAAAACGTAGTGGTTGTAGGGGATCTTCAGCAGCTACCTAATATTGTAACAAGAGAAATTGGAGAGAAAGCAGAACGTCTTAGGACAGAAAATGAAATAAACCGATGTTATAGTTTTAGAAAGAGTTTTTTAGAGGTAATGACCGAATTATTTCCTGACGAGCCTCAGACTTTATTGAAGGAACATTATCGCTGTCACCCTAAGATTATCCAATTCTGTAATCACAAATTCTACAATGGTCAATTACATATTATGACAGAGGATAAAGGTGAAGAAAATGTTCTGATTGCTTATAAATCCGTGAAAGGAAATCATGCGAGGAGCCATGCTAATCAGCGAGAAGTTGATATCATTAAGCAAGAGGTTATAAGGCATTATCATTTAAATCAGGATAAAACGGGCATTATTGCACCTTATCGTCCCCAAGTGAATCTATTACAACAGCAAGTAGGAACCTTTATAAGCGATACGGTACATAAATTTCAAGGTCGTGAATACGATACTATGATTGTTTCAACAGTGGATAATTATATAACACGTTTTACGGATGATGCACATTTATTAAACGTTGCTGTTTCCAGAGCGAAGGAGCAGCTTATTTTGGTAACTTCGGGAAATCAACAGAGACCTGATAAAAATATAAGTGATTTGATGGGCTATATTTCCTATCAAAACTGTGATATTAAGCAGAGTCAGATTCACTCAGTGTTTGATTATCTTTATAAACAATATGAAAAACGACGAGAAATATATTTTAAGAATAGGCAAAGACATTCTAAATATGACTCGGAAAATTTAATGTATGAGCTCGTTAAAGAAATTTTGCTCTCTTATCCTGATTTAGATGTTGTAACGCAATATCGTTTACAACATCTTATAAGGGATTCGTCGCTATTAACAGATGCGGAAAAAAACTTTTCTAGTCAAAGTCGAACTAGTTTAGATTTTTTGATCTTTAATAAATTAACTAAAACTCCAGTTTTAGCTATTGAGGTAGATGGGTATCGATACCATCGTCATCCAGATCAAATCAGACGTGACACTTTAAAAAATAGTATTTTACAAAAATATCGTATTCCTCTTTTAAGGCTACCAACAAATGGTAGTTGCGAAAAAGAGAAACTAGTATCGGCACTATCTGATTACGAACAAACGACCACAATTATCTTGTCTGAAGGTGTTGTGGAACCTATTGAATAATCCGTCTTTTAAGGAGCACTCCATGACTGTTACTGGTATTATTGCTGAATTTAATCCTTTTCATAATGGGCATAAGTATTTGCTGTCGCAGGCTGAGGGGGTCAAGATTGTTGCCATGAGCGGCAATTTTGTCCAACGTGGTGAGCCTGCGATTGTGGATAAGTGGACACGCGCGGAAATGGCTCTGCGAAATGGCGCTGATTTGGTGGTTGAATTACCATTTTTGGTGGCTGTTCAGTCAGCTGACTACTTTGCACAAGGAGCAGTAGATATTTTAGAACGCCTTAGTGTGAATAAGTTGACCTTTGGCACGGAAGAGGTCTTAGATTATCAATACTTTTCACAGATTTATGGGGATAATCGACAGAAAATGGTGGACTACATACAAGATTTGCCAGATGATTTGTCTTATCCACAGAAAACGCAGAAAATGTGGGAAAAGTTTGCTGGTGTGAAATTCACAGGCAATACACCCAATCATATTTTAGGGCTTTCTTATGCCAAAGCTTGCGTGAATAAGGCTATCGAGCTTCTCCCAATCAAACGTCAGGGAGCTGGTTATCATTCACAAGAAGAAAATTTAAAATACGCCTCTGCTACGGCTCTTAGAGAGCGTCTTAATTGTCCAGATTTTTTGGAGAAATTTACCCCGGCTCATGAACTGCTGATTCAGTCTCCCAAAGTGACCTGGTCAGCACTCTATCCTTTGCTGCGTTACCAGATTATCAGTCATCCCGATTTGACGAGTTTTTATCAGGTTAATCAAGAACTTGCGGTGCGCTTGCAGGAAGCAGTGAAAACCAGTTATAGCGTAGAGGAGTTGGTCGAACAAGTCGCAACCAAGCGATATACGAAAGCACGAATCAGACGAATTCTGACTTATATTTTGGTCGGTGCAAGAAATGATCAGTTGCCTAGCGGTATTCATATCTTGGGCTTTACTCAAGCAGGTCGAGAACATCTTAAAAAGATGAAAGGGAAAACAGACTTCATCAGTCGCATCGGTCAAGAACCATGGGATTCCTTAACCCAGCGAGCTGATTGTATTTATCAGCTAGGGAACGCCCAACTAGAGGAGCAGAATTTTGGGAAAATCCCGATAATAGTAGATTGATACAAAATTATTTTATAGAGCTAGACATTGTCAATAATTTGCTAGTGAAATTCAACCTGACTTGTGATATAATAAGAAAGATTGAAAAAGTGAAAATCTAAAGGAGAATATCCAATGGGACGTAAATGGGCCAATATTGTGGCAAAAAAGACTGCCAAAGATGGTGCAAACTCAAAGGTTTATGCTAAATTTGGTGTTGAAATCTATGTAGCAGCTAAAAAAGGAGAGCCAGATCCAGAATCGAACTCAGCTTTGAAATTTGTTATTGAACGTGCGAAACAAGCGCAAGTGCCAAAGCATGTCATTGACAAAGCACTGGATAAGGCAAAAGGAAACACAGACGAAACCTTTACAGAGGGGCGTTATGAAGGGTTTGGACCAAATGGTTCTATGCTCATCGTTGATACACTAACTTCAAATGTCAACCGTACGGCAGCCAATGTTCGCTCTGCCTTTGGTAAAAACGGTGGAAATATGGGAGCAAGTGGCTCAGTTTCTTATATGTTTGATAATAAAGGTGTGATTGTGTTTGCAGGAGACGATGCAGACAGTGTTTTTGAACAACTGTTAGAAGCAGATGTAGACGTAGATGATGTAGAAGCAGAAGATGGAAGCATTACAGTTTATACAGCACCAACAGATTTGCACAAGGCCTTGACTGCTCTCCGTGAATCTGGTGTAGAAGAATTCCAAGTCACCGAATTGGAAATGATTCCGCAATCTGATGTGACCTTATCAGGTGAAGACTTAGAAACATTTGAAAAGTTGTATGCTGTTTTGGAAGATGACGAAGATGTCCAAAAAATTTATACAAATGTAGAAGGATTTTAATAGTGAAGAAAGAGGTGGTGGGACAGAAATAAATATTTTTAATTTTTACTTCTGTCCTACCACCGCAGGGTTGCTTAGATACTCTTCTGAGCTTAAAAAGCAAATGAAGAGTCCGACAGCTACTGCGTCAAGAGTTTTTCACTAATACAGATTGAGACTGAGATAATTTTGTCCCAGTCTCTTTTTTTGTTACTTACTAATCTCTCAGTGTTTTTTAAGAAATTTAGTTATAAGACCGTATGTATGTTTAGCTAGTATCTTCTTTACTTTGATAGAGTAGACATGGAGTTTGGTAGAAAAGGTGGCTAGCTAATAATATGTAGTTGAAGAGTGAGGTTGGTTTCCAAGACTGCTTGTTGTAGCTTAGTTTATTCTAAAAATTCAAATAAGGAGCGTAAAAAGCAGACAAACCAGTGATAAACTATAAGTTGAGAGAAGTAAACTATTGGTCGATTGAGTTTGTAAGAAAAGGTGCTACAATATAATTAGCAAATGGAGGGAGGAAAAATCTGATGAAAAAACAAACACTAGGTATGATGATTTCATCATTAAGGAAAGCAAAAGGGATGACACAGTTAGAACTGGCTGAAAAGATGGGGGTCACTGATAAGGCTGTTTCAAAATGGGAAAGAGATTTATCCTATCCAGATATTAATACCATTCCTAAATTAGCAGACCTGTTTGATACATCGGTAGATGAGCTGATGCAAGGACAGACAGTGATGAAAGAAAACAAGAAAAATAGAAAATCTGATATTGTTGACACCGTGTTGAGAGGACTTGGAGTAGCCATGGGGATTGTTGTAGTGGTTTTATCTGCTTTAGGAAAAGTGGACACTAAGGCTGCACTGACAACGCTTGGACTTGGTTTAGCCAGCCTTTCTATCTCCTCACTAAAGGATAGAAACGAATGAGAATAATTGTTAAAGGCGTTGGTGAAATAATTATCGCCTTTTCTGGTAAGTTTTCATATTCAGGTCATCTAGAGATTTTACATAGGGTTATATTACAATGGTAATAAGATTCTCGCAAGCATCTGGGAACAGGGAAAAAGAGGAGGGAAAAATGGACGCTTTTAAGCATATCAATCCTAAGTTTTTAGTATGGTAAAGAATTATTCGGGTGCACAATTTGTCAAAGACCTTGTAGCTAGATTATCGTGGCAATTATTGCCTTACCATTGTCAATTGCTTTAGCGATTGCTTCGGGGGTCAATCCAGAGCAAGCTCTTTATACAGCTGTTGTAGTTGGTTTTTTCATTTCCTTTTTTAGGTGGGAGTCGTGTTCAGATTGGTGAGCCAACAGCCGCTTTAGTTGTTATCATTTATGGAATTATTGCGCAATACGGTCTGGCTGGTCTGACAGTAGCTACTTTCTTAGCTGGTCTAATGCTCATCGGCATGGGTTTGTTGCATTTTGATGATCTGATTAAATTTATTTCAAAGACCATCACTGTTGGATTTACCCTTGGAATTGCCGTTGGAATCATCGTTGGACAAATCAAGGACTTATTTTGTCTGAACAAGGTAAAAATGTCTTAATTCTTCGTATGCGCAGTGTGTCTGCAATGGATATTTCGGGATTGGATGCTCTTGAAGAGATCCTTGGCAAATGTCAACGAACAACCTTACCATATCATGGAAAAAGCAAGCTTTATTGATAGAGTTGGTGCAGACAACTTTTGTGCTAATATTGATGTCGCTTTAACGCGCGCAGCTAGTTTAGAAAAGTAATTGAGTTTTCCACTATTCGTCAAATGTATCAATGTTTGGTAAAAATCTGATTTCGTTTAGCTCTACTTGATAAAGAAAAACTATCACTTTGATAAAAATCAAATAATAGTCAAGAAGGAAAATATTTGATATGATAAGATTTATCTTAATGAAAGAGGTTATTATAGGAATATGAAAAAAGTGTTGAAATATTCTTCTTTAACAGCCCTTGGGCTTCTGACAATAGGAGCTTTAGCAGCATGCTCCAATTCAAAATCAACGACTTCATCTGCTAAAATAGAAATTAAAGTTGCAACGAATGCTTCACCAAAGCCATTTAACTATGAAGAAAATGGGAAACTAACAGGTTATGAAATCGAAGTAGTTCGTGCGATCTTCAAAGATTCTGACAAATACAAGGTCAAATTTGAAACGACAGAGTGGTCTGGTATTTTCGCTGGTCTAGATAGCGATCGCTACCAAATGGCGGTCAACAATATCAGCTATACAAAAGAACGTGCAGGCAAGTATTTGTATGCAGCTCCAACTGCTAAAAATCCAAACGTTTTAGTGGTGAAAAAAGACGATAAAAGTATCCAATCGCTGGATGATATTGGTGGTAAAACAACAGAAGTTGTACAAGGGACAACGACTGCAGCACAATTAGAAAAATACAATCAAGAACATTCTAGCAATCCAACGAAAATTAGCTATACAAAAGCAGATTTTCAACAGATTATGAGTCATTTAAACGACGGTAAGTTTGATTATAAGATTTTTGATAAAATTGGTGTTGAAACAGTCATTAAAAATCAAAAACTGGACAACTTGAAAGTGATTGATTTACCAAGTGATCAACAACCTTATGTTTATCCGCTTTTAGCAAAAGGACAAGATGAGTTGAAAACATTTGTTAATAAGCGCATTCAAGAGTTGTATAAAGACGGAACTCTGGAAAAATTATCTCAAAAATTTTTTGGTGGTAGTTACTTGCCAGCGGAAGCAGATTTGAAATAAGAGAATGTAAAGCCAGCTAGTTTCAAAGTTTCAGCTGGTTTTCTTACACAAAACAGTTATAGTTTATAGCTATACCTTTTGTTATGAAATAACAATTTGTCAATCAGCTAAATATGTGCGATACTATTTTCATAAGATTTTTAAAGGAGACAGAAAATGAAATTGAAAAAATGGTTTGGAATAATGGCTCTAGCAGCTGCAGCAGTGATTGGCTTAGCAGCTTGTGGTTCAGGAAATAAAAGTGATAACGCCAAAACGGTTAAGATTGGTGTGATGACAAAGAGCGACTCAGAAGAAAAACGCTGGGACAAGATCCAAGAATTGTTGAAAAAAGACAATATTAAATTGGAATTTACAGAATTTACGGACTACTCGCAACCAAATAAAGCGGTTGCTGATGGTGAAGTGGATATCAATGCTTTCCAACATTACTATTTCTTGAACAATTGGAACAAGGAAAACAAGCAAGACTTAGTCGCAGCTGCTGAAACTTATATCTCACCCATTCGTCTCTACTCTGGTACCAAAAATGGAAAAAATAAATATACAAAAGTAGACCAAATTCCAAATGGTGCAGAAATTGCGGTTCCAAATGATGCGACAAATGAAAGTCGGGCGCTTAATTTATTACAATCTGCAGGATTGATTAAATTAGACAAGTCTGGAAATGAATTGGCAACTGTGGCAAATATCAAAGAAAATCCGAAAAAATTGAAAATTACAGAATTGGATGCTAGTCAAACAGCTCGCTCATTGACTTCAGTAGACGCAGCCGTTGTAAACAATACATTTGTAACAGAAGCAAAATTGGACTATAAAAACGCTTTGTTCATTGAACCAAAAGATAAAAATTCAAAACAATGGTTTAATATCATTGCAGCCAAAAAAGATTGGGAAAAATCTTCAAAAGCCGATGCCATTAAAAAAATCATCAAAGCTTACCATACAGATGAAGTGAAAAAAGTGGTTGAAGAAACATCAGATGGCTTAGACCAACCAGTTTGGTAATCTTAATTCTATTAGCTGTAGTTCAGTCTAAAAACTCAGTTGGTAATTCCAACTGAGTTTTGTCGCCATTCTATAAGGAGAAAAGATGACATTTTCAAGTGAAGAAGAACAAATTAAAAGATTTGAAGAGGATATGGTGGCACAAGAATATATCGCCATTTTACGAACCTTGATTGCTAAAAAATCAATCTTCGCTCAACAAGTCGGTTTACAAGAAGTTGCTGCTTATCTGAAAGAAATTTTTACAAAAGCTGGTGCAGAGGTGGAATTAGATGACAGCTATACAGCGCCATTTGTGATAGCAACATTTAAAAGTCAGAATCCAACAGCTAAGACAATTATTTTTTACAACCATTATGATACAGTTCCGGCAGATAGTGATCAAATTTGGACAGATGATCCGTTCACTCTATCTATTCGGGATGGTAGTATGTATGGTCGTGGAGTCGATGATGATAAAGGGCATATTATCGCACGTTTGACGGCTGTTCAAAAGTATTTACAAAAGCATAAGAGTTTGCCTGTCAATGTCATTTTTATGATGGAAGGAGCAGAAGAGTCTGCTTCGGTTGATTTAGAGAAATATCTAGAGAAACACAAATCTCTTCTACATGGAGCAGACCTGTTGGTTTGGGAGCAAGGAATTAAAAATTCTTTAGGTCAACTTGAAATTTCTGGCGGAAACAAAGGAATTGTGACCTTTGATATGAAGGTCCAAAGTGCGGAAGTGGATATTCATTCTAGCTTTGGTGGTGTGATTGATTCAGCTTCTTGGTACTTGTTGAACGCCCTTGCTAGCTTGAGAGGTAAGGATGGACGTATTCAGGTAGAAGAACTTTATGATCAAGTAATCGCACCTAATCAACGAGAGTTAGCTTTAGTGGAACAATACGCTCAGCGTAGTCCAGAAGAAGTACAAGCTATTTATGGTTTGGAATTGCCTTTATTACAAGAGGAGAAAAAAGCTTTTTTAAATCGAATTTTCTTTGAACCCTCTTTAAATATTGAAGGAATTACTTCTGGTTACCAAGGTCAAGGAGTGAAGACGATTCTTCCGTCAGAGGCTTCAGCAAAAGCAGAAGTTCGCTTAGTGCCAGGACTGGAACCTCAGAGAGTGTTAGAACTGATTCGCAAACAACTCGACAAAAATGGTTTCGATAAGGTAGAATTAGTTTATACTTTGGGAGAAATGAGCTATCGTAGTGATATGAGTGCGTCGCCGATTTTAAATGTCATTAAACTGGCTAAGAAATTCTATCAAAAAGGAGTTTCTGTCTTACCAACTACAGCAGGTACAGGACCGATGTACACGGTATTTGAAGCACTTGAGGTACCAATGGTCGCCTTTGGACTTGGAAATGCGAATAGTCAAGACCATGGCGGTGACGAAAATGTTCGCATTGCAGATTATTACACCCATATTGAATTAGTAGAGGAGCTGATTGCAAGTTATGAGTAAAGAAATGATTCAGTTAGATCACATTGATGTAACCTTTCAACAAAAGAAACGTCAGATTCAAGCAGTTAAAGATGTGACGATTCATATTCAAGAAAGAGATATTTATGGAATTGTCGGTTATTCTGGGGCTGGGAAATCAACCTTGGTTCGTGTCATTAACCTACTGCAAGTTCCAACGAGTGGGAAAATTATTGTAGATGATGATGTTCTTTTTGACAATAAAGTAACTTTGACAGCAGAACAGCTGCGCCGCAAACGTCAAGACATCGGCATGATTTTTCAACATTTTAATCTGATGAGTCAATTAACAGCAGAAGAAAATGTAGCTTTTGCGCTCAAACATTCTGGCTTATCAAAAGAAGAGAAGAGAGCAAAAGTGCGTACATTGTTGGAGTTGGTTGGTTTAGCTGATCGTGCTGAAAACTATCCTTCTCAGCTTTCTGGAGGGCAAAAACAGCGGGTTGCAATCGCGCGTGCCTTGGCAAATGACCCCAAAATCTTGATTTCTGATGAATCAACCTCTGCCTTAGATCCAAAAACAACTAAACAAATTTTAGCTCTTTTACAAGATTTAAATCAAAAGCTAGGATTAACAATTGTTTTAATCACCCATGAAATGCAAATTGTTAAAGACATTGCCAACCGTGTCGCAGTTATGCAGGACGGTCAATTGATTGAAGAAGGTTCTGTCTTGGATATTTTCTCTAATCCTCAGCAAGACTTAACCAAAGACTTCATCTCGACTGCAACAGGAATTGATGAAGCTATGGGCAAGATTGAGCAACAAGAAATTGTCAAACATTTGGCGAAAAATAGTCTCTTGGCGCAAATGAAGTACGCAGGAACCTCTACAGATGAACCCTTACTGAATGAAATTTACAAACATCATCAAGTTACTGCCAATATACTTTATGGGAACATTGAAATTTTAGGTGGAACGCCTGTTGGAGAACTGGTCGTTGTTTTATCTGGTGAAAAGGAAAATCTAGCAGCTGCTAAAACAGCCATTCGTGAAGCTGGTGTTCAATTGACAGTATTGAAGGGAGAAGCATAGATGGAAAATTTTATTCAAACATACTTGCCAAATGTTTATCGAATGGGTTGGAGCGGTCAAGCTGGCTGGGGAACAGCTATTTACTTGACATTGTATATGACAGTCATTTCTTTTATTATCGGCGGATTGTTAGGCTTAATTGCAGGGCTTTTTCTTGTTTTGACTGCTCCAGGAGGTGTCTTGGAAAATAAAGTAGCTTTTTGGATTTTAGACAAAATCACATCTATCTTCCGTGCTATCCCATTTATTATTTTGTTAGCTGTTCTTTCACCTTTTTCACACTTGATTGTGGGGACTAGTATTGGACCAAATGCAGCTATCGTACCTCTTTCTTTTGCAGTATTTGCTTTCTTTGCTCGCCAAGTTCAAGTTGTACTCGCTGAGTTAGACGGCGGTGTTATCGAGGCCGCCCAAGCTAGTGGAGCAACTTTTGGTGATCTTGTCGGTGTTTATCTGCGAGAAGGTTTGCCAGATTTGATTCGTGTGACAACAGTCACTCTCATTTCTCTCGTTGGCGAGACTGCAATGGCTGGTGCAGTCGGTGCTGGAGGAATCGGGAATGTTGCGATTGCTTATGGCTTCAATCGTTATAATAACGATGTAACGATTTTAGCAACAGTTATTATCATTGTACTTATCTTTGCCATTCAGTTCGCTGGTGATTTTTTGACTAGAAAATTAAGCCATAAATAGGATAGCTGAGATGATTGTTAGAGATAAACAATAAATATATAGAAAAATAATATAAAAGTTCTATGATAATAGGTCATAGAATTTTTATTTTATACATATTTTCTCTTTCGTATGACCAGTACAAGTATTTAGCAGTTTACAGGAGATAAGAAAGAGGAGGAAGGAAAAATTGAAAGAAAAAGTTTAAGAAAAGTAAAAAAAGATAAAAAAAGATAAAAAAAGGTATTGACAAGAAGAGGAGGAGGTGATATACTAAGATAGTTGTCGCTTGAGTGGCGACAAAGACCTTTGAAAACTGAACAAGACGAACCAATGTGCAGGCGACTGTTTAAAGACAGTCCGTCAAACATTAAGAAGAAACAATAAATCTGTCAGTGACAGAAATGAGTGAGAGCTCAAACTTTATATGAGAGTTTGATCCTGGCTCAGGACGAACGCTGGCGGCGTGCCTAATACATGCAAGTAGGACGCACAGTTTATACCGTAGCTTGCTACACCATAGACTGTGAGTTGCGAACGGGTGAGTAACGCGTAGGTAACCTGCCTATTAGAGGGGGATAACTATTGGAAACGATAGCTAATACCGCATAACAGTATGTAACACATGTTAGATGCTTGAAAGATGCAATTGCATCGCTAGTAGATGGACCTGCGTTGTATTAGCTAGTAGGTAGGGTAATGGCCTACCTAGGCGACGATACATAGCCGACCTGAGAGGGTGATCGGCCACACTGGGACTGAGACACGGCCCAGACTCCTACGGGAGGCAGCAGTAGGGAATCTTCGGCAATGGGGGGAACCCTGACCGAGCAACGCCGCGTGAGTGAAGAAGGTTTTCGGATCGTAAAGCTCTGTTGTTAAGGAAGAACGAGTGTGAGAATGGAAAGTTCATACTGTGACGGTACTTAACCAGAAAGGGACGGCTAACTACGTGCCAGCAGCCGCGGTAATACGTAGGTCCCGAGCGTTGTCCGGATTTATTGGGCGTAAAGCGAGCGCAGGCGGTTAGAAAAGTCTGAAGTGAAAGGCAGTGGCTCAACCATTGTAGGCTTTGGAAACTGTTTAACTTGAGTGCAGAAGGGGAGAGTGGAATTCCATGTGTAGCGGTGAAATGCGTAGATATATGGAGGAACACCGGTGGCGAAAGCGGCTCTCTGGTCTGTAACTGACGCTGAGGCTCGAAAGCGTGGGGAGCGAACAGGATTAGATACCCTGGTAGTCCACGCCGTAAACGATGAGTGCTAGGTGTTGGGTCCTTTCCGGGACTCAGTGCCGCAGCTAACGCATTAAGCACTCCGCCTGGGGAGTACGACCGCAAGGTTGAAACTCAAAGGAATTGACGGGGGCCCGCACAAGCGGTGGAGCATGTGGTTTAATTCGAAGCAACGCGAAGAACCTTACCAGGTCTTGACATCCCGATGCTATTTCTAGAGATAGGAAGTTTCTTCGGAACATCGGTGACAGGTGGTGCATGGTTGTCGTCAGCTCGTGTCGTGAGATGTTGGGTTAAGTCCCGCAACGAGCGCAACCCTTATTGTTAGTTGCCATCATTAAGTTGGGCACTCTAGCGAGACTGCCGGTAATAAACCGGAGGAAGGTGGGGATGACGTCAAATCATCATGCCCCTTATGACCTGGGCTACACACGTGCTACAATGGCTGGTACAACGAGTCGCAAGCCGGTGACGGCAAGCTAATCTCTGAAAGCCAGTCTCAGTTCGGATTGTAGGCTGCAACTCGCCTACATGAAGTCGGAATCGCTAGTAATCGCGGATCAGCACGCCGCGGTGAATACGTTCCCGGGCCTTGTACACACCGCCCGTCACACCACGAGAGTTTGTAACACCCGAAGTCGGTGAGGTAACCGTAAGGAGCCAGCCGCCTAAGGTGGGATAGATGATTGGGGTGAAGTCGTAACAAGGTAGCCGTATCGGAAGGTGCGGCTGGATCACCTCCTTTCTAAGGAAAAAACGGAAGCCATTGGTCGTCATGTTTAGTTTTGAGAGGTCTTGTGGGGCCTTAGCTCAGCTGGGAGAGCGCCTGCTTTGCACGCAGGAGGTCAGCGGTTCGATCCCGCTAGGCTCCATTAGGATAGAATCCTACTGAACTTAATAAAGAAGTGAAGTTGAATACGAGACTAACTTCTTAGGAAAAAAGATAAACTTCCTTGTGTTCATGGAACACAGCGTCAGTTTCCTATTTTTCTACAGAAGTTTTCGCAAGCGAACCGTCTCTTACTATCCTAAATTTAGCACATTGAAAATTGAATAACGATATCAAATAGTAACAAGAAAATAAACCGAAAACGCTGTGAATATTAATGAGTATATGACTGAGAGGTCAAAAATAAGGTTAAGTTAGTAAGGGCGCACGGTGGATGCCTTGGCACTAGGAGCCGAAGAAGGACGTGACAAACGACGAAATGCCTTGGGGAGCTGTAAGTAAGCGTAGATCCAGGGATGTCCGAATGGGGGAACCCAACAGGTAGATGCCTGTTACCCGTATCTGTTAAGGATATGAGGAGGAAGACGCAGTGAACTGAAACATCTAAGTAGCTGCAGGAAGAGAAAGCAAAAGCGATTGCCTGAGTAGCGGCGAGCGAAAGGGCAAGAGGGCAAACCGAGAAGTTTACTTCTCGGGGTTGTAGGACTGCGATGTGGACTTAAAGATTATAGAAGAAGACCTTGGGAAAGGTTGCCAGAGAGAGTAAGAGCCTCGTATTTTAAATAGTCTTTATACCTAGCAGGATCCTGAGTACGGCGGGACACGAGGAATCCCGTCGGAAGCTGGGAGGACCATCTCCCAACCCTAAATACTCCCTAGTGACCGATAGTGAACCAGTACCGTGAGGGAAAGGTGAAAAGCACCCCGGGAGGGGAGTGAAAGAGAACCTGAAACCGTGTGCCTACAACAAGTTCGAGCCCGTTAATGGGTGAGAGCGTGCCTTTTGTAGAATGAACCGGCGAGTTACGTTATGATGCGAGGTTAAGTTGAAGAGACGGAGCCGTAGGGAAACCGAGTCTGAAGAGGGCGCATAGTATCATGATGTAGACCCGAAACCATGTGACCTACCCATGAGCAGGTTGAAGGTGAGGTAAAACTCACTGGAGGACCGCACCAGGGCACGTTGAAAAGTGCTTGGATGACTTGTGGGTAGCGGAGAAATTCCAAACGAACTTGGAGATAGCTGGTTCTCTCCGAAATAGCTTTAGGGCTAGCGTCGACAGAAAGATTCTTGGAGGTAGAGCACTGTTTGGGTGAGGGGTCCATCCCGGATTACCAATCTCAGATAAACTCCGAATGCCAATGAATTATGGTCGGCAGTCAGACTGCGAGTGCTAAGATCCGTAGTCGAAAGGGAAACAGCCCAGACCACCAGCTAAGGTCCCAAAATAATTGTTAAGTGGAAAAGGATGTGGGGTTGCACAGACAACTAGGATGTTAGCTTAGAAGCAGCTATTCATTCAAAGAGTGCGTAATAGCTCACTAGTCGAGTGACCCTGCGCCGAAAATGTACCGGGGCTAAAACAATTTACCGAAGCTGTGGATCCTTTAGGGGATGGTAGGAGAGCGTTCTATGTGTGGTGAAGGTGTACCGTGAGGAGCGCTGGAACGCATAGAAGTGAGAATGCCGGTATGAGTAGCGCAAGACAGGTGAGAATCCTGTCCACCGTAAGACTAAGGTTTCCAGGGGAAGGCTCGTCCGCCCTGGGTTAGTCGGGACCTAAGGAGAGACCGAAAGGTGTATCCGATGGCCAACAGGTAGAGATTCCTGTACTAGAGTATAGAGTGAAGGAGGGACGCAGTAGGCTAACTCAAGCGTGCGAATGGAAGAGCACGTCTAAGCAGTGAGGTGTGATAGGAGTCAAATGCTTCTATCTGTAACATTGAGCTGTGATGGGGAGCGAAGTTTAGTAGCGAAGTGAGCGACGTCACACTGCCAAGAAAAGCTTCTAGCGTTAATTTATACTCTACCCGTACCGCAAACCGACACAGGTAGTCGAGGCGAGTAGCCTCAGGTGATCGAGAGAACTCTCGTTAAGGAACTCGGCAAAATGACCCCGTAACTTCGGGAGAAGGGGTGCTCAGTGTAACTGAGCCGCAGTGAATAGGCCCAAGCAACTGTTTATCAAAAACACAGCTCTCTGCTAAATCGTAAGATGATGTATAGGGGGTGACGCCTGCCCGGTGCTGGAAGGTTAAGAGGAGTGCTTAGCGGTAACGCGAAGGTATGAATTGAAGCCCCAGTAAACGGCGGCCGTAACTATAACGGTCCTAAGGTAGCGAAATTCCTTGTCGGGTAAGTTCCGACCCGCACGAAAGGCGTAATGATTTGGGCACTGTCTCAACGAGAGACTCGGTGAAATTTTAGTACCTGTGAAGATGCAGGTTACCCGCGACAGGACGGAAAGACCCCATGGAGCTTTACTGCAGTTTGATATTGAGTGTCTGTGCCACATGTACAGGATAGGTAGGAGCCAAAGAGATCGGGACGCCAGTTTCGATGGAGGCGATGTTGGGATACTACCCTTGTGTTATGGCCACTCTAACCCGGATAGGTGATCCCTATCGGAGACAGTGTCTGACGGGCAGTTTGACTGGGGCGGTCGCCTCCTAAAGAGTAACGGAGGCGCCCAAAGGTTCCCTCAGATTGGTTGGAAATCAATCGCAGAGTGTAAAGGTATAAGGGAGCTTGACTGCGAGAGCTACAACTCGAGCAGGGACGAAAGTCGGGCTTAGTGATCCGGTGGTTCCGTATGGAAGGGCCATCGCTCAACGGATAAAAGCTACCCTGGGGATAACAGGCTTATCTCCCCCAAGAGTTCACATCGACGGGGAGGTTTGGCACCTCGATGTCGGCTCGTCGCATCCTGGGGCTGTAGTCGGTCCCAAGGGTTGGGCTGTTCGCCCATTAAAGCGGCACGCGAGCTGGGTTCAGAACGTCGTGAGACAGTTCGGTCCCTATCCGTCGCGGGCGAAGGAAATTTGAGAGGATCTGCTCCTAGTACGAGAGGACCAGAGTGGACTTACCGCTGGTGTACCAGTTGTTCTGCCAAGAGCATCGCTGGGTAGCTATGTAGGGAAGGGATAAACGCTGAAAGCATCTAAGTGTGAAACCCACCTCAAGATGAGATTTCCCATAACGTTATGTTAGTAAGAGCCCTGAGAGAAGATCAGGTAGATAGGTTAGGAGTGGAAGTTGTGTGAGCAATGGAGCGGACTAATACTAATAGCTCGAGGACTTATCCGAGAAGAAGTAATGAGAACGTGAAGAAAAGCGTATGATTTTAGGGAATCAGCGCAGAAGTCATAGGGACTTCAAGCGGATTTATCTAAATCACTAGCTTTTTAGTTCGAATACAATTACTTAAGTAATGAAGGCAGATCTAGTAAGGATTTAGCCGGAGTACAATTTCATTGAGAAAGATAGCGTAGAGGTAAATCTTTTACAATTTGAGACGTTATTCAATTTTGAGTGTGTTAGATACTCAGCAGTTAAGTGACGATAGCCTAGGAGATACACCTGTACCCATGCCGAACACAGAAGTTAAGCCCTAGAACGCCGGAAGTAGTTGGGGGTTGCCCCCTGTGAGATATGGTAGTCGCTTAGCAAGGATAGGAAGTAGAGATACTTCCTTTTTGGGAGTTTAGCTCAGCTGGGAGAGCATCTGCCTTACAAGCAGAGGGTCAGCGGTTCGATCCCGTTAACTCCCATAATTCTAGAAAGAATAGGTCCCGTAGTGTAGCGGTTATCACGTCGCCCTGTCACGGCGAAGATCGCGGGTTCGATTCCCGTCGGGACCGTTTTAGTGTATAGAGATACATTAGAGAGACTCGTTAGCTCAGTTGGTAGAGCATTTGACTTTTAATCAAAGGGTCACTGGTTCGAGCCCAGTACGGGTCATAGTCACAGGCGGGTGTGGCGGAATTGGCAGACGCACCAGATTTAGGATCTGGCGCTTAACGGCGTGGGGGTTCAAGTCCCTTCACCCGCATAGGAGATAAGCCGGCTTAGCTCAGTTGGTAGAGCATCTGATTTGTAATCAGAGGGTCGCGTGTTCAAGTCATGTAGCCGGCATTAAAGGAAAGAAGCGAATGCGAACGTAGTTCAGTGGTAGAACATCACCTTGCCAAGGTGGGGGTCGCGGGTTCGAACCCCGTCGTTCGCTTGAGGAAGCCGGGGTGGCGGAACTGGCAGACGCACAGGACTTAAAATCCTGCGATTGGAAACAATCGTACCGGTTCGATTCCGGTCCTCGGCATAGGAAAGAGCACCCTTAGCTCAACTGGATAGAGTACCTGACTACGAATCAGGCGGTTAGAGGTTCGACTCCTCTAGGGTGCATAGAAAAGAAGTCTCCTAGGACTTCATTTTTTCTATCCATACGGGAAGTAGCTCAGCTTGGTAGAGTACTTGGTTTGGGACCAAGGTGTCGCAGGTTCGAATCCTGTCTTCCCGATATTTTATTTGATATTAGATGAAATAGGTGTTAGTTTTTAACATCCAGAGAGAATATGTTCATTCTCTCTTTTTTTCTGTTCAATATAAATTCAATATCAATTGTAGTGGAAAGACTATCAGCGAACATCGAAAAAAAGGAGAGGCATTTTTTTGTATTCAAATGCTACTAAGTTATTTGTTATCAATGACTGGAGTCAATGAAATTTTATGAATCTTAAATTAGAAGTTATTACGTTTTGATAAGAATATTATCTTCTGATGTTAAATATTTGTTCCAACTTTGAATTAGAATGACATTTTTTGTTAAAGTAGCCATTCGGTATTTAGTTATTGGGGGATATTGGCAAATAGCTATAGAGAGTATTTATCAACGTGATAAAAAATAGATATGGATAAGAAATTTAATTTATGTTATGATATAAGTGTAATAAAGGAGAGAAAATGCAGAATAACTTACTGGTATTACAGTCAGATTTTGGTTTGGTAGATGGGGCTGTATCGGCAATGGTCGGTGTGGCCTTAGAGGAATCCCCAACGTTAAAAATACATCATTTGACTCATGATATTACGCCTTATAATATTTTTGAGGGAAGCTATCGTTTGTTTCAAACGGTGAATTATTGGCCGGAAGGGACAACGTTTGTCTCCGTTGTGGATCCAGGCGTTGGTTCGAAGCGGAAAAGCGTGGTTGCCAAAACTGTACAAAATCAGTATATTGTCACGCCAAATAACGGGACACTTTCTTTTATCAAGAAACATGTGGGAATTCTAGCGATTCGTGAGATTTCGGAGGTGGAAAATCGCCGAAAAAATACGGAGCATTCTTATACGTTTCATGGTCGTGATGTTTATGCTTATACTGGTGCGAAGTTAGCAAGCGGACACATTACTTTTGAAGAAGTGGGCCCAAAATTAAGTATAGATGAAATTGTAGAAATTCCTGTTGTGGAAACGACAATTGGGAATGATTTTGTTAGTGGGGCTATTGATATTTTAGATGTTCGTTTTGGTTCGCTATGGACGTCTATTACACGTGAGGAATTTTATACTCTTAGTCCTGAATTTGGTAATCGGTTTGAGGTCACGATTTATAATAACGATATGCTGGTCTATCAGAACCAGGTGACTTATGGGAAATCTTTTGCGGATGTACGGATTGGTCAGCCGATTTTGTATATCAATTCTCTTTATCGTGTTGGTCTGGCGATCAATCAGGGGTCTTTTGCGAAGGCCTATAATGTAGGAGTCGGAGCGCAATGGAGTATTGAAATCAAGCGGATTGAAAAATAAATAATAAAGGAGATTATTATGAAAAATAATTCAATAAGAAGTGTTGTCGCAACGGGGATTGGAGCAGCTCTCTTCGTCGTTATTGGAATGATTAGTATTCCAACTCCTGTGCCAAATACCAGCATTCAATTGCAGTATGCTTTGCAGGCCTTGTTTAGTGTGATTTTTGGTCCGGTTGTTGGATTTTTAACGGGCTTCATCGGTCATGCCTTAAAAGACTCTTTGCAATACGGGAATCCTTGGTGGTCATGGGTCATTGCCAGCGGTTTGTTTGGTTTGATTATTGGGCTGTTTCAGAAAAGAATCCGTGTTACGCAAGGAATTTTTGAAGCAAAAGATATTGTATCGTTCAATGTGATTCAACTGTTGGCCAATGCTGTGGTATGGATTGTCATCGCGCCGCTAGGTGATATTTTGATTTACAATGAGCCTGTAAACAAGGTGTTTGTCCAAGGTGTTGTTGCAACGATTTCTAACGGTTTGACCGTTGCTATTGCAGGGACAGTGCTTTTGCTGGCTTATGCCCGCACGCAAACCAAATCAGGAAGTTTGAAAAAAGATTAGTGACAGGAAGCGGGAGTGAGACGGAGCGAAGGTTTGAAAATGTTTCTTCCTATTCTCACCACTGCGTTGTTGGTTTATTCACAGTATGCTTTGAAGCTGGAGATGTTTGTTCCAGCTTTTTTATTTTTAATTTCAATAAAATATCACACAAAATGTAATTTATATATTGCATTTTATATAATATAGTGTATAATAGTAGTGAAGAAAGAGAGTGGCTCATGAAAATCATTCAAAAAGCAAGAGATTTTTATTTTCAGGGGTCTCAGTTTTAGTTGCTTAACCCATGATTTCACTCTGCACGTTACAAAGAAAAATGGTTCTGACTCAGAGGATAAAGAGAATGGCAAAAAATCTTAAACTAAAAATAGCTCGGGTCGAGCATGATTTGACCCAGGGAGATTTGGCAGATGCGATTGGTGTCACGCGACAAACGATTGGTTTGATTGAAGCGGGGAAATACAATCCTAGTCTCGGTCTCTGTATTGCAATTTGTAAACGATTGGATAAAACATTAGATCAATTATTTTGGGAGGAGTAATCATGAACTTCATTAAACGTCAGATTTTAGATGAGCGAGAAGAGCAACTGACCAATAAAGCAGGAATGGAAGCTTTTAGTTTTCTGATGACTAGTAATCTTATCTTTTATATTGGAAGTATTTTTATCCATTCGGGGAAGGTCTATACGCAACTATTCCTGTTCTCAAGTCTCATTGCATTTTTGTACTTTTTGGAGCGCTGCCGGCGGCTAGGAGCCAATTATTTCAATAGTTTTACCTTCACTATTTGGGGTGTTATGGCAATGACGGCTTTGGTAACGGTTGTGATTTTGGTGCAGAATTTTCAAGTCAATCATGCTATTTATCAGAATAATCCATTGCATGGCCAAGTTTTTAGTTGTGATTCCGATTACGTTTCTGATTTACCTTCCAATCATGATAGTGTTCAATCTGATACTAGAAATTGTTGGAAAATGGCAAAAGGTGCGATTTGAGAAATATTTAGCGGATTTAGAAGATGAATCCTGAAAGGAGATGTATCATGAGCAAAATAAAGGATTATTTTGGTGGCGAAAAGGACGAGCGTATTCGGCAAGGGACATACAAGGCTGAAGCCTATGCGTTTCGATTTTTACTTGTATTTTTGATAATTGCAATCAGTATCAAGTTTTTCTTTCTAGATTCTCCAATAGAAGGTTATGTTGATGAATTAGCAGCGGTTTTGATTGCTGTGAGTATTTGTTACTTTGTATTGTGGAGAGAAAGAATTGTTGAAAAGAGCTTGGGAATTTTGACGACATTATTCCAATCATTCTTGCTGACAATTCTCAGTGGGTATTATCATTACCATTTTGGTGAATTGCATTATAAAAATCGTTCGACGAGTGATTTTATCCTATTTTTATTTGGAAGTTTTATAACCTATCTGTTAGTGCTGGGTGTATTCAATTGGCTTTTAAATAAATACAATCAACATCGTCGAGACAAGATTGATATGGAAATGGAAGATTCTGAATAAAAGAGGACGGAACTCCTTTAGGAGAGAAACAGTTCATTATTAGGATACAGAGGCAGGGAGCATATTGTCCCTGCCTTGCTTTATAATCGCAAAATGCCCTATGATTGAGCTTTTCATTTGCTTTTTAGGCTTAAGAAAGCACCTAATACGGAAAATATTGTCTGGGTAAGCTGTCAGAGGTTCAGACGGAGTAAACTGGTATTGCTTCATGTCATCCGAGGTTCAGACGGAGCAAATTGATTTTGGTTCATGTCATCCGAGGTTCAGACGGAGCAAACTGATTTTGGTTCATATCGTCCGAGGGTCAGACGGGGTAAACTAGTTTTGGTTCATGTCATCCGAGGTTCAGACGGAGCAAACTGATTTTGGTTCATATCGTCCGAGGGTCAGACGGGGTAAACTAGTTTTGGTTCATGTCATCCGAGGTTCAGACGGAGCAAACTGGTATTGGTTCATATCGTCCGAGGGTCGGACAGAAGAAACGAGCTTGGGTTTGCTCCGTCGACCGGGTCGATAGTCTCAACTGGTTTAAGTTTGTTTCGTCGACCGGGTCGACTATTTTAACCATTGCCGCACTTTCTCAGTAACCGTGTAGGGTCGGCAAGAAGCTGAACGCTTCTTGTTTGGTCAGATTTTTTCACGTTCAAGGTTTAATTTTGCGACAGTGTTCGCGGACTTCAAAATTGATTTTCATCTTATTTTCTTTTGTGCTACAATAGAATGAGTAAGTACAAGAGGAGAAGTGGATGATTTTAGAGGAATTTGATGAAAATCGTCAGGCGATTATCAATCCAGAAGATTTGGTGGAGGCGCTACCGAATTTTCCAGAAACAGTGGTGTCTTGCTTTGCCCGTGAGACCTTTAAGCGCATGCTGGCTGATTTTCAGCATGAGCTATTGACCTCCACTTCCATGGCAAATATTGAAATTCCCATTTACAAGATTGTTATAAAAGGTAAGGCAATCGCCGTGTTCAATTCACCAGTGGGGGCAGCTGCCTGTATCGCCATTTTGGAAGATCTGATTGCCTTTGGAATGAAGAAGCTGGTTCTTTTTGGAACATGTGGTGTTTTAGATGAAACGATTAGGGAAACGTCTATTATCGTGCCCCATACTGCGATTCGTGATGAAGGGACCAGTTATCATTACCTGCCGGCTTCTGATGAGATAGAAGTAAATGTCGGTTTGCGGGATTTTTTACAGTCAATTTTAGCTGATAAAGGAATTTCTCATACAGTTGGAAAAGTTTGGACGACAGACGGTATTTATCGGGAAACAGCTGCGAAACTCCGTAAGCGAAAAGAAATGGGTGCTATTTGTGTAGATATGGAATGTTCAGCAGTTGCAGCTTTGGCAGCTTTTCGTGAGATTTCCGTTTGCCATTTCTTTTATGCGGCGGACCACTTATCAGAAGAAGCCTGGGATATGCGCAATTTAGCCAATCATGCAGACTTAGACGAAAAAGATAAAGTGGCTAACTTGGCGATTCAGCTCGCCCTTGCTTTATAGAGAACATGCTATGAAAAAACCAATTATTCAATTTGAAAACTTTAGTTTTCAGTATCAAGCGCAGACAGAACCAACCTTGAAAAATGTTGATTTGACGATTTATGAGGGCGAAAAGGTCTTGATAGTCGGCCCTTCTGGTTCGGGAAAGTCCACTCTTGGACAATGCTTAAATGGCATTATTCCAACTATTTATCATGGAGAAATGACTGGGAATCTGTGGATTCAAGGTAAGTCTGCGTTTGGCAGCAGCATTTATGACTTGTCCAATCTTGTCAGTACCGTCTTGCAAGACACAGATGGTCAGTTTATTGGGCTGAGTGTTGCAGAAGATTTGGCTTTTGCTTTGGAAAATGACATGGTGGATTTGCCGATGATGAGAGAAAAGGTTCATTTATGGGCGGAAAAATTGGATTTGTTATCGCTGTTACACCAGCGTCCCCAAGACTTATCTGGTGGGCAGAAGCAGCGGGTCAGTTTGGCTGGGGTGCTGATTGACGAAAGTCCGATTTTGCTCTTTGATGAACCTTTGGCAAACTTAGATCCGAAGTCGGGACAGGATACGATTGAGCTGATCGATCAGATCCATACGGAAGCAGGAACGACAACGATTGTTATCGAGCACCGTCTGGAAGATGTGCTGTATCGGTCTATTGATCGGATTATCCTCATCAATGACGGACAAATTCTCTTTAACGGCAGTCCTGATAATCTGCTGCATACGCAGTTATTAGCCGAGAATGGAATTCGAGAGCCGCTTTATCTGACCACCTTGCGTCAGCTTGGTTTTCAGCTGGAAAATTCTGCACAGTTGGCAAATTTAGCTCAGATAGATGTCTCCGCTGTTCAGTTTTTGGGTGAAAAAGTTTCTATTCAAAAATCACAGGCACAGGATGATTTGCTGGAGTTGAAAAATGTCCAGTTTGCCTACGGTGAGAAAAAGGTTTTACAAGATATTGATTTTACAATCTCTAAAGGCGAAAAAATTGCCATTGTCGGGAAAAACGGTGCTGGAAAATCCACGTTAGCCAAAGCGCTCTGCCAGTTTATCGCAACAGAAGGAAGCTATACTTGGCAGGGAAGAGACATCAAAGGCGACTCCATTAAAGAGCGGGCAGAACGGATTGGTTACGTTTTGCAAAACCCAAATCAGATGATTTCTACGACCATGATTTTTGATGAGGTTGCTTTGGGCTTGAAGCTGCGTGGCGTTGCAGAAGAAGAAATAAAAAAGCGAGTCTTAACTGTACTAAAAACTTGTGGTCTATATGAATTTCGACATTGGCCTATTTCTGCTTTGTCCTTTGGGCAAAAAAAGCGTGTGACCATTGCTTCGATTTTAGTGTTAAATCCAGAGATTATCCTTTTAGATGAGCCAACGGCTGGCCAAGATCAGCGCAATTACACAGAAATCATGAATTTCTTAAATGAATTGAACCAAAAAGGGCATACGATTATCATGATTACGCACGATATGCAGCTGATGCTGGATTATTCTGACCGCGCGGTTGTGATGTTAGACGGAAAGATCTTGGCAGACAAAACACCGGCCGAAGTTTTGACAGATAAGACTTTGATTTATGTGGCGAATCTTAAGGAAACGTCTATCTTTTCCTTGGCTGAGAAATTAAACGTTGATCCACTTGCTTTAACAGAATTTTATATGCAAGAAAGGGAGGAAAGCCATGCTTAATCAGCAAAAACTTATTGGTTACCATGCGGGAACGACCTTTTTGCATCGCCTATCCGGAGCGAGTAAGTTACTGTTTTTCATTTTGGTATCAACTGCAGCGATGATTAGTTACGATACTCGCTTGTTGATGGTCATTGCGGTTGGATCGCTCTTGCTTTTTAGAGTTTCGAACATTCATTTCAAAGATGTATCGTTTGTTTTAGCTTTTGCAGGTGTTTTTGCCGCTTTGAATCTTATCATGGTCTATCTGTTTGCTCCTCAGTACGGAGTGGAGATTTATGGTCAACAGACGGTCTGGTTCAGCGGATTAGGCAGTTATACCGTGACTGCGCAGGAAATCTTTTATTTGTTTAATTTGTTCTTAAAATATCTCTGCACCATTCCTTTGGCGGTTATTTTTCTGATGACCACTCATCCCAGTCAGTTTGCATCCAGTTTGAATCAAATCGGAATTCCTTATAAAATTGCCTATTCTGTCAGTTTGACGCTGCGCTATATTCCTGACCTGCAGGAGGAATTTTACCTAATCAGAATGTCGCAAGAAGCGCGTGGCTTGGAATTGTCCAAAAAAGCAAAATTAAGCCAGCGTATCAAAGGGAACTTGCAAATCATTATTCCATTGATTTTTAGCTCGCTGGAGCGGATTGATACGATTGCGACAGCCATGGAATTGCGCCGTTTTGGTAAAAATAAGAAGCGGACTTGGTACACTTATCAGGCTTTTCAGAGATTGGATATTGAAGTGATTTTGCTGGCTATTTTATTTTTACTACTCAGTTTTTTACTCTTTTTTGTTAATCACGATCGCTTTTACAATCCTTGGCTATAAACGAAAATTGAAATGTATATAGGAGGAAGGAAATGGTTGCATTGGTAACAGGAGCTTCAGCTGGTTTTGGTGAAGCCATTTGTCGTCGATTGGTGGCAGAAGGTCACCGAGTGATTGGAGCAGCGAGAAGATTGGAAAAGCTGACACAACTTCAAGAGGAGTTGGGTTTTGAAAATTTTTATCCGCTTCAAATGGATGTGTCGGATACAAAAAGTGTGGATCAGGCCTTAGAACATTTGCCAGAGACTTGGCGAACGATTGATATTTTGGTCAATAATGCAGGTTTGGCATTGGGCTTAGACAAGGCTTATGAGGCAGATATGCAAGACTGGTTGACGATGATTCAGACCAATATTATTGGTTTGGTTTATCTAACACGTCAGATCCTACCGCAAATGGTAGAGCGAGATAGCGGATTGATTATCAATCTAGGTTCGACTGCTGGAACGGTTCCTTATCCAGGTGCCAACGTCTATGGAGCTAGTAAAGCATTCGTGAAGCAATTTTCTTTGAATTTACGTGCTGATTTGGCAGGGCATCATATTCGTGTTACTAACATTGAACCCGGTCTTTGTGAGGGAACAGAATTTTCAACTGTTCGATTTAAAGGGGACGATCAACGAGCTGGAAAATTGTATGAGGGAGCTCATGCTATTCAGCCAGTTGATATTGCCAATACTGTTGCTTGGATTGTTGGACAGCCTCCTCATGTTAATATTAACCGGATTGAAATCATGCCTGTTTCACAAACGTTTGGAGCGCAGCCTGTTTTTCGAGAAGAATAGATGAGATAGAATGGGGAGAATATGACAGAAATAAACCTTTTGTTTTCAATCGATGATCGCTATGTCGAGCAATTTAAAACAACCTTGTATTCCGTTTACCTAAATTCACCGTCAGCTTTGCTGCATTTGTTTGTTTTGCAAAAAAAATTGTTAAAAAGGAATGTGGAGATTGAGGAATTTTGTGAGGCACTAGGGATCATCTATGAACCAGTCGTGATTGGGGAAAAAGCATTTGAGGACGCCCCCAGCACTGATCGGTATCCAGAAACAATCTACTATCGCTTGCTGGCACATGAATACCTTCCTAAAAACTTAGACAGAATTCTTTACCTAGACGCAGATATTTTATGTCTGAATGATATTTGTCCTCTTTACAAACTAGAGATGGGGAATGCCTTATACGCTGCGGCTAGTCATGGATCAGATGCCAATATGACAGATTTAGTCAATAAGTTGCGCTTGCAGAATTTTGAAGCGGAAAGTTATTACAATTCCGGCGTTTTACTTATGAATTTGACCGCCATTCGAAAAGAAGTAAAACGAGAAAAGATTTTAGAATACATTGCTCAAAATAGTTTTAAACTCTTTTTACCGGATCAAGATGTGCTGAATGCTTTGTATGGGCATTTGACAATTCAGATTCCAGATGAATTGTATAACTATGATGCACGCTACAATGTGCTATATTATGCTCGGAGTAAAGGAGAGTGGGACTTGGATTGGGTGATTGAGAACACCGTTTTTCTTCACTTTTGCGGTCGAGATAAGCCTTGGCTGAAAGAATACCACGGACGCTATGCCGCGCTTTACAAGCATTACCAACATCGCAGCCGAAAAGTTGGCAGATAAAAACGAAACCAACCAATTAAAATGGTTGGATTTTCTTTTTATAACGGCCGTTTATTAGGAATTCCTGCTTTGCGTGGGTATTTATTGGGAGTTTCTTTTTTCTTGCCAACAACCGTGATATACCGCGGGTCGCCATTGGGGAGTTGGTAATGAATGTTTTTTTCGACTTTGCTGAAAAGAATGCTAAGCGCGGTTTTTGCTTCTGTTAATTCCTCAGGAGCATTGCTAGCTTTGAGCGCTAAAAGACGCCCGCCAACTTTAAGAAAGGGAATGGTCAGCTCGGCTAAGATCTGCATACGAGCAACAGCGCGTGCAGTTACAATATCAAACTGGGCGCGGAAGTCTTTATCTTGAGCAAAATCTTCTGCCCGACCATGATAAAAATGAACGTTTTCCAAACCTAACTCGTCAGCCAAGTGATTTAAAAACAGAATACGCTTGTTTAGAGAATCAATAATCATCACATCTAGTGCTGGATAAAGGATTTTCATAGGGAGACTCGGAAAACCTGCCCCTGCTCCAATATCCAATAGTTTGATGTTTTTATTTTCAATCAGTCCTTGTAAAATGGGAGCGCTTGAATCATAGAAATGCTTGAGATAGACTTCCTTTTTGTCAGTAATAGCTGTCAGATTGATTTTTTCATTCCATTCAACGAGAAGTTCAAAATAGTGTTCAAATTGCTGCTTTTGTCGGTCTGTGAGTTCAATCTGCTGCTGTTTTAAGAGTTCATAAAATTCTTCGGGTGTCATCCATTTGTCCTTATTTGTATTTCTTATTTCTATTATACCAGATAATCAGAAGAGAATCTTTAAAATTTCTCTTTTGAAGAAGTCTAAATTTTTATTCTTTTCATTTTTCTGGTATAATGTCTATAATAAATTTAAAGGAGAATGCCTATGTGGATAATTATTTTAGCTATTGTTGTGGTACTTGTATTGTTTGTGATTGCCAGTTACAATGGTCTTGTCAAAAGTCGTATGCAAACCAAGGAAGCGTGGAGTCAGATTGATGTTCAGTTAAAACGTCGAAATGATTTGTTGCCAAATTTGATTGAAACGGTCAAAGGGTATGCTAAATATGAAGCATCAACGCTTGAAAAGGTAACAGAGCTTCGTCGTCAAGTGGCAGCTGCTACAACGCCAGCAGAAGCTATGAAAGCAAGTGATGCCTTGACGCGTCAAATTTCTGGCATTTTTGCAGTTGCAGAAAATTACCCAGAATTGAAAGCAAGTACGAACTTTGTAAAATTGCAAGAAGAACTGACTAACACTGAAAATAAAATTTCGTATTCTCGTCAACTTTATAATAGTGTAACAAGCAATTACAATGTGAAGCTGGAAACATTTCCAAGTAATATTATTGCTGGAATGTTCAGCTTTAAGCCGGCAGATTTCTTAGCTGTCCCAGAAGAAGAAAAATCTGTACCAAAAGTTGATTTTAGCGGTCTAGGTGACTAATATGCTCTTTGATCAAATTGCTAGTAATAAAAGACGAACGTGGGTTCTCTTGATTGCTTTTTTTGCTCTGTTAGCGATTATTGGAGCAGCAGTCGGCTATTTATGGCTAGATTCAACTCTCGGTGGTGTGATAATTGCCTTTATCATTGGTGGAATTTATGCTTTTAGCATGATTTTCCAGTCTACTGAGGTTGTCATGTCTATGAACGGTGCTCGACAAGTCACTGAGGCTGAAGCTCCTGACCTTTATCATGTGGTAGAGGATATGGCAATGGTAGCACAAGTTCCGATGCCACGGGTGTATATTGTAGAGGATTCATCGCCCAATGCTTTTGCGACTGGTTCAAAGCCTGAAAATGCAGCAGTTGCTGCAACGACAGGATTGCTAAATCTAATGAATCGTGAAGAGCTGGAAGCGGTTATTGGACATGAAGTGAGCCATATCCGTAATTATGATATTCGGATTTCAACAATTGCGGTAGCACTTGCTAGTGCAGTGACCATGCTATCTAGCCTAGCTGGACGAATGATGTGGTTTGGCGGTGGTAGTCGCAGACGTGATAGCCGAGATAATGATAATGGTTTGGGAATTCTGATACTGATTTTGTCGCTCGTTGCGATTATCTTGGCTCCTTTAGCAGCTACTTTGGTTCAGTTGGCGATTTCTCGTCAACGTGAATTTTTGGCAGACGCTTCCAGTGTGGAATTAACACGCAATCCACAGGGGATGATTAATGCTCTCTTGAAATTAGAAAATAGCGAGCCGATGCACCATAAAGTAGACGACGCTAGTGCAGCTCTCTATATCAATGATCCGAAAAAAGAAGGTGGACTTCAAAAGCTATTTTACACTCATCCGCCGATTTCAGAGCGAGTGGAGCACTTAAGAAAAATGTAAAAAGGTTGAGATAGACTATTATGATTGTGCCGCAATCATGACTGTCTGTCCCAATCTTTTTTTGTATTTCACCATATAAATTTTAGTTATGATAGCTTTATCTATTTTGTTTTTGGAATGAGAGTAAGAGAGACAGCACGCCACAGATTGTAAACACAATCCAAGCGACTTTCATATTCCAAATAGCGAGACTGGTAAAGATCATGGTCCCAAATGGGACAGAAAAACTAAATAGCAAACTCAGAAAGTTAGAAGTCTGTGCTAAGATATCTGATGGAAGTTTGCTGAGGAGCATGCTGTTGATTTTGGGATTGACTTTTCCGGAAAGATACATGATAAAGAAAATAGCAAAAATAGTAAGGAAAACAGGTAGCTGGAGAAGATTTATGAAGCCAATTAAAGCAATGGATAAAGTAGCCCAAAAAGCAATTTTATTGACGGAAAGTTTGCTAAAATAATCATTGGGAGTCAGGCTGGCAGAGATAACTCCTAAAATAATCGTTGTTTCAAAAATGAGAAGAGATTGGCTGAAAGGGAGTCCAAATAAAGGATGATCCAATAAATAAAGATTGTAAATGGCCATAATAGAGCCGCCGAGTGCATTGAGTATTAGTATCTGAAAGAGTAAAGTCAAAAAATGGCTGTCTCCGTTTTGTTCAAAAATTAGTTTGGAGCTGTGATACATTTCTAGGAATTGTTGTTTGAGAGGAAGAGGATTTTCATTTTCTTTGACTGGGTCATGGGTGAGTTTATGACGAACAAAATAAAGAGTAGTGGAAGAAAGTAGGAAAGCTAAGGCATTGATGAAGGCGACCAACGCAAATTGTTGGTTGCTGACAGCAAGAAGCCAAACTCCTAATGCTTGTCCGGCAAGATTGCAGAGATAAGCAATTAGTTGCATAAAGGAGAAAGCTGGCATCATCTCTTCCTCTGCTAGATTCTTTTTCAAAATAGGCATTTGCAGACCACTACGATAATCACTCATCATATCTGATACGATATTTAGCAAACAAACGACAGAAAAAGCTAGATAAGAAGTTGAGCGAGTTAGAAATGCCACAAAGACAAATAACATGGCTTGGAGATAGCCCATGTGAATGAGCCAACGAGCTTTATGGGCTGTTTGATCAGCTTTCATTCCCACAAAGATAGTGAAAAATACTGGAACGAGAACGATAAAATTAGCAATTCCAACAGCAAATTTAGGATTTGGTAAACTGGATGCAAAGACTACAAAAACAATATTATAAATGGAAGAGCCCAAAATATTGAATATGCGTGACAGACTAATAAAAGCAAATACTTTATTTCTCAAAATAAGTTTCATGATAACCTCCTATGTGTGTTGCAATGATTATAACAAGCAAAAAAGTAAATTCAATAGCCTTTTCGCAAGTGGGAATAAATCCTAAGTAAGTGAACGATATGGAAAAGTAACTTGCAAGCAAACTTTATATATTTTAGTATAAATGAAAAAATGCAACGTCAGCAAAACGTTGCACATATTCAACAAAAGTTAATTTTCTTTGAGAAGCTTTTCGATTCCATTTTGATAGTATTCGGCACTAGTCTGGCAATCTAATAGTTGTAAGATATGGACAGCTTGCTTCATTTGTTTCAATCCGTTTTCTTTATTTCCTTGAAGGAATAGGAGCTCTCCTTGAGCAAATTTAAAAACGATTCGTAGATAGGCTTCATTTTCCTTATAAAAATGAGCTTTAATCCAGTTTTCGAAGAAAGTAGCTTCTGCAAAGTGTCTTGATTCAATAGCTAGAAAGAAGCCATTTATAAAAATGGTATGAATAGTATAACGATTGCTCTCAAATAAGCCTAAAAAATCTTTTCTGTTGACCATTTCTTTTGTATATTGTGTATAAAGTTTTGAGGAGAGAATAGTCGTACAAAAGGCGAAAAGTTTAAGTTCGTACAACCCCCAAATATCCACAGAAAAGAGATAATTATGAAGAAAGTTACTTTCCTCTGTGGAAGCTGTAATTCCATCTTTTAGAGCGCAAAGAAAACCTTTGACAATAATAGCTTCAATCCTATCTTCTTTTTTTCTGGATTTTTGATATAGAGCTTGTTTTTCTAAGTAAAAAGCTTCGATAAAATCTGGATTATCAGACTGTTCTTGAAGGGTATCAATTAGTTGTTGTTCGGAATTTTTTTTATGTTCATGAGCTGCTAGAGTAAATTCTTTCACATCTGTGTGGATATTTTCAAGAGCTGTAAATAATTTTTGAGCAGAAAGTTCACTCTGACCATTTTCAAAACGTGACAGCATAGACTTTGAAAATTCTTCTCCGGTTGCTTCTGTCAAGGAAATATGTCTAGCTTCTCGGAAAGATTTAAATATACGACCTAAATTATCCATCACAATCCTCCTTTTGATTGTTATTATAACAAAATAATGGTTTTTCTCCTATTTCTCATCTCAAAAATGGTATAATAAATCTAGAAATTTAAATACAAATGAGGAAATGATGTTACATATTCAAGAAATTCGTAAAAATCCAGATGGTCTTGCTTTTGAGCAAGGATTTGATTTGACACAAGAATTACAAATGCGTAATCCTGAAATTTTAAATGTCCAAGACGTTTTTGCAAGTGGAAGAGTGCAATATGAGGACGGTCTTTACTTTTTAGATTATGATTTGTCTTATACCATTACACTGGCGTCAAGTCGTAGTATGGAGCCGGTAGAGCAAAAAGAGAGCTACTTGGTGAATGAAGTTTTTGTCGATGCGCATAGTGGAAAAGTAGATCAGGATTTGATAGCGGATGACTTGGTGTTGCCGATTGAAAATGAAGAAATTGATTTAGCTGAAAGTGTGGCAGATAATATTTTATTGCATATTCCACTTAAAGTGTTGACGTCCGAGGAGAAAGCGAGTGATAGCATGCCTTCAGGAAATGATTGGCAGGTCATGACCGAAGAAGAGTATCAGCAAAGTAAACAAGAGCAAAAAGAGAAAAACAGTCCTTTTGCTAGCCTGCAAGGTCTATTTGATGAGGAGTGAAAAATCTAATTTTTGTTTGCCATATTTTTTATTGGAAAAAGGAGCAGAATATGCAAAAATACATAAAAAGATTAGAGCATGATTTTTCTGAAATAAAAAATGGTTTTAAAGAATTTGAGAAAAGAGCGCAGTTAGATTTTGAAAGTTATGAAGAAAAAGAAGTGCATGCATTAGCTAAATTAGCTTATCAATCAGAGGTATATCAAGTTCGGATGTATGCTGTCTTTTTATTCGGATATTTGTCTGATGATAAGGCAGTTTTGCATTTTATGAAAGAAGAAGTGTCGAAAGATAAGAATTGGAGAGTTCAGGAAATTCTAGCAAAATCCTTTGATGAGTATTGCAAAAGAGTTGGATATGAGCAATCTCTAGATATAATTGATGAGTGGCTATATGCAGAACAGCCAAATACAAGAAGAGCAGTAACAGAAGGTTTACGAATATGGACTAGCAGACCTTATTTTAATGAGAATCCTCAGGAAGCGATAAAAAGATTGTCGAACTTAAGATTAGACTCTAGTGAATACGTAAGAAAGTCCGTAGGGAATGCTTTAAAAGATATTAGTAAAAAATTTCCAGAACTTGTAAAATCGGAACTCAAGACGTGGGGAACCAATAAAGCAGAGCGACAGGTTTATCAATTAGCTAGTAAATTCATTGGCACACATATATAAATATAAGGGCTTGTATTCTATAGACAACTTTTTCATATATAAAAGACTATTCTCCGTCACTCGTCCGTTATTAAAGTTTTTTGACATATATTCAGTATTCTTGCAAATTTTTGTCTAGATTAACTGAGGAGTGAATCTTCGTCTGACAAAACTATCTTTGCGGGGACAGGTTCTAAGAATTATTTTACTTATATGTTTTTCTATTTATGCTAGCTAATAGTTTCATGTAAAACAACAAATCCTTTATTTTCACGCATAAAAATGATAAAATAAAACAAACTAAAAAGAGGAGTACAAAATGACAAAAGCGAATTTTGGTGTTGTTGGTATGGCCGTCATGGGTCGTAACCTTGCCCTTAATATTGAATCTCGTGGCTATACAGTAGCAATTTACAACCGTTCAGCGAATAAAACAGAAGATGTGATTGCATCTCACCCTGAAAAAAACTTTGTTCCAAGTTATGATGTGGAAAGTTTTGTAAATTCTATTGAAAAACCACGTCGTATCATGCTCATGGTCAAAGCTGGGCCAGGAACTGATGCAACGATTCAGGCACTTTTACCTTTCCTTGATAAGGGAGATATCTTGATTGACGGTGGAAATACTTTCTATAAAGATACCATTCGTCGTTCAGAAGAATTGGCAAATTCAGGAATCAATTTCATCGGAACAGGTGTATCTGGTGGTGAAAAAGGTGCGCTTGAAGGACCGTCTATTATGCCTGGTGGGCAAAAAGAAGCCTATGAATTAGTAGCAGATGTGTTGGAAGAAATTTCAGCCAAAGCACCAGAAGATGGTGCACCATGTGTGACTTACATCGGTCCAAACGGTGCAGGTCATTATGTAAAAATGGTTCACAATGGGATTGAATATGGTGATATGCAATTGATTGCGGAAAGCTATGATTTAATGCAACACTTGCTTGGATTTTCAGCAGCAGAAATGGCTGACATCTTTACAGAATGGAATAAAGGTGAGTTAGATAGCTATCTGATTGAAATCACTGCTGATATTTTGACTCGTAAAGATGATGAAGGTCAAGATGGACCAATCGTTGATTACATTTTGGATGCGGCTGGAAATAAAGGAACTGGTAAATGGACGAGTCAATCAGCTCTTGACTTTGGTGTACCGCTTCCGCTCATTACAGAGTCTGTCTTTGCACGCTATATTTCTGCTTATAAAGATGAACGTGTGGCTGCAAGCAAGGTTCTTCCAAAACCAGCTGCATTTAAATTTGAAGGAGACAAGGCTGAATTGATTGAAAAAATTCGTCAAGCCCTCTACTTCTCAAAAATTATGTCTTATGCACAAGGTTTCTCACAATTGCGTGTAGCATCTAAAGAGCAGGATTGGAATCTTCCGTTTGGTGAAATTGCTTCTATTTGGCGTGCTGGTTGTATCATTCGTGCTCGTTTCTTGCAAAAAATTACAGATGCATACGGACGTAATCCAGATCTTGCAAACTTACTGCTTGACGAATATTTTATGGACGTCACTGCCAAATACCAACAAGCTGTTCGTGATGTAGTGGCGTTGGCTGTTCAAGCAGGTGTGCCGGTACCAACGTTCTCTAGTGCGATTGCTTACTTTGATAGCTATCGTGCAGAAAACTTGCCAGCCAATTTAATTCAAGCGCAACGCGATTACTTTGGTGCGCATACGTATGAACGCAAGGACAAAGAAGGAATTTACCACTATTCTTGGTATGATGAAAAATAGGATAGGCTATGGCGAAGCGGATTTTATTAGTTGAGAAAGAAAAAAAATTAGCGCAATTTATTGGCTTAGAATTACAAAAAGAAGGTTATCGGGTTGATCTTTTCGAAACGGGAAAAGATGCTTTGGCGTCTGCGAGAGCTAATCAATACGATTTATTCCTGTTGAATTTTATGCTTGACGATATGACAGGAACAGAATTTGCCGCACAATTAAGTGTGATAAAGCCTGCTTCGGTCATCATTGTATTGGATAATCGTGATAATATTCTTCAATATACTGAGGAAATCCAACGCTTTGCTGTTGCTTACATGGTAGAACCATTCATTGTGACGGACTTAGTTGAAAAAATTTCTGCCATTTTTCGTGGGCGTGATTTTATTGACCAGCATTGTAGTCAGATGAAAGTTCCAACATCTTATCGGAATCTTCGGATTGATGTGCAAAATCATACAGTTTATCGAGGTGAAGAAGTGATTGCTTTGACTCGAAGAGAGTATGATTTATTAGCAACATTGATGGGAAGTCATCAGGCTTTAAGCCGTGAACAGTTGTTAGAACGCGTGTGGAAATACGAAGGAGCTGTTGAAACAAATGTTGTCGATGTTTATATTCGCTATCTTCGTAGTAAAATTGATATAGCGGGGCAAAAAAGTTATATAAAAACCGTGCGTGGTGTTGGTTATGCTATGCAAGAATAACTCTGAGGTGCAGGAAATATCGTTTTTCTGCACTTTTCTAATGGGCGTATTTCCCTAGTCTATTACAATTTGCAAGCAAGAAATAGGAAAAATTTTTAAAATATTGTATAGTAAGTGTCTAGAGTTTCGGGAAACGTAAAATTAAATACCTTGTAACCTAAGAGAACGAAAAAATCGTTCTCTTTTTTCGTTGCCTAAAATAATGGAAAGGACACCAAACAGATGTCAAATAACATTGAAATCATCATGAATCTTGATACCTTAGAAATCTTTGAAGTAATTGATCTTGATGAAGAGAAAGAAGCAGCTGTTACAGATACTGAGGAGCTTCCTGAAGAAGTAAAAACATCCCCATACGATGACCTAGGAAGAGTTTGGCTAGGGAATGGTTATTACTACAAGCCTTTTAGCTTGCTTTGGAGAACTGAGAAAGATGATGTTATTCATGAGCTGAATCCCAAGAATAAACATGGCACCTATCCTTATCATAAACGAGCCCGAGATGGGACGTGGGGTCATATTTATCAACTGACACAAGAAGAAGCCTTGTGGCTAACCTTAGAGTTTAATCCTGAATTGATGAGTTATGTGTAGGGTTAAGAGAGAAAATAAAAAATGACCGAACGAGAAGAATCACTTTATGAAGTAAGGTTATGCCTATTTGGAATCCCATTATGGAAAGTAAAATACACTAAGCGAGAATTACTGATGTCTGCTTTTTGCGCTGCTAATAAGAACAAGATTATTGAATTGATATTTATTGATAAAGAGGGGGAATATGATATTTGGTATTTTTAACTTTTTATTGATTATATCAGTATTTAGAAAGGAGAGGTAGAAAGAATGAGTGTCTTGATTCCTGTAAATATTATCTTTGCTTTAATACTTTACCCTATGTTTATCAGTAATTATCGGAAAAGAAAACCTTATTTGTTGCATTTGTTTCTCTTTCTGATAAATGCTCTAGTATCACTGTATGAGATTTTTAATTATTTAGGCTGGTTGAAATAAGGAGATAGAGGATGACTCAAGAAGAAATAGAAGCTGGAATTTGTAGACGATGCGGATGTAATTGGATTACCCCTTGTATCGATGAAAAGTATGGTCCTTGCTGGTGGGTAGTATAGAACGCTGTGTAGTCATTGTTTTTATGGATTTAATGATGAACCTTATCAGACGAAAGTTTACTATAGGCCAGGTTATGATTTTCTTGAGAGAAATAGAGAATTTGCATGGGGAATATTGACAAATCCAAAAAGTCACTGGGTTTATGATATGGAACATGATGTTTTGTGTGTAGTTGGCTTAGGGGATCATATTGGAGCTGTTCGTTTTATTGCAAAAAAATTCTATGGACTAAAACGTATCTATCGTGAAGAGATACCTAAATGGCAAGAAATTATCGATGAGAATATGATTTTTTACAATGCAATGGTTGATGATCCAGAACATTATGCTTGGCATTTACCACGAAAGTATCGATTGGAGGATTGATATGAATAACAAGGTTATTTTTAAGATACAGAACCTTCTTGAATTAGCTTATGATGCACCAAATGACGAAGAAGGACAAACAGCTCTTCTAATGGCTCAAAAACTTATGGTCAAGCACAATCTATCTATGACCGACCTAACGACTACTAAAAACAAAAATAACATTGGTGAAACAGTAGGAACCTGGGAGTATAGAATGCCTTGGTGGCAAGAGAAATTAGCAGCTATTCTAGGTGAAAATTTTAGATGTAAAACGATAAGAAGAAGGGTTGTTGATGAAGGAATTACACAAATCATTTTCTTTGGGTATGATACGGATGCTGAATTGTGTACCAAGGTCTATGAAGGAGCTATTTTATATCTGAAGTATCGATTAAAATGGCTATTTCCTACAATTCCTAAAGCACGTTGGAAAGATTATAAAAAGTCATACTTGATAGGATTTCTTGCAGGACTAGACGAGCGATTTAGAAAACAGGCACAATCCTCAGAAGAATTTGCTTTGATGGTGCAGGTACCAGCAGAAGTGCTGGAAGAACAAAGACTACGTATGGGAGAATTGAAAAATCGCGAAACTAAAGCACAGATTGAGAATATTGATTTTGAGGCGTATGTAACTGGTCTTGAACATGCTAAAAAATCTCGATTAATGCCTAATAAATTGTTAAAAAGCAGTTAAGAAAACAAAAGAAAAAAGAATCCAATAAAGGAGTTTTTATGAGAACACAACAATCTTCTATGGTTAAACTAACAAAAAATATGATGGTAATTGATTTGATGAGAACAACAGGTTGGTCACGAGATCGAGCTCTTGCTGCGATTGAAGAATTGGAAGCAACGAGTTTAATCCAGTTTTCTCATCAAGGTGGTATGAAGCTATGTATCAATGCTGAGGTGTTTTAAATGATTCCAAATAGAGATATTACAGTCAATCAATTAACCACACAGACCTTTTATCAAATTCCACAATTATTTATGACAAGAATTGAACGCAAGTGGAATCCTGAAAGAAAGATACTGATGACGATTCGTTACGTTAGTCCATACGTTAAATTATCTTCAGATGCCAAACTTAGTTATGGCATATTGCTGAACCGTTGCCAGTTAAGTATTCATTCTCATGAAAGTGGGAACAGTGAATATGTAGATGAAAATGGCTCAGTGTTTATGATTTATACAGTCAGCGATTTGATGGAAGTATTAGATAAATCAAAACCAACTGTTACCAAAATTAAGAAAGAATTAACTGAAATGGGCTTGTTGCGAGAAGTTCGACAAGGAAATAATAAACCGAATCGATTGTATTTACAAAATGTTGATGCAACTTGCCAAATAGTAGAGCATTACGATGAAAATAATGTCTTGTTAAAACGGTTTGACTACTTTGGAAAACTTCTTTATGAGAAAGAGGAGTCGTTAACAGAAGAAGCGAAAACCCTTGATAATAGCGGAGGTAAAAAAATTGAACGTCCAAAATCTTTACTTCCGGAGGGTAAAAATTTTAACCCAAGTAAGAATAATACAAGTAAGACTGAGATAAATAATATTAGTTCTAGAAAGAGTGAGAAAATTTCTGATGAAATTTCTCCCTCTCCTGAAGCTGATCATATACATCATCTAGAAAAAGTTGAGAAATATATTTCACCAAAATATTATTCTCTCTTACAAGTAATTGCAGATGAGTATAATGGCAAATTTTGCCAACAAGATTTGTTTACTGGAGAGTTCCAAAATTACAGCTTAACTCATAGGCAAAAGATGATGATAGGACAATACCTTTCGGAAGGTTATGTGACCAGTAAAGAAGTTCTTAATCTTATTAATCGTATTCCCTATGATTGCGGATCTCCTTTAGCCTATCTCATGCGCAGTTTAGAAAACCTCAAGGAAGAGCGAAGATTAGAAGTGAAGATATTGGCGCATAAACAGGCAGAGTTGAAATATGGCAAGAGCAAGGGAGGAGACAAGTATGGCGTTTAACAGACAAAAAGGCATTATCAGAGGCTCGATGGCTGCTAGAATACGTCCGACAGAACCGAAACCAGTACAAGAGATAGTGATGGAGATTGAGTATTTTGATAAAACAACAGAAACAATTTCACTCACCTATAACCTAGAAGAACTACAGAGATTAGTATCTAGCTCTTTCAGTACAGGAGCTAGTATGAATTTTCCAAGTGCACGACCACCTTTTACAATCAACCCAAGATGGGTGAAGAAGGTGACCTACAAAGTAAAAGGGGTGATTCCATGTGACTAAGCCTATCCAAAACCGAGTGAAGGAACTACGAAAACAAGCAGGTCTAACCCAGCAAGAGCTTGCAGATCAGCTTGGAGTTATTCGTAAGACAATCTCAAATTGGGAAAGAGGAACGAATCGGATCAGTCCTGAACATACTGAAAACCTAGCTAGATTTTTTCAAGTGTCGGTTGGATACTTATTAGGCGTGAGTTCAGATCGCAAAGCAAGTTCAGATTTAGGTCACTATGTAGCTTATCGTCTTAAAAGTGAGAAGTGAACCTAATAGTTCTTCAAAAAATAAATGACCTAAGCAAGTCATAAAACTACTTGAAGTTCTTTGACAATTGAATACCCCCACTGTCCTGATTAGCGGAACTAAGCATAAAAAAGAAAAAGGGCGGTGTGTAGCTAGAAAAAGATATCTAGCGCTGTTCCGCCACGTAAAGGCATAGCTAGTTAAAGCTATAAGCCGAAGGAGTTTGCGGTAAACTAGACTCAAAACCGTGCGTAAGAAACACAGTAGAAATGCTACGGCATTAACTCGGCATGGCTGTAAATCAGCCTTTGATTCACAAGGAGGAAAATGATGAATCAAATAAATTCAACAAGTGAGGTAACCCTCACAGATTTAAGACGATTAGGAATGCAAGGAGGTGCAACAGCCCTTCTTGACAATGGTGAAGAAGTCAAGTTGACGAAAAAATATGGTTTAATCTCTCGGAAAGGATACGTTGAAGGAAAACTTGTAACGGTTGCGACAATCGCAAATTATGGGAATATTTATAAAAGCATACGCACCATTAAACGTGGCAATATTCTTGTAGCCCGTAAAGTCAAACGAGGGAAACAGTCTATTTTACAATTAACTGGCAAAGGTTACCATAGACCGATCGTTCCATCTTAACAGATAGAGTCCTCATCTGTCTGTTTTGAAGAGCAAAGAAAGCCTCTTTCTTTGCTGTTGAAAGCAGATAGGTGTAAAGGAAAGAGAAGTAGATGAGTAGATTGAACTCATAACAAAAATAAAGAAATAAAAAATAGGAGTAACACATTATGAAACAAGTTTCTAAAACAATTTTAACAACTATTGCAACAATTGCTGCTCTTAATGCAGGACAACAAGCAGTTCAAGCAGAAGAATTATCAAAAGTAGATCCTCAAAAGACTGAAGTCGATCAAGTTCAAAAAGAAGTAACTCAAGCAGATGTGACGGCAAGTCAAACAAAAGTAACTGCCGCAAATACAGCAGTTAAAGCGCAGGAAACAGCTGTTGCGACAGCTAGACAAGAAGTCACAGTTGCTGAAAAGAAAGCAAGTACTGCACAAACTAATCTTTCTCAAGCAGAGAAAGTAGTTGCTGAAGCAACACCAGGAAATATTTCTAAAGCAGAACAGACGGTGAAAAATACGCAAACGGCTGTAGAAAATGCTGAGAAAGCTGTTACAGCAAGTCAAGCAGCTCAAACACAAGCTCAATCAGTTGTCACAAGTCAGGAAAAAGTTACGAAACAGGCACAGGAAGCGGTGAAGGTAAAACAGGGTGAAGTAAGTAAAGCCAAAGAAAAAGTTGCGCAAAAACAAGCGATTTTAGATGGTACAGGCACAAAAGAAATCATTGAAAAAGCTGAACAAACACAAGCTAAGGTTAATGCTGATAAAGAAGCAGTTGCCAAAGCTCAAACGAACTTGGTTGAAGCGAAGCAAGCAGACGCTAAGCGTGAGAAAGCTCTAGCGTCCGCTGAAAAAGAAGTACAGATTGCTAAAGCTACTGAACAAGAAACAGGACTTGATTATGCGCATAAAGTAAATGATGCAAATAAAACAGCCGATAAACTCTTTGAAGCTGATTCTAACTTAACAAAAGCCAATCATAAAGTTGAAGCTATCAATACGATTACGCTTTCGCAAGATTATATTGCAGCTCTACGAGACTATAATCAAAACTTTACTAAATATAGTAAAGCAGAATTAAAGGCTCAAACTGATAAGCTGGTTGCTATGGGAAAGGCACTCGCTAAACAGAATCAATTTAAAACGAATCAAGATGATAGTGATCTTGATACCTTAGATTTGAATCATCTCCCAGCCGAAGTTCGAGAAGAGATGTCTCTCTTTGCGGCTGATTTGCTCAATCAAATTCGTGCAGCTTTTGGAACAGCGAAAGTTGAAGTTTCTAGAGGTGCAACTGAAGCAGTTAATGAACATGTTTCCACTTCTGCAACGAATGGTGTGAAAGGTCATGATCGAGTAAATCTAGATCGAGTACTAGCTAAAGTAGGCATTACTAGCGGAACAGAAGAAAGCATTGGCTTAATGGGTGGATCTGGTTCTGCTCGGAAACAACAGAGAATCAGTCCACGTGAGTTAAAACGACTGATTTATAATAACATCTTGAACTTGATGTTTAATGCTTTTGAAGATGTAGAGGATAATGAAAACAATGAGTTTCTCCATGCTGGAACGCTAGCTGGATTATCTGAAAGCGGTGTGAAAAAGGCTTACTTAGGAGTCGGTACATCTTATAAAGATGACTTTTGGCAAGTAGTCAACTTCCTCTTTGTGTATGATAAGGCTCTTACACAACCAAATACCTTTGACGCCAAAGCATTGTCTAATCCATTTGATAGTAAGGAAGTCTTAGTCCGTCAAAAAGCGGCGCAAAGCGCTTATGATTTAGCTAAGAAAGCTGACGAACAAGCCAAAGCGAATCAAGCCCAAGCAGAAACAGACTATCAAAAAGCGAAAGAGAAGCTAGCGCTTGTGACTGCTAAACGGGATAGTTTGAAAGCTGAAACTCCTTTAACTCCTGCCGCAGAAACAGCTCTCACAAAAGCACAGGAAACGTTGAAAGTAGATGAAGCAGAAAACAAAGCGGCACAAAAGGCGGTGAAGCAACTAACTGCGGATGTTAAGGCGAAACAAGAAGCTTTAGCGCAAGCCAAAGCGGAATTAGCTCAAACAGAAACAGAGTTAAAAGCTCTTGAAGCGATTCTTTCAACGGAACAATCCACTTTAGCTGCTAAACAAGCAACTCTTGCACAAGCAAGAAGACTTGTTAAACAACGTGAAGCTGAATTAGTACAAGTAAAAGAACACCGTACAAAAGCACAAGCAGTTGTTGCTCAATTGAAAGCCGCTCCAGCCATGCTGAAACAAGCTCAAATGGCTTATCGCTCTGCTAAACAAATGTTATTTGAAAAGAAAGAAATATTAGGACGTGAAGAAGCTAAATTGACTGTATTAAAAGCTGAACAAGCAGAAGTGACAAAACAACATCAAGCACTTGTGAAGATTTATCAAGAACAATTGGAAGCAGAACGTCAAGCTAAATTAGCGGAACAAAAAGCAGTTATTGAAAAAGCAGGCGGACAAGCAGTTCCAGTCTTTGATGAAACTGGTAAATTGGTTTCTTACGAAAGTATGTATAAACAAGCTACACAATTATTAGTGGGAAGTCAATCAACTGTTCAGCCAGTTCAGGTAAATTATTCAACTCGTTTTGAAAAAGCACTTCCTTCTACTGGTGAAAAAGGCTCAATCTTGAGTGCAATTGGTGGATTGCTTCTAATTGGCTTTAGCTTTGTGGAATATAAAAGAAAAGAAGTGAAATAAGGAGCAAGTATGTATTTAATGTATTTTCGGATGGCTCGTGCGCCAGCCTTGGATTGAGTGTATCAAATGGGAAATGTTAATTATTAGTTTAAAATACAAGGAGAAACTGAAAACATGAAATCAAATGAAACAAAAACGTATGGTTCTATCCGTAAGATTAAGGCTTATGGTGCTTGTGGAGTTATTTTAGGGCTTGCTGCTTTAGCTGTGGCAACAGCGCAAACAAGCTATGCTGATGAGGCAACAACTACTCCGAATACGGCTACAAATTTGCCAGCTAGTCAGCCTGCGCAAACCCAAGCCGCTAAACAAACGATTGCTCAGGCGAATCAAGCCCAAGGAACTGTAAATGTCACAGTAGATAATTCGCAAGTTAATCAAGCAGCTAACCAAGCTCAAAATGCTGGTGTTAAGGTTGTACAAGATACTCCAGTTGATAAGGGTACAACGAATACGTTAACTGAAACGCAAAAGGCACAAGCTGAAATTGCAGCAGATCAAGCAAAACAAAAAGCTGCGGTTGAACAAACAACGGCTGATTATCAAAAAGCGAAAGTGGATCATGCAAAAGCGGTTGAAGAAACCAAGCAAAAGAATGCGCAAATTGAAGCAGAAAATAAAGCTTTGAAAGAAGCACATGACAAGGCTAGCCAACAAGCAGCGCAAACCAATCAAGCAGTGGAACAAGTGAAAGCTAAGATTAAAGCTGAGTTTCCAGATGCCAAAGTGACGGAGACCACTAAAGAACTTAAAGTGGATCCAACCAAAACGTCTTATGATGCCTATACAAAAGTTGTCGATCAAGTAAAAGCTGAAAATAAAAAAGCTACTGAAACCTATCAAGCTGAAAAAGCGAAAGAAAATCAAGAAATCGCAGAGACAAAGGCTTATAACGAAGCGGTGCAAAAACGCAATAGTGAGAACAAGGCAAAAGTAGAAGCCGAAAATGCAGAAATTGCCAAACGCAACCAAGCTCAGTTGGCTCATAAACAATCTGTTGAAGCAGAAAATGAAGCAATCAAAAAACGCAATGCAGCCGGTCAAGCAAAGGTAGATGCAGAAAACAAGGAAATTGATAAATTCAATAAGGAAGTTGCGGAATTTAACAAGTCTGAAGATGAGCGGGTTGCGAAAGAAAAAGCGCAAGCTGAAAAAGATAAGGCAAAAGACGGTTATTTGTCTCAAGCGTCAGTTCAGAATTTAATTTATAATTCAGAACCAAATGCAACATTTGAAGTGTTGACACCTAATTCTGGTTATCAAGCTCTTAGTTCAGGTGATGAAATATATGGACCACAAGAAAAAATTGCTCAAGGTAAATTTGTTGGTACGATTAATTTAAAACAAGGTAAGAGTATTCAAGTAAAATATAGCAATCTTCAAAATTCTTTTTACAATGGTAAGAAAATTTCTAGTGTTGTGTTGACTTATACTAATAAAACAAAAGATCCAAATCCTAAAGCAGACTTAGGAATGGCGTTCTTTAAAGATCCAACAAAGACATTTTGGCTATTTACAACGACAAATAGTGATACGATTCCAACTGAAGTGGGCATTGACTTAGAATTTTTTGATGATAAAGGTCAAAAAATTTCTTTGACAAAAGATGAAGCGTTGATTGGACTTGCTTCACTGAATAATGATACTACGATGAATGGTGCAAATGCTCAACGTTCCGCAATTGAACAAGTACGGGTTAATAATGGTGAAATTGTTGAAATTACCGGAAGCAGTGTTAAAAAACATGGAAATTTAGCTTATTCTGATACAGATAATCACTTTAAATCTGCTGGCTCGAAATTTGAGCAAGATGATTGGGATACAGGAACGAGTAGTAGTCGTTATTATGGTGCTGCTGTAGCTAAATTTAAGAATGTAGATAAAATTTCTTTAACGTCTATTTCTTATAAACGTCCTACGGTTTGGTTAGCTATCAATTCTGAAATTGCAGTACCAAAAGTTCCGACTGCACCACGTTATAAAGAATCGAAATCTCATAAGACTTTTACTCCTGAAAAACTCAAAGAAGTTCCAACTCCTAAATTGGAAGAGTTGAAGAAGTTCGTTCCTGAAAAGGAAAAAACTGTACCAACTCCAAAAGTTAAATTGATGTTGGTAAAAGTGAATGGTGTACCAACTCCAATCTATAAGCCAAAAGAAAAAGAACCAACTGCTCCCGTAGTGCCAACGGTACATGTTCATGATTATAAATTATCTACTCGTCCGCAAATTGCGAAAGCTGTTGAAAATTCGGATAAGATGAATATTAACGGTCAGTATGTTGCTAAAAACTCGCTTAATCGTTTTGCTTTGCAGACGGAAGTTCTTCCTGCTAATCGAACAACTTATACAAAGTTAGTCTTTAATGACCATTTACCATCAGGCTTTAAGTTAGATGTAGAAAAAACAAAAGAAGCCAATAAAGGCTATGAGGTTGTTTATAATGAAAAAACGAATTTCTTGAGCTTTACAGCTAAAAAAGAAATCCTTGATGCAGTTAATAAAAACCGTGCGAAGGAATATCAATTGGAGGCATTGTCTGTCTGGGGTCGTCCTCAGAATGACGCTGCAGATTACGAAAATGTCTTTGAAATGGTTGTAAACGAAGGACATAGTAAGGGTGGCTATACACGTAAATCAAATAAAGTGTTAATTCATACGCCAGGTAAACAACAACCAAACAAACCAAATGATCCAAAGAATCCAAATCGGGATCCATTAAAACCAGAAAAGCATAATTACAATGCTGCTGGAAAATTGGTAGATGGCAAAGAAATGTTGCCTGAAGGAATCAATTACTACGTTTCTAAATGGACGAATCGTCCAAACAAGAACGACAAATCTGGCAAAGAAGCGATTGCTAAAGGCTTTGCATACATTGAAGATTATCAAGATGATGCAGTAACACCGCTCGAAAGTCGATTCCAAGTAAAAGATGCACAGGGTAAAGCTGTGAATGGATTGAAGATGTATCATGTTTTAGATCGTAAGACACTCTCTAAAGCCTTAAATGATATGATTGATCGTTCAGGTATTTCTCCAAAAAGTGCGTTTTATATGTGGGTTGCCGAAAAACCAGAAGAATTTTACAAGGCTTATGTGCAAACTGGTATGGATCTATATTTTCACACACCAATGAAAAATAAAAAGAGTTTTATTGGAAAATATACCAACCAAACTTTCCAAGTACAGTTCGGCAATGGCTATTACTCAAATGTAGTAGTAAATCATGTGCCAGAGCTAAAAGTTCAAAAGCAGGTTTACAATAAATTAGGTGACGGTCAAAATCTGGATGGTAAGCTTGTTAAATTGGGTGATAAGTTCTATTACTTCTTAGATGGAGCTAAGTTGCCTGCAAATCGTGGTGAAGCACTCAAAGAATACCGATTCTTTGATGATTTTGACCAAAAAGGTGATGAATTTACTGGCGAATATAAAGCTCTTGCAGGGGTTGACATCAAATTGAAAGATGGTTCAGTGATTAAGGCAGGTACAGACTTATCACAATATGCGGAGCTGAAATATAACAAAGCCAAAGGTGTTGTCGAGATTTCTATGAAGCAAGACTTCTTGGATAAGGTAGATAATGCTTCCGAGTTTGACGTGGATGCTGCGATTCAAATGAAACGGATTGCGGCTGGAACATTTGAAAACACCTATAAAAACGTAGTAAATGGTCATGAAGTTGTTTCTAATACGGTTAAAACAAGTACACCTGAACCGGAAAAACCACAACCTAAGAAACCAACTCCAGCTCCAAAAACACCAGCTCCAAAAACACCAGCTCCAACTTTACCACAAACAGGTACAGCTTCTGGTATTGGATTGTCTGTTTTGGGAATGATTCTTGCAGGCTTTGGTTTATTTGGTTTGAAAAAGCATAAAGAAAATTAAAGAAACACAATCTGTCATCCAGTCATAAGGTTGTTTTATGACTGGGTGATGTTTGATAAAAAAGAAAGAGGTATTCTATATGACCAAAAAACAATTTCTTGCAGCACTAGCTGTTTCTACCCTCGTTTTGGCAAATAGTGGAGCTGCTTTGGCGGAGGTAACGCCTCCTGTGGTGGATCCTTCTACTCCTGGAGTGGTGGCACCAGACCCATCTACCCCTACGCCATCAGAGCCGAGTCAGCCAGCACCAGAAACACCAGTAGATCCGACGACACCGTCCACTAATCCATCTGAGCCAAAGCCAGAAACCCCAGGAACAACTCCATCAGAACCTTCTGTTCCTTCCGATCCAACGACACCTTCAACGAATCCATCGACGGAACCAAAGCAACCAACTCCAGCACCAGCGGAACCAGAAAAACCTTCTAAAGATGAGAAAAAGGAAGATCCCCAACCGACTCCCAAACCTACAGAAGAACAACCAAAAACAACAGATGAGGCAAATCAAGCAGGTAAAAGTCAAGTTGGTACCACTTCCACTTCAACAGGACAAGTGGTTCAGGATGTAGCCCCTAATAAACCTGTCCATACAGAAAATGGCTATACGATTGTAGGAGTACAAGATAGTCATCCCGTGATCGCAAATGGCGATGGAACAACTTCTGTGGTGGAACCTGAAGTCGTAGGGGCAACGGTTAATGCGGATAAAACCGTCACCGTTTCCACTGCTACAGGAGAGAAGAAAACACTCCCTCATACGGGTGAAGCAAGTAGTGTCCTTACAGTATTAGGAGGCTGCCTCCTTTCAGGTTTGGCATTAGTAGGTGTTCGCAAACGTAAAAAAGACTAACCAGGTAGATGATTGATTTGATTTTATAACAAAATTGGTTACAAGAAGATAAGAACCAGATGCTTGTGACCTTTTATTTTTGAAAAGATTAAAAGAAAGAAGGAATATATATTATGGATACAGCAGTACGTGTTGTCATTGCTTTAGGTGGGGTTCTTGCAATTGTTGGACTTGGCTGGGTATTGACAGGAGCGTTTGATTATTTTGCGGGACGTAAAAATGGGAATCCTCAAATGATGGATCAGGGGATGACCTCAATGATCTCTGGCGGAGCCATCGCAGCGATTGCAGCAGGAGTTGCAGCAGCCATTGTAGCTGCTATGCGTGCCATTACATTTTAGAAAAAAGTGACTAAGGCAAAGAAAATGAGTTATCCATTACTCTAAAAATATGGTATAATAAAGGCAATGAAACAAGAAGAGAGGATGTGAGACAATGGCTGAAACATTTGATTATGTGGGATTTGCAAGAGACTTTGAAAAACGTTATGGTCGTCCACCGACGTCTGAAGAACTTGAAAAAGGCATAGATCCTTTGGAAGGAATGATGAGAATTCCTACCCAAGAGGAAGTAGAGACGGAAATGGCTCGTATTAATGCTTCTTACAAACCTAGCTTTGGGGAACGCCTAAAAACAGGGCTTAGCTTTTTAGGTAGAAATGGTATTAAGGCTTTTGTTCTACTACTTCAAACGCCAATCTACCTCACACTCTTTTTCTTTAATTTAATTAAATCAACTATCGGAGTTGCGGTTATATATGTTGTGACAAAAGGTATTGTTGGTGTTTTGCTATCAGAGTTTTTGTCTTGGCGAAACGTAGAGACTTTATCGCAGACTTCAAATTTATTTCGCTTTTTTGCACAAGATTTTATGACGGATAAATTAGAGCCAATTTATTTTACTGAGATTGATATTATAATCTGTATTATTTTTACATTCTTATTAGCCTTAGTTGCTACGTTTTCAAAAACAGAGACTTAAAATATTTCAAGAACCTTTCGAGGTTCTTTTTATTTTTTAAAGAAAGGAGAAGAATGAAGGATATACTATCAGAGCTGACTAGAGGTCTTGGAAGCTATAATTCTTCTGTAAATAGTTCAATTAACGCAGTCAATAAATCTTTAATGGTGATTGGTTATATTCTTGTCTCAATTCTATTTTTGATTGAGATGTTATCTTGGTATCGTTTTATTCGGAATCAGGGCGGAGAGATGACCTGGAAACTATTTTTAGAAGTAGCAGTCAAATACTTTATTGCTTATTTTTTGGTGGCTCAATCAGGAGCTGTTCTCAACGCTATCTTATGGTTTACCAATGTCATTACGAAGTTGATTAGCGTTGATTTGAGTGGAAATGATTTATTTGAATTTGAAGCTTTGAAAAAAGGAGCCTATGGAATTAGAACGGGTCTTAACTTCTTAGCATATCTAATTGGTGCAGCTGCTACAATGTCTATAAAAGTTATGGTGCTACTACGATTTATTGAATTGTATTTTTACAGAGCTATAGCCCCGATCATTGTGGCCTTTTGGATGGGAGATGATACGAGACCGATTGCCAAAAATTTCTTGAAAACCTTTGGAGCGATTGCACTTCAAGGAGCTGTTATTGTTCTGCTATTGGTCATTTGGCAAGGATTCAAAGTTGATACAGCTATACAATTAGATAAAAATGGCTGGTTAGGAACTTACGCACCAGCTATTAGCTACATAGGCAAGTGCATTGTCTTTTTAATTCTATTGTTTGGCTCTCAACGCAAAGCCAAGCAGTTGTTACAAGTATCTTAAGGAGGGGACTATGGTTCATCAAAGACAGGAATACCAATATTTTCAAGAAAAAATCAGTCATCTAGAAAGTGAGGTGATCCGTTTGTCTCCCTATGAATCTGACTGTCGACGATTGAGGGATGTTATAGCGTCCAGTCTATTACAAGGACAGTTAACATTAAGTGAATTGCCACAAGCTATTCGTTTAATACAAGATGATGATCTTTTTTACACTTATGCTTGGCGGTTTGTGGAAGCTAAGGGAGATTGCCAATCTGGTATCATCATCTTAAAAATGCTTCGAGACGATTTGAACTATCTATTTTCAATTGGAAAAATGTCACAAAAACAGTATTCTCAATGGCTGGAGAAGTGGCTAAGTTTTTTAGAACGTGGTAGAATAGCTTTTAAAGGAGAGAAAGACTTTGAGCGCTATTTTCAAGACCAAAAAGAAGCTAGCCGAAGCTTATTCAATGATTACGGCTTATGATAAACAGCTAAGAGCTCTAAAAAGAGAAAATAAAGCTTTGAAAAGGCAATTATCCTACTTTGAAGAGTTCAATCAGAATGACCGAAAGCTACTATATTGTCAGGCTGTAAAAGGCATCTATATGTTTGCGAGTGTGTCTTATTCTCTTGATCATCTAAAACGGATTAATCGTTTGGAGTTTAAGGTAAATGACACCTTTAAGCATAGTCGTAAAGACCGATTGAATTTCTTAAACGTGGAAGCTTATTATAGTGATGAAGGGGATCATAAACTGGGGACATTGAACCATCTAGTGATTAGAGATTTTGTCATAAGGATCCCTAATAAAGGATATGGTAGTTTTTTGTTACGGGAGGCACTTTATCATATTAGTCAATTATTTGGAGAAAACGTGAGGATTATAGGTGAGCTATCATTTGTCGATGAAAAAGACCCAGAAAATCATCAACGTAGAGACCATGTTTACCAAAAGTTTGGTTTCGATCTAAAAGACAACAGTATTCATATGAATACGATCCCCTTAGAAATCCTTACTAAGGAGAGAGAAAAGAACAATAAGTGAAAAACAGTTCAATATGAGCTGTTTTTTTAATGGAACATATAGCTAAAAAATAACTAACAGAAAGGAGAGATATGAATAAATTAGGTTCTGAATTTTTCAAAGCGATTGATCAATTTGAACGGGGAATTATCGGAGGAGCGACTTGGCGACAAGTTGTGATGGTGGTAGGAATTGTTTTTGGTGTGTTACTTGCGACTGTTATTTCACTGTTGAAGTTACCAAGCCTCCTATTTTACCTCTCACTAGCTTTAACAGTCCCCCCAGCTTTTGTTTATGGGATTAAGAAAGATGAACAAATCAAAGAAGTGATTACCTTTAAGCTCAAAGTACAAGAGCGAGCTTACCAAACAGAATATGAAAGTGAGGAAAACCATGGTACGTTTATTCCCGAAAAGGGTATCCATGAATGGAACGACTTTAACTAAAGCAGAAAAAGAACGAGCCAAGCAGCTCCAAAAAGCATTAAAAGCCAGTACGCAAAATACCATAAAGTATACGTCTTTATTTGAAGACGGTCTCATGCATATTGTTGATGAAGACTATTCCAAGACCTGGCAATTAGGGGATGCTAATTACATTACAGGAAGTGAGGATGAGAAGCTAGATATTATTGACTATTATGTTGAGGCTCTCAATGGTTTAGACAGCGATAATACCTATCAGTTGACGATTCTCAATCGTCCCGTTCCCTCAACCCTCTTAGATCAGATTACTTATGATTTAGAGGGTGATGATCGCGATATTTTTCGTCAAGAATATAATGCAATGATTCGCTCTCGTTTTGCGACGGATCAGAATAATTTTCAGGTTGAAAAATTTGTGACGGTTTCAACGACTTCTCGAGATCGTAAACAAGCTTACCGAAAGCTAAACGATGTTGCTAATCATTTTTCAAAACAATTCCAAATTGTAGACATCCCTTTTCATGCACTAGATGGAACGAAACGTCTTAATATTTTTGCGGATCTATTACGAGGCAATCCCTATCTCAATGTTGATTATAAAGATGTGAGAATATCTGGTCTTCTAACCAAATCCTTTATCGCTCCTGGTCGTCTTTGGTTTCAACCAGATCAGTTTATGATGGATAAAAAATATTGTAAGATTTTCTTTGCCAGAACGTTTCCAGCTTTTCTGAATGATCGTTTGATTAAATCTCTAACCGATATTGGGATTGAGCTGGCCATTTCTATCCACGCTAAGCCCTATGATGTTGCTGAAGCTGTAAAAAAAGTCAATACCGCTGAAGCAGGGGTTAAGATGGATATGGTAAAGTCTCAGGTTGCTGCAGCACAAAAAGGAGTATCCGGCAATTTAGCTGTATCTAGCGTGGCTCAAGATACAGCAGAAGAAGCTGAAAAATGGAAAACGGAAATCAATGACAATGACCAGAAGATGTTTTCTGGCGTTTTTCTAGTTATGGTAAAGGCAGATACCGCTGAAGAATTAGCGGATTACACCAGCCGAATTAAACAAGCGGGTCGTAAACATGTCATTGAGTTTGAAGAAACTTACTACCATCAAGAAGAAGCCTTGAATAGCCTGTTACCTATTGGGAAGACATATATTGACGTTAAACGTCGCTTTATGCGAGATATGACGACAACCAATATCGCAACGCAGATTCCTTTTACCAATACAGACCTCCAATCTCACAGCCCTCTAGCGAACTATTACGGTCAGAATCAAATTTCCAATAACATTATTACCCTTGACCGTCAACGAGACCTAGAAACTGCTTCAGGTGTGATTTTAGGATCTTCTGGTTCTGGGAAATCTGTCTTTGTCAAAACAAACGAGATTATTCCAGCGATTCTAAGGTTTCCTAATGACCGTGTAATTATTGTTGATCCCGAAGAAGAGTATGCAGATATTGGACGGGCTTTTGGGGCTCAAATTATTGATATTTATCCAGGAACCAAGACACACTTTAACCTGATGGATATTCCAAATCTTGATAAACTTCGTAAGGAAGATAAAGACTTTGTTGGTCAAAAATCATCTCTTATCATGGGTCTCTTTGAAAATATCCTTCAGGAAGTGACCGATGATGATGTATCACTGATTGACCGTGTGACTCACCTTTGTTATGAACAAATTACTGACAGAACCCCAACCTTGAAAGATTGGCATGATATCCTCCTTGAACAACCTGAAGAGGAAGCACAAAGCCTAGCTCTAAAATCGGAATCCTACACTAAAGGATCTCAAGATATTTTTGCTTATGAAACCAATGTCGATTTGAATAACCAAGTCGTTATCTTTAATTTAAAGAAATTGTCAGGTAAACTAAAACCTTTTGCTCTTATGGTCATTCAGGATTATATCTGGCAACATGTCGTTGATCATAAAGATGAGTTTGTGACGCGGGTTTACTTTGATGAAATGCAAAATCAATTCGAAACAGATGATCAAGCTGCTTTCTTTACGAATATGTATGCTCGTATCCGTAAATATGGCTCTATTCCAACAGGAATCACTCAAAATGTGGAAACCTTGCTCTCTCGTAAAGAAGGGCGTAACCTACTCTATAATAGTGAATTTATTGTTCTCTTAAAGCAAAAGAAAACAACCATTCCTTATTTACTAAAGACCATCAATCTAACGGATGCCCTCATTCGCTATATTGAAAAACCCAAGGCTATCGGAACGGGGCTCATTATTGCAGGTTCAACGACAGTACCTTTTGAAAATCCAATTCCTGAAGACACCGAATTATTCCGCTTAGTCGCAACCGATGCTTATAGGAACTTGGAAGACTAATCGCAAAAACTGTTTAAAGAAAGGAGGTAACGGTGGCAGACAAAGATAAAACTCCTAGAAATCGAGTGGTGAGAAATCGCCAAATTAAGGAGACTGTTCAACGGCACAATCAATCTTCCGCAAGAAAGGCACAAAAGGCTGCTAAAGCTGATCTAAAAGAAGCGAATGAAGAGCTGACAAAGGCAAAAGAAGCTTATGAAAAAGCCCAAGAAGCCTTCAAAGCTGGCAAAATTGATGAAGAAGCTCTAGAGAACGCAAAAGTCAAGTTACGGAAAGCTCAAGAAAAGCAGAGAATTGCCAAAAAAGTTAAAAAGAAAGTAAAGAAAACCAACCCGACAATTGGGCAAAAGGCAAGACAGACGGGAAGGAAAATCACGACAAGAGCTGGTCAAGAATTCCTAGAAGCTGGTTTGTCCCAAGATGATACATTAGCCGATATGGTTAGGATCAACCATCAAGTCAGACAAACCCATGTTACGGCTAGACAGGCTGGAAAAGCAACTGGAAAGGGGGCTAAACTAGCCTATCGAGGAGCTAAGGGAACAGTTAAAATAGGTGTAAAAGGAACGAAATATACCTATAGAAAAGCAAGAAAAGGCACGCTGAAAGCTACTCAGGCGACAGCTAGGACGGCGTCTAAAGTAGCGCAGTCACTGGTCAGTGTTACTAAGGTAGCTATTAGTGCAGTCACTGGTTTAATAGCTAACCCTATTACGTGGATTGTGGCAGGCATTATGGGACTGTTATTATTTCTAATCATTTTGATTTCTTCTATCTTTTCGAGTAATATTGTCCAACAAAACGAGTTTACCCTCAATCAGTCCTGGCTTCATATTTCAAAAGTAGACCGTCAGAAGTCTTCTGATAAGGTGGATTATTATACAGACATTGATTCCATCTTGCTCTATATGAATTATCGCTACGGTGGTGAGTGGGAGCCTGATGCCAAATGGAATGATGGTTTTGGTGGGAAGGTTACGGGCGCTTTAGGCTTTAATCACTTCTCAGATGCTTTAGATGATATTTGGAAGGAAGAAAACCAAGATATTGATAACTTAAAAACCATGGCTGAACTCTATACCAAGGGAAAAGAGTGGATCAAATTATCTAAGGATGATTTAGAGGAATACAAGGAGATTCTTGATAGCCAAGCCGACACAGGAAAATATTTAGCCTACCAAGAATTGGCAAATCCTTTTTATTCATCTTCTGATGAGAAAGCAGAGACAGAGTACCTAACGGTCACAAAACGTTATGGTTATACCACTAAAGAGACAATTGATCCGACAACGACTCTCCAAGCGAAAACCGGTCAAAAACTTTATGCAGTGATGGATGGTAAGATTACCATTACCACAAAAGACCTTAAAGGGGAAGAGACAAAGATAACAAATTTGATTATTGAAGGTAAAGAAGCTCGCTTTATTTATTACAATGTTTCAAATATACGAGTGAAAACAGATGATCCTGTAAGATCAGGGCAAGAATTAGCGACTGTTTCAGGAAATACTCAGAAAATTGCTTATGCTAAGAAATATGGGGTGGTAGATGATAAGGACTCTAGTTGGTTAAAGGACATTAGAGATAAGGATGTCTCCTACGGTTATACTCAAAAAACAAAGAAAGGGAAGACAAATGTCTGGATACTCGTTAATCCAGGTTTTTATTTTCCTTTTGTCAAGTATGCTGAGACGACCATTGTCACGCAAAATTCTTCTGAAATGAGCGGGCGAGCAAAACAATTCTATGACCTCGTGAAAAAATATCTTCCCAATGCGACAGATAATGGAATTGCGGCGATTGCAGGATGTTTTGGAGTGGAATCTAGCATCAATCCCAAACGAGCGGAAGGCGACTATTTGAGTCCTCCAGTTGGGGCTTCGAGTAGATCTTGGGACGATGAGAGTTGGCTGACTATAGGAGGACCAGCCATTTATGGTGGTGGCTATCCTAATATTATTCATCGAGGGTTGGGACTGGGACAGTTTACAGATACTTCAGACGGCGCAAATCGGAATACTTTGTTACGTGAGTTTGCGAAAAGTAGAGGTAAAAAATGGTATAGCTTAGATCTGCAGGTTGAATTTATGCTGGAAGGAGATAACCCCTATTACATTAATATTTTTAAGCGAATCGCAACTAGCAATGGAGATATAGATAATCTGACATCAGAGTTCTTAGCTAAGTGGGAAGGTGTCCCAGGCAATAAATTGGCACAACGTCAAGCCATTGCGAAACAAGCTCTTGCTTGGTTCAAGCAACCTAATCTAGCAGGTGGTGGAGCTTTGGCTTCTTCTTGGAACTTTCCTGAAGAATACCGCTCAAAAGTAGAAAATCCACCGACACAACGAGCAATGACAACACAGGCAGGTTCGGGTTACTCCGTAGGTCAGTGTACCTGGTATGCTTATAATCGTTTAGTCGAGTTAGGTTCCATCACCGACTTATCAGGAGTCTATGGTTATTTAGGAAATGGACAAGATTGGGTTGGCTCTTTAGTGGCTAAAGGTTGGCGTTTTAGTACAGTACCTATCAAGGGAGCAGTTGTTTCTACAGCGGGTGGATTTGATGGAACCTTTGCTTTGTTTGGTCATGTTGGGATTGTCGAAGCCGTTAATGCGGATGGCTCATTTTTAGTATCTGAATGCAATTATGCGGGAAGACAAGATGCAATACATTTTAGAGTCTGTCAACCGGCACCCTACTATACATTTGCCGTATCGAAATGAAATAAAGAAAGGAAATAAAATATGATAGATATTGTTAAAGTGATGTGGGTTAAACGGCTAATGAGTATTCTTGTTCTTATTCTCGTTTTTTTCTTAGGACTTGGATTTGGACAAATGGGCAAGTCTTCTCAAACTGAAAATAAACCCACGAAAAATACTACACAAAAAGCAAGCACAGAAAAAGAATTGACACAAAAACAGGTCAAAGAGTTCTTAGTGGCCTACTATACGAAGAAAGACTTGGAAGAAAATCGTAACCGATACAAGGATTATATGACAGAAGGACTTTATAATGCGACTGTTTCTGAAGAAAATAAAGCGCAAAATCAAGCCTACAAAGGCTATGTGGTTAATTACGAGTTTCAAGATGCTCAAATCTATATTGACAAGATTAACCATCGGGTAATCACTAAAATCACTTATACCAATGATTTACTCAAGAAGAAAGATAGTACTGAAGGAGCACAGGTTGGGGTGACTAATCATACAACTCTTCAACTAGACTATACCAAGGTCAATGGTAAGTACCTAGTTAACCATATGAGTACTCTACTCATAACAGACTCGTCAAATCCGTCAGCGACAAAAGATGCTTATGGAGCGATTGCCCCTTCAGAATCAACGAATGAATAATAAAAAAGGAGATATCAATGATGAATCAAGATTACGGAAATCAAGAGGCACCTTCAAAAGGACGTCGTCAAAAAACGACGCAAGAACGCCTACAAGATAAATTAAAACAACTGGCTAAGACGACAGAGAACTTTGAAGCCCTTCAAAAACGTATTAAAGCATTAAAAGATGAGATTGCTATCCTGGAAAGTAAACGCCAACAAGAAATCATGAAGGAATACGGCGTGGATTTAAAAGATCTGGAAGCAATTTTAGCCACTCACAAAGATGAGTTAGGAGGTGAGGGGTAATGTTTCGCATCCAAAATCAAGCAAGTGGAAAGGAACAGGATTTTCCTAATCGTGAGGCCTTATTAATTGGTTTAGAAGGTGAGGAAAATCGCTGCTTACAACTTAATATGACAGCTACTTTCCATATTTTTCATTATGGCCGACCAGAAGAGATCTTGGAATCAATGGAAGTGACTATTCCGTCTGCCGGCGGTCAAGATGTCAAGGAACTTTTAGGAGACTTTGGCTTGAAGAAAGAAGAAAGCAAACCCTTCTGGCAACATTTAAAAGGGACAAAAAAATCCGAAACAATTGGAGATAAGTCAAAATATAGGAATTCCCCAAGACTGCTAAAAGGCCTTATTTGGTTGTTACCACTGATATTATCCTTGTTTAGCCTTTATTTGTCTTCTAAAACACTTCAGTTAATTAAAACACAACCACAAGAGAAGCAAGTTCAAACCAAACAGGTAGTTATGGATCAAAAAGCAGATGTTTTTTGTCGCTATTTCATTAGTAGCTATTTTTCAAATGCGGATAGTCGTACTGATTTTTTATCAAAGAATATCGTTCCTACTGACATTAAAACAGACAAAGCTACTCCAGTTAGTGTTCTTTTAGAAAGTCAACATGTAAATAGTAAGACAACGATTGTTACTTATGTGATTAGCCTACGCTATGAAGATCAGAAGATTTCTAGTAAGCGATTAATGTTGACGGTAAAAAAAGATAAGACCGCAAAATATAGTTATTTGGTCGTCAAAACTCCTCAGCTAACCCAATATCCTTAATACAGAAAGGGAGGAATGAACATAATGGAACAAGAACGTGTGATGGAAAAAGGCTCTCGAGTTACCTTGGAAACAGGAAAACACTTATTTCAATTTTTTGCTTATACCTTAGAACAAATAGCTAAAAAATATGACGAACGTAAACAAATGGGGGAACAGTCCTGGAAAGAGTTTAATCAAAGTCCACATTCTAAAATGTTTAGGGAATTTGAAGAGTCTGAAATCAATTTTGATAAGTTGAAAAGGGAACTGAACAAATCAGGCGTTCGTTTTCACTTCAAAGATAATAAAGATGGAACAAAGCAAATTTGGTTTGAAGCCATCAATGAAGAAGTTGTTGCAGCTGCGTTACAGAAGACAGTTAAAGAGATTGTCACAGATCCTAAAGCAGCTAAAGACAAGTATATGAAAAAATCAAATGAATTGACTCCTAAACAACAAATTGACAAAATTAAACAATCAACGAAATCTACTGGAGAGGCAGTCCAAAATAAGACGAAAGGAAAGAGTATCTAATGCAAGTTCAAAAGAAACCTTTTTTCCCTTATCTGTTATTAAGTCTGGTCTTAGCTTTTGCGACTCATCGTTGTTACGTCCTATATAGTGTAGCTCCAGAACCTGATATGACAAACCTCTTTAGTCAATATACCTATGTTTTTAAGAACTTTTTTGTTTCACCATACCTTTATTTTGATATCAGCCCACTAGCTCTATTCTCGGCTCTAGTGGGCTTTTTTATTGGAATGTTGTTTTATCTGAAGGTTAAATTGGGTGGTAATTATAGACATGGTGAAGAATCCGGATCTGCTCGTTTTGCGACTGCTCAAGAATTACAAGGCTTTCAGGATAAAAAGTTATCTAACAACATGATCTTTTCTAAACAAGCTATGATGGGACTCTTTAATAAGTTGCTGCCGTTTGAGTGGCAGCTCAATAAAAACGTTTTGGTCGTAGGTCTTCCTGGAGATGGGAAGACTTTTACTTTTGTAAAGCCTAATCTCATGCAGATGAATAGTAGCTTTATCGTAACAGACCCAAAAGGTGTCCTAGTTCGAGAAGTGGGGACGATGTTGGAGGAAAACGGATATCAAATCAAAGTTTTTGACCTCGTTAATTTAACCAATTCGGACATGTTTAATCCTTTTAAATACATGACTTCAGAATTAGATATTGACCGTATTACAGAAGCCCTTGTTGAGGGGACGAAAAGGGGAGATCGTGAAGGTGAAGACTTCTGGCTTCAAGCAAAACTGCTTCTCAATCGTGCTTTACTTGGCTATCTCTATTTTGATAGTCAAGTGAGAGGTTATGAGCCAAATTTATCAATGGTTGCGGACTTGCTTAGAAACTTGAAGCGTCCCAATGAGAAAAAAGCTAGTCCTGTTGAAAAGCTTTTTAAACAACTTGAAAAGGCGATGCCTGGTAACTATGCTTGTCGTCAATGGGAACTATTTAACAGTAACTTTGAAGCAGAGACAAGAACGAGTGTTTTAGCTATTGTAGCGACGCAATACTCTATTTTCGATCATGAAGCGGTAACCAACCTCATTAAAAGCGATACCATGAACATGGATACATGGAATACAGAAAAGACAGCTGTTTTTGTGGCGATTTCAGAAACTAATAAAGCTTACAGCTTCTTAGTTTCCACTTTTTTTACAGTTGTTTTTGACCAATTAACTCATCAAGTGGATGCCATTATTCAAGGTCAAAAGAAAGGCTATGGACCTGAAAATTTGTTGCATGTCCAGTTTATCTTTGATGAGTTTGCTAACTGTGGGAAAATCCCTCATTTTAATGAGGTGTTATCTTCTATCCGGAGTCGTGAGATGTCCATCAAGATTATTATCCAAGCGATTAGTCAGTTGGATAGTCTCTACGGGTTACCTGCCAGAAAGTCAATTGTCAATAATTGTGCGACCCTGCTATTTCTGGGGACTAACGATGAAGATACTATGAAGTATTTTTCAATGCGAGCTGGGAAACAAACCATCATCCAAACCAGCTATTCTGAACAAAGAGGGCAACGAGTTTCAGGAACGACGAGTCGACAATCTCATCAACGGGATTTGATGACACCAGATGAAATTGCACGTATTGGAGTGGATGAAGCCCTTGTTTTTATCACAAAACAAAATGTTTTTCGCGATAAAAAAGCTAGGGTTACTGATCACCCTATGAAAGATCGTTTGGCAAATCATTATAAAGATGACACCTGGTATGACTACAAACGCTTTATGGAGGATGGTGCTGAATTTATCGATGCGGTTATGACAGGAAAAATCAAAGAAAAACAGGTTTGGGCGCCAGATATGGCTAACTACCAAGCCTTTGTGGAATCAAATGGCTTTAATAATCAGTTTTCTAAAGTGCCAGAGAGCCCCGTTTATGAACAAGTCCCCGTAACAGTACCCGAAATTACCTCTGAGGATCAATCTCAGACACTATCAACTGGTGAAAATCAGTTCAAAATTGTAGATATGGAAACAGAGGAAATCTTTGAATTGCCTCCCGAAGATAGATCGGATACTTTTGGAGAAGTGTCCTTGAATGATGAACGTCTGGATGTGTAAACAAATTTTTTTAAGTTTTTAATAGAAAGGAAAACAGATGACACAAACACAAGATTTGATTTCTAAGCGTTTTGAAGAACGTATTCAAAAATTAGTTAATATGGATATCATGGCAGTAGGCGAAGCTTTAGGGATGTCTCTAAAGCCATCATCAGGAGGTACTTATTATTGGGAGGAACATGACAGTTTTAAAATTTATCCCAAAACAAATAGTTTTCGTTGGTGGTCACGAGGGATTGGTTCGAATACCATTAATTTAGTTGAAACCGTCCAAGAAGAACTAACTGGACGAAAGCCTTCTTTTAAAGAGGTAGTCACCTTCTTAGAAACAGGTCAATTTGAGCATGTAACAGTACAACCACAGGTATATGAACCATTTCAATATTATTTGGAACCTTATGAACACAAGGAATTTAATCTAGGTAGACAGTACCTCAGAGAGGAACGTGGTTTATCTGATGAAACGATTGACACTTTCTTAGCGGCTGGCAATCTAGCACAAGCCACACGAAAAAAAGGGGACTATTTTGAACCAGTCATCGTCTTTAAGAGCCGTAATGATGATGGCTCCTTGGTTGGGGCAAGCCTGCAGGGGATTATTGAAAATAAAGTACAACATCCAGAGAGAGGACGACTCAAGCAAATTATGAAAAACTCAGATGGATTAGCAGGTTTTCACTTAGATATCGGCACCCCAAAGCGTCTTGTCTTTGCGGAAGCCCCTATTGATCTCATGAGTTATTATGAGCTGCATAAGGATAACTTAGAAGATGTCCGTCTTGTGGCTATGGAAGGGCTGAAAAAAGGCGTTATCAGCCGTTATACGGTAGATTTATTGTCAGATGGTCAATACTCACAAACGATGTCACGAGACCAAATTAGAAGGGCTCTAGATGCCTTAAATCAGACGACAGGACTATTGAAAGACTCTCCTAACTTGATCACTCTGGCTGTAGATAACGACGAGGCGGGGCTACGCTTTATTAAAGGACTAAAAGATGATGGAATCCCTATTACGGTAGATATTCCCCCACGTAAAGATAATCAAGATAAGATGGATTGGAATGATTACTTGAAGGAAAGCAAAGAAAAAGCAGGAGAAAAACAGATGGCAGAAGAAAATAGTCGTAAGGAGTTTCAGGCTCCTTTTTTTAGTACAGAAATATTGGATAAATATGTTGAAGAAGTTGCTCAACATTATACAGAGGATATTGAAACAGCAGAGTACCTCTTTCCAGATGGTCGCCTAGTTAGTTCTTGGGACTATGGAATGAGAGGAGATGACCATAGAGCCATTCGGAACTACTTCGATGTAATGGGGCGACCAGAGTTAGATATTTTGAATGACCATCCAAAGGATTTCTGGAATTTGGTTCATAACGGTATAGGAGTCGTTCGTCTCGTACCAGAGACCCAGACGGCTTTACTCTTAGAAGGTCAAGCACTAACCACTATCCAGAGAGAAATACTTCAAAGCAGTTCATTAAAGACAGAAGTATATCAAGAAGGTCAAGCGATTACCGCAACTTATCTGAAAAGACTTGGAGTTTCGTCAGAAGAAAAGGACATTGATGAAGCTAATCAAAAATCTCTGGAACCTTTTTCAGATGCACAAAAAGAACATATTCGTGAGTTTTTCAAAACAAGAATTTCAGATGTTAAGACTGACTATATCTATTTACCTAATGGTCAAGAAGATATAGCTTACTATCTAGACGGGTATTTATTTGCGAATCATTATGCGGAATTGGATATGCTATCCCCATCAAAGCAAGTAGATGCCTTAATAAACCGACTAGTTTCTGAGGATGGGCAAAAATTTGATCATGTGGCTTTGGGATTTGATATTGAGCGGATTGACCAAAAATTTCTTGAAGAAAATCTTGGATATAATCCAGATACTCCTATTGAGGAATATCGTCATTCAGAAAAAAATATTGATCGTGTGGCAGAAAAAGAGGAGCAAGAGTTCCAAACTAAATTTGATAGACGCTCATTTGCAGAGATGATAGGTCTTATGCAAAAATACAGTCCTGAAGAGGTCTTAAATGAATCAAATAGCCATCACGATGACGTACGTTATCAATCGTTGCTCATTGACCTTGGGAAAGTTAATACGGATCCGATGTATCGCTTCATTGAACACTATATAAACCGTGATATTGACAGAGAAGCCTTGAGTCAATTTTCTGTTCAGGATTTTATTACTATTGCTCAAGAAAAAGGTCTACTGAACGAAGAGCCTTCAGTCAAACCGTGGAAAGCCATCACAGTCACTCAGCCAGTTAACAGTTATACTGTTTTTACTGATAAACTCTCAAAAGAGTTTGACAATGTTTCAGATCTATACCAATTTGTAAATAAAAAACTGAAGCGTTCGCAACGTCGAGAACTGTCTTCTTTGTTGTCCGAATCTGGCCGAGGAACACCGTTAGATATCCTGATGGCAATTGATTCTGTAGCAAATGTAGAAGTGAATGGGCAGAGTATCCTAAGTCTTTTTCCTAATGATATTAACGAAGAAGCCACAGAAATTTACCTTAGATCATCTGCAGAAATTGAAGAAACTGCTTCCATGGAGCTTTTACCAGCTGCAAAAGAAAAAGCTCCTGAACCAATTCAGAAGCATGAAAAAAAGGATAGGAGCAAAATTAGTTTGGGTTCTTTAGAGGCCGAACCTCAAGGCAGTGCCGTACCCGCATCGAAAGATACCTTTGAGCAAGCTGTTACCAGCCACCCGACTGTCTCCTATCCTTTATTACAGTTTAGCACAAGAGATGCTTTTGTGTCAACTATTAGAGAGGGTTACCATGTGGCAACAGAGGAAGACATTCGGAACCTTAATTACTATGCTCCTAGTTTGCAACAGACGGCGAATTGGTATCGAGACAATCTTGCTGATCGTCAAGTGACCTATATGTTGAAAGGGAATGAAGGAATCAAGGCTCTTCAGGTCTCTTTTGCTAAAGATAAATTTGCACACTTGACAGGTATTCGACCAATTGGCAAAGGGTTATCTGCTGAAAAATTACTGGATGATTTTTCAGAAGGACGAGGAGATTATTCTAATATCACCTTGTCAAATGGTTTTAATGATAAGATTCAAGTTTTGCCAATGATCCAAGAACTCTCACAATCTAAGTCGTTTATTTTTTCTGACTTAGAAGACGTTCAAAAGATGCAGAAATTAAAAGCGAGCCATGCTATTCAATCCAATAACCGGAGTCTAGTCGTGGCGTTAAAGACGATTGATGACGTGACCTTCCCTTCCTCTTTGTTACGAGGAAAGAAAAATTTAACGGCTGAATTGATTGAAAAGGCTCAAGAAAATGAAGTCTTAGGTGTTCTAAGTGAAAAGGATGGATTTGTTAGAATCCTTTCGGTTAACGACCGTTATATCACGGATGGAGGGCAGGAATTAAAAGCGATGATAGAAAATAAAGAGCTGGAACCTATTCAGACGGAAACGTTGCAGCGAAATGTAAGATCAAAGGATTCAGATGGTGATGGTTTAACTGATGATGAGGAAATAGCGCTTGGCACGAATCCTTATAGTCCTGATAGTGATGGCGATGGCATCTCAGATAGTATTGAAAAAGCAAGTGGCACTGATCCGACAAATCCTTCTGACAATATGATGACACGTGAGAAAGAAATTATCCAGCATGATCTTGATTTATCACAGATGATAAAGAATAAAGATATAGCAGCACTTAATAATCACTTACAAGAAGGGATTAAGGAGTATTTTGACAGTGATACCTACAAATCTTATTTAGAAGGCATATCTCACTTTAACAACTACTCCTATCGTAACATTCAATTGATCAAAGCACAATTCCCCAAAGCAACACTGGTTGCTTCTGGTCGGGAGTGGCAAAAGCGAAATGGTTGGATTAAAAAACGCGAAAAAGCTCTTTATATCCAGGCGCCTGTTGTTGTTACCCGTAAAGATTCTAAGGGTAAACCAATTGTTAATCCTGAAACGGGAGAAAAAGAAACATTTACTTATTTCAAACCTGTGCCCGTCTTTGATGTTAGTCAGGTTGTGGCACAAAAAGGTAAAGAGTTAGAACTACCAAAAGCGTTAGGATTGATTCCTGAACAGCTAGATAAGGCGTATTATCAAAACGTATATCGGAGTTTGCGTGATATTTCGCAAAGTAACAATATTCCTATTCGTTTTAGAGAGTTAGGGCAAGAGGACGGCTTTTATAATCGTGAGACAAATGAGATTGTGATTAAGAAGGGGATGTCATATGAACGAACACTATCTACTTTGATTCATGAGATGGCACATTCAGAATTACACAATGACAAGAGTTTAACCGAACGTTTTGCAGGCAAGTTAAGCCGAAGCTCGAAAGAACTTCAAGCGGAGTCAATTGCTTATGTGGTTTCGCATCACTTGGGGTTTGATACAAGTCAAGAATCATTTGGGTACTTGGCGAGTTGGTCGCAGGCAAAGGATGGGCTAGATAATTTGACGGCTCAATTGGAAATCGTTCAGGAGGAAGCTCGTTCTTTGATGAACCGTATTGACGAGCGCTTGGGTCAGTATCAGGCTGTGACGTTAATACAAGATACTAAAGAAGCGACTAATAAGGAAGTACAAAAGAAGACACATCCGTTTTATCAGAGTTTGGCATCTGTTAAGAAGGAGGATACTAGAGAAGAAACAAAGAGGAAAGAAACAAACGTAAAAAAAGATCAACGACCTACGATGCTGTAGTACAACGTAGGTCATCGCAAAAAACATTTGGAGGACAACGAGATGATAACGAAAAATATGATGGATGCAACTGAGATTGTTTTGATGCCTTACTTTTTTGACCTTAATGCTTGGCTTGGAGGGCGAAAAGTTGTTGATCAGAAAGTCGCTAACATGACAAGAATGGAAATGCTAAAGGAGATCAAAAAAGATTTTCCTGTGTTTGATGATGACGGTAAAGAAGACTATTCAGAAGTTCTATCGGATGTTGTTGCGACTTTGTCTGAAATGACTGACGATGATTTCCAGAAGTTTAAGTTAGAACTTTTAGAATGGGAACCTGCGACAGAGTAAGCAGGTATCGTAAATAGTAAGTATACATTTTTTAAAATGTGCACTTTTTGTTTGGTGTTATTTTTCAAAAATGCACAAATATCCAAAGTGTCATATTGAGAAAATGCAAGGTCGTAGAAGTTACAAAATGCAAAAGTGCACGAAGTGCCCAAAAGGGGATTGGGGATTTCCCCAAATTGTAAAAAGGCTTAAGTTTATTTGTGAAGATTTCACAAATAAACTTAGTGACCTTTTTATTTTCGCATGTGTCCGGACACATGCTAATCTCGCCAGAGAACAAGTTTACTCCCTTTAGGAAAGGTTTGTCAAACTATAAATAGCAGCTATTTTTGGTAGCTACTTGTATCCAAATTGAGAAAGGAAGAAAAATGAGCATACCCCAAAAGAAAAGAACACGAGTTAATAGATTTGAACTACGGACGACTGATGAAGAGGCGGAGAAATTACGTCGCCGGATAACGCAGGCAAATCTAAAGACTTTTCAAGCATATGCTTTGAAAATGTTACTCAATGGAAACATTGTCACCTACGATTATTCAGAGCTGCATCAGTTGCGAATGGAAATTAATCGGATTGGTCAAAATATCAATCAGCTGGTTCGCTATGTCAATACCTTTGAAGAGTTAGATGGTGATTTGTTACAAGTTCTTCAATCTGACATTAAGGAAATGAAACAATTGATTACAAGTGAATTTAAGACGAAAGGACAGGCACGATCAAATGGTAGTAACCAAAGTTATCCAAATCAAAAGTAGTAAAAACCTCAAACGGGCAATTAACTATATCACACGAGATGATGCGACGCTAATTCATGATAATGGAAGTCAGAAAGAAGAGGATGTATTTTCTTATGAGTTGGTCAATAATCAGGTCATGAAACGTTTAGTCGCTGGTCATCATTTAACAGACATCTCAGATGTAGATATGATCTACGAAGATTTCATTCTATTAAAACAGTCTGTTGATGCTTTTTACGATAATGAGGTTTTGTCGGATTTAAAAAATGATAATCGTGTATTAGCACATCATGTCATCCAATCCTTTTCGCCGGAAGATCATCTCACACCAGAACAAGTGAACGAAATTGGTCGAAAGACAGCTTTAGAATTAACGGGAGGTCATTATCAATTTGTCATTGCCACACACGTTGATAAAGGACATCTACACAATCATATCATTTTCAATACGACAAATGAGGTTACTTTGAAAAAGTTCCGCTGGCAAAAAAATACTGCTCGCAATCTTTTCCAAATTTCCAATAAACATGCAGAAGTGTATGGAGCTAAAATCTTAAAACCTAAAATGAGAAATTCTTATACAGACTATTCTGCTTGGCGACGAAAAAATAATTTTCGTGTTGAGATTAAAGAACGATTGGATTTTCTCATGAAGCACTCTTTGGATCAAAAAGACTTTTTTCAAAAAGCGAGAGCTTTGGATTTGAGGATTGACACAAGTGGAAAATATGTTACCTATCAATTAACCGACCAACCCCAACAACGTCCCGTCCGAGACCGAACACTTTCTAAAAAAGGAAAGTACAGTTTAGAAAAATTGCAAGAACGTTTTGCAACTAATGAAGTGGTTTATAATTTAGAAAATGTCAAGGATAGATATGAGGAAGAAAAAATCAAAAAGGAAGAGGATTTTGAACTGAAAATCACAATTGAGCCGTGGCAGATTACACACTTGACTGCAACATCAATTCATATTCCCATTACATTTGGATTAGATCGCAAAGGTACCGTTTCAATCCCTTCTCGAATGCTGGATCAAAATGATAATGGTAGCTTTACTGCATATTTGAAGAGAAATGATTTTTTCTATTTTTTAAACGCAGACCATTCAGAACAAAACCGTTTCATCAAAGGAACAACTTTGATAAAACAGTTAGCTGCTCAAAATGGCGAGTTGATTTTGACAAAAAATAAGAATATCTCAAAGTTAGATCGTTTGGTGGAAGAGTTTAATTTCTTAGCGATTAACCAAGTTTCTAATTTCAAGCAGTTTGAAATTCTAGAAGGACAGTTTTTAGCTCAGTTGTCTGAAACGGATCAGACACTAGAGAGCCTGGATAACAAAATCGTTTATTTGAATAAACTATTAGGAGCTTTATTAGATTATCAAAATGAGCTTGTCCCATCTCAAGTATCATTGCACCTTTTAGATACTTCTAAAATTAATAAAGAGATGGCTCCGGACAGTCTTCGAAAAGAAATCAAAGAGCTCCAAATCGAACGCTCAACATTGCAAGAACATAGAGATCGTATTGTAACAGACTATGATTTTGCGAATGAGATGAAACAGCGTTATAATGCAAACAGGAAACAGTCGCAAACTCGCTTATAATCATTGCCTTTGTAAAAGGAGAATAATTTTCAGAAAATATTTTCAAAAACAGTTAAATTTTATAAAATAAAGTATGGTTAGATTTGATGAAAGAACTTTTATGGATGAGATGGCACGACTACGTGAGAAAGAATTTCTTAAACGTGTCAAAGCATATGACGATAGTGTTGCAACTAACATGATACAACATGGTTATAAACGAGTAGATAGCAGTGAGCGAACCGTGCTCTTTACTTTTGGAGAAATGACCTTCTCACGAAACAGATGGCGAAAAGGGAAAAAGACGCGTTATCCCGTCGATGAGTGGTTGGGATTAAAACCCTATATACGCTATTCTCCCGAACTTATTCTTCACATGGCTAAGCACGCTTCCAAATTGTCCTATCGGGAAGTTTGTCGAACGATTCAGACAGCTTATGATTTGCTCGTGACAAAGGATGCTGTCTTAAAAGCAGTTAAAGTAGCTGGTCGTCTTTTTTCAGAGAGGGAACAATATCGCTTTTTGCTCGAAAAAGAGCAACCGCAAAAAATCCAAGCAGACAAAATCTACTTGGAAGGGGATGGCGTGATGGTGAAAACAACCTCTGGTGGTGACGAACGTCACAATACCGATTTGGCTCATTTTCTCGTCCATACAGGGACTAAAAAGGTAGGTAAAAACCGTTATATCCTACAAAATAAACATGAAATCATTCATACAAACTATGAGACGGCTAGAGAAGAGCTACTGGATTATCTCTATAACCACTTTGAAATTACGGATAAAACGATTCTGATTACTAATTCAGATAACGGAAAGGGCTATACCAAACGAGTCTTTCAAGAAATTAAGAAGTCTTTAGGGATTAAACATCATGAACATTTTTGGGATGCTTACCACCTAAATGAACAACTTGAAACCTTCCTAAAGCCTTACCCTTATTCCTTGCAAGTGCTAGCTTTTAAGGCTATTCAGACATATCAAAAACCTCTCCTTCAGTCAGTATTTGATACTGTAGAGTCACTTATTCAAAGCGATGAGGAGTATGATCGGTTTCATACTTTCCGTCAAAAACTTTTTAACCATTTCAAAGAAACAAAACCACCCAAATTAAGAGGCTTATCCTCACAAGGGATTGGTGTTATGGAAAGTCAGCACAGGAAGGTTACATATAGGATGAAGCACCGAGGGATGTATTGGTCAGTAAAGGGGGCTTGTGCTATGGCTAAGATGATTCTCTTAGAACGAATGGATCAGCTAGAGGAGTTGTTTTTTGGAGATTGGCGAAGAGAATATCAGTATTATCAAGGAAATAGATTGAGTGCTGGTAGTCTGGTTAACCATTATCCCCATAAAGCCGTCATTAGGAAAAAAGGATATTTTGGTAAGTTATAGTTATAATTAGGGATACATAAGAACCGCTAAAAAAAGGGATTTTTAGGGTCTTTTTGTCGTACTTTCTCTTGCTTTTTTGTGTAATCTATGGTACAATATATTTATTAAAAACGAAAAAGGTGTAGAAGCGTGAACTTCTACACCACCGATTAAGACAAAACGGAACTTTGCTTAATCAGTCAAACAGTATTGTACCATACAAAGAACAATATCGTCAAGACTGGAGCAGAGAAAAAACTTTGTTTCAGTTTTTTTCTGACAAAAACCTAATGTTTTCTTAGGTTATAAGGGTTAGTTAGACTTTCCCAAAAATTTAGACACAAACTATTGTATAAAAACGCTTTACAAAATAAAAATATATGATATAATTAAAGGGTCAAATAAATGCAAACGTTTTCGTAAAATGTTTGCGGAAATTTTATAAGGAGATATGAATGATGAAAGAGACATTCAAAAACATATTTAGTTTCGAATTTTGGCAAAAATTCGGAAAAGCTCTGATGGTCGTTATCGCAGTAATGCCTGCGGCTGGTTTGATGATCAGTATTGGTAAGTCTATTCCAATGATCAATCCAAATGTAGCTGCTCTTGTTACAACAGGTGGTATTCTTGAGCAAATTGGTTGGGGAGTTATCGGAAACCTTCACATTTTGTTTGCATTAGCTATTGGAGGTAGCTGGGCAAAAGAACGTGCTGGTGGTGCATTTGCGGCCGGACTTTCATTTATTTTAATTAACCGTATTACAGGGGTCTTTTTTGGAGTAACTTCAGACCTTCTTACAAAACAAGGAGCTACTGTAAAAACTGTCTTTGGTGGAACCATTAAGGTGGCTGATTATTTTGTAAGTGTACTTGAAGCTCCTGCCCTTAATATGGGGGTGTTTGTTGGTATCATTGCCGGTTTTGTTGGAGCAACTGCTTACAACAAATATTATAATTACCGTAAATTACCAGATGCGCTTTCATTCTTTAATGGTAAACGGTTTGTGCCATTCGTTGTTATTTTGCGTTCTACAATTGTGGCTTTGATTCTTGCAGTATTTTGGCCAGTTGTTCAAACTGGAATCAACAATTTTGGTATTTGGATTGCTAACTCTCAAAAGACAGCTCCAATTCTCGCACCATTCTTGTTTGGTACTTTAGAACGTCTTCTTTTACCATTTGGACTTCACCATATGTTGACAATTCCAATCAACTATACTCAATTAGGTGGGACATATGAAGTGTTGACAGGGGCTGCTAAAGGAACGACTGTATTTGGTCAAGATCCATTATGGTTGGCTTGGGTAACAGACCTTGTTAATTTAAAAGGTTCACACGCTGATCAATATCAACATCTTCTAAATAGTATTACTCCAGCTCGTTTTAAAGTTGGGCAAATGATTGGTTCATTTGGTATTTTGATGGGGGTTGCCTTTGCAATTTATCGAAATGTAGATGATGATAAGAAACATAAATACAAAGGGATGATGATTGCAACAGGACTTGCAACTTTCTTAACAGGTGTTACAGAACCAATTGAATACATGTTTATGTTTGTTGCAACACCTCTTTATTTGGTGTATGCTGTTGTGCAAGGGTTAGCCTTTGCTATGGCAGATATTGTTCACTTGCGTATGCACTCATTTGGTTCGATTGAATTCTTGACTCGTACTCCACTTGCAATCAACGCTGGTTTGGGTATGGATATCATTAACTTTATTTGGGTAACAGTTCTCTTTGCAGTTGGAATGTACTTTATTGCCAACTTTATGATTAAGAAATTTAACTACGCAACTCCAGGACGTAATGGTAACTATGAAACAGCTGATGGGGAAGATAGTGATTCATCTGCTCAAGCTGGTGGCAAAGTAGCAGAAGCATCCCAAGCTGTAAATATCATTAACCTTCTTGGCGGACGCGCAAATATCGTTGATGTAGATGCCTGTATGACACGTCTCCGTGTGACTGTCAAAGATGCTGAAAAAGTTGGTACAGAAGAACAATGGAAAGCTGAAGGAGCAATGGGCTTGGTGATGAAAGGCCAAGGTGTTCAAGCCATTTATGGTCCGAAAGCGGATGTTCTGAAATCTGATATTCAAGACTTACTTGACTCAGGTGAAGTGATTCCCGAAACTCTTCCGAGTCAAATGACAGCTTCACAAGCAGCAGAAGTGAGCTACAAAGGTGTAACAGAAGAAATTGAAACGGTTGCTGATGGTGAAGTTATTGCTATCTCTGATGTCAAAGATCCTGTCTTTTCACAAAAAATGATGGGTGACGGATTTGCTGTTGAACCTGAAAATGGAAATATCTACTCACCAGTAGCAGGTACGATTACAAGCATTTTCCCTACAAAACATGCTCTTGGTCTCTTGACTGATAATGGTCTTGAAGTGCTTGTTCATATCGGACTTGATACGGTCAGTCTTGAAGGTAAACCATTTGAAGTGCATGTTGCAGAAGGGCAAAAAGTTGCAGCAGGTGATCTTCTTGTGACAGCTGATTTAGAAGCTATCAAAGCAGCAGGTCGTGAAACTTCAACAGTTGTTGTCTTCACAAATGCACAAGCTATTAAATCTGTAACTGTTGAAACATTCGGCAAAGTAGCAGCGAAAACAGTTGTTGCTAAAGTAGAATTGTAAATAGAAAAGAGAAATCATGGCAAAATTCCTGACTTTAAATACTCATAGTTGGATGGAAGATGAGCAAGAAAAAAAGCTAGATCAACTAGCTGAGCGGATTCTTCAAGAAAAATATGATGTCATTTGCCTGCAGGAAGTCAATCAAGAAATGGAGTCTGAACAGGTTGTTCAGGCTCCATTTTATCATGCGGTAGATGGCGCCATTGCGATTCATAAAGACCACTTTGCGCATTGTCTCGTGGAGAGATTGATAGAGAAAGGTCTTATTTATCATTGGTCTTGGGCTTATAATCATATTGGTTTTGATCGGTTTCATGAGGGAGTCGCTATTTTATCCTTAAAGCCGTTGAAACCAAGTGAGTTATTGGTTTCAGATGCCAACGATCCAACAGATTATCACACTAGAAAAGTCCTCTTAGCAGAAACAGAAGTTGATGGACGGCTTGTAACGGTGGCTTCCTGTCATCTTTCTTGGTGGGACAAAGGCTTCCAAGAAGAATGGGTACAAGTAGAAAAAGAATTGTTGCAGCGCGATATGCCTCTAGTATTGATGGGAGATTTTAACAATCCCGTCGGTTATGAGGGTTATTGGCACATTCTAAAAAGTCCGCTTGCTCTGCAAGACAGTCATGTTGTTGCGGCTACAGTCATTGGTACAGCAACAGTTGAAGGCGATATTGCCGGCTGGGCTGGAAACAAGGATGCTCTAAAAATTGATTATATCTTTACGAGTAAAGATTTTAACGTTAAAAAATCTGCTGTTGTTTTTGACGGCAAAGCAACACCTGTCGTTAGTGACCATTTTGGGTTAGAAGCAGAAGTTGCATTTTAACAATCAAAAACGGGAAGTTTTATCTTGAACTTCCCGTTTTTGATTGTCATTCTTTAGAGGTGTGGCGTTTTCCAGCATTGATAGCATCGGCTTCAGTCATGGTGACTACTCTGTCAAACCGTGTATTGCGTGGCATATTATCTATACTGTACCAATAAACCTCAGCAGTTCCGTTACGAGCTACATAAACGGTTCGTTCCTGCTGTTGAGCTTCTTGTGCTGCAGCAGCCTCTTGTTGTTGCTGCGCTTGAGCGGCAGCTGCTTCTTCTTGTTTTCGTTTTTCTTCCGCTTGTTTAGCTATTTCTTGTTCTTTTGCTGCTTTTTCTTGCTTAGCTTTTTCCGCTTCCTTTTTCTTCTCTTCCTCAGCGGCCTTCTTCTTCTTTGCCTGTTTCTCTTTTCTACCTATAGCAATATATTGCTCGTTTTCTTTTTTGTAGGAGTCAAACTCATTTTTTAATGCTTTGTAATCTCTAGCAGCTTTTTCATTGCTTTTTGTTAATTTTTGAATCTGTACTTTATATTCTTCTCCATTTTCGCGCTGGTTTCCTTTGGTAGAAAAGGAAACCAACAAAAGAACAATTAAAGCTAGAATAGCAATATTCTTTTTGTCTTTAAAAAAGGCAACAGAAAAAAATCTTTTCATCATAATTCTCCTTATAATGATAACGTTTACAATTTATTATATAAAATTTCTCGAGAGAAGTAAATAGGATAACGGATTATTATATGTTTTCGTGAGGAAGGTCCTATCTTTTGTTATTTCTTAAAACATGGTATAATGAAGTATTAAGAATTCAGGAGGGAAGCAGATGCGTTGTCCTAAGTGTGGTGGTAGTAAATCAAGTGTTATTGACAGTCGGCAAGCAGAAGATGGTAATACAATTCGTCGTCGTCGTGAGTGTGATGAATGTCAGTATCGCTTTACGACTTATGAACGTGTAGAAGAACGGACGCTCGTTGTCGTTAAAAAAGATGGCACGCGGGAACAATTTTCAAGAGACAAGATCTTTAATGGAATCATTCGTTCGGCGCAAAAACGTCCTGTTTCTAGTGATGAGATTGAGGAAATTGTCAGCAGAATTGAGCAAAAAGTGCGCAGCAGCAATGAAAACGAGATCGCAAGCGAGTATATCGGTGGTTTAGTAATGGAAGAGTTAGCGGATTTAGATGAAATTACTTATGTTCGTTTTGCTAGTGTTTATCGTAGCTTTAAAGATGTGAGCGAGTTGGAAAACCTCTTGAAACAGATTACAAAAACAGCGAAAAAGAAAAAGGAACAATAGATGAAACCGAATGATCAATTTTCTTTTGTGAAGAATAATCTGATTAGTCAGGACAGCACCAATTTGATTCGTCTGTATTTGCCAATTCTAGGGTTTGATGCGACTTCTATCTATCAATATTTTCTTGCTTTTTGGGACGATGGAAAATCATCTTATACTTTTGGGCACATTTTGAATCATCTCAATCTGGGGATGAATGCCTTGCAAAAAAGTTTAGAAATGTTGTCCGCTATGCAGTTAGTAGAGCTTTATCATACGGAGAATCATTTTCAGGTCTATTTGCAGCCCACATTAGCGTCTGGTGAATTTTTAAGCAATCCTGTTTACAAGCGCCTGTTAGAAAAGAAGATTGGCGAAGCTGCGGTAGAGGCTTTGTTGCCTAGTCAACCAAAGGGTGAGAAGCAAGGTGTGAAGCTGTCAGAGATTTTTCAAGTGGAAGATGCAAAGGCAGAGACGCAATCAAAACAGAATCATTTTGACTTGGATTACTTTAAACAATTGATGGCGCGAGAAAACTTGCGTTTTGAAAACGAAAAAGAAGATTTGCTGGTACTCTTTGCTATTTCAGAGCAACAAAATTGGACTTGGTATGAGACCTATTTGTTGGCTAAGGAAACGGCTGTCGGTCATGTGATTTCGACCAAGCGAATGAAACAAAAATTAAATCAAAAACCTGCTGTAAGCGGATTTTCTAATGCTGAACAAACGATTATCCGAGAGGCTAAGAGTAAGTCAGCCATGCAGTTTTTGGCAGAAATCAAAAAAACCAAGCATGCGACAATCACACGAGGAGAACGTCAGTGTTTGCAAGAACTGGCTAATTTGGGACTGTTAGATGAAGTGATCAATGTGATTTTGCTGTTGACTTTTAATAAGGTAAATTCAGCCAACCTTAATGAAAAGTATGCTTTAAAAGTAGCAAATGACTTTTCATATCAGGAGGTGGTATCAGCAGAAGAAGCAGTTTTGCGGATTCGTGAGCGAAATCAACAACCAAGCAAAAAAGCAAATCAAACAACTACTTCAAAGAGCAATGTTCCCGACTGGAGCAATCCTGACTATAAGAATGAAACAAGTGCTGAAAAGCAGGCTGAGCTAGAGGAGCAAAAGAGAAAACTTTTAGCGAAATTAGACCAAGGAGGTGACTAGATGGAGAGTGTTGGACAAACGATGGCGCATAGGAAACAAGCTCGTCAATTTGACTATGAAGAGTTGGTGAAACAAATCGTTGCCGATCCAGATGTGGCGGCTTTTATCCAGTCTGAGCGATTGACACCTGCTGAAATCAAACGAAGCATTTCTAAGTTTAATCAGTATATTTCTGAGCGAAACCGTTTCTTGCTAGGTGATAAAGCGTATATTGCCAAAGGCTATAAGCCGATATTGGTGAAGAATGAGGGGTATGCAGACGTTTCTTATGAAGAAACTCCAGAACTAGTCGAAGCGCAGAAACAAGCAACTATCAATGCACGGTTAAATTTAATTAGTCTTCCGGCTAGTCTCAAGGAAGCTAGTTTGGCAAAAGTGGATTTGGACGATGTTGGTCGTTATAAGGCTTTTGAGTTGCTGACGAATTTTGTGGCAGATTATCCAAACTACAAAAAAGCGATTTACCTTTATGGTGATTTTGGCGTGGGAAAAAGTTACATGATGGCAGCCTTAGCACATGATTTGTCGGAAAAACGCAGTGTTTCCACGACCTTGCTTCATTATCCTAGTTTTGTTTTGGATGTAAAGAATGCTATTTCTTCTGGTCTCGTTAAGGAAAAGATTGATGAAGTAAAAGTAGCACAAGTCTTGATTTTGGATGATATTGGTGCGGAGCAATCAAGTCTTTGGATGCGAGATGAGATTTTGCAGGTTATTTTGCAGCATCGGATGCAGGAAAATTTGCCAACTTTCTTTACATCAAATTTTAATTTTGCGGATTTGGAACGCCATTTTGCTACATCCAAAAACGGAGATGAAACTTGGCAGGCTCGTCGGGTCATGGAAAGAATAAAATTCTTAGCAGAGGAAGTTCGTCTGGAAGGAGAAAATCGCCGATGAATGAAACGATTGATTTGATGAAAAAGCATACTTCTGTTCGTCGTTTTACAGATGAGCAGATTTCAGATGAGGATTTGAAGGCGATTATTGATGCTGGTCGAGCAGCCTCTAGCTGGAAGAATTTCCAATCTTATTCGATTATTGTTGTTCGCAGTCAAGAAAAGAAAGCAGCCTTGTTTGATTTAGTGCCTCAGGAGGCTATTCGTCAGTCGTCTGTTTTTCTTCTTTTTATCGGAGACCTCAATCGAGCTGAGAAAGGTGTGCGACTTCATACGGATACCTTTTACTCACAAGGAGTGGAGAATCTTCTGATTAGTTCTGTTGACGCTAGTCTGGTCGCGCAGAATACTCTTTTGGCGGCTGAAAGTCTGGGATATGGCGGGGTCATCATTGGCTTGATTCGCTATGCTTCTAGGGAAATAGCAGAGCTGTTTAACTTACCAGATTATACGTATCCTATTTTTGGAATGGCTTTGGGAAAGCCGGATCAGCACCATGCTGTTAAACCACGTTTGCCGTATGAAACAGTCGTTTTTGAAGAAAACTATCAAGAACAGGACACATCTGTTATTCAGAACTATGATCAGATTCAAGCAGACTATGCTGGAGATCGAGCAACTGATACATGGAGCGAGCGACTAGCGAAGCAATTTGCTCAAAAGCCCAATCTTGCTAGTCAAAATCTATTACAAGACAAGAAATTATTGTAAAATAAAGAGAGTGAGACAAAATCGGTCATTTCGAAACAATTCGATTTTGTTGGCTTGCCCGCACAGCTCGAAAGGTTTGGGAAACCTTCCGAGGTTGGAAATAAAGTCAAGTAAAACTTGACGCCAAAAGGGTGTAAAAGTTGATTTATCAGCGTATTAGACACCACTTAGCAGTGTTTGGTTGGCACTAAATTGCTTAAAATCAATAGAGTTTCTCCAAACCGCTGCGCCCTGTAATTATAACTACATAAACAAGCGAAGCTGAGCATTGTGTCTCAGCTTCTTAGAACAGAAAGAGGAACACTATGGCTTTACCAACTATTGCCATTGTCGGCCGTCCTAATGTCGGCAAATCAACACTTTTTAACCGGATTGCCGGGGAGCGGATTTCGATTGTTGAGGATGTTGAAGGAGTGACCAGAGACCGTATTTATGCAACGGCTGAGTGGCTGAATCGCAAGTTTAGCATGATTGATACAGGCGGGATTGATGATGTAGATGCGCCTTTTATGGAGCAAATCAAGCACCAAGCAGAGATTGCTATGGAGGAAGCGGATGTCATCGTTTTTGTGGTGTCTGGAAAAGAAGGTATTACAGATGCGGATGAATATGTGGCTCGTATGCTCTACAAGACCCACAAGCCGATTATTCTAGCGGTTAATAAAGTAGATAACCCAGAGATGCGTAGTGAAATTTTTGATTTTTATGCGCTTGGTTTGGGTGACCCTTATCCCGTTTCTTCTGTTCATGGGATTGGCACGGGGGATATCTTAGATGCCATTGTGGAAAATCTCCCCAATGAAGAAGCAGCTGAAAATCCAGACATGATTAAATTCAGCCTCATCGGTCGTCCCAATGTCGGCAAGTCTAGCCTAATCAATGCGATTTTAGGAGAAGATCGTGTGATTGCTAGTCCTGTGGCTGGTACTACTCGTGATGCGATTGATACGGTCTTTACGGACGATGAGGGACAAGAATTTACCATGATTGATACAGCGGGTATGCGTAAGTCAGGTAAGGTCTATGAAAATACAGAGAAGTATTCTGTTATGCGAGCTATGCGAGCTATTGACCGCTCTGATGTGGTGCTTATGGTGCTCAATGCTGAAGAGGGCATTCGCGAGTATGACAAGCGCATTGCTGGTTTTGCTCATGAAGCAGGTAAAGGAATTATTATCGTTGTTAACAAGTGGGACACGCTGGAAAAAGATAACAAGACAATGCAAAATTGGGAAGCCGATATTCGCGACCAATTTCAGTATCTCTCTTATGCACCGATTGTCTTTGTATCAGCTCTGACTAAGCAACGTTTGCATCAATTGCCAGGCATGATTAAGAGAATTAGTCAAAGTCAAAATACTCGCATTCCGTCAGCTGTTCTCAACGACGTCATCATGGATGCCATTGCGATTAATCCGACACCGACCGACAAAGGCAAACGGCTGAAAATCTTCTATGCGACACAAGTTGCGACCAAACCGCCAACCTTTGTTATTTTCGTCAATGAAGAAGAGCTCATGCACTTTTCTTATATGCGCTTCCTAGAAAACCAAATCCGCAAAGCTTTCGTATTTGAAGGAACACCAATTCATCTCATTGCCAGAAAGCGGAAGTAGGGCGGAACTAACTAAACAAGGCTGAACATAAAAATAGTAGAAGTGGTACAGTACAAGATAACTAGTCTAACGTACTTATGTGAGAAAGAAATATGAATTAGATAAATATTGCTAAAGTGGTGCTCATTGGAATTGCAAGTGCAGCTTATGTGAATATTCATTATGATGATAGAAAGTACAAACCGTTTGGTTTTCGCTATTGGTTATCACTTTTTAGTTTGATAGTTGTAGGAATTGCACATCTTTTCTTGGCTGCTATAACATTGGGCGTCATTTGGTTGATGATAACAAAATTCTCTCTACTTTTACTGGGAATTTGGCTCCTTTTAGTATTCTTAGTAATAGGAAATACAATATTGCTAGTCGGTTTTATGAAAGTGTTGATTGCACGCACTAAGCACTATAAAAAGCTCAACGAGGACATTTTCTAAAAGAAAGCGAGGAGAACCTTGCTTTTTTTCTTTATGCTGAAAATATGGTATAATGAATAGATAAAATAAAGGTGGTACTTATGGCAAAATTGATTCCTGGGAAGATTCGGACGGAAGGAATTGCCCTTTACGAAGCAGGGAAAATTGAAATTCTCAAAGTGAAAGATCAGATGATTTACAGCCGAGTTGAAAATCACAATCTGCGATATAGCTTGGACGACGAAGCCATTTTTTGTGCCTGTGATTTTTTTCAAAAAAAGAAATACTGTGCTCATCTAGCAGGTTTAGAATATTTTCTTAAAAATGACCCTGAAGGAAAAGTCGTTTTGACTAATCTTGAAGAGGAGCAAACAACTTCAGAAGAAACTCAAACGAAGGTTTCTTTTGGCAGTCTCTTCTTGGATAAAATCCTCCAGACAGAAGAAGTAGCCGTCCGCTATGAACTGTCTGCGGTCGGGCAAGAAGATGATTATACAGGACAATTTTTGTGGACCTTGCGCATCAGTCGTTTACCAGATGAGCGCTCCTATGTTATCCGGGATATTCGTGCTTTTTTAAAGATTGTTGAAAAAGGCGATTATTATCAAATCGGCAAGCACTATTATGAAAAAATGCAATTGGCTGCTTTTGATGAAGCTAGTCAAGAGGTGATCCAGTTTTTACGAGGACTTGTTTCTTATCAGCAAGATCAAGATACTTCTTTTATCTTTCCAAATGCAGCTAGACATCTTTATTTTCCGTCTAGTCTGTTTGAAGAAGGCGTAAATCGACTCATGAATTTACCACATTTTCGCTTAGAATACAGTCTTTATGACTATGACAAAATCTTTTTCCAAGATTTGCATGCTGAAGTAGGCATCTATGATTTTACAGTAGAGGAAAATTTGGATTATTTTGAACTCACCATTACAGAGCAAAATTATAAAATCTTGTATGGTGGTGACTTTATTTTTTATGGGGATCATTTCTATCAACTGACGGAGCAACAAAAGCGGATGATTCAGGTGATTCGAGAATTGCCTGTGGATACCGATCGCAAAAAACGCCTTCAATTTGATACAAGCGATCAAGCAAAACTAGCTTCAGGACTATTAGAATTTGGTAAAGTCGGCTCTATTCACGCACCAGAAAGTTTGATGATTCATACGTTCACTCCGCTGTTTGCTTTCGAGTTATTGGATACTCAGGAAATTCGTCTCAAAATCCAGTTTGACTATGGAAATCGTGTTGTGGATACTCGTTTTAAGTTGGAAGAACTACCATTTGCCAGCGATTTCCAGTTAGAACAAAAGGTTTTTCAACAAGCTCTGTCTGCTGGTTTTGAAGCAGATTTCACAAGCACTCTTCCACCATTGCAACCACAAGAAATCTACTCCTTTTTCACGGCGACTCTGCCTCATTTTAGACGCTTGGGAAGGGTATCTGTGGCAGAAAACCTGACAGCCTTGTACCAAGTGGAAAGACCGGCAGTTTCTGTTCAGACAAATGGTGGCTTGTTGGACATCGGGTTTGATTTTACAAGTATTGACCAAGTGGAAGTGGATGATGCTTTAGAAGCTCTTTTTTCGGCTAATGATTATTTCATTAGTCGCTCTGGCAAGGTGCTCATGTTTGACGAAGAAACAAAAAGAGTCAGCAAAACCTTACAGGATTTACGAGCTAAAAAAGGAAAAGACGGCATTTTCCAAACGCAGAAGATTGCTGCTTATCAGCTATCTGAATTGTTTAAAGACCAAGAAAAAGTTAGCTTTTCAGAGGAGTTCCGCCATTTAGCCTTTGACTTGACGCATCCAGAGGAGTTTGCGCTACCTACATTAAAAGTGGAAGCAACTTTGCGTGATTACCAAGAAACGGGTGTCAAATGGATGTCTATGCTTCATCGTTACGGATTTGGTGGTATTTTAGCAGATGATATGGGGTTGGGAAAAACCCTTCAAACCATTGCCTTTTTAAGTAGTCAGCTAAAAAAAGAGACCAATGTTTTGATTTTGGCTCCATCTAGTTTGATTTACAATTGGCTGGATGAGTTTGCGAAATTTGCACCAGAAATGGATGTAGCGGTCATTTATGGATTAAAACCAGTCAGAGATAACTTGATTGCAGAAGGTCATCAGGTGATGATTACAAGCTATGCTTCTTTCCGTCAAGATGTTGAAGAATATAGTCAATTGAACTTCGATTATCTCTTTTTAGATGAAGCGCAGGTCATGAAAAATGCACAGACCAAGATTGCTCATCATTTACGAAATTTTGAGGTCAAAAATACCTTTGCTCTTTCTGGAACGCCGATTGAAAATAACCTCAGCGAATTATGGTCTATTTTTCAAATTGTTTTGCCAGGATTATTACCTAGCAAAAAGAACTTTTTGAAACTGCCTGCAGAAACTGTTGCTCGTTTTATCAAACCATTTGTCATGCGGCGGAAGAAAGAAGATGTCTTGCAAGAATTGCCAGAACTCATCGAAGTTTCTTATCGCAATGAGCTTGCAGATAGTCAAAAAGCTATCTACCTAGCACAACTAAAACAAATGCAGGAGCGTGTGCTTACTTCTACAGATGAAGAACTTAATCGCAGTAAAATGGAAATCTTATCTGGCTTGATGCGATTACGTCAAATCTGCGATACTCCTGCGCTCTTTATGGAGGACTATCATGGAGAGAGTGGCAAACTAGAAAGCCTGCTAGAACTATTAGAGCAGATTCAGACAGGAAGCCACCGTGTGTTAATCTTTTCTCAATTCCGAGGTATGCTAGACATTATCGAAAAAGAATTGAAAAAGATGAAAATGGAGATGTTTAAAATTACAGGCTCCACCCCAGCAAAAGATCGCCAAGAGATGACAAATGCTTTCAACAATGGGGAAGGAGACGCTTTTCTAATCTCCCTAAAAGCTGGTGGCGTTGGCTTAAACCTGACAGGTGCTGATACTGTTATCTTAGTAGACCTTTGGTGGAACCCAGCAGTAGAGTCCCAGGCAATTGGTCGAGCTCACCGTATGGGTCAAGAAAGAAATGTAGAAGTCTATCGATTGATTACGCGAGGCACAATCGAAGAAAAAATTCAAGAATTGCAAGAAAGCAAGCGTCATCTCGTGTCAACTATCTTAGACGGAACAGAATCTCGTAGCAGTCTATCTGTTGCTGAAATACGAGAAATTCTAGGAATTTCTACAGAAACACTTGAAAAATAGCACCAATAGGTTATAATGAGGTGTTGAAAGGAAATGTGCTAATGAAAGAAAAAACTTTTCCATTGATTTCTGACGATGAAGTCATGTTATCAGAAATGCCGCGCATGAATCTTTATGATGAAAGCGATCTTATCAGCAATATTAATGGTGACTATGTCGATAAAAATTATTTAGAATGGGAACCAATTGTAAAAAAAATTGCAGACAGTCAAGTAAAAGAAGGACAGGCAAAGTCTTACCAAGCGACTTCAGCTGTTCAATCTGTCAAAGCCAAAAAGTCTGCTTCAAAAAGTTATGCAGAATTGGCTAGAGAAGAAGCCAGAGCGGATTTAAAAAAGAAACGTTCGGCAGCTTATTTGACATCGGATTTTACAGCTAAAAAGCGCTCCTATCTTGCTGTTACGAATGGTAACACAGCTATTTCACATCAACCAACAGCATTTTTCCAAAAGGAAAATGGTAGTGAATTGGCAAAATACAGTCGGAATTTGAAACAGGACCATTATATTTTAGCAGATATCAAAGTAAATACCTCTTTGCCGAAGGAATCACCCAAAAAATCTAAAAATAATTATGACTTTTTAAAGACAAGTCAAATTTACAACAAAAAAGAATTGCAAAGCCAAAGAGAGCGTCGGATAGCGCAAGAGCTAAATTTAACACGGCTGGAAGAAAAATAATCGAACGTTGACAAGAGCCAAATATTTTTGTGTGAACTTGGTTTCACCCAATTTAACGCTCTTAGCATTTAAGGAGAAATTATGACAAAAACCTATCATTTTATCGGGATTAAAGGCTCTGGAATGAGTGCTTTAGCATTGATGCTGCATCAAATGGGACATCACGTTCAGGGAAGCGATGTGGAGAAATATTATTTTACACAACGTGGCTTAGAGCAAGCAGGGATTAAAATCCTGCCTTTTGACGAAAAAAACCTTCAAGCAGATGTAGAAGTCATTGCAGGAAATGCTTTTCGTCCGGATAATAATATTGAAATTGCCTATGCTGATGCAAATGGAATTGCTTATAAGCGCTACCATGAATTTCTGGGAACTTTCATGCGTGATTTTGTCAGCATGGGAGTGGCAGGGGCACATGGAAAGACATCAACGACGGGTATGTTGGCACACGTTTTGTCAAACATTACGGATACCAGTTACCTGATTGGTGACGGGACGGGGCGCGGCTCTGCAAATGCGAAATACTTTGCATTTGAAGCAGATGAATACGAACGTCATTTTATGCCTTATCATCCTGAATATTCAATTATCACGAATATTGACTTCGACCACCCAGATTATTTCACCAGCTTAGAAGATGTTTTCAATGCTTTTAATGATTATGCTAAACAGGTTAGCAAAGGATTATTTGTTTACGGTGAAGACAAAGAATTGCGCCGGGTCACAACTAACGCTCCTATTTATTACTATGGCTTTAATGAAGGTAATGACTTTATCGCTCATGATTTACTTCGTTCTACAACGGGTTCTAGCTTTAAAGTTTCTTTCCGTGGGCAAGAATTAGGAGAATTTAAGATTCCTAGCTTTGGTCGCCACAATATCATGAATGCAACAGCAGTCATTGGTTTGTTATACACCGCTGGATTTGACTTAAATTTAGTTCGGGAGCATTTAGTCACTTTTGGTGGTGTGAAACGTCGTTTTACTGAAAAAGTGGTCAACGGAACGACAATTATTGATGATTTTGCGCATCACCCAACTGAAATTATTGCGACGTTGGATGCAGCTCGTCAGAAATATCCAAGTAAAGAAATTGTTGCGATTTTCCAACCACATACTTTTACCAGGACCATTGCACTTTTGGACGAATTTGCCGAAGCTTTGAATCAAGCCGATGCCGTTTATTTGGCGCAAATCTATGGCTCTGCGCGTGAAGTGGATCACGGAGATGTCAAAGTAGAAGATTTAGCTGAAAAAATTATCAAAAAGGCAGAAATTATTACTGTTGACAATGTTTCGCCATTGTTAGAACACCCAAATGCTGTTTATGTTTTCATGGGAGCTGGGGATATTCAGACTTATGAATATTCTTTTGAACGTTTGCTATCCAATTTGACAAGCAATGTCCAGTAATCTAATACCACAAGTCACCCTTCGAGAAGCTTCTTTGGAAGATTGGAAGGCAATCGTTGCGATTGAGGAGGCGAATTTTTCCACAGAAGCAGCTGGTGCAGAAACAATCCAAAAATGGATTGAACAGGGTCAAACGAACTTTTTAATAGCGGAATTAAATGAGAAAATAGCTGGCTACCTTGTAGGGTCAGCCGTTTTTTCACGTCATTTGACAAAGGAAATGATAGACAATTCGTCAAAGTGGCAGCAAAATTCTGATTTTATGACGATTCAGCGCTTATCCATTCATCCAGATTTTAAAGAGCAGGGACTGGGAACTTTGCTTTTAGCTGCTTGCAAAGAAATAGCTGTTGCACAAAATCAAAAAGGTCTTCAGTTGGTTTGTTCGGATGAGTTGATTTCTTACTACGAAATGAATGCTTTCATAAACGAAGGAATTTCTGAAAGGGGAGATAGCCATGCTATTTTATATGAATTCGTTTGGGAAAATCCATATTTTAAGGAGGGAAAATGAAGATTAGACAGGCAAATTTATCAGATTTGGATGCTATTACGACTATTGAATGGGAAAACTTTGGACCAGAAGAAGCTCTGAGTCGAGATATTTTAGAAGCCCATATCCAAAAACTAACAACCAGTTTCTTAGTAGCTGAACGAGACGGTCAGATTTTAGGATACCTTGAAGGACCTGTTCGTCCAGAACGCCATTTAGTAGATCAATCCTTTACTTCTGAGGTAGAAGATTATAGTCATTTGACAGACCATTATATTTCGTTGACCAGTTTATCTATTGCTAAAAATGCTCAAAATATGGGGTTAGGTAGAAGTTTGTTGAATACAATGAAGGATATTGCTGTTCGCGACCAGCGTTTGGGAATCAACTTAACCTGTCATGATTATTTGGTCACTTACTATGAAAAACATGGTTTTATCAACGAGGGTGTATCCCAATCTACTTATGCAGGTGAAGTTTGGTATGATATGCTTTGGAAAACTCCCAAATAGTGGAGAAAAGAATTGATTATTCTGTAGGATGCTTGAAAGAAAGGCATTCTCTTATTGCTTTTCTTTACCTTTTAAGATATAATAGTAGGGATATTGAACAAGGAGGTCAACTATTTGGCTGAAGATTCACAAGAAAAAGAAGGGCTGAGTTTTAAAGAACAGATTCTGCGCGACTTGGCTAAAGCAAAGGGAACTGAACAACCAAAACCTGTAGAAGAATCTAATGATTTGCAGGAAAAGTTAGGTTTGGGTCAATCTGTGCTTCCTTCTGCACAGGAAGAAGAGAAAGCAACTGTTTCTGAAAAGGATATACCAAAAGTTCAAAAAGAAGAAAGTGGCGAACCAGAGCCTGCTCCTTTAGAAAGTCCCCTTCCAACCGTTGAACAAATAGAAGCCGAAGCGGCAGCTAGGGAAGATAAAGAGTTTAATACTCATACAACGAAAGTGCCTGTTTCTTACCCAACCAATCAAGCGGTTGAAGAAAGTAAAGCTCCGGAAGAATTGGTTCGACCTGCAGTTTACGGAACGGAGCAAGACACAAAGAAACTTTCCCGTTCAAATCGGACTGCTCAAACGATTAACACGAAAAAGCGTCAAAACAAAATCGCCAGAAAAATCGTCAAAACGGTCTTAATTTTGTTGCTTTTAGGGATTGGTTTAACTGGTTTCTTTGCTTATCGCTATGTTACATCAGCTTTACAACCAGTTGATGCGAAAAATACAAAGTATGTGACGATTAAGATTCCGACTGGATCGAGCACCAAAGCAATTGGAACGGTCTTGGAAAAAGCTGGTTTAATCAAAAATTCTCAGATTTTTAGCTATTATGCTAAGTTTAATAACTATGCAGATTTCCAATCGGGTTATTACAATCTGCAAAAGAGCATGAGTTTGGATACGATTGCTAAAAAGCTACAGCAAGGTGGAACGGATACTCCGCAGGATCCTTCAATGGAAAAATTAACCATTCCAGAAGGATATACGATTGACCAAATTGCAAAAACGATTGCGAAGTTGAAGAAAAATAAATTGTCTTCGGATACGTTCTTAAAGAAAGTGCAAGATGATAATTTTATCACTCAGGAAGCTACAAAATATCCAAACTTATTAGGCAATTTAGCTAAAAAAGAGAGCGGTGTTAAGTATCGCTTAGAAGGCTATCTTTTCCCTGCTACTTACAATGTGACCAACAGCATAACTGCTGAAACGCTCATTGACCAAATGTTAGCAGCAATGGATAAAACCATGTCGCAATATTATGATGTTTTAGCCTCAAAGAACTTGACTGTGCACGATGTTTTGACAATTGCGTCCTTGGTTGAAAAAGAAGGTTCAACAGATCAAGACCGAAAAAACATCGCAAGTGTCTTTTACAATCGTTTAAATCAAAACATGCCTTTGCAAAGTAATATTGCAATTTTGTATGCTCAAGGGAAGCTTGGTCAAAAGACAACCTTAGCAGAAGACGCTGCGATTGATACTAATATTGATTCGCCTTACAATGTTTATAAAAATACCGGTTTAATGCCTGGTCCTGTAGACAATCCTAGTCTTTCTGCTATTGAAGCGACTGTTAATCCAGCCAAAACGGATTATCTTTACTTCGTAGCCAATACAGAAACAGGAAATGTTTATTTCGCAAATACCTATGAAGAACATGAAAAAAATGTTCAAGAGCATGTTAATAGTAAATTAACACAATCAAGTAGTTCGAATTAAAGAAGCGGGACAAACGTAACTTTTAAAACTTGATTTTGTTCTACTTCTGAGCAATGATGTATAAGTCTAAAAAGATTGCTACAAGTGTATTTTAGACTAGATGAAGAATGCACCTTGCAAAGCAAGCGAATATTAAAAAGAAGCTGGGACGAAAGTTTCCAGCTTCAAAGTATAAAGTATATAGTTATAATAAACCAACGACGCAGCTACTGATTGCTCAAAGCATTGCTTTGAGGTGGCGGATAGAACTTGTAAAGCAAATCTCAAAGTTGTTTGCTTTTCAAGCTCGGTAGAACACTTTTGACAAAAACTTTGTTTTCTTTATCCACCACCTCAACAGTCTGGGAGACTGTTGAGCAACCCTGCGGGGGTGAGACTAGGAACTAAAATTTTCAAGCTGAGTTCTGTCCCACTCCCTCTTTATTTTAAAAATAGAAAGAAGAAAAAATAATGGCAGAAAAAACTTATCCCATGACCCTTGAAGAAAAGGAAAAACTTGAAAAAGAATTAGAAGAACTTAAATTAGTTCGTCGTCCAGAAGTGGTAGAACGTATTAAAATTGCTCGCTCTTATGGAGACTTATCAGAAAATAGTGAGTATGAAGCAGCCAAAGATGAGCAGGCTTTTGTTGAAGGACAAATCTCAAGTCTGGAAACTAAGATTCGTTACGCTGAAATTGTAAATAGCGATGCAGTGGCACAAGATGAAGTTGCTATCGGTAAGACCGTTACGATTCAAGAAGTTGGTGAAACGGATGAAGAAGTCTATATGATTGTGGGTGCAGCAGGAGCAGATGCTTTTGCTGGAAAGGTTTCTAATGAAAGTCCTATTGGACAAGCTCTAATTGGCAAGAAAACAGGCGATACTGCTACAGTTGAAACACCTGTGGGCAGTTATGATGTAAAAATCCTAAAAGTCGAAAAAACAGCTTAAAAAATAAAGGATTGGGATAGGTTGATGGCTGCGATAGCAACTATGAAACCTGTCCCAAATTCTTATCTATTTGATACAAAGTTTAGAGGAGAAAAATATGTCCCGTAAATCTCAAGTAATTTTAACTAATATGTGTCTGATTGAAGACGATCAGAATCGCATTGTCATGCAGATTCGTGACCCCAAGATGTATTCTTGGTCAGGAGCAGCTTTACCTGGTGGACATATAGAAGAAAAGGAGAGCCTCCACCAAGCAGTTGTGCGTGAAATTTATGAAGAAACGGGACTAACAATCCATCATCCTAGACTGGTTGGTATGAAACATTGGTACACGGCAGAAGGCATTCGTTATCTGGTCTTTCTTTATCGCACAAATGAATTTTCAGGACATCTCCGCTCATCAGAAGAAGGTGAAGTTAGGTGGGTGGCGCGTGAAGAGTTGGATACCCTCGAATTGGCTTATGATTTAAAAAATTTGCTACGTATTTTTGATGACAAGTCATTGTCAGAATTGTTTTATAGTGAACGCTTAGAAAATGATTTTGTCCGTGAATTTTGGTAATTTTATGTTTAAATGAGGGCATTCTATTTATTCAGGTGGAGGATTGGATAGGTAGGGTGCCATTTCATAATAGTAAGATGCTTTTCTGATTGAATGGCAAGCAAAAAGCTGGAATGATTGTTCCAGCTTTTTTGCTTATCTTGAACGTTGTTTTCCAGCGTTACGATTTTTCTTTTTATTTTGTTTTCTATTTTCAATAACGGCCTGTGCTTGAGGTGTCACATCTTTTTTACGACCAGAATTTTTAATGGCTTTAGGTGGATTATTTTTGTATTCTTCAGCTACGCGTTTTCTGAGCTGAGGACGGATGTAATGATTGATAATCAATTGTTGGATAATCATGATGAAACCACCGACTACCCAATAAAGTGTTACACCTGCTGGAGCTGTGAACGAGAAGATGACAATCATGAGCGGGCTCATGTACATCATTTTCTTCATTTGCTCTTTTTGAACCTCATCAACGCCGACAAGGGTCAAAGCAGATTGAATGAAATACAGAATTCCGACGATAATGGTGAGAAGAATGCTGGCTTTTCCGAGTGGAATTCCTAGGAATACACTCTTAGCTACTCCTTCAGTATATTGAGCAGAAAAGTAAAGGGCAGAGAAAAATGGCAATTGAATCAGGAGGGGAAGACATCCAATCCCACCAAGCATATTGACACCATTTTCTTTTTGGGCAGCCATGAGTGCTTGCTGAGCAGCCAGTTTTTCTTCTTGTGTTTCCGCATTCTTCATGCGTTCTTGGATAGGTTCAAAAATAGGCTTCAAATAATTCATCTTTTCTGATTGGTAAGTTGATTTCCAAGACTGATAAAGTCCAAGCGGAAGGATAATCAAGCGCACAATCAAAGTAACAATGATGATGGCGACGCCAAAGCCTAGCCCCATGTTATTAGCAAAATACTGAATAGCCAGACTCATCGGTCTTCCAATAATATCCCAGACAAATCCAACAGGCTTGCCGTCTTTGACTTGCACACATCCTGAGAGTAGCAGAAGCATAGACAGTCCCAACCCTGAGAATAAAATACGATTTAATTTTTTCACGTGTTTGTTTCCTTTTTCTAAAAAATAATACCTTTCTATTCTACTGTTTTTTTCCTAAATATACAATAGTTCTTAGGACCTAATTTGCAATTTTAAAATCTGAATAGGATTCAAAATTAGCCATTGTGACATCTAAATAGCTAACTTTTGAAAATGGCGTTGGTCCTTTGCGGATTTCTTGGATGAATTTTGCCATGAGGGCAGAATTTTCTGCTTGTGCTAAAATCTCTACGGTTCCGTCTTCATTATTCCAGACACGCCCGGTGATACCGCCGATTTCTGTGGCAAGTGTGTAAACACCCCAACGGAATCCGACCCCTTGTACGCGACCTTGCGCAATCATTCTTACTTTTTGCATGTGAGCCTCCTTTTTGTGATATAATAGTTCTATGAATATTATAACTTCAAAAGCTAATAATGTGGTAAAAAATACTAAAAAATTACTTCAAAAAAAATATCGGAAGGACTCGTACTTAATTGAGGGTTGGCATTTATTTGAAGAAGCAGTCAAGGCACAAGCTAAAATTAGGAATATCTTTGTTTTAGAAGAATTTGTCGACAGAGTGCGGGATTTTCCTCAAGTTTATGTAGTGACGGCAGAAATTTTGGCGGATTTAGCGGATTCGAAAACACCGCAGGGCATTGTAGCAGAGCTTGCTTTTGAGGAAGCGACGATTCCTTCAGTTCTCAAAGGGAAATATCTCTTTTTAGAAGATGTGCAGGATCCGGGGAATGTGGGCACGATTATCCGAACAGCTGATGCGGCTGGTTATGACGGGGTGTTTATTTCGCAGCATTCAGCAGATATTTACAATCTGAAAACTCTGCGTTCCATGCAAGGCAGTCATTTTCATTTGCCTATTTATCGAGTAAAAACAGCAGATTTTCTTGACCTTGCTAAACAAGTACAATTTCCGATATTGGCAACGACACTTTCAAAAGATTCGATGGATTATCGGGAGTTAGCACCACTGTCGGATTTTGCTCTTGTGTTGGGAAATGAAGGTCAGGGGATTAGTTCTGAAATGGCAGAAGCAGCTGATTACCTCATTCATATTTCGATGAAAGGACGAGCTGAGAGTTTAAATGTCGCCGTGGCAGCAGGTATTCTCATCTTTGCTTTAAGCTAAAATTTAGAAATATATTTATAATTAGAAGCACATGGAGGTGGTTCTATGCTTTATAAAGAAGACAAAGAGTATATGGAGCATGTTGGACAATTGATTGCTCAACCACGCGTCCAGAAATTAAAAACCATAACACACCATATTTATTCCAATCGTTTGGAACATTCGATTCATGTTAGTTATACGAGCTATAAAATTGCTAAAAAATTAGGTTGGGATGCAAAAAGTACCGCGCGTGGAGGTCTTTTGCACGATATGTTTTATTATGATTGGCGAGAAACGAAATTCAATAAAAGTCATGCTTGGGTACATCCTCGTTTAGCAGTACGAAATGCACGGAAAGTAACCAATTTAAATAAAGTAGAAGAAGACATCATTATCAAACATATGTGGGGTGCAACAGTAGCACCACCACGGTATAAAGAAGGCTATATTGTCACTATGGTGGATAAATACTGGGCAATCAAGGAAGCCATGGCGCCAGTTCGGAAAAGAATGGCTAAAAGAAGACTTTTCCATCGAAAAATGTTAAAATCGTAACATATCATAATAAAGGAGAGAGCTTATGAACAATACAGTTATTCAAGAAAATAGTGGTATCAATAGTTTTTACGCTAAAGTTTATTCATTAGTCGGTATGGGGATTGGCATTTCTGCCCTTGTCTCGGCTTTGATGTTAACAATATTTCAAGATGTGATTTATTCAGTAATAATGGCGAATAGTTGGATTTTTTACTTAGCTATTTTTGCTGAGTTGGTTCTTGTCTGGGTAGCTTCAGGAATGTCTGCCAAAAACAATCCAGCCGCATTGCCAACTTTTCTAGTTTATTCGGCTTTAAATGGCTTTACGATTAGTTTAGTGTTGGCTCTTTACACACAAGCAACGGTTTTAGCAGCCTTCATTACTTCTTCAGCGATGTTTTTTGCTATGGCATTGATTGGGAAATTTACCAAAAAAGATCTTTCTGGTCTGGGCAGAGCCTTTATTGCAGGTCTGATTGGAGTTATCATCGCTAGTTTGGTGAATATTTTCCTTAGAAGTTCTGGACTAGATTTCATTATTAGCATTATTAGTGTGATTATCTTCTCTGGATTGATTGCTTGGGATAATCAACGAATCCGCTATGTCTATGAGCAATCGGGAGGAAATGTAGCAGCTGGTTGGGCAGTTTCACTCGCCTTAAGCCTTTACCTTGATTTTATCAATCTGTTCCTCAGCATTCTTCGTATTTTTGGAAGAGATAATTAAAAGTAAGAATTAGAAGTTGGACTGGTTTCAGCTTCTTTTTTTATGATATAATAAAGCAAATGAAAAGAAAGTATGAGACTTGCTATGAAAGAACCATTTCTTAGTTGCGAAAAGTTAGCTGAAATCACTGCTCAATTTCCAACTCCATTTCATTTGTATGATGAGAAAGGAATTCGTGAGACAGCTCGCGCGCTTCAGGAAGCCTTTTCTTGGAATCAAGGATTTAAAGAGTATTTTGCAGTAAAGGCAACTCCGAATCCGTCTATTTTGAAAATCTTGAAAGATGAAGGCTGTGGAGTAGATTGCGCCAGCTATGTAGAACTTTTGATGAGCCAAAAAGTAGGCTTTTCAGGAAATGACATGATGTTTTCGTCCAATGACACGCCTGCAAAAGAAATGCAATTTGCGCGTGAATTGGGAGCTACTATCAATCTTGATGCTTATGAAGATGTTGCATTTTTACAGGAAGTGGCGAGCATTCCAGAAGTTATTTCTTGTCGCTATAATCCAGGCGGTGTGTTTGAATTGGGAACAGATATTATGGATTCTCCAGAAGAAGCCAAATTCGGGATGACCAAAGAGCAGCTTATTCAAGCTTTTAAAGATTTAAAAAAGTTGGGCGTTAAAAAATTTGGGATTCATGCCTTATTGGCTTCTAACACTGTTACGAATCATTATTATCCTGAATTAGCCCATCAGCTATTTGAATTAGCCGTTGAGATTGTGGCTGAGACCAATGTGGACTTGGATTTTATCAATCTTTCAGGCGGAGTAGGCGTTCCTTACCGTCCAGAAGAAAAAGCAAATGACATTTTAGCGATTGGACAAGGAGTTCGTCGAGTTTATGAGGAAATTTTAACACCTGCAGGCTTAGGAAAGGTTAAAATTTTTACGGAACTGGGACGTTTTATGCTGGCCCCTCATGGATTATTGGTGACGAAAGTATTGCATAAAAAGAAGACTTACCGCACTTACATTGGTGTAGATGCTTCAGCAGTGAACCTGCTGCGTCCCGCCATGTATGGTGCTTATCATCATATTACAAATATGGATCACCCAGACGGACAGACAGAAATAGTGGATGTGGTCGGCAGTCTTTGCGAAAACAATGATAAATTTGCCATTCAGCGCAAACTGCCGATTACCAATATTGGAGATACCTTAGCGATTCACGATACAGGAGCGCACGGTTTTTCAATGGGCTATCAGTATAATGCCAAACTTCGTTCAGCTGAGATTTTACTGGAAGAAGACGGCAGTGTGCGAATGATTCGGCGTGCTGAAATACCGGAGGATTACTTCGCAACTTTGTATGGCTTTGATTTTGAAAAATAGACAATTTTTGATATAATAAGAAGATGTAAAAAGGGAAAAGAGGATTACATATTTATGAATTTACTATTAGCTATTTTGTTGATTATTGTGGCTTTTTTTGGTGGCATGCTCGCTGGAATGTATCTAGTTCGCAAACAAATTGAAAAAGAATTTGCAGACAATCCACGTTTGAATATTGATGCGGTTCGTACAATGCTATCTGCAAATGGACAAAAACCAAATGAAGCAAAGGTACAACAAGTGTATCGTCAAATTAAAAATCAACAAAAAGCAGCACTTGAAAATGCTAAAAAGAAAAAATAAGCTGTTAAAACAGTATAAAATTTGATTTTTAAAGAGATAAATGAATGGGGATTTGGGACTTGCACCCAGTCCCTTCTTTAGAAAGAAGAACTTATGGATAATCGACCAATTGGTTTTTTAGACTCAGGAGTGGGCGGTTTGACAGTTGTTCGTGAATTGATGCGGCAGCTTCCACATGAGGAAGTGATTTATATCGGTGATTCTGCACGTGCGCCTTATGGACCAAGACCAGCAGATCAGATTCGCGAGTATACATGGCAATTAGTGCAATTTCTCTTAACTAAAAATGTCAAAATGATTGTTCTTGCCTGCAATACAGCTACTGCTGTGGTTTGGGAAGAAATCAAAGAAAAATTGGATATTCCAGTTTTAGGAGTGATTTTACCAGGAGCTAGTGCGGCAATCAAAGCCTCTCAACATGGGAAGATTGGCATTATTGGAACGCCAATGACGATTCAATCAGATATTTATCGGCAAAAAATCGAACGTCTCTTACCGGAAGTGGAGGTGACAAGTCTTTCTTGTCCCAAGCTTGTCCCACTGGTAGAGTCTAACGAGCTGTCGTCTAGCATTACGAAAAAAGTGGTCTATGAGAGCTTGATGCCGTTAAAAGGCAAGGTAGATACTTTAGTGCTAGGCTGTACGCATTATCCTTTGCTAAAACCAGTCATTCAAAATGTAATGGGACCAACAGTGAAACTGATTGATAGTGGAGCAGAATGCGTGCGGGACATTTCTGTTTTGCTCAATTATTTTGAAATCAATCACAGCAGAGAAGGAGAATTTCCTCAACACCGCTTTTTTACCACAGCAAATGCGAAAAGTTTTGCTGAAATTGCAGAAACGTGGTTAAATAAAGAAATAAATGTGGAGCATGTGACCTTATGAGTAGCAAAATTTATGAGTATAAAGATACCCAAGATTGGTATGTTGGAGAATGGTCTTCTCGTGGCGGAACTTTCCATTTTAAGGATGTTGATTCGGAAGAACTCAGTCGTATGGAAGAAGAGCTCTGTCAATTAGTAGTTGAAGGTCAAGCATTTTCTGTTACGGTTATGCAATATAGCTCAATGATGTCGTTTGTCCAATTCGTCTTGCAAATGATCAATGAGAATCAAAATTCACAGTTTCAGGCGCAATTTCATAAAGATGCTATTCTGATTACGGAAAAGGGACAGTTAGTTTTAGTGCATTTGCCTAAAAATGGGATTCAGCTGAATGATTTCTTTTCTCAGAAAAACTTGTCAGGTTTGACAGTCGGAGATACGATTTTAGTCGCTACTCGCAATGAAGGAAAAACTGCTGAATTTCGTAAAATATTTGAAAAATTAGGCTACAAAATTGAAAACCTAAATGACTACCCTGATTTGCCAGAGGTAGCAGAAACTGGGATGACTTTTGAAGAAAATGCTCGTTTGAAAGCAGAGACCATTTCTAAGCTGACTGGCAAAATGGTATTGGCGGATGACTCAGGCTTAAAAGTGAATGCACTAGGTGGTCTTCCTGGAGTTTGGTCTGCTCGCTTTGCTGGAAATGATGCAACAGACTTAGAAAACAATGCAAAATTGCTACATGAATTGGCAATGGTTTTCGACTTGAAAGACCGCTCTGCACAGTTTCATACAACTCTTGTGGTGGCAAGTCCTGACAAAGAAAGTCTGGTCGTAGAGGCTGATTGGCCGGGCTATATCAATTTTGAGCCGAAAGGTGAAAATGGATTTGGCTATGATCCTTTATTTTTAGTAGGTGAAACAGGCAAAACATCTGCAGAATTAACAATGGAAGAAAAAAACGCTCAATCACATCGAGCTCAAGCAGTTCAAAAATTAGTGGAGGTATTTCCAGCATGGCAAAACAAACCATCATCGTAATGAGTGATTCTCATGGCGATCGAGCTATTGTAGAAGAGATAAAGGCACGTTATCTTGGGAAAGTAGATGCTATTTTTCATAATGGTGATTCTGAATTGCCAAGTGATGATGAAGTATGGCAAGGGATTTACGTTGTAGCTGGGAACATGGATTTCTATGATGGTTATCCAGATCGCTTAGTGACAGACTTAAACGGCACCATTATTGCGCAAACTCACGGACATCTTCAACAGATCAATTTTGGTTTTCAAAAATTGGACCTCTGGGCACAAGAGGTAAATGCAGATATTTGTTTGTATGGGCATCTACATATTCCAGATGCGTGGATGGAAGGAAAAACGCTCTTTTTAAATCCAGGCTCTATCAGCCAACCGCGCGGTGTTATCAATGAGCGACTGTATGCTAAGGTAGAGATTAGTGATGATGCATTTCAAGTGGACTATTATACGCGTCAACACGAACTGTATTCTCGCCTATCAAAGGAGTTTACTCGATGATTGCCAAAGAATTTGAAAATTTTCTCTTACAGCAAGAAGATACTTTTTTAACACCGGCAGAAAACTTGGCTGTTTTAATTGATACTCACAATGCTGATCATGCTATTTTGTTGTTAAGTCAGATGACCTACTCACGAGTACCCGTGGTGACAGATCAGAAAAAGTTTGTTGGCACCATTTCGCTAACAGATATCTTGTCTTATCAGATGCAGCACGAAATTCCTGATGAGGAATTTATGACAACAGATATTGTGCACATGGCGAAAAAAGATGACCTGACAGTCGGTCCAGATTTTACATTGACAGAAGTGCTGCATAAGTTAGTAGATGAGTCATTCTTGCCAGTTGTTGATCGGGACAATACATTTCAAGGAATTATTACACGCAAATCTATCTTAAAAGCGGTCAATGCCCTTTTGCATAGTTTTGCGAATGAATACGAGATTCATCCAAAATGAAAGAAGAAATAACAGCCTTTTTAGAAAGAAAAAATTTATCTGAGAATTCAAAAACAGCTTATTTTTATGATTTGGAGCAATTCGTAGATGTGACCCATGCAAAAATTACAGAGACCAATCTGCGGATTTACCAAGCTTCTATCGCTGACTTTAAACCTTCTGTTCAGAAACGAAAATTATCTGCTGTCAATCAATTTTTGCATTATTTATATAAGCAACGATTGATTTCAGACTTTTATCGTTTGGAGTTGCCAAAAGTGGGAATTCCGAAAGAACACGATGCGGAAATTTTGGATTTGTCTGATTTTTATGCAGATACAAATCAATACAACGGTCGCTTGATTGCGCTTCTCATTTTAGAAATGGGGCTTTTACCAAGCGAAATTTTGCAGTTGAAGGTAGCAGATGTCAATCTGGATTTTCAGATTATTCGCATTGAGAAAGCAGGTCAAAAGCGCATTGTGCCCATTCCAGACCAATTGATTGGAGAATTGGAAACAACTCTGGAAGGAACTTACTTGTTAGAAAAGAATGGAAAAAGCTATTCGCGGCAATGGGGCTTTCGTCAATTAGAAGCTTTTTTGATTGAAAAAAATCAAGCTACTTTATCAGCTCAGAGTTTGCGGGAGCAATATATTTTACGCCAGCGAGAAAAAGGCGTAGAAATATATGAAATTGCGCGCAATTTAGGCTTGAAAACAATGATGACGTTGGAAAAATACAGATAATGGACATAAAAATTAAAGATTTTGAAGGCCCATTGGACTTATTGCTTCATTTGGTGTCAAGATACCAAATGGATATCTATGATGTGCCGATTACAGAGGTTATTGAGCAATATCTGGCTTACGTAGCGACGCTTCAAGCTATGAAGTTAGAAGTGACGGGTGAATACATGGTAATGGCAAGTCAGCTCATGTTGATTAAAAGCCGAAAACTCTTACCCAAAGTAGCTGATAGCTTAGAAACTGAAGAAGATTTGGAGCAAGATTTGCTTTCTCAAATTGAGGAATATCGGAAATTCAAATTGTTAGGTGAGAAAATGGCGGAGCAACATGAAGAACGAGCTCTTTATTATTCCAAACCTAAAATTGAATTGGTATATGAAGACGCAACATTGCTCCATGATAAGACAACGATTGATTTATTTTTGGCCTTTTCAAAATTGATGACGCAAAAAAGAGAAGAATTTGCTCAAAGTCATACAACGATTGTCAAAGACGAATATAAAATCGAAGACATGATGGATGTGATACGTGAGCGCTGTCATTCTCAGGAAAAAATAGCTCTGCAAGCCATTTTTTCAGAAACAAAAGATATGAATGAAGTGATTACCTTATTTTTAGCGACATTGGAACTAGTAAAAGTCCAAGAAATCCAAGTAATGCAGGAAGAAAATTTTGGGAATATTTATCTAATAGGAAAAATAAATGAGTAAGTTAGCAGAGATTGAAGCCCTGCTCTTTGTGGCGGGCGAGGACGGCTTGCGTGTCCGTCAACTGGCAGAGCTCCTCTCTATGCCTCCTACGGGAGTGACACAGAGTTTGGAGAAATTGGCAGAAAAGTATCAAAAAGATGAAGATTCAAGTCTTGCCTTGTTAGAGACGTCGAATACTTATAAAATTGTTACCAAGCAAGATTTTGCTGAATTGTTGCGGGAATATTCAAAAGCCCCTATCAATCAAAGTTTATCAAGAGCTGCCTTGGAAACTTTGTCCATTATTGCTTATAAGCAGCCTATTACGAGAATGGAAGTGGATGAGATTCGTGGGGTCAATTCTAGTGGTGCGATTTCAAAGTTGCAGATGTTTGACTTGATTCGTGAAAATGGAAAAAAAGAAGTGCTAGGGCGCCCAAATCTTTATGTGACAACGGATTATTTTTTGGATTATATGGGAATCAATAGCTTAGAAGAATTGCCAATAGTAGAAGAGACAGAGTTAATAGCAGAAGAAAGTCAGCTATTTACTGAAAGGATAGAGGATGAGAATCAATAAATATATTGCCCATGCTGGGATTGCTAGTCGTAGAAAAGCAGAAGAATTGATAAAGCAAGGGCTGGTCACTGTAAACGGACAAGTTGTTCGTGAGTTGGCGACGACGATTAAGTCAGGTGATCGTGTTGAGGTCAGTGGTCAGCCGATTTACAATGAAGAAAAAGTGTACTATCTCTTAAATAAGCCACGCGGTGTCATTTCTAGCGTGACAGATGACAAAGGTCGTCCAACGGTAGTTGATTTGTTGCCAAATGTCACAGAGAGAATCTATCCAGTTGGTCGACTTGATTGGGATACGTCAGGTGCTTTGATTTTGACAAATGATGGCGATTTTACAGATGAGATGATTCATCCGCGAAATGAAATTGATAAGGTCTATGTAGCTCGTGTCAAGGGGGTGGCTGATAAAGAAGTTCTCCGTCCCTTGACCAAAGGTGTGGAAGTTGATGGCAAAAAAACCAAACCAGCGGTTTACGAAATTCTGAAAGTAGACCCGGTTAAGAATCGTTCGGTTGTTCAGTTGACCATTCATGAAGGACGAAATCACCAAGTGAAAAAGATGTTTGAAGCTGTTGGTTTGCAAGTAGATAAACTTTCTCGTACGCAATTTGGTCATTTGAATTTAACTGGTCTTCGTCCGGGTGAAGCTCGCCGTCTCAATAAAAAAGAGGTCAGCCAGTTGCATAACCTAGCTGTGACGAAGAAAAAATGATGAAAAAAATCTTTATCGAACCAGTGCGTTTTTATCAAAAGTTTATCTCGCCAGCCTTTCCACCTTCTTGTCGCTATCAGCCGACTTGCTCAAATTACATGATTCAAGCGATTGAAAAGCACGGTGCTAAAGGTGTCTTAATGGGAATTGCACGTATTTTGCGTTGTCATCCTTGGGCAGAAGGAGGAGATGATCCTGTACCAGATGTTTTTAGTTTGAAGCGCAATTATGCAGAAGACAAAGAAAAAGGTTGAGACGCATCCTCTATAAAGAGGTCAACCAGAGATTCTTTATAAAATACTATAACTTAATAGTACAAATAAGAAAAACGAATAATTTTGACATTCTAACTAACAGAAAATCAAAGTTGCTCGTTTTTTGTATTTCTCGCTGGCCTTTTGTTGCTGGTTCATCTCATACTCAATGAAAATTGAAAAGTTTTAAAGGCATTCGCTGTGTGAAATCTAACTATCTTTTCTATAAAGTCAGCTTAGACGAACGATTAAAATATCTTGAATCTACTTCGTATTTACTCTTCATTTAAAGACTGATATAATAATCATGAAAGCGCTTGTAAATTTAATCTTAAAAAGGAGAGCAAATGATTTTGGAAATAAGAAATATTGCCATTCAAGATACTTATGGTGAGCGATTCCAGCATTGTTGGGGATGCGGTCCTAAGAATGAGTCAGGCTTGCATTTAAAAACTTATCCTAGTCTAAACGGAACTAGCTGCATTAGCAAGATAACACCAGCTCAACAGTATACCGGTGGTGTTCCGGCTAATCTATTTGGCGGTATGATTGCCATGATTTTTGACTGTCATGGTACCGCTTCAGCAGCCTGGTTTGCTCATCAAAATAAGGGCTTAGATTTGACAGAAGAAACGGTCATTGGACGATTTATCACAGCTCGCTTGGAAATAGATTATAAAAGTCCAACGCCCATTGATGAGGAAATTACGGTTATCTCTCGACTTGAAGAACTGGGCCAAAGAAAAGCCATTGTGGCAATGGAGATGACAGTAGCGGGTCAGGTGCGTGCCAAAGCTAGAATGGTAGCAATCGCAGTGAAAGATAACATGTAGTATGTTTCGAAGATGAGACTACGCACTAAATTGTTGTTTCATTTAGTTCCTATACGGTAAACTTTAAAATAGTGCAAAAATGCTTTCTCTATAATATAATCAGAGTGAAAAATTATGGAATGTTAGTTTGTCTCTAACATTCTTTTTTGTGTTTAAATAGAATCATCATAGCTTATCTGATAAGAAGTAGATAGTAAACCAATCTCAGCGGAGAATGAGTAAGAATTATTGTTGCTTTTTGAGATGAACACAATAAATTACTAATCACAAAGATCTCACTAGGATTACACACCTAATGAAGATTTTATATTGGTTTGCATAGTTTTTTAAGCAAGTGTAGCAAAACCATGGAAGGTATTTTAGGATTTATCTATTTAAAATTTTTTTAATTATTTGAATAGTTATATGTTTAAACGGGGAAGGATAATATCTAAAAGTTCCCATTTTTCTCAGGACATAACCATTGAAATTTTGTTTAAAACGAAATACACTGTCAGAACCATCAAAATGACCAGTAATACCCAAAAGGTTGTAACAGGGAATACCTCGCTTGATTGATTCTCGCATTACATAATCTTGCAAAAGAGCGGGTGCGTAGAATTTGTTAAATTCAGGATAGGATCCAGAAAAGAGATAGACCGTTTCTTGGGGAGTGTATACAAAAAGACTGCCAGCTAATATTGTACTTTTGTCTCCATACTTTTTTAATAGTTGGTATACTTCGTTTTTTCGTATTTCAAACGTTTCAAATTGACTAGATAGTTCTCGAAATTGATTCAGTTTTTTTTCAGAGGAATGGTTGTTTTCTTCAAGATAATCTTGTAGTAATTTAATCTTTTTAGATAATTCATCCTGATTATTTTGTAAATGCTCCAGATAATTTTTGAAATTTATGCTCGCTATAATAAATTCTGCATTGCTTCCAAAGCTATCATAAAATTTTTCATAATAATCTAAAGTCTTATCATTATAGTTGCGACGTTCAGAAGTTGATGAAGTAATCTGCTTAAATTTATAAAGCTCATTACGTTTAAGTTTATGCAGTTCTATACTAAATGTTTTAGCCTTTTTGACTAATGATTTTCCTTATTTAGTAAAAGACTTTAGTAATGTTTCTTCTGTTAAGTCATCTAGGTCTTTTACAAAATGCCAATCACCTTCACCTCCAGGATAGTCCTTTTGCAAGCCATCAAATTGGTAATTCAGGTTGGTGAGCATAGATACAAGTTCCTTCTTTTCTGTACTAATGGGATCGCCTTTACTATTGAAGACTTGATAAATATCATAGGGTTTCACAACCAGCTCCATAGCATTTAATTGTTTTGCATAGATTTTTAACTCTTCATAAAATTTAGGCAAGAACTCATAATTAGTGACAACGGGTCCAGAGTTGATTTCTAGGTATGAACCACCTGCCATTTTTGTACTAAATAATAATGCTGATACTTGTAATTGATTGTTATCAAAGAAGCCAATGAACTCAACATTATATCCTCTTTTTTTCAATAGAATAGACATTTCTACGGATTGGATAAAGGATTTTCGTTTCGCTTTTTGATAATGTTGCTTAAATGCTTCTTTAGTAATTATTTCTAAAGGCATTGTTCTGTACTCCTTAATCATTTGTAGGTTAATAAAAAGAGCTGGTGAAGCTACAGAATAAAATTATTTCTTATTTGAAAACGTTTTTATTTTGAATTATTTTATCACCCAGAATTTAACCCTGTCAAAATATTTGCTCTTGAATTTTAATATTGTGAGACTGTTGACTTACAAAATCTTGTATTTACAAAAGAATAGACAAACGAAGCCATAGGAAATTCAGGTTTCTTACGGCTTTTATTTATGACTTAGTTGATAAAAGAAAATAAAAAAACAATCCAAAGGAGCATTTCCTCTAGAAAACAAAAGACAAACCTACCAAAATGGTGGCTTGTCTACAGTCTGAGATATTAGTTTTATGACCAGCGATTTTCAGGCGATATGCTATCGTTTGGACCATGTCTGTGGCATAAAGAGCAGGATCATTGGGTAAATCTCTAAACGCCCTGCAATCATGGCAAGAGAGAGTAGGAGTTTGGAAATAGGACCAAAGATGGCAAAGCTATCAGTTGTTCCTAACATTGGCCCAATGTTGTTGAAACAGCTAAGAACGGCACTGACGACTGTCATCAAGTTATTATTGTCTAAACTAACGATAAAAATGAGAAAGATGATAATCATCGTATAAAGTACAAGGTATTTTAAGATTTTATGCTGAGTGTCTTTGTCAATGACACTATGATTGACGTGCAGAGTCAATACACGCTTTGGTGAGAGGGTGGACAATACTTGATTTTTAGCAATGCGAACTAGCATTAAGCAACGAACTACCTTTAAACCGCCGGCGGTTGAACCAGCAGAACCTCCTATGCACATGAGAATGAGGAGGATGAACTGAGAAAAGAGTGGCCAAGCCGTGATGTCTCCAAAACCAAAGCCGGTTGTAGTAATAATATTAGAGACTTGAAAAAATGAAATCTCCAAAGTTTGAGAGAGGTCTTGATAGATATGAAAGACATTAAGGCAGATGAAAATCGTTGTAGATGCTACAATAATGAGATAAGTTCGCAATTCTTCATCACCAAAAAAGGTTTTGAATTTTCTTAGCAATAGGAAATAATACAGATTAAAATTCACACCAAAGATGAGCACACCAAAGCTCACTAAATAAGTAATCAATGAGCTGTGATAATGCGCAATTCCGTCATTGTAGACACTAAAGCCTCCTGTTCCCGCTGTTCCCATGGCAATAATAAAACTATCAAATAGAGGCATTCCTGCCAGATAATAAATCACTACAAAAATAGCGAAAAGTGCTAAGTACAGCAAATAGAGAATTTGTGCAGTATCCTTTAATTTAGAGACAACTTTACCAAAAACAGGACCAGGGACTTCAGCTCGCATTACTTCCAAATGGCTATTTTTATTATTTTCCATAATAGCAAGAGCAAAGACGAGTACTCCCATACCTCCGATTAAGTGGGTAAAACTACGCCAAAAGAGTAGGGAATGTGACAAAACAGAGACGTCTGGTAAGATAGAAGCTCCAGTTGTTGTAAAGCCTGAACTGATCTCAAAGAAAGCGTCGATAAGATGAGGAATTTGTCCCGAAAAAACAAAAGGAAGAGCCCCAAAGAAGGACCAAAGTATCCAGAGCATAAGGCGACAATCAGAACCCCTTCCTTGGCATAAATGTGATGATTTTTAGGCTTAACAGCACTACCTAAAAGTCCAACTGCCAAGAGAATGCCAATTGTAGCGCTAATTGAGAGCAGGTTTTGATTGGGTTCATGATAGATAAATGCTACAATGAGGGGAATCAGTAGCAGCCCTGCTTCAATGATTAACAATTTTGAGAGGAGGAAACGAATCATACTTCTATTCATGGCTTACCTCTCTAATAAATCATAGATTTGCGTGATATTTTGGATTAGTGTCGTGACGATGATTTGGTCGCCTATTTGAATGTGGTCTTCCCCCGTTGGGAAAATAGGTTTTCCATTTCGGATAATGGCAGCAATCAAGACACCTTTTTTCAGTTTGAGGCTGGAAAGTGGTCTTCCAGTCATTTTATTTTCTTCCTTTATTTGAAATTGCAGAGTTTCAAGTTGTCCATTGGCAAGGTGGTGCATGGCTTGTAAATCAGAATATTGAGCATTCACACGTCCGCGGACAAAGTGCATAATCGTGTCAACAGCGATTCTCTTTGGTGTTACAATGCTTGAAAATTCCTAACTGTCAATGATTTCAAGCAAGCTAGTTCGATTGACTTTCGTGATATTTTTTTGCACGCCCATGCTTTCAAGGAACATAGATGAAATGATATTTTCCTCATCGACACCAGTCAAAGTGGCAACAGCATCATAGTGTTGAGCACTTTCTTCTAGCAGAATGTCTTTTGCAGTACCGTCATCTTGAACGATATGTAAATGTGGAAATTCTTGGCTAAACCATTCAGCATGCTTTGGATTGATTTCAATCACTTTTAGTTTGATTTTGCTATTTTTTAAAATATTAAGTAGATAGTAAGCGATTTTTCCTGCACCAATGAGCATCAAACTTTTAATAACTTTGGGTCGCACGAAATTATGGAAAAGAATAACATCAACCCGATTTCCGGTGACATAGATAATATCATTCTGCAAAATGGTAATTTCACCGTCTGGAATGAGCAATTGTCCATTGCGGTTAATGGCACAAATCAAGACATTGCCAAATTTTTTGCGAAATTGAGACATGGTCATCTGACAGAGGTCACTATTTTGCTTAACTTTAAATTCCATTAAGCTGACGCGTCCATTGGCAAATCGCTCAACAGAAAGCGCATTTGGAAATTCAATGATATTTGCAATATAGCGTGCTGCTAGCAATTCAGGGTTGACTATGAGAGAGAAACTAAGGATATTTTTTTCTTTAAAATAAGAATTTGAATACTCTGGGTTACGAGCACGAACAATCGTTTCTTTTGCACCCATTTTTTTAGCTAATACAGCTGAAATCATATTGACTTCATCTTGCTCCGTCATGGCAATAAAAATGTCACAATGTCCGACATCAGCCTGTTCTAAAATTTTAAAATTGGCACCGTTACCCACAATGCCCATAATATCATAACGCTTGGTGATGCGATTCAGTACGGCTTCGTTTTGCTCAATGAGAATCACATCGTGTTTTTCAGCCACAAGTGAACGACAAAGTGCAGAGCCTACTTTACCGCCACCAACGACAATAATTTTCATGTTATACCTCCCAAGTATACCCCTCTATCATACCCTTTTTTTACAAAAATTTCATCGTTTTGAAGAAAGAAAAAGAGATATTTTATTCAAAAGAGTCCAGTAATTGAAAATAAAAAGATAAAACTTGAAAATTCGTCATAAAAATCTAGAAAATATGAAAAAATAAAGCTTTTTTTGTTGACATGTGCTAAGAAAGTGATATACTAATAAAGTACCCTCATTGATTTACCTCAAACCTGTTGTGATGTAAGTTAATGAGCCTTAAACCACGCTGTCTGCTGAGCTTGACTCCGGGCAGTGTGGCTATTTTTTTGCTTGATAGCAATTACAGTTCACTAAGATAGATGAGAAGGCTATAACATATGACAACATTTCAAAACCACATTGTTCTTTTTGAACCGCAAATCCCACAGAATACGGGTAATATTGCTCGGACTTGCGCAGCAACGAATTCACCACTTCATATCATTTTACCAATGGGATTTCCGATTGATGACCGTAAGATGAAACGAGCTGGCTTGGATTATTGGGATAAGCTGGACATTACTTATTATGACAATTTAGAAGAATTCATGAGTAAAATGGACGGACAATTGTATTTGATTTCTAAGTTTGCGGAGAAGGTTTATGCGGAAGAAAATTTTGCAACTGCTGGAAATCACTATTTCATGTTTGGGCGTGAGGATAAGGGATTGCCAGAAGATTTTATGCGTGCTCATTCTGAAAAAGCCCTGCGGATTCCGATGAACGATGAGCATGTCAGAAGTCTGAATTTGTCAAATACAGTTTGTATGATGGTGTATGAAGCCCTGCGCCAGCAAGATTTTACAGGATTAGATCTAGTACATCACTATGCACATGACAAATTAAAATAGGATTTCTTAAAAGAATGGACGACATCGGATAAAATGCTTGCTCTAGCAGGCTTTTTTTGTTATGATTAAAGGGTCTTCAGGGCAGGGTGAAATTCCCGACCGGCGGTAATTTGTAGCCGTTGACAATCTTTTGTTTTTATATAGCGTTGTAGTTTCTTTGTGTACCCTTGAAACGCCACTTCATTTAAAAACAAAATCTTTGCCAACTGGATAGCTGCTTTAAGTCCGCGAGCGTAAGCTGATGTGGTGCAAGTCCACAACCGACAGTACAGTCTGGATGGGAGAAGACGAAAGGCAATGAAGAAGGTCTAAAATTACAGCTTTTAAATTTCATTTAAGGAGATTTTCTTATACTATTTCAAAGGTTCCGTTGATTTAGAGAAATTGTTCTTCAGCCAGCCTTCCAGCTTCTCTAATTTTTATAAATTGGAGGAACCTGTTATGACACATACACGCAAAATGGCTGTTGTTGCCATTCTTTCAGCAATTTCATTTTTGCTGATGTTCTTTGATTTCCCGATTTTACCGGGGGCTAGCTTTTTAAAGCTAGATTTCAGTATTTTACCAATCTTACTGGGATTAGTGGTGCTGGATTTAGGTGGCGCTTTGAGCATTTTATTGGTTCGTTCGGCGCTCAAACTGCTGCTGAACAATCAAGGCGTCAATACTTATATTGGCTTGCCGATGAATATCATTGCGGTTGCTGTTTTCGTAATTGCTTTTGCTTTGATTTGGAAAAAAGAGCAGACAACCGTTCGTTTTCTAATCGCTTCTGTGGTGGGGACGCTCGGATTGACCTTGGCAATGCTGATTCTCAACTATGCCTATGCTATTCCACTCTATGCAACATTTGCTAATTTTGATATTTCAAAGATTCTGGGCGTGGCAAACTATCTATTTGCAATGGTCATTCCATTTAATCTATTAGAAGGTGTGGTTTTTGCAGTTGCCTTCTGGCTGATTTATCTGCTTTTAAAGCCGATTTTAATCAAATATGAAAAATAAACAAACTTTTTTAACCAAGGGCTCTTTTGCCCTTTTGCTTTTTGTAATTCTAGGATATGTTGTTAAGTTTCATTCAGGTCAATTAAAAGGATTTGATAGCCTACTTCAAACGACTTTGCGTGGCAATTTGCCACATGCATTGACCATGTTTTTTTCTAGCTTGACCAGTCTAATCAATACCCCCGTTATTGTGACCTGGGTCGCAGTTTTAGTTGGTCTTTTTCTTTATAAGATAAATTGTAAAATATAGTGCAACAAAAAAACTCATAGCGTTTCATTGGTGTAAACTGTAAGTAACCACACAAACAGAACCCGAGGAAAATCTATGAGCTACTCCCATCTTACCATAACCGACCGAATAAAGATAGAAACCTACTTAGAATTAGGTTTGAAACCTTGCCAAATTGCAAATAAACTTGGCGTCCATAAGTCTACCATTTCAAGAGAGTTAAGACGATGCCAAAATGGTTATTCCGCAGCCTTAGCACAGGAACATTATGACCACAGGGCTAAGCAAAAAGGTCGGAAGTCTCGTTTGACACCAAAGTTGAAAAAGGAAATTGAAGACGGTTTAAAATCCTCCTGGTCGCCTGAACAGATTTGTGGCCGCTATCAGCTTGAACAAAAGCCAATGGTAACTTTTAAAACTATCTATAACTGGCTCTATGCTGGTTTGATTGATCTGGATTTAAGCATCCTTCGTCGTAAAGGAAAAACTCGACAACCCAAAGAAACACGTGGGACATTTAGGATTGGCACATCGATTGCCAAACGTCCTAAAGAGGTCAGGAATCGTGAGACCTTTGGTCACTGGGAGCTCGATACTGTGGTGTCTTCCAGAGGCAAAAGCAAGGGCTGTTTAGCGACCTTTCTGGAGCGAAAAACGCGCTTTTACTTAGCTTTCAAGATACTAGACAGAACAGCCAAATCCATGTTTTCAGCCATCGAACAACTTTGTAGGCTATTTCCAAAAGAGGCTCTTAAAACCTTCACTTCAGACAGGGGAAAAGAGTTTGCCTGCTATCCTCTGGTAGAGAATTTAGGAATTTCCTTTTTCTTTGCGGACGCCTATTCATCCTGGCAGAGAGGAAGCAATGAAAACGCAAATGGCTTACTAAGAGAATATTTCCCAAAGAAAACAGATTTAGCCGCTATCTCTGATGAGGCTTTGAACAAGGCCTTATATGATATCAATCACCGACCACGAAAATGTTTAGCTTACAGAACTGCTTGTGAAGCTCTAGTGGATGAGTACGAGTAAACGTTGCACTTTTTATTGCAATTTATCATAAAAAATGGTGGAGTGAGGCGATTCTTTTGGCTGGAAATCTTGCTTTGACGGGAATTTTAGTGGCTCTTTTGAAAAATGTCTATCAACGTCCTCGTCCTACGATCCAACATTTAGTAGAAGAAGGTGGATTTTCTTTTCCGAGTGGACATGCCTTGGCTTCGACATTAGTTGTTGGGGCGTTAGTGATTATTGTGAGCCAGCGCGTGAAAAATCGTCATCTCAGACATTTGCTGCAAGTGTTACTCATGGTATTCATTCTTACAATCATGACATCTCGCGTTTATCTAGGAGTTCATTATCCAACAGATGTTTTAGGAAGTCTTTTCTTAGGTTTAGGGATGTTGCATATTGAATTTCCTTATTATGATAAGTTGCGCTTCCAATGGCGTTTTAGAAGAAAACAAAATTAGGTTGTCACAAGGGAAATGCTGATGAATAAAGTATTGAATGAAAAATTAATAAATCAAATTTTATCAGTTGTAGCCTGCATTCCTGTGGGAAAAGTGACTACCTATGGACAAATTGCGCATTTGATAGGGCGAGAAAGAAATGCTCGTTTGGTAGGTCGCGTCCTGTCTCAGGCTGGACTTTATGGGAAGTATCCTTGCCATCGTGTGGTTAATTCCGCAGGACGCTTAGCGCCAGCGTGGGAGGAGCAGAGACATCTCCTTTGGGCCGAAGGAGTGACTTTTAAAACGAATGGCTGTGTGGATTTGAAAAAGCACCAATGGAAGCCAACGGACATTAGTAAAGTGTAAATGGAACTCCGAACGCGAGTTCTGTTTTATTTTGTGGTACAATGAAAGTTATGAAACCATATAATTCGTTAAATGCTTATTATCGAAAACTATTTGGAGAGAAGACCTTTAAAGTTCCGATTGATGCTGGCTTTGATTGCCCTAATCGAGACGGAACGGTAGCTCATGGTGGCTGTACTTTTTGTACGGTATCTGGGTCAGGTGATGCCATTGTAGCACCAGAAGCACCGATTCGTGAGCAATTTTACAAGGAAATTGATTTTATGCATCGAAAGTGGCCTGAAGTCAAGAAATATCTAGTTTATTTTCAAAATTTCACCAATACCCATGATAAGGTGGAGGTCATTCGTGAGCGATATGAGCAAGCCATCAATGAGCCAGGAGTTGTAGGTATTAACATTGGAACCAGACCAGACTGCCTGCCTGATGAGACGATTGCTTATCTAGCAGAATTATCTGAACGCATGCATGTGACGGTAGAGCTGGGCTTGCAGACGACTTATGAAGCTACTTCGCAATTGATTAACCGCGCACATTCCTATGAATTATATGTTGAAACGGTTCAACGTCTGCGGAAATTTCCAAAAATCGAGATAGTTTCTCACTTAATCAATGGCTTACCTGGTGAAACTCACGAAATGATGATAGAAAATGTTCGCCGCTGTGTGACAGACAATGACATTCAAGGGATTAAATTACATCTTTTGCATTTAATGACCAACACACGCATGCAACGAGATTATCATGAAGGACGCTTGCAGCTGCTTAGCCAAGATGAGTATGTTTCAATTGTTTGTGACCAATTAGAAATAATCCCTAAGCATATCGTCATTCATCGGATTACAGGCGATGCGCCACGAGATATGTTAATTGGCCCTATGTGGAGCCTCAACAAATGGGAAGTTCTCAATGCGATTGAACAGGAAATGAACCGTCGCGGCAGCGTTCAAGGGTGTAAAGCAAAGGAGCAACGATTTATATGTTAAGACCATTACAAATGGCACATGCTTTTTTAGAGGAAGTAGTGACTGATGAAGACATCGTCGTTGATGCCACTATGGGCAATGGGCACGACACGCTTTTCTTGGCACGATTGGCTAAAAAAGTGTATGCTTTTGATATTCAAGAGCAAGCCGTTGAGCAAACTACCAAGCGCTTGGCAGAAGCTAAATTGGACAATGTTGAACTGCTTTTAACAGGTCACGAAAATGTGGATCAATATGTTGCAAGTATTAAAGCAGCTATTTTTAATCTAGGCTATCTTCCGTCGGCAGATAAAACAGTGATTACGCAGCCACATACAACTATTCAGGCTTTGGAAAAATTATGTCAGCGCTTAGTAACTGGCGGTCGGATTGCAATCATGATTTATTATGGACATACAGGTGGCGATGTGGAGCGAGATGCAGTTTTAGATTTTGTCAGTCAATTGCCGCAGCAGGAATTTACTGTCGCCCTTTATAAAACAATCAACCAAATCAATCAGCCCCCCTTTTTAGTGATGATTGAGAAATTAAAAATGACCTAAGTGGGGAGAAAAATGGATAAGCAATATCTACATGAAAAATTGAACTGTTTGCGTAGTCAATATCTAGATTCAACCAATGGAGAAATCTTAGCAAAGCAAGTAAACGATGCGCAGATGAGCAAAAAAATGCTTCGGATTAAGAAAAAATTAGTCAATCTTGAAATGGAGCGCTGTCAAAAAATGATTGAGCATCGCGATTTATCGAAAATAGAGCAAAAAATCTCCGAGCAGAAGATGCTTTTTGAAAAATGCTGTAAACAAAAATAAAGGAGGAAAATGTGGACTTACTCCTTTATATTATTATCTTTTTATCTGTTCTGATTGTTTCAAATGCCACCAACAAGCTATTTCCAAGCTTGCCAACGCCACTCATACAAATTCTATTAGGGATTGGCTTGGGATTTTTCATTCCAGTTGGAACGTTTCATTTAGAAACGGAGCTGTTTCTAGCTTTAATCATTGGACCGCTACTGTTTCGAGAAGCAGAAGAAAGCGATATTACCAGTATTCTTAAGCATTGGAAGATTGTTATTTATCTGATTTTTCCAGTTATTTTTCTATCAACTTTGAGTCTTGGTTTTTTATCGCATTGGCTATGGGTGTATCTTCCTCTTGCAGCTTGTATCGCGGTTGGAGCCGCCTTGGGTCCGACTGATTTGGTGGCTTTTGCGTCCTTATCTGAGCGCTTTACCTTTCCAAAACGTGTAGAAAATATTTTGAAAGGGGAGGGCTTGCTAAATGATGCGAGTGGTCTAGTTGCCTTTCAATTTGCCCTGACGGCTTGGACGACAGGGAAATTTTCGGCTCAAGAAGCCAGCATCTCACTTATCCTTTCGATCATTGGTGGTTTTATTGTGGGTGGTCTAACAGCTTTTTTAAATCGTCAGTTGCAAAAGCTGCTGTATACGGTGCGAGTCTCAGACACAGCAGGAGAACTGTTGTTAGAATTAAGTTTACCGTTGCTGACATTCTTTTTGGCCGAAGAACTCTATGTATCAGGAATTATTGCAGTGGTCGTGGCAGGGATTTTTAAGGCTAGTCGTTTTAAAAGGATTACTTTATTAGAAGCTCAAGTTGATACCGTGACAGATACGATTTGGCAAACTGTCACATTTATGCTGAATGGAGCGGTCTTTGTCATTTTAGGAATTGAGTTGGAAACGATAGCTGAACCCATTTTGAAAAGTCCGGTTTATGATAATCTTCGACTCCTTCTGACAATTCTTTTACTGACGATTGTGCTATTTGCCACTCGTTTTGTCATGATTTATGGCTTTTATTTCTGGAGAAGTCTGCGTTTGAAAAAGAGAATGTCGAAATATTGGAGAGACATTGCTCTGTTAACTTTTTCAGGCGTGAAAGGAACGGTGTCTATTGCGACCATTCTCTTGATTCCAACAGCGTTAGAACAAAAGTATCCTCTCTTGCTTTTCTTGGTGGCTGGGGTTACGTTGCTTAGTTTTTTGACAGGGCTTGTAATATTACCTCGTTTATCAAAAAACAAAGAAGAATCATCCGACTACCTCATGCATATTGCTATTTTAAATGATGTTGTCCAAGAATTGGAAGAAGATTTGAAACATACCAAAGTTAAGGCTCCGCTTTACGCGGCTATTGATAATTATCATGGACGAATCGAAAATCTTATCTTGGAGCAAGAAGGAAGATCTGTTCAAAAAGATTTGACAGATTTACAATTGCTGATGCTGAGTATCGAAAGTGACGGTTTGGAACAAGCCTACGAAGAAAGAAAAATAAGCAACCGTGTCTATTCCATTTACCAACGTTATTTATGGAATATGGAGCAAAGAATCAACCGCAACCTTGCTTCGCGCTTCACTTATTTTTTGATTAGCTTTTTCAGAATGACTCGCTTATTGCTGCATGAGATTGTTACATTTGGCTCTACTTTCCGTAATTGGCTCAATCAAGATAGAGCAAAGCCTAGTAAGGCTGAAAGAGAAGAGATTGCCGAACTGTATCTAGCCAATACAGAAGTAATTATCGGGAGTTTAGAAAATCTGAAGGGTGTTTATAATACTGCGCTTATCAATTTCTTGCAAGATTCGCGTATTCGTGAGACAGCAATTATTGAAAGCAGTGCTTTTATTGAACGGGTTATTACGCGTATCAAACCGAATAATATCAAGGAAATGCTACGAGGCTATTATTTGGAGCGGAAGATTATTTTTGAATATGAACACGAAAAGCTGATTTCAGCTAGTTATGCAAAATTTCTCCGTCAAAATGTCAATAATTTAGAAAATTATTCTCTCAAAGAAACCGCCAATACATTACCATACGACATGATGAACTATGTCAGACAGAAATAAAACGGGAGTGGATTGAGCACTTAGTTGCGAATTCACTCTTTTTTAAACAAAAAAAATAAGCCTTGACAGGCTTATTTAGTTGGGATGGATATTTCAATGAGGTTTGTTGAATAGAGTGTCTTAATTCGAGAGGCATCAATCGATTTTGTATCAATTTTTCGTTTCAGAAAAAATTCTCGAATTTTTTCAACTTCTTGTTCGCGAATGGCGCGGTGTTTATTTGAAATCAGAATTTCATAATGAAAAGGTGCTTGCGTAAAGACGACGTCTGTATTTCCAGCGGAAAAAGTCTCAACTAGTGTAGCATCTGTACTTTCTAATTGACTTTGTACAAGGCGTGCATGGCTGTTTGTCGTGTTAATAAGCTTCATCTGACTTCCTCCTATATTCTATTCCTATTATAGCACTTTTTCATAAGAAATGTGAACAATTTCTCATACTTTATGATTCTTTTTCCACATTTCAATTCCCCATTTATGACTGCCACGTTTTAATTTGGAAATAGCTTCTTCGATTGGAAACCAGGCGAGCTGATTAAAATCTTCTAAAGGTGCCTGCGATTGCTCATACTGGCTTACTTCATAAATGTAAGCAGGGTTATAAAAATAGGTATCGCGGTGGCGAGAATAAAAATATTCATCTGCTTGTCCGTAATATTGACCGATTTGAGCAGTAAAACCAAGCTCTTCAATCAGTTCACGTTTTAAGGCAGTTAAGCGATCCTCATCTTGCTCAATCTCGCCTCCGGGCAAGAACCAAGCGCCGTTGGGGGCTTGCACTAAAATTATCTTTTCTTGCTTTTCATCTGGAATAACTGCATAAACGCCATAGCGATTCACATATTGAACGTCTTCTTGCTTTTCTCCAAAAGTTGCGACTGTCATATCGTTTCCACTCTTTCTTATATGCTACTAATATCATAATGCAGAAATCAAGTGCTGTCAAGGCTTTCAAGCATTTTAAGGTTCAAATTTGAAAATATCTGCTGTGTATAAATTGAGCACTTTTTCAAAGAGAAGACGGAAAAGAATGGCAACGACTGTTGGGATGACAAGCCAAGCTAAGATTGCCAGTCCCATGGAAAGTCCGCCTGTAACAGAAGCGAAGAGTCCAGTCAGACCAACTAATCCAAAACCTGCTGATGCAGGCGTCCCGGTAATGGTGAAGAGGGGAACCAATAGTCCAGTTACAACAGAAGTTGCAATGATAGGAACATAAGAGATTGGATGTTCAAAGACATTGGTCATCATCATTTTCATTGAACCAAGGGCGACAGCAGCAGTTACACCAGGTTTATTGACGAAGAATGAATGAACAACAAGTACGATACAAGTTGTTCCGACCCCCATAGCAGAAGCACCGGCAGCGAGTCCATTTAGTCCAATGGCAAGACCGATTGCAACTGTTGAGATTGGAGCCACGATTAAGATAGCAAAAGTAACACAGATGAGAACACTCATTAAGTAAGGCTGAAGATCCGTAAAGTAGATAATTCCCTGCCCGATTAAGCTAGAAATCATTTTGACATAAGGAAGTGTAAATAGCCCCACAGTCGCAAGAAGCGATCCAACGATTGGCAGAAGAACGAAATTAAAGGATTCAAATTTTCCTTCTAGCCAGAGCAATACGAGAACGCTAAGGGCACAAATTAGCATGACATTGATAATGTCCCCTGTACCGGTCGTGTAGAATCCAGTAACCATTTTGTTTGCAGTTGCGGTAATTTCAGCAGGGGCTTTTTGCTTTTGGAGATATCCTAATAACTCTGTAGCACCCGCTAATTTACTAGAAGCACCAGAACTAACAAAAGCAATGGCTGTCAGAAGCGCAGCTTTCATTCCTTTGAAATTAAATTCCAAGGCAACCAGCGTTCCAATTACGGCAGATAAAGTGGCTTGGAAAAGAACGTTAGCCACATTCCAAGTTGCAAAGAAAGCATTATTTTTGAAAAAGTCTAAAGAGAAAATAATGGCAAAGATACAGTTAGGAAGCAAGGCTACGATAACACCAATTGCGGTTCCGTTTAGAACTTTATGCAAAAATGATTTAGGGGTAAGTGATGCGGTTGTGTTTTCTTTTGTCATAAAAAACTCCTTTATTTTTGAAAAATAAAATCCGCCTTATCCCAAATGAGAATAAGGCGGAGTCATGTAAAAATGGAGATGATTATCCCATTTTAAAACGGTAGCTACGCCTTGATAAGATACTATAAATAATGATAATAATATCTATAATCAACATAACGTAACTCCTTTTTTATTTTTCTTGTTGTCTATTATAACATCTTATTCCAAAAAAACAATAGAAAAATTGAAATTTTCTGATTATTTTGAAAAAACAGAATATCTATTATAAAAAATATGGAAAAACAGAAGAAAAATCTTCAAACAAATTTTACTTTTATATAAAAGTTGACATCGGGTGACAAGTTTCTTCTGTTATACTCATGATAGAAAAATGAAAGGAGCAAACAAATGAAATATGAATGGAGAAAATTAGATAAAAAACTTTATCAAGGTCCAAAAACTCCTGTGGTCATTGAACACCCTGTGCAGTCATTTATCATGTTAAATGGTCAAGGAAATCCAAATAAAGCTGACTTTTCAGAAAGGGTTTCTGCTCTTTATTCCCTCGCTTATGCGATTAAAATGGAGTATAAAAAACTGCTCATCATCAGGAATTTACTGATTTTACCGTTTACCCTTTGGAAGGGAGTTGGCAGCAAACAGAAGCAGAGACTTTGGTAAAAGACGACTTGGTTTATACGATTATGATTGCTCAGCCAGAGTTTATTACAAATGAAATAGTTGAAACAGCTCTCGAAAAAGTAAAAGTGAAAAAACCAAATCCGTTTTATAATGAGATTCGCTTTGAACGAATAAGCGAAGGAAGCAGTGTTGCCATGCTTCATGTAGGACCATTTGACGATGAACCACAAACCTTCGCGAAAATGGATGCTTTCTGTCAAGAAAATGGGTTAAAACGCTGCACAGCATATCATCGTGAAATTTATTTGAACAATAAAAATCGCACCGCTCCAGAGAAACTAAAGACAATTTTGAGGTACAGTGTTCAGTAACTAAAAAGTCACTCCCTAGAGAAACTTCTAAGGAGTGATTTTCATATCTAATCAGCATTGTCATCTGCTGTTGTTTTGATTTCTTTGTCAGCTTCGTTTTCAGATTTTTTAGCTGAAGCTGATTTGATAACAATCTTGCTGTTGCTTGTCATGACAGCTTTGAGCTCTTTTTCGCTTGGATGTTCAAGATAGTAGTCGGTGATAGCATCCTCGATGTGATCTTGGATTGTCCGACGAAGTGGACGAGCTCCCATTTTTGGATCGTAACCAAGATTAACTAATTTTTCCTTGACTTTGTCTGTTACGTCTAGGTGAATACCATTTACAGCTAAGCGTTTATTCACATCTTCAAGCATCAAATCTACGATTTGTAGGAGATTTTCCTTGCTAAGAGATTTGAACTCAATAATACCATCGAAACGATTCATAAATTCTGGGCTGAAGAAGTTGCCCAATTCACCGAGGACGGAATTAGTTCGTCCTTCACGCGCTGCACCAAATCCAACGTTTGCTTCGACTTTTCCAGTACCGGCGTTGGAAGTCATGATGATAATTGTATCTTTAAAGCTAACTGTGCGCCCTTGTCCGTCTGTCAGACGTCCATCGTCAAGAACTTGCAGGAACATGTGCATGACATCTGGGTGCGCTTTTTCTACTTCGTCAAGCAGAATGAGAGAATAAGGATTGCGGCGTACGCGTTCTGTCAATTGTCCGGCTTCTTCGTAGCCAACATAGCCTGGAGGTGCTCCAACGAGTTTGGCTACGCTGTGTTTTTCCATATATTCACTCATATCAAAGCGAATCATGCTGTCAGCTGAGCCAAAGAGTTCAATGGCTAATTGTTTAGAAAGTTCTGTTTTACCGACACCGGTTGGTCCGACAAAGAGGAAGGATCCAATTGGTCGATTAGGAGAGCCAAGTCCGACACGATTACGGCGAATGGCTTTGGCAATTTTATCAACGGCATCATCTTGACCGATGACATGAGCTTTCAAATCATCAGCCAGACTAATTAATTGCGATTGTTCCTTTTCTTTTAAGTCACCAACTGGGATATTTGTTTTTTGCTCAATGATATGCTCAATCGTTTTTTCACTGATGATAGGTGTATCTTGGTCTGCCATTTTATTTTGCTGCATTTCTTTGTATTTGGCAATTTGGTCACGGAAATAAGCAGCTTTTTCAAAATCTTCATCACGAGTAGCTTGTGCCTTGAGGTTTTCAGCTTCTACCAATCGTTGATCAATGACTTTTGGATCGACAAAGTTAAGTGTCAGATTCATCTTAGAGCCTGCTTCGTCTAGCAAGTCAATGGCCTTATCGGGCAAGAAGCGATCTTGGATATAACGATTGGACAAGACAGCCGCTGCTTCAATGGCATCGTCTGTGTATTTGACGTGGTGATAGTCTTCGTATTTTTTTTGAATGCCTTTTAGAATAGTAATGGTTTCTTCAACCGTTGGTTCATCCACTTTTACTGGCTGCATCCGGCGTTCCAGTGCTGCATCTTTTTCGATAATGCGATACTCATTGAGAGTTGTGGCACCAACTAATTGAAGCTCGCCGCGAGCAAGAGCAGGTTTTAAGATGTTACCAGCATCCATATTCCCATCTCCAGCTGCACCAGCTCCAACGATTTCATGGATTTCATCAATGAATAGAATCACATCCTGACGAGAACGGATTTCCTCCATGAGTTTTTGCATTCGTTCTTCAAATTGACCGCGGATACCAGTTCCTTGCACTAGGCTGACTACATCTAAACGGATGACTTCTTTTCCTTGAAGTTTATGTGGAACATCACCGTCCACAATCTTCTGTGCCAAGCCTTCTACAACAGCTGTTTTACCGACACCGGGCTCTCCGATGAGGACTGGATTGTTCTTTGTTCGACGGTTGAGAATTTCAATGACGCGGACGATTTCCTCATCACGACCGATGACAGGGTCAATTTCACCGCGCCGAGCAAATTCGGTTACATTGATGCCAAATTCTTCTAGGAGTCCTTTTGGCTGTTGCGGAGTTTGCTGGCGTGCACCCCCACCTTGATTGGAACCGTAACCTCCATTGCCGTAACCACCACCTGATTGAGTAGGAGGGGTCTGCGGTTCTTGATGATTTTGGAAATTTCCAAGATTATTAAAGAAATCATCAAACGGGTCTAAGTTGTTTTGATTATTCATATTGGTCATTCCACGAAACAGAGCATTATTGGGGTCTGTTTTCATGATTTGATAACAATTTTGACAGAGGTCAACTTGGTGTTGTTTTCCATTCACATTTGTGTAAAGGTGAATGGTTGATTCATTTATTTTACAATTTTGACAAAGCATGTGCTACCTCTTTCTTTTAAAATTTGTTTGAATAATACCAATTGGTCAATAATAGTCAAATTTCTTAGTTTTATTATAGCAGTATTCTAAAACATTGCAAGAATAAAGTGTTAAAAGACAGATTTTTGTACTGAAGCGTTTTATTTTGTGTTAAATTTATCAAAAACAGGGCTTTTACTGGTATTTCATCTTTAATTTGTGGTAAAATAGTAACGTATAAATGAATAGGAGAAGGAAAATGGAATCACATTTAGTAAGAATTATCAATCGTTTAGATGCTATGACAAAAGATGGCGGCAATTTGAAACGCAATTTTGAGCGTGACGGAGTTGTTGTAGCAGAAGTAGCTTATAGCTATGACGAAGAAAATGGCTCAGTATTCACTCTTCGTGATGTAGCAGCGCGTGAAACTTATACATTTGACAGTATTGATTTGATTGCTATGGAAATTTATGAATTGTTGTATTAATTTGCTAGTCTCTAATAAGATATCCTCTAGGCACCTGCTTAGGGGGTATTTAATTTGCAATAATTTTTGCCTATCTACCTTAGAATTGTCAGAAATTCTTAGAAAAAAGTGGTATACTAATAATGATAGTAAGCATATTTCTTGACAAACAGAAAAGGAGAGAGTATGGATTTATCTCAAATGAAATTAGTAACAGAATATGAAATTGTCGGAATTGATTTAGAGGAAGCGAGCGTCCGTCATTTAGCAGATTTAGGGATTAAGATAGGAAGTTTTATTCAAATCATTTCAAAAACAAATGATACAGCCATTCTCTTAGTTCGAGCTGCGAGGATTGCTTTGGACAATTCTATTTTGGAAAAGCTGGACGTTGTTCTGAAAGATAGCAACTGCTCAGCCCTTCCTTTATCTGAATTAGCTGTTGGAGATGTGGCATATATAGAAGCAATTCATGCGGATGGTGCTTTAAAACGGAGGCTGATGGATATGGGTTTGACGAAAAACACAAAAGTTCAGTTGCAGAAAGTCGCACCATTAGGTGATCCATTAGAAATTAAGTTGAGAGGTTACGATTTGACGTTGAGAAAGTCAGAAGCGAGTCTGGTTAGTGTTGTGAAAAGCGAAAAGGGAGCAAAAGGATGAAAGAATTAGCGCTTGCGGGAAATCCGAATAGTGGAAAGACCAGTTTATTTAACATTCTAACCGGTAGTAGCCAGCATGTGGGAAATTGGCCTGGTGTCACTGTCGAGAAGAAAAGTGGATTATTTCGCAAAAATAAAGAAATCATTATCCAAGACCTACCGGGAATTTACTCCTTATCTCCTTATACTTCTGAGGAAATGGTCAGTAGAAATTATCTTTTGAGTGGCAATGCGGATGCTATTTTGGATGTGGTTGACGCGACCAATTTAGAGCGGAATCTGTACTTGAGTTTGCAATTGATTGAGACGGGGATTCCGGTTGTGCTGGCTTTAAATATGAGCGATGTCGTTGAAAAGCAAGGAAAATGGATTGATACGACTAAATTAAGTTATCAGCTAGGGGTGCCGGTCGTAGCGACCAGTGCTTTGAAAAAAACAGGGATTGACCAAGTTATGCGGCAGGCCTTGCGAGAAATAGAGCGCACGGATGAAACGATCTATCCTATTTACGATAGTCATTTTGAAGCGGCTTTGTCAGAAATTATCCGTATTTTGGGGAATGCAGCACCTCAAAAACAAGCTCGTTTTTATGCCATTAAGCTTTTTGAACGCGATAAAGAATTATCTGAACAGCTGGCATTGTCTGATTTTCAAAAAACAGAGATTGAAGATGCGATTCGGATTACGGAAGAAATCTACACTGAAGACGCAGAGACCATTGTTGTCAATGCGCGGTATGAGTTTATTGAGGCAGCAGTCAAAATGGCGCTGCAAGCTGATGTCAATCAATTGAGTTTGTCGGATAAGATTGACCGTATTGTGACCAATCGTTATTTAGCCTTGCCAATTTTTGCAGTTGTTATGTGGCTGGTCTATTTTCTCTCCATTCAAACGATTGGAACGATGGGAACGGATTGGACAAACGACATCCTCTTTGGAGAATGGATTCCAAATGGTGTTAAATCATTGCTAGAGCAATTAGCTGTAGCCAACTGGCTTCAATCTTTAATCATTGATGGGATTATCGCAGGCTGCGGAGCTGTGCTAGGCTTTGTGCCTCAGATTTTTGTCTTATTTACCTGTTTGGGTATCTTGGAAGACATCGGCTATATGAGCCGGATTGCCTTTGTAATGGATCGAATCTTTCGGCGGTTTGGTTTATCTGGAAAATCCTTTATCCCCATGTTGATTTCGACGGGGTGTGGCGTTCCTGGTGTCATGGCGAGTAGAACCATTGAAAATGAACGTGACCGTAGAATTACCATTATGACAACAACCTTTATGCCTTGTTCTGCCAAGTTGCCAATTATTTCCTTGATTGCGGGAGCTTTCTTTCCTGACAATCCTTGGATTGCACCAAGCGCTTATTTTGTCGGAATGGGAGCGATTGTCTTATCAGGGATTGCTTTGAAAAAGACAGCGAGTCTCGGTGGAGCAGTAGCGCCCTTTATCATGGAGTTGCCGAGTTACCACTTGCCACAAGTCAAAACGGTGTTGCGTTATGCCGGTCAAAAGGCTTTGAGCTTCATTAAGCGTGCTGGAACGATTATCTTTGTGACCAATATTTTCATTTGGTTTGCTAGTTCCTATAACTTTAGCTTACAGGCGGTCGAAACAGAAGATAGTATTCTAGCTACCTTAGGAAAAGGATTAGCTTGGATCTTTACTCCTCTTGGCTTTGGCAATTGGCGAGCAACGGTTGCGGCTATTACCGGCTTATTGGCGAAGGAAACGGTGATTTCCACTTTTGGGATTTTGTATAAAGTGACAGACGCGACAGAGACTACCAAAGAGTTGTGGACCAATCTTCAACAGCATTATACGGCACTTTCCGCCTACTCATTCCTTGTCTTTAATCTGCTCTGCGCTCCTTGTTTTGCAGCGATTGGTGCGATTCATCGGGAAATAGGCAATGCCAAGTGGACGTGGATTGCTATTTCATTCCAAACTCTACTGGCTTATAATGTCAGCTTTGTGATTTACCAGTTTGGTCAAGTTTTGCTGTACGGAAAAGGAATATCTCCAGTGACTGTCTTTGCTTTATTCGTTGTAGCAGTTGGTCTCTATTTCATCTTCAGAAAACCACGGAAAGAAAAAGTAGAAGTTATCACTTTAGATAGTCTGACACATCAAACAGTATAGGAGAAATTATGTCCACGATTATTGTATTTATCATTATTTTAGTTTTAGCTGGCGCAGCGCTGCACCACATCATTAAGGGAAAGGGGAACTGTGGTGATTGTGACTGTCAATGTGAAATCAAAGAAAAAATGAGACAAAAATAAAGAGAAAACTAAAAACATGACAGAGGTTGTCAGGTCATTTGTTGTATGATTTATTAAAAAGAAGGAGAACATAACATGGTAAGACCTACTAGCAAGACTGAGTTGATCAGTGCAGCGACGCAGCAATATGCAAAGCTGCAGTCATTGATTTCCCAATTAACAGAAGAAGAGTTAAAGACTCCATTTGATTTTTCAAAAGATGAAAAAAAGAAAGAGGCGCATTGGAAGAGGGATAAAAACCTCAGAGATGTTCTCATTCATCTTTATGAGTGGCAGCAATTGCTTTTGGATTGGGTGCATTCCAATCAAAATGGTGTCGAAAAATCGTTTTTGCCAGCACCTTATAATTGGAGAAGCTATGGTGAGATGAATGTGGCATTTTGGCAAAAACATCAACAGACACCGCTAGAAAAAGCAATCAAGTTGCTTCATCAATCACAGGAAAAAGTGCTAACCCTGGCTGAAACCTTTACAAATGAAGAGCTGTTTTCAAAGAGTGTTTATAAATGGGTTGGTGGGAGTACTCTTGGCTCCTACTTTGTCAGCTGCACATCCAGTCACTACGACTGGGCTATGAAGAAGCTGAAAGCACATCAAAAGAACTGTAAAAATCAGTAAACAATCAGTATGGTTGGGAGCAAAAAGACAAACAACATACAATGGCTAAGAGAGCAAATCCAAAGAACTTCACATCATTCTTTGATATATCAGAGTGAATCCAAGGTTATTCCGTTCGAAGGTTGGCAAAAGTAACTTATCAAGTAAGATGGTGGGGCAGAACGAAAAATTGAATATTTTTAGTTTCGCTCTCTTGTTTTTAGGCTCAGGTTGCTCAACAGCCCAGGAGACTGTTGAGGTGGTGGATAAAGAAAACAAAGTGTTTATCAAAGAAATTTGTTGGAGCCTAAAAGACGAACAAAATTGTGACTTGCTCCGCAAGCTCTATTTGCAACCTTAAAAGCAGTGCTTTGAGCATTAGCTACCGCGTCAAAGGTTTTTGACCATAATAAAATGAGGCTGAGATCTTTTTCTCAGCCTCTTTATATGAATGGTTTCTGTGCTCTACTTGCTATTATCACCCATTAGTAAGTCTTTTGGTTGCTTACTAAGGAGCGTGATTGAAGCAATGAGGACGGAAACGATGATAATGGCAAGTCCAAAGATGACCACCTTGGTCATATCATCAGGAGATACATGTACATTGAGGCTAGTGAGGGTCTTGTTAAAGCCATCCACTTCAGCCCCGCCTCCAAGATTGGCGCTCTTACCTTCTCGAGCTAGTTTTTCAGCAATACCACTGGTAACTTGTTTCAAAATGCTATTTCCCATCACCTTGCTGACAGCACTACCTGCAAAGTAAGCACCAATGAAGCTAAATATACTTACAAAGAGAACTTCTGTGATAAATTGGAAGAAAATCTTTGTTTTGCTAATTCCCATTGAAAGCATGATTCCCATTTCTTTTCTACGACCATTGATCCATAAGAACAATACTAGCGTCAGAACAATTGCACCAAAGATTAGAGTTCCGATTAAGAGGTTTCCAGTAACGCCGTAAATACCGTTAATAGAAGATTGAAGTGCTGGGAAGTTGCTTGTGCTCTTAACAAGGGTGTAGGCTTCCCAATCAATAGATGATATTTCTTTTACTTTCGCCATCACTTTATCAATATCTTGGCTACCATTTACAAAGAAAGTAGCATCTTGATAAATAGCGTTTTTATCTGTTGAACCTTGTAAAGTTTTAGTCGTTTCTAAGTCTGTGATAAAGGTATTTTCATACAATTCTTGAGGACTAGAAACGCCTCCTTTATTTTTCCCGTCAAAAATTCCGATAACTGTCACTTTAGTCGTTTTATTAGCTTTGCGAACGTTATCATAGTCATAAGTATTCGATTTTATATTAATCGTATCGCCGACTTTAAGTTTGTTCTTTTCTGCAAAATCTTTATGAATTAAAGCAACATTTTTGTCATTTTTGTTGATATGTCTACCTTCAACTAGTTTGAAGGTTCCCGCAGTAAATTTATCATCCTTCGATGAGTCATTGATACCTGTTGCCATAATGGCACGGCCGAATTTTTGCTTGCGATCTTCACTCAATTGCTGGTCGCCGTCAGGCATTTCAACCAGTTGATGATCTATCAGATCCGCTACAATGTTCATGCGTTTGACATAGCCGGAAATACCGGCAACTTTGCTAATCGTATCAATGTCTTCGCCTTTGAGATTTCCAGCACCGCGTGGTGTTCCTGGATTGACCTCACGGTTGATCTGCATGGAAAAGCTGCTGGTAATATTTTTAAATGTTTCTTTTGAAGCAGCGTCAGTCGCATTTTTAACAGCAATGCTGCCTAAGGTTAAGGTAGAGATGGCTAGCAGGATGAAAAAGATAATCAAGCTTTTGATTTTCTTGCGCCAGACATAAGCCAAAGCGTTTTTTATTGGTAACATATCATTTCTTCTCCTTGGGGTATCATTTCGCTTTCTTAGTGACTTCCACTAAGTTTTTATTTTTTAATTCGAGGACAACATCTGCTTGATCAGCCAGCTCTTTGCTGTGTGTCACCACAATGACACATTTATTCTTCTCTTTGGCAGAGGTGATAAGAATGTCAATAATGTCCATGGCAGTAGCAGCGTCTAGATTCCCTGTTGGTTCATCGGCTAAGATAATAGGGGCTTCTGATGCCAAAGCACGTGCAATAGCCACCCGTTGCTGCTGACCGCCAGAGAGACGCATGACATTGCGGTGAATCTCTTTCTCGCTCAAGCCTAACCGTAACAAGATTTCTTTATCTGCATGTGGATTGACCAAACGGACATTTTCAAGAGGTGTCAGGTAGTCAATTAAATTATAATTTTGAAAGACCAAAGAGATTTGTTTGCTTCTGTGGTGATTGTAGCCTTTCTCAGCAATGTCTTGATTTTCAAAGAGGATTTTTCCTTTTGTGGGAGTGTCAAGTCCTGCTAAAAGGGAAAGCAAGGTTGATTTTCCTGCACCAGATTTCCCGATGATGGCGTAAAATTTCCCTTTTTCAAATGAAGTCGTGATTTGTTGCAATACATTTTCTTGTAAAGTGTTGTACTGATAACTAACAGTATCTATTTTTAAAATCGTCATTTTTTGTCTCCTTAACTAATATCGGTTAAAATTTCCTTCGGTTTTTTATGTAAAATAATAGAGGACGAGCCCACTACGGCAAATAAGATGATGATGAGCAAAATGCCATAGGTCACACCAATTGTTGCAAAATCTAGGTGTGGTACCACATTTTCAAAGAGTGCCGCTGAATCAGCTCCGTCTTGTCCTTTCTTGATAAAACCTTTAAAGACCATGGTAGCCAGATAAGAACCGCTAATCGTGGATAGAACCATGCTAAACACAGAGATGATGACAAGCTCTAGCACAAATTGGGACATAATCATTGTCTTTGAAATACCAAGCGATAGGAGCACTCCGATTTCATAAACTCTCTCTCGCAACCAAAACATAAGAATCAGGGCCAGAATGATGATACTGCCGATGATGATACTAAATGTTAAGACACGAACAATCTGTTTAAAACTCGTGATAGAAGAAGAGATAGTCTCAAATGCTTTCGTATTTTTAACAAGATCTAACTTGCTCCAGTCAATAGGCGCTTTCTTAACGGCGGTCACCACTTGGTCAATGTTCTTTGGATTAGCAACATAGTAAACTGCTGATGTGACCTGATAGTCAGTTGCTTTGTAGCCTGCTAAGCGTTGACTACTTTCATAATCCAAATAAAGAGTATTTTCCGTTGCATCAGAACTTAATCCCGTTTGTTTTTCTTCTTTTTTACCAGAGAAAATCCCTGCAACTTCAACTTCTATTTCATTGCCATTTTTTGCATCACCGTCTCGTAATGATATGCCTTGCAGTTTGAATTTGTCACCGACTTTGAGATGATTTTGCGCAGCTAATTTTTCATGAATCAACACCTTGGAGCGGTCACTTTTTTGAAGATGTTTTCCTTTTTCTAACTTAAAGACACCGCTGACAAAGGTCGTTTCCAACTGAGAATTATTTGTGCCCAATGCTGCAACGAGATTGTTGAGAATAGGATTTTGATTGTCCCGCGTCACTCCTTGTCTCTTCTTGACAACTGTTTTATTTGTCAAGGTTGCCAGTGCATCGTATTTTAAGTTATGTTTTGAGATTTCTTTATTCTCTAACAATTTCTCTGCCGTTTTTAATGAAATTGGATTTTCAATATTCTTACTGGTGATAGCAAAGCCAGTATTTGAAGCATCATAAATCCTTTTTTCGATATTGTCCGTCGTTTTCATAATCGAAAAACTACTGGATAAAGCAGTGGAAATAAATGTTAGTATCAGAAAAATCAGAACAGTTTTAACTTTTTTTCTACTGATGTAATTCAAAGCCTGTTTGGCTATTTGCATAATTTTCTTCCCTTCTATATATTTTTAAACTAAATCGGTACCGTGTTCTATGTTAAAGCAGTTACCTTAAAATAGTTTTAAGGTTTAAGATAATTTTAAGTTTTTTAGCTCCTTTTTTTCTGTTTTTTGTGTAAATTTTCATAAAATAGTAGAAAAAGGTGGAAAGACAAGGTTGGTTTCGCTCTATAACTTTCTATAAAAAAGTCTATAGGACAAACACCTGAGTTTCTGCTATAATAGAATGAAGAAATTAGAAATGAGATGGATATGGCAAAGATAATTGATGGCAAGGCTTTGGCAGAAAAATTGCAAATACAGTTAGCAGAAAAGGTTAGAAAATTAAAAGACGAAACAGGATTGATTCCAGGACTTGTAGTGATTTTAGTGGGGAATAACCTAGCCAGTCAGATTTATGTACGAAATAAAGAGCGCTCCGTTTTGTCTGTAGGGTTTCGGAGCGAAGTAATACGTCTGCCAGAAACGACGACACAAGAGGAATTGCTTACCTTAATTGAACAATATAATCAAGATCCAGACTGGCACGGCATTTTAGTGCAATTGCCGCTGCCAAAGCATATTGATGAAGAGGCGGTGCTGTTAGCAATTGACCCTGATAAAGATGTGGACGGCTTTCATCCACTGAATATGGGGCGACTCTGGAGTGGCCATCCTGTTATGATTCCCTCAACACCTGCTGGTATTATGGAAATGTTTCATGAATACGGCGTTGAATTAGAAGGTAAACGCGCCGTTGTTATTGGACGAAGTAACATTGTCGGAAAGCCCATGGCACAGCTTCTTTTAGCTAAAAATGCTACAGTGACTCTGACACATTCACGGACACACCACTTGTCAGAAATTACAAAAAAAGCTGATATTTTAGTTGTAGCTATTGGTCGCGGACATTTTGTGACTAAAGATTTTGTCAAAGAAGGCGCAGTCGTGATTGATGTTGGTATGAATCGTGATAAAAATGGTAAATTGATTGGCGATGTAAAATTTGATGAAGTATCTGAAACCGCAAGTCTCATTACTCCTGTACCAAGAGGGGTTGGTCCGATGACCATTACCATGCTCATGGAGCAAACCTATCGAGCGTGTAAACGGAGTTTGAAAAAATAAGAATGTCACGGGAGTGGGACAGACAACAGCCATGATTCTACTACAAACTCCCCCACAGAAAGAGTGTAATCGTGAAAATTACGTATAAAAATGGTATTTCGTAAGAAATCAAATTTGTTGCCCCACCCTGCAAGGTTGAGTAGGTTTGTAAAAGCTGATATCATCAGCGTAATAAAGGCCACTCAATTGCGTATTGAGTTTTATTCTAGAAAGTAAACGAGTCTGAGACAAGAATGTCCTAGACAGGTCTTTTTTCCTTTATATAAAATAGAGGTAGACAAGGGGAATCGCAGTATGCAAAAGGAGAAAATAATGGAAGTGGTCAATTGTACATTATTGGAAAAGGTCGTTCAGCCACGTGCACTCCATAGTCACAAGGGGGATTACGGTCGCTTGTTGTTAATTGGCGGGACATATCCTTTTGGTGGAGCGATTATCATGGCAGCCTTAGCTGCAGTTCATAGCGGAGCTGGTCTAGTGACGGTGGCGACGGATAGGGAAAATATCGCAGCTCTCCACGCTCATTTACCAGAAGCAATGGCTTTTGATGTACAAGATAAAAAGCTATTGACCGAGCAAGTCCAAAAAGCAGATGTAGTATTGATTGGATCAGGTTTAGCTGAAAGTAAACTTGAAAAAGCCGTTTTGCAGCTGGTAGTGGAACTTGTCAGTGAACATCAAATCTTCATCATGGACGGTGGAGCTATTTCACTTTACAGCAAAGAAACTTTGTCATTTCCAAAAGCGCAGACGATTTTTACCCCGCATCAAAAAGAATGGGAGCGGTTGAGCGGACTAAAGATAGCGGAGCAAACGGTTGAAAAAAACCAAGAAGCTGTTAATTCCTTCCCTGCTGGAACTATCGTTGTTCAAAAGAAGCACGGAACGACTATTTTTCAAAGTGGAAATGGAAACCATTTTCAACTGACTATTGGTGGTCCTTATCAAGCAATGGGTGGTATGGGAGACACGCTTGCAGGCATGATTGCAGGTTTTGCAGGGCAGTTCAAGACTAGTTCTTTACTGGAACGTGTAGCAGCAGCAGTCTATCTGCATTCAGCCATTGCAGAAGAGTTAAGCAAAGAAAACTATGTAGTCTTGCCAACAGAAATCAGTAAAGAAATCCCTAAGTGGATGAAGAAGCTAGCTAAAAAAGAAAATATGTTATAATGAAAAAGCCTGCAAAAATATTTAAAAACTTAGAAAGTTTAACTTTTATTAGTTATTTATAAAAGTAATATTTAGCTCATGAGGCTTAGTACAAGTTGAAATGGAGAATAAACTTTTTCAATATCCACTATCTTATGAAAATTCATTGCACCTAATGAGGTTGAGATTTTTATCTTGACCTTATTTTTTTGTCTTACAAAAATGTCACTTTTCTTTCTGAAAATGTAAGTTTATGTAATGGAAAGGGCGGGAAATTTTCGATAAGATTATGCTTGTTGAAAAAAATGAAATGAAGAATTTATGATGTTACAATCTTTAAAGAAAATATCGAATGCAACGAACTTGAAAATTTTAGCTATTTTACTTATGTTTTTAGATCATATCTACGAAATGTTTGGTGCTTTTGGCGCCCCGATGTGGTTAACAATGCTAGGACGCGTAGTTTTTCCTCTTTTTATGTTTCTGGCAGCTGATAGTTTGTACTATACGCATAATTGAAAAGCTTATTTGAAACGGTTGCTCTTTATGACATGGTTTATGATTATTGGGAACATGATTGTCAGTTACTTTTTTACCAATGGTCAAGTTGGGCTGGCGAATAATGCTTTTGGCGCCTTTTTCTTAGCGGGCATATCTAGCTGTGCTTGGGATTTGATGGTTGAGGGTATGAAAGAAAAGAAACTTTATTCATTCTGGAAAGGATTGGGCCTTTTTCTTTTACCGATTCTTCTGGCTCTGCCGGCTTTGTTTCTATTGGGTTATCTAGCCAGTGAAAATATATCACCTCTGATGGTTCAAATTATTGCTTTTTTTATCATGGCCATTCCGAACATTCTCGTGGTTGAAGGAGGGGATGTCATGGTTTACCTTGGTCTTTTCTTTTATATCTTCCGCAGACACCGTATGGCACAAATGGTGACATTAACACTAGTCTCTTTATTTGTGTATCTAACAGATCCAACGTCTGTGCAATGGATGATGGTTTTTGCGGTTATTCCAATGTATTTTTACAACGGTGAAAAAGTCGTGGTATGAAGTTATTTTTCTATCCTGTGCATATCTATCTTTTGTATATTTTGGCAAGTTTGTTGGGCTAGGCTCTGCTTAAGATATGGGAAACTAGTCTTTCCTTTTTCGTTGAGGGCTGGAAATGATTTTTTATAGATTGTTTGGTATAATAAAAATTATGAATAAAGAAGCATTACAGGAAATGAAAGGAGAGGAATGTCTGAGTATTTATCCGTGTCAACCTTGACCAAATACTTAAAATTAAAGTTTGATAAAGATCCTTATTTAGAACGAGTTTATCTGACGGGGCAAGTTTCTAATTTTCGTAGGCGACCTAATCACCAATATTTCTCTCTCAAAGATGAAAAAGCAGTCATTCAGGCGACAATCTGGGGTGGTGTTTATAAGAAGTTAGGTTTTGACTTGGAAGAGGGTATGAAGGTTAATGTCATCGGTCGTGTTCAACTATATGAACCAAGTGGATCTTATTCTATTATCATTGAAAAAGCGGAGCCAGACGGTATCGGAGTTTTGGCAATTCAGTTTGAGCAGCTCAAGAAAAAGCTAGGCGAGGAAGGGCTTTTTGAGGAGTGCTTTAAGCAAGCTTTACCGCAATTCCCAAAGAAAATTGGAGTAGTGACCAGTCCTAGTGGAGCAGTGATTCGCGATATTATCACAACTGTTAGTCGTCGTTTTCCGGGAGTTGAGATAATTCTTTATCCGACGAAGGTGCAAGGCGAAGGAGCGTCTGCTGAAGTAGCAGAAAATATTCGTCGTGCTAATGAGCGAAAGGATTTAGATTTGCTCATTATCGGTCGAGGTGGTGGCTCAATTGAAGATCTCTGGGCGTTTAATGAGGAAGTGGTTGTCCGTGCAATTTTTGAATCGCACATTCCGATCATTTCGAGTGTGGGGCATGAAACAGATACGACCTTGGCAGATTTTGTTGCAGATAGACGGGCTGCAACGCCGACTGCGGCTGCTGAATTAGCAACACCTGTAACAAAGCTGGATCTCCTAGCACACTTGCAGCAGCAACAAAATCGGTTAGCAGCTGCCACATCGAATCGTCTTACTTACAATCGTGAGCGATTAGCTAAGCTGAGTCAGTCTGTCATTTTTCGACAACCAGGACGACTGTATGATAGCTACCTGCAAAAATTAGATCAACTAAATTTACGGCTCAAGCAAAAAATTCGCGAATATTATAACGAGGAAGTGCAGCGAGCAAGGCTTTTACAACATCGTTTGGAGGCTCTAGCTCCTTTAAGGCAGGTTCAGATTTATCAAGAGCGTGTAGCTCAGTTGGAACGGCTTCTGCGCAGCAATATGGCAGTTGTTTATGACCATAAACTGGCTGAAGTCAAGCGTCTGTCTGACGCTTTGTTCATGCTGGATACTAGCCGAATTGTGGCTCGGGGTTATGCTATTGTCAAAAAAGATGAACAGGTGTTAGAATCTATTGAGAAAATCAATAAAAAAGATCAATTAACCATTTTGATGCGAGATGGTCAGATAGAAGTTGAGGTAAAAGATGTCGAAAGAAAAGAAATTTGAAGAAAATTTAGCAGACTTAGAAGTTATCGTACAGAAGTTAGAAAACGGAGATGTTCCTTTGGAAGAAGCGATTTCTGAGTTTCAAAAGGGGATGCAGCTTTCAAAAGAATTGCAAAAAACGCTAGATCAGGCAGAAAAAACGCTGGTAAAAGTTATGCAGGCTGATGGCACAGAAATGGAAATGGAATGAAACAAGACGAAAAATTAGCTAGAATTGGACAAGCTATTGAGACTTTTTATGCTCAAAAAGTGGTATCTGCTGATTTGATAGAAGCGATTCTTTACTCAGTCAATGCAGGAGGCAAGCGAATTCGCCCTCTTTTACTTTTAGAATTGCTAGAAGGTCTAGGACTGGAACTGACAGAAGCGCATTTCCAAGTGGCAGCAGCGCTTGAAATGATTCATACAGGTAGCTTGATTCATGATGATTTGCCGGCTATGGACGATGATGATTATCGTCGTGGTCGCTTGACCAGCCACAAGAAATTTGGCGAAGCAATGGGGATTTTAGCAGGAGATTCTCTCTTTTTAGATTCTTATGCTTTGATCGCAGAAGCGGCACTACCTAGTCAAATCAAGGTAAACTTAATCGCAGAATTGTCGTTGGCGGCTGGAACTTTTGGTATGGTCGGAGGTCAAGTCCTTGATATGCAGGGCGAAGGAAAGGACATCAGTTTAGCAGAGCTACAGAATATTCATGTCAATAAAACTGGTAAACTCCTGACCTATCCTTTTATTGCTGCGGGTTTGATTGCGGAAGTGGCACAGCCACAGCAGGAAAAATTAAGAAAAATTGGTCAATTACTTGGTTTAGCTTTTCAGGTGCGAGATGATATTTTAGATATCACAGCGAACTTTGAAGACTTGGGGAAGACACCGCAGAAAGATGTGGCAGCAGAGAAAGCCACCTATCCAGCCATTTGGGGTTTGGATGGAGCAAAGCGATTCTTTGAAAAACAGATAGAGGAAACAGAGCATTTATTGGCAGAATTAGAAGCAGAGCTTGCTTTTTCAGGCGCGGCTATCAGAAAGATAATAGAAAGTTTAAAACTCAATGACGAAAGAAAGAGTAGATGTTCTAGCTTATAAGCAAGGGCTTTTTGAAACAAGAGAACAGGCCAAGCGCGGTGTGATGGCGGGCTTAGTCGTTGCTGTTGCGAATGGTGAGCGTTTCGATAAACCTGGCGAGAAAATTGATGAGACCACTGAGTTAAAACTTAAAGGCGAAAAGCTCAAATATGTTAGCCGTGGTGGCTTAAAATTAGAAAAGGCTTTGCAGGTTTTTGAGATTTCAGTTGAAAATCAGATTACGTTGGACATTGGGGCATCAACGGGTGGTTTTACGGATGTCATGCTGCAAAATGGTGCAAGGCAAGTCTACGCAGTAGATGTCGGTACCAATCAACTGGCTTGGAAATTGCGCCAAGACGAACGTGTTATCAGCATGGAGCAGTTTAATTTTCGTTATGCCAAAGTAGCTGATTTTGAGGAGACACCTCGCTTTGCCTCCATTGATGTCAGTTTTATCTCGCTTGGTCTCATTTTGCCAGCTCTGTATAAGATTTTGGCTGAAAATGGGAACGCTGTGGCACTCATCAAACCTCAGTTTGAAGCAGGTAGAGAGCAGATTGGTAAAAATGGGATTGTGAAAGATAAAAAAGTGCATCAAGCAGTTTTAGAAAAAGTAACGGACTTTATGGTTGAAGCAGGATTTTCTGTCCAAGGTCTGGATTTCTCCCCTATTCAAGGTGGGCATGGGAATGTGGAATTTTTAGCCCATTTGGAAAAAAATCCTCATCCTGAAAACCTAGTAAAAGCAATGATTACAACGGTCGTAGAGACAGCACATAAGGAATTTAAAGATGAATAAAAAGGAAAGATTAGAAAAAATTAGACATTTTGTGTCGGACTATGAAGTTGGGACACAAGAAGCAATTGTAGAATATCTGAAGAAATCAGGAATTACAGCAACACAGGCAACTGTTTCGCGTGATATTAAAGAATTGGGCATTGTCAAAATTCCGCTGAAAAATAACACTTATATTTATGAACTACCGAAATCAGCTAGTACGAGTTTGAAGTTAGCAGACAATAATATCTTAAAGTTTGAGCTATTGGGAAATATGATCAATCTCAATCTTGTCCCTGGAAGCACAGCTTTTGTGAAGCGACAAATTGTAGAAGATTTTTCTAAGGACATTTTTAGTATTTTAGCCGATGATGACACGATTCTCCTTATTTTCCGTAGTGAAGAAATGGCTCATCAGGTATTGGAACAAATCAGAAATTGGTAGATAGCCTATGTTACTTGAAATTTCCATTAAAAATTTTGCAATTATTGAAGAGATTTCCCTCAATTTTGAGCAAGGCATGACCGTTTTGACAGGTGAAACAGGGGCTGGAAAGTCTATTATTATTGATGCTATGAACATGATGCTAGGAAGCCGCGCGACAACAGATGTGATTCGTCACGGTGCATCAAAAGCAGAGATTGAAGGGCTTTTTGCAATTGAGCAGAGTAAGGCTTTGGTTGAAATTTTTGAGCAGCAAGGGCTTGATATGACAGAGGAGCTGATTATTCGGCGGGAAATTTTTCAAAATGGACGTAGTGTCAGTCGTATTAATGGTCAAATGGTTAATTTGTCTGTCTTGCGAGCTGTTGGACAGCATTTGGTGGATATTCACGGTCAACACGACCAAGAAGAACTCATGCGACCGCAGCTGCATATTGCCATGTTGGACGAGTTTGGAGATGACGCATTTTTCAAGCTCAAAGCTGATTATCAACAGACTTTTGATCAGTATCGTCAGTTGCGTAAGCAGGTCTTAACAATTCAAAAGAATCAAGAAGAAAATAAAGCGCGGATTGACATGCTGGAATATCAAATTGCAGAGATTGAAGCAGCTAATTTAAAAGCAGGTGAAGATTTAGCTTTAAATCAAGAACGTGATAAGTTGCTCAATCATAAGCAGATTGCGGACACTTTGACCAATGCTTATGCCATGCTGGATGATGAAGAATTTTCTAGTTTAGCGAATGTTCGTTCTGCCATGAATGACATGGAAGCTATTGAAGACTATGACGCCACTTACAAAGAAATTGCGACCAACCTTTCTGAATCTTACTATGTGTTGGAAGATGTGACAAAGCGTTTGGAGGATATTCTAGAAGACTTGGATTTTGATGGTGGCCGTCTCTTAGAAGTAGAAAGTCGCCTAGATTTAATCTATAGTATTACTCGCAAATACGGCGGTCAAGTAGATGATGTCCTAGCTTATTTTGAGCAGATTTCTAAAGAATATGCTCTACTTACTGGAAAAAACCTTTCATCAGATGATTTGAACAAAGAGCTGAAAAAGCTGGAAAAAGACTTGGTTTCTCTAGCAGGTCGTCTGAGTCAGGCTCGGCACGAATTAGCCCAGCAGTTAGAAGCAGAGATTCAGCAAGAACTGCAAGACCTCTATATGGAAAAGGCGAATTTTCGAGTTCAATTTACCAAGGGAAAATTTAGCCGCGATGGGAATGAACACGTTGAATTTTATATTTCGACTAATCCCGGTGAAGATTACAAACCGCTCGTTAAGGTTGCTTCAGGTGGTGAATTGTCTCGTTTAATGTTGGCAATCAAGTCTGCTTTTTCTCGCAAGGAAGGCAAGACCAGCATTGTCTTTGATGAAGTAGATACAGGTGTATCGGGACGTGTTGCACAAGCTATTGCCCAAAAGATTCATAAGATTGGCTCAAACGGACAGGTCCTTGCCATCTCGCACTTACCTCAAGTGATTGCAATCGCGGATTATCAATTTTTCATTGAAAAAATATCTGATGAGCATTCGACCGTTTCAACTGTTCGCTTGTTATCAAATGATGAGCGTGTCGAAGAAATTGCCAAAATGTTGGCGGGCGAAAATGTGACCCAAGCAGCCCTCACGCAGGCTAGAGAGCTCTTGAAAAAATGAAATACTCTTTGGCTTGTGCTAAATGAGTTGTTATCAGGAGGTAATCATGACAAATTATTTTGTAATTGGTGACGTACATGGAAAAGCAAAAATGCTAAAAGAATTACTCAAAAAATGGGATGGAGAAAGCCAACTCATCTTTTTGGGAGATTTGATTGACCGCGGCGAGGACAGCCGAGCGGTTTTAGAGTGTGTGAAAAGTTTTGTCGACAAGCAAGGAGCGATTTGTATTTCTGGGAATCACGAATACATGTTTCTAACCTGGTTGGATAATCCCAAGAGAGGCTATGATCACTATCATCGCAATGGCGGTGACACAACAATCAATTCCATTTTGGGGCGACCTTTAGATACTCCTGTTGATGGAGTTGAAGACGCGAAGCGCGTGTCGGAAGAGGCGCCAGACCTCGTGTCTTTTATTCGTCAGATGCCTTTCTTTGTTGAAACAGATAACTATATTTTTGTACACGCTGGAGTTGACTTAACTTTAAAAGATTGGCATGAAACAAGCGATTATCAAAAGGTTTGGATACGTGAGCCCTTTCATCAAGGTCTTAATCAAACAGGAAAGATAATTGTATTTGGGCATACTCCGACTTTTTATCTTTTTTCTGAGATGCCTGGGACAAGTCACCTTTGGCAAACGCAGGATCAAAAAATTGGCATGGATGGCGGTGCTGTCTATGGCGGTGTTCTCCACGGAGTTTTATTTGGAAATGAGGGAATTTTAGAACATCATTTCATCACAAATGATGGTTTCGCGGTAGAGGATAATTAGAAGTTGAGGATGATAAAAGAGCTGGAGAAAATGCATTTAAGGTTTTCTCCAGCTCTTTTATATTATTTCCCAGCTACATTTTTTACATCTTCAATCATCAATTTTGTGGATTCGAGTCCGCCTCCGCTTAGGTACCAGAGGTCGGATGTCAAGTTTACAATAGTTTTGTTTTTAGCAGCATTTGTTTCTTGGATCAGTGAGTTATTCAGTAAGTCTTTATTGGCCGAATTGTCCCCACCGATAGCAAGAGTGCGGTTCAGAACAAAGATAATGTCTGGATTGATTTGTTTGATACTTTCAAAGCTGACTTCTTGTCCATGTCTTGATTCTTTGATTTTAGCATCTGTTGGTTTGAATTTCAAAGTACTGTAAAGGAAAGCAAAACGTGATTTAGCTCCGAAAGCAGATATTGCACCTTCATTTAACATCATCGCAAGAGCATTTTTATTTGATTTTTCATTGGCAGCAACAACGGTTTGAATTTCCTTGTCTAATGTAGCTAATTCACTTTTAGCTTTTTTGGTTCCGTCTTCTCCAAAGATACTTGCTAAAGAAAGGATGTTTTTCTTGGTAGAACCCCAGTAGTCTTTGTTGTCTGTTTGGAATAATACAGTAGGGGCAATTTCCTTGAGTTTCTTGACATATTGAGCTGTACGACCAGAAGCAATAATCAAGTCTGGTTTTAAAGCTGCGATAGCTTCCATATTCGGTTCTTTCATGCTACCTACATTTTTAATGCTACTTGGTAAATTTTTTAAGTAAGCAGGCAGAGTTTTCTTTGGCATACCGACAATGCTGCTTTCTTTTCCTAAAGCACGAATGGTATCAGCTGCACCTAAATCCAGTGTTACAATTTTTTTAGGGTTGGTAGGGACTTTCACATCTCCATTTGCTGTTTTGATAGTGACTTCACTAGAAGCAGATGAAGAGTTTGTCGTTTTTGAATTGGACCGTTTATTGTCGCTGCAAGCAGCGAGTAGCACAACTGCAACAGCTGCGAAGAGAGATAGAAGTAGTGTTTTTGTATTCTTTTTCATTAAAATTCCTCCAAAATTAATATTTATAGGTAAATACAAACTTTTTTACCATTGATTTCCCCAAGGGTAATGTCCATTTCATACAATGGATCTAAAATTTCTTTTCTCATGACCTGATTGGTTGTACCTTGATAAAAGACTTTTCCGTCTTTAAAGGCGACAATTTCATCAACATACTGACTGGCAATATTGATGTCATGAATGACAATGATAATCGTTTTTCCTAAGTCATCAACGAGAGAACGCAAGATTTTCATCATAGAAATACTTTGCTTAATATCTAGATTGTTTAGTGGCTCGTCCAAAAGGATAAAATCAGTGTCTTGAGTGAGCACCATAGCGATAAAAACGCGCTGCAATTGACCTCCGGAGAGTGTATCAATAAAACGGTTTCTTAAATCAAGAATGTCCAGATATTCAAGTGCTTGCTCTACTTTTTTGAAATCTTCTTTTGTCAAACGATCCTGACTATAAGGAAAGCGACCGAAGGAAACCAATTCTTCAACCGTTAATTTAGATTGATAATTGATTTTCTGTTTTAAAATGGTTAATTCTTTGGCGAGCTCTTTTGAGTTCCAAGCTTCAATTTCTTTTCCCTTGATACTGAGAAAACCGTGATCTTTCTTGAGCAAACGGCTCATAATGGAAAGCAGCGTTGATTTTCCAGCACCATTTGGTCCAATAAAGGCGGTGAATTTGCTCGGTGAAATATTCAGTTGAATATCTTCTAAAATTGCTTGATTTCCAAATGATTTGCCAACGTTTTTTAATTGCATTCTAGCGTTTTGCCTCCTTAGCTAAAAGATAAAAGAAGAATAACCCTCCGACAAGCTCAATGACCATGCTGACATTGATTTGGAGCTGAAAGACACGCTCTACCAGCATTTGCCCAGTAGTTAGAGAAAGAAAACCGAGTAAAATTGCTACTGAGAATAACCATTTGTGTTGGTATTCTTTGATTAACAGATAGGCTAAATTGGACATCATAAAGCCGAAGAACATCATAGGTCCAACGAGAGCAGTTGTCGTTGAAGTCAGCAAAACAATTGCCCATAGTATCTTTTTTTGCTCTTTTTCAACTTCTACACCTAAAATAGTTGTTGTCTTTTTATCCAAATGAAAGACATTCAAAATAGTGTTCTTCTTTAACAAATACAAACCTGCTAGTCCAATGATAATTGCAGCGACAGATAGAATATCCATATTTATTCGTTGAAAGGAAGGAAATAGTTTTGTTTGCAGTTTATCATATTCATTAGGATCCATTAGTACCTGCAAGAATGTACTGGCGCTTCTAAAGAGCGTCCCTAGTGCCATGCAAATCAATAAAATAAATACAAATCCTTGCTGAAGTAACTTTTTTAATGCAGGTTGCAGGCAGAAAAAGAAGCCACACTGTATGAGTAAGACTAAGATAAACTCAAGCAAAGGATGACCAGTATTGCCGATGAATTTGCTAGCAAAGAAAAGATAAATCGTCTGCATAAAGACATAGAGAGATTCCATTCCAAGAATGCTTGGTGTTAAAAAACGATTCTCTGTGATTGTTTGAAAGCTGATTGTAGCAAGACCTCCAGCTATGGCGACTAAGAGATAGGCTAGTAACTTTTGCGAGCGCAATTTCATAATAAAACCTGGTAAAGGATAGTCCATTGGCATGAGATATAACAAGCCACTCAAGCTAGCTACCAAAAGCAATAAAAGTAAGCGATTTCTTGTTTGACTCTTCATTTTATTCATGAGCAACACCTCGCCATAAAAGATATACGAAAGCCAAACTACCTAAAATTCCTAAAATCAAGCTGACGGAAACTTCGTAAGGGCGAATGACTAGACGAGCTACAATATCACAGACCAAGATGAGACAGGAACCAGTTAATGCGGTCAGCCCCTTAATGCGTGTGATATGGTCACCATAAAATTTCCGAATGATGTTTGGAACAATGACTCCGATAAATGGAAGAGAGCCGATTGTAATCATCGTCACACTTGTCGTCAATGCAATGAGAAACAACGTCATTCCCTCCATTTGGTAAAAGGAAATGCCTAGATTATGACTGGCGTCTTCCCCTAGATTCATAATGGTAAACGTGGCTGATAGCTTCCATACTGCAATCAAGATAATCAAACTTAAAAATAACCATTCATATTGATGCTTCTGAATCATGGAAAAAGAGCCTTGTGTCCATGAAGTCATGCTTTGGACAAGATCAAAACGATAAGCAATGATTTCTCCGGCTGCACTAATTACCCCACTATAAATAATTCCGACAAGCGGTAACAACCATGTTTCTTTAAATGAGAATTTTCTGATAAATCTAATAAAAATAATCGTAAAAAAAATAGCAGATACAAAAGCAAATAGCATTTTTTGCGCTAATGTGGCTGACGGAAAGAAAAATAAACTAAGCAACATACCAAATTTCGCAGCCTCAACCGTTCCAACTGTACTAGGAGCAGCAAAATGATTTTGTGTAACAGTCTGCATAAGAAGCCCGGCAATGCTCATGCTAGAGCCTGCTAGGAGAATGCTGACTGTCCTTGGCAAGCGTGACTCCCAAAATAGTAGCCCGGTCTGCTTATCTCCATGTAGCAGCTGCCACCACGAAAAGTGACTAGAACCAACTGTAATTGAAATCATAACAAGAGCAAGACAAAGAATTCCTAAAAATTTTGTCTGTTTCATTTATCAACCCTTTCTTCAAAGCAACAGCTTCAATAAGATACATCACTAGGCTAACAAAAAAATAAAAGAGTGTCAATTATTTTCTGAAAATTTAATAATTCTGTTTATTTAGAAAAATAGGAAGCTCCACACATCTTTTACATATTTTATCCAGAAAAATTATTCCACAAAAAGTTATTTTTTTGATATAATAAATTAAATAGATAAAATTTATAAAAGTAGGAAAACCATGACAAAAATCAAAATTGTAACGGATTCATCTATTACGATTGAACCGCAAGTTGTAGAGGATTTAGAGATTACAATCGTCCCTTTGTCTGTAATGGTAGACGGTGTTGTTTATTCAGATTCTGACTTAAAAGAAGGAGAATTTCTTCATTTGATGCAGTCAAGCAAAAATCTACCGAAAACTAGTCAACCACCAGTTGGTGTTTTTGCAGAAATCTTTGAAACACTCGGAGAAACTGCCGATAAAATCATTTCTATCCATATGTCGCATGCTTTGTCTGGAACGGTCGAAGCTGCACGACAAGGGGCAACCTTGGCAAATGTAGATGTAACAGTGATTGATAGCTCTTTTACGGATCAAGCTTTGAAGTTTCAAGTGGTTGAAGCTGCAAAACTAGCAAAAGAAGGTGCAGACTTTGATGTTATTTTAGCAAGAATCGAAGAAGTACGTGAAAAAACAGAATTGTATATCGGTGTGTCAACTCTTGAAAATCTTGTAAAAGGTGGTCGTATTGGTCGTGTGACTGGGCTTCTCAGTTCGTTGCTTAATATTCGAGTAGTTATGCAAATGAAAAACCATGAATTACAACCGATTGTTAAGGGGCGTGGTGTAAAAACCTTCAAAAAATGGGTTAATGATTTAGTTGAAAGCTTAAAAGATAAAAAAGTAGCAGAGATTGGAATTTCGTATGCAGGAACTGCCGAATTGGCGAACGAAATGAAACAGATTTTGCAACCGTGTGTGGAAAAAACGATTTCTGTTTTGGAGACTGGTTCTATTATTCAAACACATACAGGTGAAAATGCGTGGGCAATCCTCGTTCGCTATGAATAAGTTTGATATTTTTGGAAAAATTGAAAAAAGTTCGTTTTGTGCTTGACCTAATAACATTTTTTAGATATGATAATACTTGTTAGAGTTAGTGACTACTAATTCATAAAATATTTTGGAGGATTTGTTAAATGGCTAACAAACAAGATTTGATTGCAAAAGTAGCAGAAGCTACAGAATTGACTAAGAAAGATTCAGCAGCAGCAGTTGATGCGGTATTTGCAGCAGTAACTGAATACCTTGCAGCTGGTGAAAAAGTTCAATTGATTGGTTTTGGTAACTTTGAAGTTCGTGAACGTGCAGCTCGTAAAGGTCGCAACCCACAAACTGGTGCAGAAATCACAATTGCAGCTTCTAAAGTACCAGCATTTAAAGCAGGTAAAGCTCTTAAAGACGCTGTTAAATAATGAAACTTTAAAAAGCTTATTGTACCAACGTTTCGGCGTTATACAATAGGCTTTTTTCTTGTAAAAGTGCAGACAAGGAGAACAATGTTATCATTTGAGTTTATTTACAATCATTCTAAATATGCATTTTTCTATTTTCATGATATAATAAAGGAAAAAATCATGAGCAGGTAGGAAATGAACTCACATCCTTATTTAGAAACCACAGTTCAAGGTGATTATGAAAACGTTATTCAACGATTGAAAACAAAGGGAGTGCGTATTACAGAGACTAGAAAGGCAATCATTGCCTATATGATTCGGACGCATGAACACCCAAGTGCGGAAGCAATTTATCATGATTTACTTCCTGACTTTCCTAATATGAGTTTAGCAACAGTTTATAACAATCTCAAAGTTTTGGTGGAAGAGGGTTTTGTAGAAGAAATTAAGATTAGCCATGATAAGACAACCTATTTTGATTTTATGGGGCATGAACATCTGAATGTTGTCTGTGAGAAATGTGGCCGAATTGCAGACTTTGAAGATGTGGATATTCCTGATTTGAAGCGCGAAGCTGAAGAACAAACAGGTTATAAAATTACAAAGACACAAGTTTTGATGTACGGAATTTGCCCTGAGTGCTCGAAAAATAGTTAAGGAATTGATGTACATTGCTTGAATAAAGTAAATTATCAAAAATCAAATATTCTCCTATTGATACTGGATTTTTTTGAAAAAATTTTGTAAAATATAGTAGTGACTGTGAGACAGTTTTCAAAAATCAAAGGAGAATTTCTAATGGTAAAATTAGTTTTTGCTCGCCACGGTGAGTCTGAATGGAACAAAGCAAACCTCTTTACAGGTTGGGCTGATGTTGATTTGTCTGAAAAAGGGACGCAACAAGCTATTGATGCTGGTAAATTGATTAAAGAAGCTGGTATTGAGTTTGACCAAGCTTACACATCTGTTTTGACACGCGCTATCAAAACAACAAATCTTGCCCTTGAAGCGGCAGGTCAACTTTGGGTGCCAGTTGAAAAGTCATGGCGTTTGAATGAACGTCACTATGGTGGTTTGACAGGTCAAAACAAAGCTGAAGCAGCTGAAAAATGGGGTGACGAACAAGTTCATATTTGGCGTCGTTCTTATGATGTATTGCCACCAGCTATGGCAAAAGATGATCAATATTCAGCACATACTGATCGTCGCTATGCAAACCTTGATGACTCTGTTATTCCAGATGCAGAAAACTTGAAAGTAACCTTGGAACGCGCTCTTCCATTCTGGGAAGATAAAATCGCTCCAGCTTTGAAAGACGGTAAAAATGTATTCGTAGGTGCACATGGTAATTCTATCCGTGCCCTTGTAAAACACATCAAAAAATTGTCAGATGACGAAATCATGAACGTGGAAATTCCTAACTTCCCACCACTTGTATTTGAATTTGATGAAAAATTGAATCTAGTGAAAGAATACTATCTTGGAAAATAAGCCCAATAAAATATTGTAAGCTCTGCGTAAGCAGGGCTTTTTAATATCATGCAAAGCTTTCATTTTTTAGCTGTGTTTTTTATCAATGTTTTCCATTTTCCACGACTTCATTTAGGTGGATTTATGGTACAATAAAAGATAGCATTTTGACTAGAATGAGAGATACCATGTCTAAGAAAAAAAGAACATTTAATAGCCATTCAATCCCACGACGCTTGAATTTATTATTTGGAATTGTGATTTTACTGTTTATGAGTTTAATTGTGCGTTTGGGCTATATGCAGGTTGTCCATAGGAATTTTTATACAAAAAAATTAGCGACAGCTAGTAAGACTAAGGTGACGACCAGCTCGGTTCGGGGGCAGATTTATGATGCGAGTGGGAAACCGTTGGTTGAGAATACAACCAAGCAAGTCGTTTCTTTCACACGTAGCAACAAAATGACGGCTGCAAAGATTAAAGAAATTGCTCAAAAATTGCTTCCATTGGTTTCTATTTCCAACGCAGACGTTACTGAGCGTCAACAAGTAGATTATTATTTGGCAGACAGCGAGGTTTATAAGAAGGTCGTTAATCAGCTTCCTAAAAATAAAAAATATGGTACAGATGGAAATCGTTTGGCAGAGTCTAAGATTTATAATAATGCCGTTAAGAGTGTTGATGTAGCAAAGTTAAACTACTCAGATGAAGATAAAAAAGCTATTTATTTGTTTAGTCAGATGAATGCTATTTCTAATTTTGAGACGGGAAATATTCGTACGGATGATTTATCAGCTGATCAGATTGCGACAATCGCCTCTAGATCGAAAGAACTGTCTGGTATCAGTATTACCACCAGCTGGGACAGGAAAGTGTTGGATACTTCTTTGGCTTCTATCATCGGAAGCGTTTCAAGTGAAAAGGCAGGGCTACCCGCAGAAGAAGTGAATGCTTATTTGAAAAAAGGCTATTCTCTTAATGATCGTGTTGGGACGAGTTATTTGGAAAAACAATATGAGTCTACACTTCAAGGAAAACGCGCAGTCAAAGAAATCAATCTTGATAAAAATGGAAATATGGAAAGCGTGAAAAATATTTTCAATGGTAGTAAGGGAAATAATCTAAAATTAACAACAGATTTAGCTTTTCAGAACGGTGTAGAAGACATTTTGAGAAAGTATTTTAGTGCGGAATTAGCGAGTGGAAATGCGACATATTCTGAAGGGGTCTATGCTGTTGCGATGAATCCTAAAACGGGTGCTATTTTAGCCATGGCTGGTCTGAAGCACGATACCAATACAGGAGAACTAACAACAGACTCTCTTGGAACAATTATGAACAACTTTGTACCGGGTTCTGTGGTGAAAGGAGCTACTTTAACAGCTGGCTGGGAATCTGGAGCCATCACAGGAAATCAAGTCATGACGGATCAACCAATTTCTTTTGGAGGCTCCTCTGCCATCACTTCTTGGTTCACGCAATATGGGGCTCGTCAAATTACGGCTTTAGAGGCACTAGAATATTCATCCAATACTTATATGGTTCAACTAGCTTTAAATATGATGGGAACGCCTTATACGCCCAATATGGCGATTGATTTGACGAATTTGGATTCCTCTATGGACAAATTGCGTAAAGCCTTTGCTCAATATGGCTTGGGAGCATCTACAGGAATTGATTTGCCAAGTGAATCAGAAGGCTACACACCTAAGAAATATACGTTTGCGAACTACTTAACCAATGCTTTTGGTCAGTTTGATAACTATACTCCAATGCAGTTGGCGCAATATGCTGCAACGGTAGCTAATGGCGGTACTCGTATTGCACCACACTTAGTAGAAGGAATTTATGACAATAATGAGACGGGCGGGCTTGGAAAGCTGATTGAATCCAAGTCAACCAAAGAGCTGAATAAAGTTGATATTTCAAAAGAGAATATGGATTTGATTCGACAAGGTTTTTATCAGGTAGTTCATGGAACAAGTGGCTTTACCACAGGGCGTACTTTGTCACAAGGTGAAGCAGTGCCGATTAGCGCCAAAACAGGGACAGCAGAAACCTTTGCGGGTGGAAAGGAAGCCATTAATACGAATGTAGTGGCTTATGCGCCAAGTAACAACCCGCAGATTGCAGTGGCAGTTGTGTTCCCGCACAATACAAACTTATCGTCAACCGTTAGCCATAGTATAACTCGTGATATTATTAACTTGTATCATCAACAGCATCCAATGAATTAGAAAGGATACTATGCTTTATCCAACACCGATTGCAAAATTGATTGATAGCTTTTCAAAATTACCAGGAATTGGCATAAAAACAGCAACGCGTTTGGCGTTTTATACCATTGGTATGAGTGATGATGATGTCAATGAATTTGCTAAAAATTTGCTTGCAGCGAAACGTGAGCTGACCTATTGTTCTATTTGTGGTAATCTAACGGATGATGATCCTTGTACTATCTGCACTGATGAGACACGGGATCAATCTACTATTTTGGTTGTAGAAGATAGCCGAGATGTTTCTGCTATGGAAAATATTCAAGAATACCATGGCTTGTACCATGTTTTGCAGGGATTGATTTCTCCTATGAATGGTATTGGACCAGACGACATCAATCTGAAAAGTCTCATTACACGGTTGATGAATAGTGAGGTAACAGAGGTAATTGTGGCAACCAATGCGACAGCGGACGGGGAAGCAACTTCCATGTATATCTCACGGGTGTTAAAACCAGCTGGTATCAAGGTAACGCGCCTGGCTCGTGGATTAGCAGTTGGTTCTGATATTGAATATGCAGACGAAGTGACGCTGCTTCGGGCTATTGAGAATCGCACAGAATTGTAAAAAAGAAAATAGAGCTTTCCTTTAAAAGAAAATGGAAGCTCTTTTTCTATTCAAAAACAATCTAAAATATGATATACTAAAAAGCGATTAAATTTGTAGATTTCTTTTAAGATAAGAAGGTTAGGTATAAAAATGGCAAAACAACAAATTATTCTCCTTTACGGTGGTCGCAGTGCCGAACGAAAGGTCTCTGTCTTATCAGCGGAGAGTGTCATGCGTGCGATTGACTATGATAAATTCTTTGTGAAGACTTATTTTATCACACAAGCGGGTGACTTTATCAAGACGCAAGAATTTTCAAGCAAACCTGCTGACAATGAAAAATTAATGACAAACGATAGTGTTGTTGAAAGTCAAAAGATTAAACCAAGTGATATTTACGAAGAAGGGGCGGTTGTGTTCCCCGTTCTTCATGGTCCAATGGGAGAGGACGGGTCTATCCAAGGATTTCTTGAAGTGTTGAAAATGCCTTATGTGGGTTGCAATATCCTTTCTTCTAGTGTTGCTATGGACAAAATCACGACAAAACGAGTGTTAGCTTCTGCTGGCATTCCGCAAGTTCCCTATGTAGCAGTGATTGAAGGGGAAAATATAGACGAAAAGATTGCAGCAGTAGAAGCCAATCTGACTTATCCAGTTTTTACAAAACCGTCAAATATGGGATCTAGTGTCGGCATTTCTAAGTCTGAAAATCAAGATGAATTGCGCTCTGCTCTTGAATTGGCTTTCAAATATGATAGCCGTGTCTTGATTGAGCAAGGTGTCAATGCGCGTGAAATTGAAGTTGGTTTACTTGGAAATGAAGGAGCCAAAAGCAGTTTGCCAGGTGAGGTAGTGAAAGATGTTGCTTTCTATGACTACGAAGCCAAGTACATTGACAACAAAATCACCATAGATATTCCTGCAAAACTCTCTGAAGATGTCATTGCCACTATGCGGCAATATGCTGAAAAAGCATTCCATGCTATTGGCGGTGTTGGTTTAGCTCGCTGCGATTTCTTTTATACTGATAAGGGCGAGATTTTCCTTAATGAGTTAAACACGATGCCAGGTTTCACTCAATGGTCGATGTATCCGTTGCTTTGGGAAAATATGGGCATTTCTTATACAGATTTGATTGAGAAATTAGTTCTCTTAGCGCAAGAAACATTTGCAAAACATGAAGAGCATTTGTTGTAAGACAAGATTGAAAGAGCCGAAAGGTTCTTTTTTCTATTGTTTTAGTATGTCTTTGGCGAGTGTGTGTAAAAGTAGGTTATTCTGTGGTATAATGAGAGAGTTAGAGAAATTTAAGACATATAGGTGAAAAAATGCAATTAACGTTCTATGAAGTAGCTTCTGTATTGAAAGCACAAAATGATGTTCATCAATTTCCAGATTGTACATTTGGAAAGGCAGAATTTGACAGTCGATTGATTGGAGAGGGAGACTTGTTTGTTCCTCTTAAAGGAGCACGTGACGGGCACGATTTTATTGTGACGGCATTTGAAAATGGTGCTGTGGCAACCTTGTCAGAAAAAAAATTGGGCGACTATCCTTATATTTTAGTTGATGATGTATTGGCAGCGTTGCAGCGTTTGGCACAGTATTATCTGGAAAAAATGAAGGTAGATGTCTTTGCAGTTACGGGTTCTAACGGTAAGACGACGACCAAAGATATGCTGGCTCACCTCTTGTCAACAACTTACAAGACTTATAAAACGCAAGGAAACTACAATAATGAAATTGGTCTTCCTTATACGGTTTTACACATGCCAGATGACACCGAAAAATTGGTTTTGGAAATGGGACAAGATCACATGGGGGATATTCACCTTCTGTCCACAATTGCGCAGCCAAAAGTAGGTATTGTGACGCTGATTGGCGAAGCGCATTTAGAATTCTTTAAAAGTCGTCATGAAATTGCAAAAGGAAAAATGCAAATTGCCGACGGCATGAAAGACGGGACTCTTTTGGTTGTTCCAGCGGACAAGATTATCAATGATTTTCTACCGAGCCAGCAAAATGTAGTCCGTTTTGGTCCAGACGAAGATATTTTCCTAACGAAATTAGAAGAACGAAAAGATAGTTTGACTTTTGAAACCAATTTCTTAGATAACGCCATTGACCTTCCAGTAACTGGGAAATACAATGCAACAAATGCCATGATTGCAGCTTATGTGGCATTGAAAGAAGGAGTAACACAAGATAAGATCCAAAAAGCATTTGCAACGCTTGAATTAACACGAAATCGCACCGAGTGGAAGAAAGCTAAAAATGGTGCGGATATCCTTTCAGATGTTTACAATGCCAATCCAACCGCTATGCGATTGATTTTAGAGACATTTTCAACGATTCCGTTTAATGAAAAAGGTCGGAAACTGGCAGTTTTAGCTGATATGAAAGAATTGGGGGCTGATTCTAAACAAATGCACGGTGCCATGATAACCAGCCTAAATCCAGAAATTCTCTCAGAAATTTTCCTTTATGGAGAGGACATGGCTGCTCTATTTGCCTATGCTAAGGAAATTTTCCCACCTGGAAAAGCCCATTATTTTGTAAAAAATGCTGAAAAAGATCAATTTTCTGACTTAGTAAAAGCTGTTAAAGAAGCACTCAAACCAACGGACCAATTGCTGATAAAAGGAAGTAACTCTATGAACTTAGCTAGTTTAGTGGAGGAATTGGAGAATGAAGGGTAACAAATAAAGTACAGTATCTTGCCCTCCTTCGTGGTGTGATGCCAACAGGACCAAATCGGATCCCTAAGATGAGTGATTTGGTTCAAATGTTGGAACAATCTGGTTTAGATAATGTTTCAAGTTATATTCAATCAGGCAATGTGATTTGCGAAACAAGCCTACCAGCTGAAGAATTAGCACAACACATGCATCAGGTGATATTGGAAAGCATTGGTGCAAATTTATCCATTATCGTAGAAGAAAAGTCCGATTTAGAAAGGGCTATTTTAGGAAATCCCTTTTCTGAGGAGTTGGATTCGTCACGGATTCATCTCGTTTTTACAAACAATTACATTTCAACGGAGCAATTGGCAGAACTGCAAGTAATGAACTTTATGGACGAAATATTTGCAGTTGGAACTGCTTGCCTTTATATGTATTTACCAAGAGATGCCAGAAAAAAGAAGTTAAATAATAATTTTCTTGAAAAGAAGTTAGGTATTGTCGCTACAACAAGAAAGCTAAGTGTTATCAAAGAATTAAGTAATAGGATGGATGAGTAGGAGATGAATCTACAAGAATTTTTTACAAGTCATAAAACGGAGGCCCCTCAATTAACTCCATTTTGGTATGGAATGATGTTTTTAGGAATCATTTATGTCATGTATAGTGCTGTAAAATATCATAAAAACAGGCGCTATCAGAACTTTTTGAAAGCTGTACAAGGTTTACAAATTTTAGTGCTTTATGGCTGGTATATTGTGACCTTGTCACCAATTTCTGAATCACTTCCTTTTTATCATTGCAGATTGGCGATGTTTGCTGTTTTGCTACTGCCTGATTCTTCAACCTATAAACAGTATTTTGCGCTTTTAGGAGTATTTGGACCTATTTGTGCATTGGTCTATCCTTTATTTGACCCATTTGCTTTTCCTCACATCACTTTAGTCTCCTATTTGATTGGTCACTATGCTCTTTTGGGAAATTCTCTCACCTATTTGCTGAATCATTATGATAGCGAGTTATTGAGTTTACGGCGAATTGGAGAGATTAGCTTTAGTATGAATCTTTTATTATTATTTGTAAATCTGGTGAGTGGTGGAAATTATGGATTTTTGAAAGTACCACCTTTAGTTGGAAGTCATGGAATGATTGCTAACTATATTTTTGTTTCATTGACCTTGACTTTAGCAATTTTCGTGGTTTCTCTAATCTTTAAACAAATCAGACAAGAACAAGAAGAAACAGTAAGACAGGAAAATTAAGCTATGCCGAATGATTTTTTAACGACTCAAAAGACAGCACCACCTCCCATTTCTGCTATGGGCTATGTGACGATAATAGGAATTCTCTTGTTCCTCATTTACATTTCAGTTCGCTATGCGCAAAACCCGATGTATCAGAAAACTTTTAAATATTTACAAGCTTTTCAATTAGTTATACTTTATTCTTGGTATTTTGGTTTTCATATTTCATTTGCAAATAACCTGCCTTTTTATCATTGCCGCTTAGCCATGTTTGCCATGTTGCTGCTGCCAGATAAATGTCGAAGCAAGCAGTATTTTGCTCTTTTAGGTGTCAGCGGGGCGATTTTTGCAATTGGTTACCCAGTTTTTGACCCTTATGATTTTCCGCATCTCACCAGTTTTTCATTTCTTCTGGGGCATTACTGCCTGCTGGTTAATTCGCTGGTTTATCTTATCAACCACTATGACAAGCAGCTGTTGAAGAAGTATGAGATTGTGGGCTACACATTTGCTTTGGATTTGTTTTTAGTTGGTGTCAATGCCGTAACTGGTGGAAATTATGGATTGATGACTCATCCCCCGCTTATAAAAGGAGACCGGATCTGGGTGAATTACATACTTGTCTCACTGGTTCTGGCCACCGCTTTGCTCCTTTTTGATGAATATTTTAAAAGGCGATGGAAAAAGCAATCAAAATTAGTTTAAAGCTTTAAGCATTACATCCTCTGTCAAATTTATTTGGCAGGATTTTTTATTGTTTTTTCTCAATGTAAAAAAATTTTGCTAGATTTTATGAAAGAAAATAGTAAAATAAAGGTAGAAAGATAGGAGAGGGATAATGGAAATTGGTAAAAAATTAAAAAAAGCACGTCAGATGAGTGGTTTGACACAAGAAAATGTCGCAGAAAAATTAAATGTATCTAGACAAACCATCTCAAATTGGGAAACAGAAAAATTTTATCCGGATATTTTGTATGTTTTGCAGTTAAGTGATTTGTATCAGGTTAGTTTGGATGAATTGCTGAAAGGATATGAGCGCATGATTCAGCACTTAGAGGATTCGACAAACGTTGTAAAGAGCAACAAAAAGATTTTGCTGGCCTTTATATGTAATATTTGTCTCTTGTTTCTTTTCTTTATTTTTATCATTCCAATTTCTAAGAGTTATCTGCTGACCTTGATTGGTTTACTCGTCGTAACAAATGGGCTGTTTGTGTATCAATTGTTTAAACTAGTTGAATTAGACGCTGCGGTTCGCGTGGGATGAAGCATCCTAATTTCTGGGGAGTTTTGGCAGCTGGCGGTCAACGGGGAGAAGGCTTGATTTTGTACTTATTAAACCGAAACAAGGCTGTTTTTTCCATGACGACAGAAGAAAAAGAAGAACTTCAAATGAGGAAACAACGGATTATCTATTTACTGGTTTTAATCGTTATATTGGTAATTTTTCTCTTTGCTAGTGTGATTGTGAGATTCTAAAATGTAGTCTCTTATATCAAGAAACTGCGTCTTATAATTATGACTATACAAACAAAGGAAGCTGAGTCTTTTGCCCCAGCTTCTTTATATGTTCTAAGCAATTGAAAAAATCCTTTAAATCCGCTATAATAGGTAGGTTGAAAGAGTTAAGGACAGACCAATGTAGTAAGAGTTTGTGATATAGAGATAAAAAATACTAATCAAAAAGAAAAAGAGGACAAAATGACGATTCAAGACGAAATTAAAAAACGCCGAACTTTTGCGATTATCTCTCACCCGGATGCAGGGAAGACCACGATTACAGAGCAGTTGCTCTACTTTGGAGGCGAGATTCGTGAAGCGGGTACGGTCAAGGGTAAGAAGACCGGGAACTTTGCCAAATCTGACTGGATGGATATTGAGAAGCAGCGGGGGATTTCAGTGACCTCTTCTGTCATGCAGTTTGACTATGCCGGAAAACGGGTCAATATTCTTGATACACCTGGGCACGAAGATTTTTCAGAAGATACCTACCGCACCCTCATGGCCGTGGATGCCGCAGTCATGGTGGTGGACTCTGCCAAAGGGATTGAGGCTCAGACTAAAAAGCTCTTTGAAGTTGTCAAACACCGCAATATCCCAGTCTTTACGTTTATCAATAAACTGGACCGCGACGGGCGTGAACCCCTTGATTTGCTGGAAGAACTAGAAGAAGTACTTGGCATTGCCAGCTATCCGATGAATTGGCCGATTGGGATGGGGAAATCCTTTGAAGGTCTCTATGATTTGCACAATCAGCGACTGGAGCTCTGTAAAGGTGATGAGCGCTTTGCCAGCATCGAAGAAGGAGAAAAAATATTTGGCAACAATCCATTTTATGCTCAGGTTTTAGAGGATATTGAACTCCTACAGGAAGCGGGAAATGAATTTTCACAGGAAGCTATTTTTAATGGGGAATTAACCCCTGTCTTCTTTGGTTCAGCCCTAACTAACTTTGGAGTGCAGACTTTTCTTGACACTTTCTTGGAGTTTGCACCAGAGCCTCATGGACACAAAACCACAGATAATCAGGAAATCAGCCCGCTGGATAAGGATTTTTCAGGATTTGTCTTTAAAATCCAAGCCAATATGGATCCAAGACACCGTGATCGCATTGCTTTTGTCCGCATCGTATCGGGCGAATTTGAGCGCGGTATGAGTGTAAATCTGACCCGTATCAAAAAAGCTGTCAAACTCTCAAATGTCACCCAGTTTATGGCAGAATCACGTGAAAATGTAGAAAATGCGGTGGCCGGTGATATCATTGGGGTTTACGATACAGGGACTTATCAAGTTGGTGATACTTTGACAGTTGGTAAAAATAGGTTTGAGTTTGAACCCCTGCCAACCTTTACCCCAGAAATTTTCATGAAGGTTGCAGCTAAAAATGTCATGAAGCAAAAATCCTTCCACAAAGGAATTGAGCAGCTGGTCCAAGAAGGAGCTATCCAGCTCTACACCAACTACCAGACTGGTGAGTACATGTTGGGAGCTGTCGGTCAGCTTCAGTTTGAAGTCTTCAAGCACCGCATGGAAAATGAATACAATGCCGAAGTAGTCATGACACCCATGGGCAAAAAGACTGTCCGCTGGATTTCACCAGATGATCTGGACGAGCGTATGTCCTCCAGCCGCAATATTTTAGCCAAGGACCGCTTTGACCAGCCTGTCTTTCTCTTTGAAAATGACTTTGCCTTGCGCTGGTTTGCCGATAAATATCCAGATGTCAAGTTGGAAGAGAAGATGTGAGAGCGTTAAAAATCCGACAGAAAATTAGAAAATCTGACGAAGAAGCGATTGCTTCTAGGAGGATTTAGCTCGAACTCAGTTAGAGAAAATGTAAGACGTTGCCAATGACTAGTAACTGAAGTTACTGTCATTGGACGGCAGCCACTATGTGCGGTCTACCTAAACGGCTTACTAACTGTGTCGAATAAGTAAAATCGAATTGTTCGACTTCGTGTCGTAGCTCAGTACCAACAATTGGAACTGAAGGTTCCTAATTGTTGGACGCTAGCCACTGTAGGGGGACTAGCTAACTGCCTTACTAACTTCGTCAGACGAATAAAATCGATTCGTCTGACTCTGTGTCGTAACGCTAGGAAAAATAGGAAGCTTTATCTATCTTCATAGGATTTAGTTCAAACTCAATTAAAAAAATGTGAGACTTGCCACGGCATATTAACGAAGTGATTCACTTAAAAACTATGCTATTGTTGGAGTTTTATCATAATGATTTTTGAGACAGAACTGGGTTAAGTGAGTTCGTTTGTTAGCATATCAAGCATTAGATAAAGAAGTGCAATAACGATTGATGAAGGATTGAGCGTTTTTCTCAATCCTTTAGATTATTTAAAGTCAAGAAAGGAGAAAAGGGTGTTTATTGAAAAAGAGTTGAAAAATGGAATGTCTTGGATAAACTTAGATGCAGATATTTTAAGTCAACATCCAGATTCTTATAAGGAATACAATATTGATGAAGAAACGATTGAGTACGCGTTAGATAAAAATGAACGAGCGCACATGGATTACAATCGTGAAACAGGAACAGTCGTTTTTATTTTCAATGTATTAAACTTAAAAAGGGATAAGGACTATTATGAAACTATTCCTATGACCTTTATTGTACAGAAAGATAAACTCTTAACAGTCAGCAATCGAGCAAATACTTATGTTGTAGATATGATGAAAAACTATATTGAACATCATGAACCTGTGACAGTGTACAAATTTCTATTTGCTAGTTTAGAATTAGTGTGCAATTCTTATTATCCTGTTATCGAAAAAATGGATGAGACAAAGGATTATATCAATCAGTTATTGCACAAAACGACCACTAAGAAAAATCTCTTTGCTTTAGCAGACTTAGAAACTTCCATAGTCTATTTGGTAGCAGCTGCAAAGCAAAATCGCATGTTATTGGAGCATATTAAAGGACATGCTGTTTATCGTCATTTGGATGAGATTGAAAAAGAGCAGTTTGACGATGTCATGATTGAAGCTCGTCAGTTAGTAGCAATGACAGACTTGATTTCTCAAGTTCTCAGTCAACTATCTGGTTCCTACAATAACATTTTGAACAATAATCTAAATGATAATTTGACCGTTTTAACAATCATTTCAGTCCTTTTAGCAGTCCTTGCAGTTATTACGGGATTCTTTGGCATGAATGTGCCACTTCCATTGTCTAATGATAAAAATGCTTGGATTTATATTGTTGTTATTAGTCTCGTTCTGTGGCTTGTATTGACCAAAGCTTTAAAATGGCTAGCCAATAAAAAGTAAAACACGCCAAGTGCATGAAGAAATTATCGTTTTCAATTAGCGTGTTTTCACGATAAATATCACTTTTTAAGTATAATTTATGCTATAATTCATTCAAAATGAATGTATTTAGTTTTAATTGGTAAATCTGTTTGAAATTTTTTTTGAAAAATGCATGTATTCCGGAAAAAGGGCTACATGCATTTTCTTCATGCGTACGGCGTGGAAGTAAAAAATAAAACCTATCTTTTTATCATTCTTTGTGTTATACTAGATAAGTTGCAAATAACTATGTTTTATAAGGTGGCTTCGCACTGCCTTTTTAGAAAGAAGAAAAAATTGAAATTTAATGAATTACATTTATCTGCTGAATTACTGGCAGAAATTGACAAAGCGGGCTTTGTGGAAGCCAGCCCAATCCAAGAACAAACAATCCCGCTTGCTATGGCAGGAAAAGATGTGATTGGACAAGCTCAGACTGGTACAGGAAAGACAGCCGCTTTTGGTTTTCCGACTCTTGAAAAAATTAACACAGAAAATCCTATTGTTCAGGCTTTAGTCATTGCACCAACTCGTGAATTGGCTGTCCAAAGTCAAGAGGAACTCTTCCGCTTTGGTCGAAGTAAAGGAGTGAAAGTTCGCTCTGTTTATGGTGGATCTAGCATTGAAAAGCAAATCAAGGCTCTCCGTTCAGGCGCGCACATTGTCGTTGGAACTCCAGGACGTTTATTAGACCTCATTAAGCGCAAAGCACTGAAACTCAATCATGTAGAAACGCTTATTTTAGACGAAGCGGATGAAATGCTCAATATGGGTTTCTTAGAAGACATTGAAGCAATCATCTCACGCGTGCCGGAAGAGCGTCAGACCCTTCTCTTTTCAGCTACTATGCCAGATGCTATCAAGCGGATTGGCGTGAAGTTTATGAAAGAGCCAACACATGTCAAAATTGCAGCAAAAGAATTGACAACAGAACTGGTGGATCAATATTATATCCGTGTAAAAGAAAATGAAAAATTTGATACCATGACACGTCTAATGGATGTGGAACAACCAGAACTTTCTATCGTTTTTGGGCGTACCAAACGCCGAGTTGATGAATTGACTCGTGGGCTTAAAATCCGTGGTTTCCGCGCAGAGGGGATTCATGGTGATTTAGACCAAGGAAAACGTCTCCGTGTTCTTCGCGACTTTAAAAACGGAAATTTAGATGTTCTTGTTGCGACAGACGTTGCTGCGCGTGGTTTGGATATTTCTGGTGTTACACATGTTTACAATTATGACATTCCACAAGACCCAGAAAGTTATGTACACCGTATTGGGCGGACAGGTCGTGCTGGAAAATCTGGTCAGTCCATTACATTTGTTGCACCAAATGAAATGGGTTATCTTCAAATCATTGAAAGTTTGACCAAAAAACGTATGAAAGGCATGAAACCAGCCACTGCAGAAGAAGCCTTTCAAGCTAAGAAAAAAGTTGCACTTAAAAAGATTGAGCGAGATTTTGCGGATGAAAACATTCGCAACCAATTTGAAAAGTTTGGCAAAGACGCTCGCAAGTTGGCAACTGAATTTACACCAGAAGAATTGGCTTTATATATATTGACCTTAACCGTACAAGATCCAGACACTCTACCAGAAGTAGAAATCGCGCGTGAAAAGCCATTACCATTTAAGTATGTTCCGGGAGCTAATAAAGGCAATCGTAACAGCAAAAATGGGCGTCGTAGTAATGATCGTCGTGACCGTACTAATGGGCGTGACAATTACAAAAAGGGTGGTCGCCACGATCGCTTTGACAAAGAAAAGCGCTACCGCAAAGACCACAAAAAACCTCGCAATACTTCAAGTGAGAAGAAAACAGGATTTGTCATCCGTAATAAAGGTGATAAGTAATTATACAATAATAAAAAGGCGAATAGTAATTCGTCTTTTTATTATTGTATAAGGAGATACAAAGTTATTTAAATACAATAGGCGTAGCAGTCTCTTGGAGAACTGCATCTAATTCAACAATATTTTGTTTACCTATTGTTTCAAGCCATTTAATTGTAGCAGCTTCGCCACCTTCTTGATAGGCTTTGGTAGCACCAGCCCAAGTTGCACGGCCACAAAGGACACCGTTGAAAGTTGAGCCGGATTCCTTAGCAAAGTGAAGTGTGTCTTGAAACAGCTGTGCGGATACTCCAGCAGATAAGAAAATAAATGGAAGAGAAGTTGCATTACTTTGTTCTTTGTAGAAGGCAGCAGCTTCTTCTTTGGTGTAAAGAACTTCATTTTCTGCGAATCCTTCAACATATTTCATATTGACTGGAACTTCAACTTTGAGAACATCTACGCCAAATCGTTCTTGTGAGTAAAGCTTCATTGCTTCAATGACTTTGCGAGGTTTGAGTTTGGCATATTCCTTTTCATCTGTCACCTTGGCATCATAAGAAACCAACTCAAGGAAAAATGGCATGTCTTCTGCTTTACATTCAGAAGCAATCCGTTCGATAAAGGCTTCTTTGACGTCATTGACTGCTCTACCTTCGTCAACATCTATATAGAGTAAGACTTTCGCAGCATCAGCACCGTTTGCTTTGAGACGTTGGACGGAGACATTTTCAACGAGGTCAGGATAGCGACCGGGAACAGTTTTGTCATAACCTGTTTTTTCATAGGCAACTAATAATCCAGCGTTTTTATCACGAGCTTCCGCCGCTTTCCAACCTAACTCTGGATCAAGAAGGATAGAAGTAGCGTATTTTGTTAAGTATTTCGAAACTAGCACTTTAAAGGTTTCCAATTGCTCAACTGGAGTATCTTCACCAAGCATGCGACGCAAAGCTCCTCGTTGATCAATAGCTAAAGCGCCGATAATTCCGTTTTTATCACATAAACGTTTTAATTTTTCTTGTTTTGTTGTCATCTTTAGACTCCTTTTGTTTTGTATAGTTTAATTATAGAACACAAACAAAACAAAGTCAAACAATATTTTACAAAAATCAAAAAAATATTGTTTTTAATTTTTCAAAATGAATAAATTGTTGTATAATATATTTGAGGAATAAAATTATATAAAACTAGAAAGGAGACAAAATGAAAGAAGGACGGCATAGAGTGATTCTCCAAGAATTGGATCAGCAAGGAGTGGTTTCTGTCAAGAAATTAAAAGAGTTACTAGATGTAACAGATATGACGATACGTCGTGATTTGATTGATTTGGAAAAGCAAGGCTTGTTGACTCGTGTTCATGGAGGAGCTCACAAAAAAGTAAAAAATGGCTTGAATGAAGCCTCCCATACTGAAAAAACGATGTTAAATATTGAAGAAAAACGAACAATTGCTCAAAAATGTGCCAATTTGATTTTTTCTGGTGATACAGTTTTTATCGGTTCGGGAACAACGACGGATTTTATCGGAGATTATTTGGCTGATAAAAGTGTGAGTATTGTGACAAATTCGCTTCCTATTTTTGAAAAATTAAAAGATAATCCCAATTGTGATATTATCCTGATTGGCGGTCGTTATCGGGTGAAGACACAAACGTTTGTCGGACAATTTGCTAATAAATTATTGAAAGAAATCAAAGTTTCTAAAGCATTTATTGGTGTCAATGGAATTGACGGTCATAATGTCACGACTGCCAATGAAGAAGAAGGAAATGGCAATGCCATTATCTTGAACAATGCGATTGAAAAGTACATTGTGGCGGATAATAGCAAATTTGACAGCTATTCTTTCTATTGTTTCTATCAGTTGGATGATTTGGATGCAGTAATCACAGATGATCATATCTCACCAAAGGTCAAAGAAAAGTATAAATCATATACAAATGTTTTATAGTTAATATTTTAATCACCTATTCATAGAGGAGCAGGTGATTTTTGTTTTGTATCTTTCGTGCGGTATTGACACATCCTATTAAAAAACAGGCCATGTCCATATTAGACTGAGCCTGATTTTCTGAGTATTGAGTTTTTAGTCGTGGTATTCACCGCGAGCCCATTTAGCATTTTCTTCATCGAAAATATGGTCATTTTTAGCGATTTCAGGATTAACTTCAATGCTATTATCGATTTTTTCAATCAATTGTTTGTTGGCTTCTGTTGGTTCGTACTCTGTTTCAAGAAAGACATCAACGATATTATGAATAAGATTTTGACCAAGAATACGTCCACCAAAAGCGATGATATTTGCATTGAGTTCTTTCTTTGCATAGCGTGCGGTTAGAACGTCACCAACAAGAGCTACACGAGTACCGGGAACTTTGTCAGCAGAAGCAGAGATACCGACTCCTGTACCACAAAGGGCAATTCCAAGATCGGCTTTTCCTGAAACAACATTTTCTGCAATCAGACGACCAAAGATTGGGTAATGAGTCCGGTGAAAGTCATAGGTTCCGACATCAATGACTTCATGACCGAGGTCTTTTAAATGTTCAGAAATTTTCATTTTTGTATCTGTTACGATATGGTCACAGCCAAGAGCGATTTTCATAATTTTTCCTCCTACCCTTTAACATAATTTATTAAGCATATCAATGCGAACTTGGTGGCGTCCAGCATCATAGTCAGCTTTTAAATAAGCTTCTGCACAGGCATTTGCCAATTCTTCACCGAGAATAGCTGCACCGAGAGTGATAATGCGTGTAGAATTGTGGCGAATGGTCATCATAGCAGAATGCTCATCTGAAACAGCAGCACAAATGATGCCACGGTGTTTATTTGCAACCATATAAGAACCAACTGCAAAGCGATCAAACAAAATACCACGGGCAGTATCATCTTTTCGTAATTCTTCAACAAGAGCATCTGTCGAGTCGACAAAATCAGCAGCACCTTCTTGTTCGTTGAGATCTTTAATGTCATAACCAAGTTGGAGTAAATGAGTTTTTACTTTATTTTTTAACTCAAAACCATCACGGTCTGTACCTAGTATAACTTTCATTGTTATACCTCCTTTTTTTATTTCACAACAACATCATAACATCTCACGCAAATATTGTCAAACAAAAAATAACATAAAAAAACATAACAAACTATTGACACCGTTTACATATAATGATATACTTTACTTATAAACAAAATAGAACAAAATAGAAGGAGGCTATGATGGAACTTTATCAGTTGTTCGATAAAGATTTAGTCTTTTGTCTGCATGCTGACAGTCAAGAAGAGCTTTTCAATCAGGTTGCAAATCTCCTTGAGGAGAGGCACATTGTAACGTCTTCTTATAAAGACGCCTTGATTGAGCGAGAGAAGTCCTTTCCTACGGGGCTGGACATGGAATTTTTAGGGAAAGATTTGCCGAATGTAGCAATTCCGCATACGGATATTGTCCATAATTTAGCAGAAAAGGTGGTTGTAGTCCGCTTAGATCAGCCGGTGACTTTTCATAATATGATTGTTCCGTCAAATGAAGTACAAGTATCGCTTTTGTTCTTCATTATCAATAATTCTAATGCCAGTCAAACGAATATCTTGGCTCAATTGATGGATTTCTTTACTGCTGACGGCAACCTAGAGTCCTTATCCGAGCTGGATGAGGCAGATAAACTATTTCACTATATATCAGAAACAATAAATCATTAAAAATGGAGGATTTTACAATGATTAAAATTTTAGCAGCTTGTGGAGCAGGAGTAAACTCAAGCCACCAAATCAAAAATGCTCTTGAAGAAGAACTTTCAAATCGTGGCTATGATGTCCAATGCGATGCGGTAATGGTCAAAGATGTGAATGAAGACTTGATAAAAGGTTATGATATTTTCACCCCAATAGCAGCAACGGATTTGGGATTTGAACCGGGGATTCCTGTTATTGAAGCAGGACCAATTTTATTCCGTATTCCAGCCATGAGTGCACCAGTATATGACAATATTGAAGCAGCTATTAAGGAACATGGACTTAGTTAAAGCAATTCATTAGAAAAAAACAAAAAAATGAAAAATTGAAACGCTAGATAAAAACAATTTTTATCTACTGAAATAGTTATTTCACTTTTCATTCACTATCATTCAAAAAATAAAATCGGGAGGATTTTTTATGAATGTCATTATTGACTTAGCGAATCGCTTCTTTAAACCCATTTTGGATATGGGTGCACCAATTATCATGTTGATAGTCTTGACGGTGCTTGCTTTATGCTTTGGAGTGAAGTTTTCCAAAGCCTTGGAAGGTGGTATTAAACTTGCCATAGCTCTTACGGGTATTGGTGCCATTATCGGTATGTTAAATGGTGCTTTCTCGGCTTCACTTGCGAAATTCGTTGAAAATACAGGAATTCAACTCAATATTACAGACGTTGGTTGGGCACCATTGGCGACGATTACATGGGGTTCTGCTTGGACGCTTTACTTCTTACTCATTATGCTCATCGTCAATGTTGTGATGTTAATTACGAAAAAAACGGATACCTTAGATGTTGATATTTTTGATATTTGGCATTTATCAATTACAGGTCTATTGATTAAATGGTATGCGGATAATAATGGTGTTAGCCAAGGAGTGTCGCTCTTTGTAGCAACGCTTGCAGTCGTACTTGTCGGAGTAATGAAAATTATTAACTCTGACTTAATGAAGCCAACATTTGATGACTTGCTCAATGCACCAAGTTCGTCTCCAATGACATCTACTCACATGAACTACATGATGAATCCAGTTATCATGGTTTTGGATAAGATTTTTGATAAATTCTTCCCTTGGTTGGATAAATATGACTTTGACGCTGCAAAATTGAATAAGAAAATTGGTTTCTGGGGTTCTAAATTCTTCATTGGATTTATTCTTGGGATTGTAATTGGAATTATGGGAACGCCGCATCCAGTATCTGGCGTTGCCGAAGCAGCAAAATGGTCACTTGTTATCAAAGGTTGGTTATCTCTTGGTTTGACAGCTGGTGTCTGCTTGGAATTGTTCTCACTTATTGGTTCTTGGTTCATCGCGGCAGTAGAACCTCTTTCACAAGGAATTACAAATGTTGCAACAAAACGTCTTCAAGGACGTAAATTCAATATTGGACTTGACTGGCCATTTATCGCAGGTCGTGCAGAAATCTGGGCATGTGCCAATGTTTTAGCACCAATTATGCTAGTAGAAGCAGTCCTTCTTTCTAAAGTCGGAAATGGTATTTTGCCACTTGCTGGGATTATTGCAATGGGTGTTACTCCAGCACTTCTGGTTGTTACACGCGGTAAGCTTATCCGAATGATTGTATTTGGAACTCTATTGCTTCCGCTCTTCCTTCTTTCTGGAACCCTTATTGCGCCATTTGTTACGGACTTAGCGAAAGGCGTAGATGCATTTCCTAAAGGGGTAGCTAGCACACAATTGATTACCCACTCTACTCTTGAAGGCCCAATTGAAAAATTACTTGGTTGGACAATCGGAAATGCTACAACAGGCGATATCAAAGCTATCTTTGGTGTTATTGTCTTTCTAGTGTTCTATATTGGTATCTTTGCTTGGTATAGAAAACAAATGATTAAGCGAAATGAAGAATACGCTACAAATGCAAAATAGAATAATAAGATAACAATAAGCTGGACTATTCCTTTTGAAATAGTCTGGCTTTTGATTGAAAAAAAGGAAGGAAGAAACATGATTCATTTAGTTTGTCCAAATCCAGCTTTGGATCGGACAGTTTTACTTAGTCAGTTTAAAGAAGATGTGGTCAATCGACCAAGTCAAGTTCACGAGAATGCTGGTGGGAAAAGTTTTAATGTTGCTTATGTCCTGAATTGCGAAAAAGGCGAAGAACAAGGAAATTTTTGCATTCATACAATGTTAGGTGGCAAAATGGGCGAATATATTCAACAATTAAATGAAGAAGACGGTATTCCGCTCGTTGTGACAGAAGTTGATAAAAATACGCGTACTTGTACAATTATGATTGATACAGAATTAGGAAAGACCTATCTTGTGTATGAAGCTGGATTTGAGCTGAATAAGGATTTATTAGAACAATTCACTTCAAATCTTATAAAGCGCATTCAATCTGGAGATAGCGTTGTGTTTTCTGGCTCTTTGATGAAAGGGATGCCAGATGATTATATTGCACAAATTGGTCGTCTTTTGCCAGAAGATGTGAATTTAGTAGTAGACACAAGCGGTGTCGCACTAAAAGCAGCTTTTTCAGCACAACCTGACATTGTAAAAATTAACGATGAAGAATTGGCAGAATTAACAGGATGTCCAGTTGAAACTGCAGAAGAAGCAGCAAAACTTCTCAAAGAATATACTAAAATTCCCTATTTCATTGTGACAATGGGAGGAAAAGGAGTCGTCGCACGCCTGAAAGATGATGTTTTCCAACTGACGTTTCCAACAATTCATGTTAAAAATCCTATTGCGTCAGGCGACTTTTTCCTTGGAAGTCTCTGCCATGCTTTAGAAAGTAAGGGGAGAGTTGATAGAGAAGCTGTCATTCGTGCCTGTGCTTATGCAACAGCTAACTGCCTGCAATGGACTCCAAAAGTAGACATAGCCGATGTAAAACGAATTGTAGACGAAATCGAACTAACAACATTGTAATTTCTTTCTACAGTTTATATGATATTTTTTGAATGTATTGACTTAGGAAATCCCCTCTTTATATAATAAAATAGATTATTTTATTATAAGGAGGTCGTATGACTTTATCAGGACTTATTGTTTTAGCGGTATTTGTATTTCGGTTGGTATTTCTAAAAATATCGATGAAGAATGAGAAAGCGATATTGGCAAATGGTGGGCGCGAATATGGCGTGCAAAATACCAAGTATATCACTATTCTTCACATTTTATTTTACCTTTCTTGCTTTGCAGAAGCTACGATACGTCAGGTTCGGTTTGACGCACTTAGTGCTATAGGTTTGGGACTATTGCTATTTTCAATGTTTATGCTCTATGTTGTGACACAGCTCTTAGGTGAAATTTGGACAGTAAAATTGATGCTTGTAAACGATCATAAGTTTGTTGATCATTGGCTTTTCCGCTATGTGAAACATCCCAATTATTTCTTGAACATCGTTCCAGAGTTGATTGGTTTAGCATTACTTTGTCATGCACTAATTTCATTTTGTATTCTATTTCCTCTATATGCGGTAGTTTTGTATAATCGCATCAAGGAAGAAGAGAAATTGCTCAAAGAAGTCATTATCCCAAATGGTATTGCGCAGAAGTAAGCTGTTTTTAAAAGTATAGAATGAAAGATTTTAAATTTACACAAATTATCCATTTTGTATAAATTTTTAAAAAATAAAGTAAGAAAGGGTTTACAAAAGTTTGAAAATGTGTTAAACTCTATTCATAAAGTTAAATAAAACATGGATTGTAACTAAGAAATTAGGCGAGACCATAAATGACCCAAGTAAAAAATCTTGGTTTGTTTATGGTTTTTTATGTTTTACAAAAAGATTGTTAGGAAGGAGGACACGAATGTTTCGAATTGTCCAGCCACTAAATAATAATGTTGCGGTGGTCAAAAATGAAAGTGGTGAACAGGCTGTTGTCATGGGGCTCGGTATCATTTTTAAAAAGAAAAAAGGGGATTTACTAGCGGAAGAACGAGTAGAAAAGGTTTTTCAGTTAAAAAGTGAGGAGTCGCGTGAAAACTTTTCAGCTTTGTTAAAAGATGTTCCCTTGGACTTTATCACGACTAGTTATGAAATTATTGATTATGGTATTCAACAGTTCCAATTTCCAGTTCAAGAGTACATCTATGTAACTTTGACAGATCATATTTATTGTAGTTATCAAACGCTGCAAAGAAATACTTATAAAAGCAACCATTTGCCGGATATGTCGGAGCAATATCCGACGGAGTACAAAATTGCTGAGCATGCTTTGGTGATTTTAAAAGAAAAATTGGATGTGGATTTTCCAAAAGATGAGATTGGGCGGTTGGCCTTACAGTTTATCAATGCGAAAGGCGAAGATGTCGTGATTAGTAAAGATGAACAAACACTGACCCGACAAATGATTGCTTTGGTGCAAGAGGAGCTCTTAAAACATGGTATTAAGCGGACGAAAAAGAATAGTAATTTTTATGATCGTTTAATGATTCATTTGACGTACTTTATTGAGCGTTTGGATCAAGATGACAGTGATTCAAAAGTTTCCATGAAGAATTTAGAAGAACATATCAAAAAGGATTATCCAGAAGCCTATCAAATTGGCGAAGATATTTATGAAGTCATTCGTCAGCATTTGGGTGGAGGACTTCATCCAAATGAAAAGGTGTATTTGGTGATTCATATTCAAAGATTATTGTAAAGGGGAAGACATGTTTCAATTACCAGAAGATTTTATTTTTGGCGGTGCGACTGCTGCCTATCAAGTAGAAGGAGCTACAAAAGAAGGTGGAAAAGGTCCAGTCGCTTGGGATGAATTTTTAGAAAAACAAGGACGATTTTTGGCAGATCCAGCCAGCGATTTTTATCATCAATATTCAAAAGATATTGAGTTGTGTGAGAAGTTCGGCATCAATGGTTTGCGCTTGTCTATTGCTTGGAGTCGGATTTTTCCGAATGGACGTGGTGAAGTGAATCAAGAAGGAGTAGATTTTTATCACCGTGTGTTTGCTGAATGTGCGAAACACCACGTCCTGCCATTTGTTACATTGCATCACTTTGATACTCCGAAAGTTTTGTTTGATCAAGGTGATTTTCTCAATCGTGATACGATTGAAGCGTTTGTGGAATATGCTGAATTTTGTTTTCAAGAATTTCCAGAGGTTCATCATTGGAGCACTTTTAACGAAATTTATCCTGTAGCGACCAATCAATACTTGCTCGGTGTCTTTCCTCCGGGGATTCAGTACGATTTGAGTAAGGTGATTCAATGCCTGCACAATATGATGTATGCGCATGCGCGTGTAGTAAATCTTTTCAAGGAGAAGGGGTACCTTAGTGAAATTGGAGTGGTGCATTCTTTGGAAACAAAATATCCAGCAACAGACAGCGAAGAAGATAAGTATGCAGCTTTTCTGGATGATGCGCTTTCTATTCGTTTCTTGCTAGATGCTACTTATCTAGGTTATTATTCAAACGAAACAATGGAAGCTCTTAATGAAATTTGCGCTGCTAACAATGCTAGTTATGAATTCCTTGAAAGTGACTTTGAAGAAATGAAAAAAGCTAGTCACCGAAATGATTATCTTGGAATCAATCATTATCAATGTCATTTTGTTAAGGCTTATCAGGGCGAATCAACCATTCATCATAATGGAACGGGTGATAAAGGCACTTCGGTTTATAAAGTGAAAGGCATTGGAGAACGGATTTACAAGGAAGGGATTGAACGAACAGACTGGGATTGGATTATTTACCCAGAAGGCTTGTATGACCTTTTATTGAGAATTAAGAAAGACTATCCACATTATCAAAAGATTTATATTACTGAAAATGGAATGGGCTATAAAGACGAGTTTGACAATGGTATCGTCATGGATAAGCCACGGATTGATTATTTGAAAGTGTATTTGCAATCTCTAAGCAAAGCTATTGATGCTGGTGTTGTGGTAAAAGGGTATTTTCTTTGGTCTTTAATGGATGTTTTCTCATGGTCAAATGGCTACAATAAGCGCTATGGCTTGTTTTACGTTGATTTTGAAACTCAAAAGCGTTACCCTAAGGAATCAGCTTATTGGTACAAGCATGTTAGTGAAACAAAGATTGTGATTTAAGAAGGGAGATAAGATGAATAAAAACGAATTACAAATGTTAGGATTTGAAATCGTAGCTTATTCGGGGGATGCACGTAGTTGTTTACTGAATTTGCTGAAAGAGGTTCGTCAAGGTAATTTTACAAATGTAGATGCTGCTTTAAAAGAAGCAGATGAAAATTTAAATTTAGCCCACAATTCACAAACGCAGATTTTAGCACAAGAGGCAGCTGGAGAAGATTTAGATTTAGGATTTATCTTTATTCACGGTCAAGATCATTTGATGACGACATTATTGTTAAAAGAATTGATCGTAGATTTTATTGAATTATATAAAAATCAATACAAGGAGGACTAATTCCATGAACGGAATTATCAAACAAATCGAGAAAGGAAAACCTTTCTTTGAAAAAATATCACGCAATATTTATCTGGGTGCTATTCGTGACGGCTTTTTAGCCGCCATGCCTGCAATTTTATTTTCAAGTATTTTTATCTTGCTAGCAGCAATTCCAGAAATTTTTGGATTTAAGTTGCCAAATGACGTTTCCACCTGGCTTTGGAAAGTATATGGCTATTCTATGGGTGTAGTAGCTGTTCTCGTGTCCGCTACGACCGCTCGTTGTTTGTCAGAATCAATGAACCGCAATATGCCGACCAACAAGACTATCAATTCGGTTTCTGTTATGTTGGCTTCCATTGTGAGCTTCCTCCTTTTAAGTGTGGATCAAATTGAAAACGGTTTAGCCAATGGCTACATGGGAACAAAAGGGATTTTAGCAGCTTTTGTAGCAGCTTTTATCACGGTGAATGTTTATAAATTCTGTGTATTGAAAGACATTACTATTAAGATGCCAAAAGAAGTTCCTGGAACGATTTCTCAAACTTTCCGTGACGTCTTTCCATTTTCATTTGCAGTATTTGCTGCTGTCCTGATTGATACAATCGTACGTTATTTCTTTGGGCATTCATTTGCAGAAGCTGTTATCACGCTTCTCCAACCTTTGTTTACCGCAGCTGATGGCTATTTAGGAATTTCAATTATTTGGGGAGCAATGGCGCTCTTCTGGTTTGTTGGTGTGCATGGTCCTTCAATTGTAGAACCAGCTATTGTCGCGATTATTTATGCAAATGTGGAAACAAATTTACAGTTGGTAAAAGCAGGTCATCATGCTTCAAACGTGTTGACAGTTGGACTTGGAAACTTCGTTGGCACAATGGGTGGTACAGGTGCAACATTGGTTGTTCCATTCCTCTTCATGCTCTTTGCAAAATCTAAGCAATTAAAAGCTGTCGGAAAAGCTTCCTTTGTTCCGGTTTGTTTTGCAGTCAATGAACCATTGTTGTTTGCAACACCGATTATTTTAAATCCTTATTTCTTTATTCCATTTTTAATCACTCCAATGATCAATGTTTGTGCTTTCAAGTTCTTTGTTGATGTGTTAGGTATGAACAGTTTTATGTATGTCCTTCCTTGGGCAACACCAGCACCGATTGGCTTGATTTTAGGTACGGGTGCAGGAATCTTATCTATTGTGTTGATGCTGTTGTTGATTGTAGTTGATTCTCTCATCTACCTTCCATTTATCAAAGCGTACGATGATTCATTAGTAGAAGAAGAAGCGAAAAAGGCAGAAGTGATTGAGCTTGAAGAAGCAGCAGAAGCTGAAATAGACGATCAAATTCAAGCGGTTGCAGATGGAAAGCATCATAATATTTTGGTTCTATGTGCCGGTGCAGGGACAAGCGCCATGCTAGCAAATGCACTAACAGAAGGTGCAGCAGAACTAGGCATAGACCTCAGTTCAACAGCTGGTGCTTATGGTTCGCACTACGATATTATGAAAGATTTTGACATGATTGTGCTAGCTCCACAAGTCAATTCTTACTATGAAGATATTAAGAAAGATACGGATAAATTGGGCATCAAACTTGTTGCGACAAAAGGTGCTGAATATATCAAATTGACGCGTGATCCTAAAGGTGCTGTGCAATTCGTTCTTTCGCATTTTGAATAACTAGCCTTCTTATAAAATGTTCGTTTAAAAACTGATAAAACCTATTTCTTGTTTTATCAGTCTTTTAAAACGAACACTAAAATATTAAACTAAATAGAAATGGGAAAACTGTATGAAAATAGGATTAAGATTATCGCTTGTTTTTGCTGCTAGTCTTTGTTTGCTTGGAGGAGTCATTCCTATTAAAGCTAATGAAAATACTAAAATACGTGTTGATAAAGTAGAAAATTTATCATCTGATTTTATCATGGGGACGGATATTTCAACAGTAATTGCTCAAGAACAAAGTGGTGTAGAGTACAAAGATGAAAATGGGAATGTCAAAGATATCTTTGATATTTTGAAAGAAAATGGTGTGAATTATATTCGTGTCAGAGTATGGAATAATCCTTATGATCATAACGGACATGGTTATGGCGCTGGAAATAGCGATATAGAAAAGGCGATTGAGATTGGCAAACGAGCTACAGCACATGGTATGCGGCTACTAGTGGACTTTCATTATTCAGATTTTTGGGCTGATCCAGGACGTCAAGTTCCACCAAAAGATTGGACAAATATGAATGTGTCTGAAAAATCAGAGGCTTTATATCAATACACCAAAGCTAGTCTTGAAAAAATAAAAGCAGCTGGTGTCGATGTTGGAATGGTTCAAGTTGGTAATGAAACAACGAGTAGCGGGATAGCAGGTGAAGCAGGAGAGGAACGCTATCAGTTGTTTGCAGCAGGCGCCAAAGCAGTGCGAGAAGTGGATGCAACTATACTGATAGCTTTTCATTTTACCAACCCAGATAAAACGGAAACGATACTGAATTACGCAAAAGGTTTATCAGATCACCATATTGATTATGATGTATTTGCTACTAGTTATTATAGTTTTTGGCATGGTAATTTAGATAATCTGACTTCAGTTTTAAAGACAGTGACCGAAAAGTATGGGAAAAAGACACTTGTAGCAGAGACTTCTTATGCCTATACATTAGAAGATGGAGATGGTCAACAAAATGTTATCCGAACACAAAATCAAATGCTGGTAGGTGGTTATCCTGCCTCTGTTCAGGGACAATCGCATGCCTTACGAGATGTCATTGATGCAGCGAATAAAGCAAGTACATTAGGCATCTTTTATTGGGAACCAGCTTGGACACCGGTTAGTTCCAAAGGAAAAGAAGTAAATACATCTATTTGGGAGAAATACGGTTCGGGCTGGGCTTCTAGTGCCGCCATTGGGTATGATCCAAATGTCAATCAGGAAAATTACGGTGGCTCTGAATGGGATAATCAAGCATTGTTTGATTTTACAGGAAAAGCTTTGCCGTCACTTGCGACATTTAAATATGTTTATACTGGGTTGAATACAAATCTAGAATATGATAAGAATGAAGAAACAGAGCTGCAAGAGAGTTTGTTATCAAATTCTAGCTTTGAGGAAGAAGATCTTTCAGATTATACTTTTAACGATTTTATCAAGCGTAGACAAGACACGCCTAAAACAGGCAAGTATGCCATGAATTTCTACAATGGCACAAGCGATTATACAACTGGCGTTGAAAGAAAGGTAACACTTCCAGCAGGAACTTATCAATTTTCTGCTCAAATTCAAGGTGGTGATACAAATGCTTCAGAAGATATTTATGCTTTTGCTCGTGCTGAGGCAGTAAATGTTCAAAGTGAAAAAGTCAAACTAGCTGGTTGGTCAAATTGGCAGACAGCGAAATTGAACTTTACACTAACAAAAGAGACAGAGGTGACACTGGGAGTATTTGTGAAAGCAAATAAAGGTTCATGGGGAACAATTGACGATTTGCTTTTAACCAGAGAAGGAGTAGATAAGACAAAGTTGGAAACCGCTCTTTCTTCGGCAAAAGAAAAATTAGCGGAAACTATGCATTATACAAAGGATTCACTTGCGAACTTAAAAGAACAAGTAGAAGAGGCGCAAGCTATTTTACAAAAAGATGATGCGACACAAGCAGAGATTGATGCAGAATGTGAAGCATTACAGACTGCTATTCAGACCCTTGTACCACTAGAAAATCAATCTTCATCTAATGTTCAGCATGAAGATGGTAAAAAAACAAAGGAAAATTCTAATAATAAAGAACAAAAAGGAGAAAACTCCCATGCTGGGTTGACAGATTCTGATTCGTCTAATAAAAATGGGAAGTCTTCTCAAACGAATAGGAACAAGGGAACTTTGCCTACTACAAGTGACAAAAAATTAGCTAAAACCAAAGAATTATTACCAAGTACAGGAACTAGCATGTCATATTTAGCTGGTATCGGTGTTGTTTTTCTGAGTGTATTTGTTGCTGTCATTTCTAAGAAAAATAACCAATAAATCATTGTAAAAAAGTAGAAAGACCTCCCGCTTTCTACTTTTTCTTATCTGCAATATATTCTAATTTTTGTTGTCGTGTTTTTCTTTTAAAGAGGGCCTCGGCTGACATGGCAGAAGGTTTGTCGGGAAATTCTTCTTGATACAAAAGAGTAACAGGTAATCGTGCACGGGTATATTTGGCGCCTTTTCCAGCATTATGTGTGTCTACTCGTTTTTTGACATCGGTCGTATACCCTGTGTAGAGAGAGCCATCGGAACATTCCAGAACGTACATATAGGCTTTAATTTCCATAGTAAATCTCATGAATTTCTGGAGTGTAGCTGCCATCTTCATTATGAATGAAAAGCGGTGGCAGGATTTTTAGACCATCACGAGAACCATCTTTAATAGCTTCAATGAGGAGCATATTGGCTTCGCGATTTGCTTTTGGGTAAACAAATTGAATGCGTTTTGGTGCTAAATTGTGAGCAGTCATAGTGTCAACAATATCAAGGAATCGTTCGGGACGATGAACTATTGCTAAGCGTCCGTTGGATTTCAAGACCCGTTGGGAAATTTGACAGATTTCTTCCAGATTTGTCGCAATTTCATGCCGTGCAAGCAGATAGTGTTGACTTGCGTTGAGATTAGAATGCTCATCTACTTTGAAATAAGGCGGATTGCAGAGGATCATGTCCACTTTGCTACCGTCGATATAGTGGGTGAGATATTTCAAATCATCTTGAATGACCTGCATTTGGTGGGTTAAACCATTTAGCTCAATAGAGCGCTCTGCCATATCTGCCAGTCTCTCTTGAATTTCAACTGCTATGATTTGAGCCTTGGTTCGGGTGCTTGCAAAAAGCCCAACGGCACCATTTCCAGCACAAAGATCCACGATAAGACCACGTTTAGGTAAATTTGGAAAGCGAGAGAGGAGCACGCTATCTACTGAGTAGCTAAAGACCTCTCGATTTTGAATAATTTTGACGTCAGTAGAAAAGAGCTGATTGACTCGCTCACCGTCTTTTAAAAGAATTTCTGCCATATATCCTTATTATATCATGATGTAGAGGAAAAGAAGCAACAAAAATAAGTGGTAAGACAAAAATGTACGGTTTTTCTTACTGCTTATAGGTATTATTCTTAAGATTTATAAACTTTGCTCCCGTTTGTTCTGTATGTGTGTCACGACAATAAAAGTAATTGTAAATAAAATCATCAAAATGATATAGATTGGGAAGCTATTGCTGGTTAGAGTAGCGATTTCGATGTACTTTTGCAGGAGAACTGCTGTTCCAAAGAATCCAACGAGGGACCAGAGGATAAGTAGAATCCGCCAGAGATTGAGCGGAAGGCAGGCTCGGACAACAGATAGAAATCCGATAGAGCCTAATAAATAATAAAGCAAAGTTGAGATTTCTAGTTGTGACCAACTATGCAATCCACCGAAAATACTGACAAATAAAACGCTAAAGACGACCATTAGCCCGCTAGGTAGCGCCTTGAAAATTGCTTTTTTAAGGAAATCTTGTTCAACAGGTTTGATATTCCGCTCAAAGGTGAGGACAAAGGGCGGCAAACCTTCAACAAATTGGTCGATCAAGGTGATTTGAATGGGGATAAATGGAAAGACTAAGAGCCATTCTGCTCGACCCAGTAAGATACTGGAAATACAAATGATTGTCAAAATGAACGAATAAGTTGTTTTAATGAGGAAAATTGGTGCAATGCGGGCGATATTATTAACGACGCGGCGTCCTTCAAAGAGAATTTCAGGTACATCGTTAAAATCAGAATTAAGCAACACCAGATTGGCAACTTGTCGTGTTGCAGGATCCCCTTCAGCCATGGCAATGGAGCAGTCTGCTTCCCGTAAGGCTAGAATATCATTGACTCCGTCACCAGTCATTGCTGTGGTATGTCCTGCTTTTTTCAGGGTTTGAATGATAAGTTTCTTTTGATGAGGAGAAACGCGGCCAAAGATAGCTGTCTTTTCTGTCAACTCAATCAATTCTTGATCCGTTACTTTTGAACAGTCAACATAACTTTGGTAATTTGAAAAACCAGCTTTTGCAGCAATGTTTGATACAGTAATTGGATTGTCACCTGAGATGATTTTTAAGCCCACTTCTTGTGAGCGTAAGTATTCCAAAGTATCAGCTGCTCCGTCACGAATCGGATCTGTGATTTCTAAAATGGCAATGGGTTGAATGCTACTTGGTAAGTGAATGTGTTTATGGTCAATGCGTTCAGGACTAATAGCTAAAGCGAGCACACGCGAACCACGCTTTTGAGCTTCCTGTGCTAGCTCAATTTCTTCATGAAAGAGCATTTCAGGCGCACCGAGAAAGACAGTACCTAAGTCCGACATTTCCATAGCTCCCCATTTACGGTCACTCGAAAATGGAATCATATTACTTGTTTGATAGTCAGTCGGAGTAGTAAATTGCTTGCGAATGGCTTGGGCAGTTGGATTATTGTCATCGCTTGCAGTGATATAAGCACTAAGAATGTCAGAGATGGCTTGTTCTGAAAAATCTTCTGTGAGTGGGCTGAAGGTTTCAACGTGCATTTTCCCTTGTGTAATGGTACCTGTCTTATCAAGACAGAGCATATCAACACGGGCCAATGTTTCAACGGAGTACATTTCTTGTACGAGGACTTTTCGTAAGCCTAGCTTGATGACAGCTGTTAAAAGAGAAGTAATCGTTAAAAGAGCAATTCCTTTTGGTAGCATTCCCAGAAGAGCCGTTGAGGTATTGACAACTGAGTCTTTGACAGGTAAATGTTTTACAAAGAGAGCTTCTAGAAAGAGCGCAATTCCGAAAGGGATAATGATTTTTCCTGTAAAACCTGCAATCCTGTCCATGGATTTCATGATACGAGAATTGATTGGTTTGACAGTCTTAGCCTCTAGCATCAGTTTAGAAGCATAATTATCAGAGCCTACATGAGTGATTTTGGCAATAACACGCCCGCTGGCAAGAAAACTTCCTGAGAGCAATTGCTCCCCAATCTCCTTTTGAACAAGGTCACTTTCACCTGTCAACATGGCTTCGTTCACTTCTGCAAAACCGTCTAAAACAGTTGCGTCACTTGGAATCTGCTCCCCCGTAGCCAGTTGAATACAGTCATCCAAGACTAAGTCTTCTGGATTGATTTGACTAGATTTACCATCGCGAATGACCGTTATCTTTTCTTTGTTTAAAAGATTCAGTTTGTCGACCATGTGTTTAGCTCGCAATTCTGTCACGATACCAGAGAGGGCATTGAAGCAGATAACAGCAAAGAAAACCAAGTTGCTCCATGCTTGCACAGCAACAAGCGCCAGGGCAATTGCAAAATTTAGTGCATTAAATAGCGTAAAAACATTGCGCTTGATGATTTGCCAGGTGCTGGTACTCGTATTGGCTGTAAAATCATTGGTAAGTCCTTGAGCAATTTTTTCTTGGACTTGTTGGTGGGTTAATCCCGTAAATTCTTTCATGTTCATGAGGATAATCATACCATTTTTTTAGTAAAATTTCTAATAGAATCCATTCGGCTGCGACACTTTTATGACGAAAAAAGTTTGCGAGCAAGAATTGGATAAGGTATAATAAAAAGGATAAGAAGGGAGAGCCTATGTTTTATAGATATTTAAGAAGATTGGTGATGTTGATTTTATGGGCTTTAAATGGTAATGCTCACTACCACCATTTGGAGAACATTCCAGACCAAGAGGAAAATTATATTTTAGTTGCTCCACACCGTACTTGGTGGGATCCTGTTTACATGGCTTTTGCAACAAGACCCAAGCAATTTATCTTTATGGCAAAGAAAGAACTGTTCACAAATCGCGTTTTCGGTTGGTGGATTCGCATGTGTGGTGCATTTCCGATTGACCGTGAAAATCCAGGAGCATCTGCTATTAAATACCCTGTCAAGATGTTGAAATCAAGCAATCGTTCTTTGATTATGTTTCCAAGTGGAAGCCGACATTCGACAGATGTGAAAGGTGGCGTTGCACTAATTGCTAAAATGGCAAAGGTGCGCATTCTTCCAGTTGTTTATGTAGGACCGATGAGCCTGAAAGGTTTAGCAAAAGGCGAACGTGTAGACATGGATTTTGGACAACCTATTGATATTTCAGACATCAAAAAGATGAATGATGAGGGCGTGGAAGAAGTCGCCCGCCGTATTCAGACAGAATTTGATCGTTTAGATGCAGAAGTAGCAGCTCTTGAAGTGAAAAAAAGTCCGAATATATTATTGTTATTACCACGTTTGATTGCTTTGCTACTATCTCTTATTGTTGGCTTGCTGACATTTATTTTTAGTTTTATCGCAAGCTTTGTTTGGGATCCTGATAAACATAGGAAATAAAAATCTTGTAGAAGAGGTATGCCTCACCTGTCGAGAAGGAGCATCTATGAAAATAGCAGTTTTGCTGTATCCAGCATGTTCATTGCAGGAAATCACAACTTTGACATCAATACTTTGTCTTTCTTTTGGACAATCTTTGGATTATCTTGCTTCAGAAAAGAAAGTCTATACGAGTGAAGAAGGATTGCAAGTTATTCCAGATTTTACTTTTAAAGAAGTGCAAAATGAAAAGTATGATTGCATCATATTGCCAGGCACACTAGATCCATTTGTTAGCCTTTATGATTTCAGACTAATCTCTTTTTTGGAGAGGGTAGACACAAAGCGGACGATGGTAGCGGCTATTTCCTCATCGCCTATGTTTTTAGGAAAAGCTGGTTTGTTGAGAAGCCGGTATTACACAGGTGGTCTGTATATGGAGTTGGTAGAGTATTTTTCTTTTTTGGAAACAGGAAATTTCCTCCATCAGCCTGTTGTAAAAGACAAGAATGTTATTACAGCCATTGGATTTGCTTATGTAGAATTTTCTCAGACCGTTTTGAATGCTTTAGGATTAGAAGTGCCGAGCGATTTCTTTTTGAGAAAAAATTTCTACAGCCCAGAGGAATTAACTTATCATTTAGAAGCAAGCGATTACCAAAAAATACTGCAAAAGATTTCACAATATGAACGATGTACCCAGGAATGATTTCCTGGTTTTTTACTATGAATTTTAGGATATAAGGAACCAAAACACACAAAACTTACATGAAAGCGCTTGCTAAAATAGATTTAAAATAGTATACTAAATTTAAGGTATACGGTTTTAAAAAGGTGATAAGAGTGATGTTCACTCTTAAAAGTTGATGTATTCAACATGCAATCATAAAAGGAGAAATATATGAAAAAATTGATTTTTCGCTTAACAATTCTGTTATCTGCTCTTATTCTCTTTCCTTTTCAAGCAGTAGAAGCCTGTACAGGTTTTATTGTTGGGAAGAACTTGACAGCAGATGGTTCGACTTTGTATGGTCGTACAGAGGATTTGGAGCCTAATCATAACAAAGTCTTTAAAGTTCATCCAGCCAAGGACAATCAAGCGGGAGAAAAGCTGATTGATGAAGCCAATGGCTTTGAATGGCAATTACCCGCACATAGCTATAAATATACTTCTGTTTCGGACGTTACACCCAAAGAAGGTATTTTTGATGAAGTAGGCTTCAATGAGCATGGAGTTTCCATTTCTGCTACAGTATCAGCTAAGGCGAATAAAGCTATCCAGAAAGTTGATCCTTATGTAGAAAAAGGGCTAGCAGAATCCATTATGACAACGGTTGTCTTGCCACATGTAAAAACGGCTCGTGAAGGTGTGGAGCTCATTGCAGAGATTGTCAAAAAACAAGGTGCTGCTGAAGGAAACATTGTGACAATTGCAGATAAGACAGGTGTCTGGTACATGGAAATCTTATCTGGTCATCAATATGTTGCCATTAAATATCCAGACGACAAATATAGTATTTTCCCTAATACCTTCTTCTTAGGGAGTGTTGATTTTAATGATAAGGAAAATGTCATTGCTTCAGAAAATGTGGAAAAAGTAGCGCGTGATGCTAATTCTTATAAGGAAATTGATGGCAAGTTCCATATTTCTCAATCTTACAATCCGCCAATGGCAGAGGCAGATCGTTCGCGTGCTTGGGCTGGTATTAAGGCTTTGAACCCAGACGCACCAGTCAATTATGATGATAAATATTTTGATTTGTTGCAATCTAGCAATAAGAAAATCAGCGTTGCAGATGTGATGCGGATGCAGCGGAACCGTTTTGAAGGTACGCAATTCAAACCATTAGACCAAATGGAATTAGACGGTAAAGGCATTCCTCAACGTGGAAAAGTAGATCCAGTCTACAAATATCCTCTTGGCAATCCAAATGTAATGGAAGCTCATATTTTCCAATTGAAAGATAATATCCCTGCTAGCATGGGTGGTGGCACAATGTGGCTTTCTGTCGGTAGCCCTCGATTTGCACCATACTTGCCATACTATGGAAATATCAACAATACTTATGCTGCTTATCAAGTTGATACAACGAAATATGACAAAGATTCTTGGTACTGGGTTGCGTCACACATTTACGATATGGCAGCTAAACATCAAAAATTATTTGGCAATAGCATTCAAGAAAAATGGAAAGCTTTGGAAGCACGATTGATTGAAGAACAAGCCAAATTAGATGAACAATACGCAGCTGCAGGTGGAGCTTCGTCAGAAGAAGTGACTGCGTCTAGTATGGCGCGTGCAGAGGAAGTCTTTAAAGAAATGAAAGCTCTAGAAGCTGAAATGGAAGAAAAGATTAAAAATGAGCAAACGCCACCAAGCTCTAGCTTAGAACCATCTTCAAGTACAAGTGAGTCATCTTCAACCACATCTTCCACTTCGTCTACATCTCAATCTTCGTCAAGTACAAATGAAACGTCTACATCTAGTTCATCAGATACTGAAAAACCTAAACCAAGCGAAACTTCTGATACCTTAGTGGATACAGCCACAGGGGTTCGCTTGCAAAATGCAGATTTGGTGAAAGCTAATCTCAAATTAGCAGTTAAAAAGACGATTGAAGAAAACGCAGATAGCTATGACATTACCTTGACCAATCCAAAAGGCGAAGCAGTGTCACAAGTCAGTTCAACAGTAGTGACAGTACCAGTGAAGCAAGGTGCTACGGTGGATTCTGTTTATGCTATGAAAGACGGCAAGCAAGCGGAAAAATTTGATTTTGTTCTCAACAAAGATCAAACGATTAGCTTTAAAACAACACACTTCTCTACTTACAAAGTAAATTACAAAGTTGTCAAAGAAACGCCAAAACAAAATAAACGTGGCTTCCTTCCGTCAACTGGTGAAAAAGTAACCTTCCTTGGTTTAGTAGGAATTGTCATTTTAGGAGTTGTCATCTTCATCTTAGCAAAACGTTCAAAAAAGAATAATGAATAGGTGAAGCAAGCAAATCAACATCATGTTGAAGGATTCCCTCAAAGTTAGGTACAAACTAACTTTGGGGGATTTTTATATGAATTGGACAGATTTCTACATTAAATTGACAATGATAATGTTATTTTTGACAAAAATAATTGTCAAAATGACACGAATGAGTTACAATAGAGATGAAAGGAGAGGAGCATATGAAGCTGGAAAATCGATTAAAAGAACTTCGAGCGCGAGATAGGTTGAATCAAACAGAGTTGGCTAAAAAAGCAGGAGTTTCTCGACAAACCATCAGTTTGATTGAGCGGGGAGAGTATGCTCCGTCTGTCATCATTGCCTTGAAGATTGCACATATTTTTGGTGAAAACGTAGAAAATGTATTTTATCTAAAGGAGAATAGCGATGAAAAAATGGATGAAAATTAGCGTTTTACTAGTAGTGAGTGTTTTGCTAGGAATTTTTGTAGCAAGTAGTTGGCTAGGAAATTTCCATTTTCCAACTTTTTTAAATAGCATACTTTGGGGTTGGATGATTCGTGTGCTCAATCTGCTTTTATTCTGCATGACAATTTATTTACTACAGTCTAGTCGGACAATTCAAAGGCAGTCATATTCTATATGGACAATATTGTCTCCAAAAGACAATTGAGCAGGTTCGGCATTTTAAATTGCCAATCGTTACATTTCCTGAAGATGTTTTAGCCTTGATGAAGACCTATGATGAAGCAGAAAGAGAAGCACATTATGAGCAGAGCTTTAAGATTCTTTTTCAGTTAAATCAGTTCATTTTGCCAGCGTTCTACATCCTCCTGTTTACTATTTCGCTTCTATTACGTGAAGTTCAATACCTTCCTATTGCAATCGTGGTCTTTATCCACCTCTACATCAATGTAGTAAATATTTCTATGATAAAGAAATACTTTAAATAAGGCTGGTCAAAAAGTATCTCTGACTCTATCTCATTTAGTGATAAGCGAATAGCACAGTAGGTGATTGCTCAAAGCATTGCTTTGAGGTGGCGGATAGGGCTTGCGAAGCAAGTCTCAAACCTGTTCGCTTTTCAAGCTAGAAAGAACACTTTTGACGAAAATTCTGTTTTTTTTATCCACTGCCTCAACAGTCAGGGAGACTGTTGAGCAGTCTTGCAGGGAGGGAACTACGAACTTAAATTTTTCAAGATAAGTTCTGTCCCAATCTCATGAAACATAACTAGTTATACGAGGAGCATTTTAATGAAAAAATTAGCCCATCTTGGACTTGGAATTTTAAAATTATTGGGACTGATTGTGTTAGTCATGGCTATCAATGGCATTCCTATGTTATTTCTAGCTAGAGGGCAAGATTTGCCCGTGTATATAGAAATTTTACTGGTGTTAGCCTACCTTGTGCTCATGTTTTTTGCTATCCGCACTTTATGGAGGAGATACCAGACACATGTTTCTGATGACGTGAAGAGCTTGTCTTTTTCATGGGGAGATTTTGGGAAAGCATTGTTGTTCTTTTTAGCGGCAAGAATAGTAGCAGTAGTTGGAACTTATCTAAATATCCTTTTAACAGGGCAAAGTACGACCAGTAATGATAGTGCTTTACAAAGTCTAGGAAAAATTATGTCTGTTGATCATATCTTTTTTGCTCTGCTATATGTGGTAACTGTTGCAGTAATAGCTCCAGTGATTGAAGAAATGGTGTTTCGCGGTTTTGCGACGATCTTTTTCTTTGAAAAAGATCAAAAAATAGTGGCAGCGCTCATAACATCTATCATTTTTGCACTTCCTCATATTTCAAAATGGACAGAATTTCCATTATATTTTGCAATGGGATTAGTGCTTTATGCCGCATTTGCACGTCGGGGAAATCTGAAAGATTCAATCGCTGTACATATCTTAAACAATACACCAGCAGCTATAATCATGCTGATTGCGATGTTTCAATAGTGGTTTAAAAATGGCAAATCATTCATAATTTAAAATCAAAAACACGAAAGGAGTAGTACCACTTATTGTTGGTATGTCCCATTCGTGTTTTTGTGTTATTAGATGTTATTTTTGTTAATTGATATTTTATAACCCGTAATTATAATCATCATCTTGCATGGCTTCAACTTCACCAAGAAGATAACCGTTTCCGACTTGAGAAAAGAAGTCATGGTTAGAGGTTCCAGTTGAAATACCATTCATGACAATCGGATTGACGTCATCAGCTGTATCAGGGAAAAGTGGGTCTTGACCAAGATTCATCAGAGCTTTATTAGCATTATACCGAAGGAAAGTTTTGACTTCTTCCGTCCATCCGACGCCGTCATACAAAGTTTCTGTATAGCCTTCTTCGTTTTCATAGAGGGTGTAGAGCAGGTCGTACATCCACTCTCGGAAAGTTTCTTGTTCTTCTTCTGGCAATTCGTTAAAGCCTAATTGGAATTTATAACCGATATACGTTCCGTGGACAGATTCATCACGGATAATCAATTTGATGATTTCAGCTACATTGGCCAACTTGTTATTTCCAAGATAGTAGAGCGGAGTAAAGAAACCAGAGTAGAAGAGGAAGGTTTCCAGAAAGACACTGGCAACCTTCTTTTCAAGAACATTTCCATTGAGGTAAATCTCATTGATAATTTCAGCTTTCTTTTGCAAATAAGGATTTGTATTGGTCCATTCAAAAATTTCGTCAATTTCTGATTTCGTGTTAAGGGTTGAGAAAATAGATGAATACGACTTAGCGTGAACAGACTCCATGAATTGGATGTTATTCAACACAGCCTCTTCATGGGGTGTGCGAATATCTCCTCGGATAGCTTCGACACCTGATTGGGATTGCATCGTATCCAATAATGTTAATCCGCCGAAGACCTTACCAACAAGGTCTTTTTCTTCAAGTGATAATTTTCTCCAGTCGTCCAAATCGTTGGAGAGGGGGATTCGTGTATCGAGCCAGAACTGCTCGGTCAGTTTTTCCCAAGTAGATTTGTCAATGACATCTTCAATGGCATTCCAGTTTATGGCTTTATAATAGGTTTTCATGTTGATTACTTTCTTTTATTCCAGTTGATTCTTATTGTTTACAGATAGTTTAAATTTGTTCTGAAAGGCTTTTAGAAATTTTAATTCTCGTTAAATCACGCAGCTCTCACACTGGTTGGCTCCAACTTCGCCGCCGTCATCTGTAAAGGTACGGACATAATAGATTGATTTGATGCCCTTGTTAAAGGCATAGTTGCGCAGGATAGACAGGTCGCGTGTCGTTTGTTTGCATTCGGTTTTCCATTCGTAGAGTCCTTGTGGAATGTCGCTGCGCATAAAGAGGGTCAGAGATAACCCTTGATCTACGTGCTCAGTAGCTGCTGCATAAACGTCAATGACTTTACGCATATCCATGTCGTAAGCGCTAGTATAGTAAGGAATAGTCTCAGTTGACAGTCCTGCTGCTGGGTAGTAGATTTTTCCGATTTTCTTTTCTTGGCGTTCTTCAATGCGTTGTGTAATTGGGTGGATAGAAGCAGAGACATCATTGATATAGCTGATAGAACCATTCGGCGCAACAGCTAAGCGATTTTGGTGATAAAGACCGTCTGTCATGACTTTCTCGCGTAGCTCAGTCCAATCTTTTGCAGAAGGAATAAAGATATTTTCAAAGAGTTTTTTCACTCGGTCAGATTTTGGTACAAATTCACCAGTCACATATTTGTCAAAGTATGAACCATTTGCATAATCAGACTTTTCAAAGTTATGGAAAACCACCCCACGCTCGCGGGCAATATTATTGGATTCAACAAGTGTCCAATAATTCATGAGCATAAAGTAAATGCTGGTAAACTCAACAGACTCAGCTGAACCGTATGCAATCAATTGTTGAGCCAGATAGCTGTGCAAGCCCATGGCACCTAGCCCAAAAGTGTGAGCTAAGCTGTTGCCGTGGTCAATAGTCGGAACAGCTTTGATGTGAGAACTGTCTGTAACAAATGTCAGCGCACGCGTCATGGTACGGATAGACTTACCAAAATCTGGCGAAGTCATCATATTAACCACATTGGTAGACCCGAGATTGCAAGAAACATCTGTTCCTAAACGAACGAATTCTTGAGCGTCATTCAAGAGACTTGGTTCTTGGACTTGCAGGATTTCGGAGCAGAGATTGCTCATGATAATCTTGCCGTCTACTGGATTCGCGCGATTAGCAGTATCGATATTAACTACATAAGGATACCCAGATTCCTGCTGCAACTTGGAAATTTCAGTTTCTAAATCACGAGCTTTAATCTTCGTTTTATTAATCTTAGGATTGGCAACCAATTCGTCATATTTTTCGGTAATGTCAATGTAGGCAAATGGAACGCCATATTCCCGTTCGATAGAATAAGGGCTAAAGAGATACATATCTTCGTTCTTCCGAGCTAATTCGTAGAATTTATCTGGAATGACAACACCCAAAGAAAGAGTTTTTACCCGTACTTTTTCATCAGCATTCTCTTTCTTAGTTGAAAGAAAAGCGATAATATCTGGGTGAAAAACGTTGAGATAAACAACACCGGCTCCCTGACGTTGACCTAATTGATTAGAGTATGAAAAGCTGTCTTCAAAGAGCTTCATAACTGGTACTACACCAGAAGCAGCCCCTTCATAACCTTTGATAGGGGCACCCGCTTCCCGCAGGTTACTGAGGGAAATTCCAACGCCACCGCCAATCCGAGATAATTGCAGAGCTGAATTGATAGAACGACCGATTGAATTCATATCATCAGTGACTTGAATCAAGAAACAAGAAACTAATTCACCACGCCTAGCACGTCCGGCATTCAAGAAACTTGGAGTGGCAGGCTGATACCGTTGGTGAATGATTTCATTGGCAATATCTTTGGCAATTGCTTTATCACCGTCGGCAAAATAGAGTGCGTTGAACAGAACGCGGTCTTCCATGCTTTCAAGGTAATATTCACCGTCATTTGTTTTGAGAGCATATTGATTATAGAATTTATATGCTGCCATGAAAGATTTGAAATGGAAATCTTGATCATGAATGAAGGTAGCTAGCTCTTCGATGTATTCAGGTGAATAAAGCTGGATGAATTCTTTTTCTAAATAGTTTTCTTGGATTAAATAGTGAATTTTTTCTGTGATAGAAGAGAATTTTTTCGTATTTGGTTCAACATTTTCTTTAAAGAATGCTTCTAAGGCTTCCTTATCTTTGTGAAGCATAATTTGTCCGTTGATTGGACGGTTGATTTCATTATTGAGACGGAAATATGTCACATCTTCTAATTGTTTGAGTCCCATAGTATTCCTTTTCTAAATGTTAGGTTTGATATTTGGCAAAAGAAAGAGGGGTGGGCAAGAACTAAAAATTGAAAATTTTAGTTCGTAGTCTCCCCCCACAAAATTACTCAACAGTTTTGAAAGTTGTTGAGGTGGTGAACGAAGAAAACAAAGTTTTCATCAAAGGTACTCTTCCGAGTATAAAAAGTGAACGGAGAAGGTCTTGTCTAGTTATCGCAGTTTTAACCATTTCTCCCATTAGGTACATGTCATAAATTATGATAATTTTTTTAATTTACCAGGTTGAAAACCGGAAAATGCTTCCGTTGGAGTTTGAACGACTGGAGCAGCATTAAAGCCTAAGCTTTTCACATGATCGATGTATTCAGGCTGTTCGTCCAAATTGATTTCACGATATTCTACATGGTTAGTGTCTAAGAAGCGTTTTGTCATTTTGCATTGAACGCAATTATTTTTTGAATAAATAGTTACCATAATGAACTCCTAATTTCTTTAAATTCAGTATGGAATTAGTATATCCAAAGCAGGGAATTTTGTCAACTATTATGTTCTAAATATTGTGTTTTGTTTTGGGGTTTTAAATACCATGATACTAGATATAGTGTTTTCTTGGAAAAAGAAAAAGATAGAATGAACTCCTGTTTTGGGCTTCGTTAGACTAAGCTTTCCTTAGGGAACAATGGATTAAAAATGTGTCAATCAATTGGATAGTGAAAATCTCGTTTTAATGAAATTTCAGTAATTCTCATAAAAAAGACTTGCTGAATACACATAAAATTCTTGAAAAAATTTTACAAAGATGTTATAATTTAGAATTGTAAGGGTTATCACATGAGACCCCAAAAAGATTACATTAAAGGAGAGTCAAACTATGGCTTCTAAAGATTTCCACATTGTGGCAGAAACAGGTATTCACGCACGTCCAGCAACTTTGTTAGTTCAAACTGCTAGCAAATTTGCTTCAGATATTACTCTTGAATACAAAGGTAAATCAGTAAACCTTAAATCAATCATGGGTGTTATGAGCCTTGGTGTTGGTCAAGGGGCTGATGTAACAATTACTGCAGAAGGTGCAGACGCTGATGATGCAATTGTAGCAATCGCAGAAACAATGACAAAAGAAGGATTGGCTTAACATGACAGAAATGCTAAAAGGAATTGCAGCATCTGACGGTGTTGCTGTTGCTAAGGCATATCTACTCGTTCAACCGGATTTATCATTTGAGACTGCTTCAGTCGAAGATACAAATGCAGAAGAGGCTCGTTTGGATGTAGCTCTTGAAGCTTCACAGAACGAGCTTTCTGTTATCCGTGAGAAAGCAGTAGAAAGCCTTGGAGAAGAAGCAGCTCAAGTATTTGATGCTCACTTAATGGTACTTTCTGATCCAGAAATGATTGGTCAGATTAAAGAAACAATTCGTGCAAAAAAAGTGAATGCTGAAGCAGGTCTGAAAGAAGTAACAGACATGTTCATCACTCTCTTTGAAAATATGGAAGATAATCCATACATGCAAGAACGTGCGGCAGATATTCGCGACGTGACCAAACGTGTGTTGGCTCACTTGCTTGGTGTACGCTTGCCAAACCCTGCTATGATTAATGAAGAAGTAGTTGTGATTGCCCATGACTTGACTCCTTCTGATACCGCTCAATTAGATAAAAACTTTGTTAAAGCTTTTGTAACCAATATTGGTGGACGTACAAGTCACTCAGCTATTATGGCTCGTACTCTTGAAATTGCTGCGGTTCTTGGAACAAATAACATTACCGAATTAGTAAAAGACGGTGATACAGTTGCCGTGAATGGAATTACTGGTGAGGTTATTATCAATCCAACAGAAGAACAAGTTGCAACCTTTAAAGCAGCGGGTGAAGCCTATGCAAAACAAAAAGCTGAATGGGATTTGCTGAAAGATGCTGAAACAGTAACAGCTGACGGAAAACATTTTGAACTGGCTGCAAATATCGGTACACCTAAAGATGTCGAAGGTGTGAATGCAAATGGCGCAGAAGCTGTCGGGCTTTACCGTACTGAGTTTCTTTATATGGATTCGCAAGATTTCCCAACAGAAGATGAGCAGTATGAAGCTTATAAAGCTGTACTTGAAGGGATGAATGGCAAACCAGTTGTTGTCCGTACAATGGACATCGGTGGAGACAAAGAACTTCCTTACTTTGATTTGCCAAAAGAAATGAATCCGTTTCTTGGATTCCGTGCTCTTCGTATTTCTATTTCTGAAACAGGAAATGCAATGTTCCGCACACAATTACGTGCACTTTTGCGTGCATCTGTGCATGGACAATTGCGTATCATGTTCCCAATGGTTGCTTTGTTGACTGAATTCCGTGCTGCAAAAGGCATTTTGGAAGAAGAAAAATCTAAATTGCTTGCAGAGGGTGTGGCAGTTGCGGACAATATTCAAGTTGGTATCATGATTGAAATTCCAGCGGCAGCAATGCTTGCTGACCAATTTGCAAAAGAAGTTGACTTCTTCTCAATTGGTACCAATGACTTGATTCAATACACAATGGCTGCTGACCGTATGAATGAACAAGTTTCTTACCTTTATCAACCATACAACCCATCTATCTTACGTTTAGTGGATCGAGTGGTCAAAGCTGCTCATGCTGAAGGCAAGTGGGCTGGTATGTGTGGTGAAATGGCGGGTGATCAAACTGCTGTTCCACTTCTAGTTGGTATTGGTCTGGATGAGTTTTCAATGAGTGCTACATCTGTTCTTCGTACACGTAGCTTGATGAAGAAATTGGATACGAAGAAGATGCAAGAACTCGCTCAACGTGCTCTTACAGAATGTGCAACGATGGAAGAAGTTCTTGAACTTGAAAAAGAATATCTTGATTTTGAATAATATCGAAACGAAGACCATTGTCAATTAAGACAATTGAAATCTCAGTTATTGAAAGAGGGCGTTGTTGTCCTCTTTTTTATATTGCAGATAATTTAGGTTTTCCATGCTCCTTTTTACTTCCTTTTGCTCATTTTTGCTATAATGATAATTATGAACAACTTGATTAAATCAAAATTAGAATTGTTGCCTACTAGTCCAGGTTGCTATATTCATAAAGATAAAAATGGCATTATCATCTATGTCGGAAAAGCTAAGAATCTGCGCAATCGGGTGCGCTCTTATTTTCGTGGGAGCCATGATACTAAGACCGAAGCGCTGGTATCTGAGATTGAGGATTTTGAGTTTATTGTCACGGATTCTAACATTGAAGCTTTGCTGCTTGAAATCAATCTCATCAAGGAAAATCAGCCTAAGTACAATATCATGCTCAAGGATGATAAGTCCTACCCTTTTATCAAAATTACCAATGAGACATATCCGCGTCTAATTATTACGCGTCAGGTCAAAAAGGATGGGGGGCTCTACTTTGGTCCTTATCCTGATGTAGGTGCTGCCAATGAAATTAAGCGCCTGCTGGATCGAATTTTCCCTTTTCGCAAATGCACTAATCCGCCTGAGAAGGTTTGTTTCTACTACCACATCGGGCAGTGCCGAGCTCACACTATCTGCCATAATGAACCACATTTTTTTCAAGATATGGCTCAAGAAGTATCAGACTTTCTCAAAGGGCATGATGATAAGATTATTGATGAGCTGAAAAGGAAAATGACTAGTGCGGCTGAGAAAATGGAGTTTGAAAAAGCGGCTGAGTACCGCGACTTGCTTCAAAGCATTGCGACGCTTCGCACTAAACAACGAGTCATGGCGAAGGATTTGCAGAATCGGGATGTCTTTGGTTATTATGTAGACAAAGGCTGGATATGTGTGCAGGTGTTCTTTGTCCGTCAAGGAAAACTCATTGAGCGAGACGTGAATATGTTTCCTTACTACAATGATCCCGATGAGGATTTTCTGACCTATATTGGTCAATTTTATCAGGAAAAATCTCATCTGATTCCCAATGAAATTTTGATTCCGTCTGATATTGATGATGTAGCTGTTCAGGCTGTGGTAGATACGAAGATTCTCAAACCTCAGCGAGGAGAGAAGAAACAGTTGGTTAATTTGGCTATTAAAAATGCGCAAGTTAGTTTGCAGCAGAAGTTTGATTTGTTGGAGAAATCTGTTGAAAAAACGCAAGGAGCTATTGAAAATCTAGGTCAGTTGCTCAATATTCCCACCCCAGTTCGGATTGAGTCCTTTGATAATTCCAATATTATGGGAACCAGTCCTGTTTCAGCTATGGTGGTCTTTATCAATGGGAAACCCAGCAAAAAGGATTATCGCAAGTATAAGATTAAGACAGTTGTCGGTCCAGATGACTATGCTAGTATGCGAGAAGTGATTAAGCGCCGCTATAGCCGAGTCATGCGAGATGGTTTAATACCGCCTGATCTTATTGTCATTGATGGTGGTCAGGGTCAAGTCAACATTGCTAAAGACGTCATTCAAAATCAATTAGGGTTAGATATTCCTATCGCTGGTTTGCAAAAGAACGACAAGCATCAGACTCATGAATTGCTCTTTGGCGATCCTTTGAAAGTGGTCGAATTATCTCGCAATTCACAGGAATTTTTCCTTTTGCAACGCATCCAAGATGAAGTCCACCGCTTTGCCATTACCTTCCATCGCCAGCTCCGGTCTAAGAATTCCTTCTCATCACAACTAGATGGCATTGAAGGACTGGGGCCCAAACGCAAGCAAAATTTGATGCGACATTTTAAATCTTTGACCAACATCAAGAAAGCCAGCGTGGATGAAATTGTCGAAGTGGGTGTACCGCGAAAAGTGGCAGAGGCCGTGCAGGAGAAATTGAGCAAATCTACAGATAAAAAGATAACCAACTCCTAGATTTTAGGGAAGCAAGTTCATCAGACTATTTCTCGTGAAAAACCTCTGCAAGCTCTTCCAATTTATGGTAAAATGAAATTAGTATAATAAGAAAAGGAAAGTCCCTATGAAATTTCTTGAATTAAATAAAAAGCGTCATGCAACGAAGCATTTCAATGATAAAGCAGTTGATCCGAAAGATGTGCGGACGGCGATTGAAATTGCAACTTTAGCGCCAAGTGCTCACAATAGCCAGCCTTGGAAATTTGTAGTTGTGCGTGAGAAAAATGCAGAATTGGCTGAGATTGCTTTCGGTGCAAACAAAGACCAAATCACAGAAGCACCCGTGACGATTGCTCTTTTTACAGATACAGACTTAGTTAAACGAGCTCGGAAAATTGCTCGTGTAGCTGGGGTCAATAATATGTCCGACGAATTGTTGCAATATTATATGCAAAATTTACCGGTTGAATATGGGCATTATTCTGAGCAGCAAAAAAGCGATTATTTGGCTTTAAATGCTGGTTTGGTGGCAATGAATCTTGTTTTAGCATTGACTGATCAAGGCATTAGTTCCAATATTATCCTTGGATTTGATAAGTCAAAAGTCAATCAAGTGCTAGACATTGATGAGCGCTTCCGTCCAGAACTTTTAATTACTGTTGGCTACACAGACGATAAACTGGATCCAAGCTATCGTTTGCCAGTGGATGAGATTATTGAAAAACGTTGATAGAAAGGAATATGATTTTATGACGATTGATTTTAAAGCAGAGGTTGAAAAACGTCGCGATGCTCTATTGGCTGACTTATTTAGCCTTTTGGAAATCAACTCCGAGCGAGATGATACGAAAGCAGATAAAGAACATCCTTTCGGGCCTGGACCTGTTAAGGCTTTGGAAAAATTCTTAGAATTAGCTGCGCGTGATGGTTATTCAACGAAGAATGTGGACAATTATGCAGGGCATTTTGAATATGGCGAAGGAGCTGAAGTTCTTGGAATTTTTGCACACATGGATGTGGTACCGGCTGGAAGCGGTTGGGATACAGATCCTTATACACCAACAATTAAAGATGGAAAACTCTATGCGCGTGGTGCGAGTGATGACAAAGGGCCAACAATGGCTTGCTATTATGGACTGAAAATCATCAAAGAATTAGGTTTGTCGACGTCTAAGAAAGTTCGTTTTGTAGTTGGTACAGATGAAGAATCTGGTTGGGCTGATATGGACTATTATTTCAAACACGTTGGTCTGCCAGAGCCAGACTTTGGCTTTTCGCCAGATGCAGAATTTCCGATTATCAATGGTGAAAAAGGAAACATCACCGAATATCTTCATTTTGCAGGGGAAAATGGCGGAGCTACGCACTTGCATAGTTTTACTGGCGGAATTCGTGAAAATATGGTTCCTGAATCTGCAACAGCAGTGGTATCAGGAAATGTGCCAAATCTTGAAGATAAATTAGATGAATTTGCAAAAGAACATGGACTTCGATTTGAATACCAAGAATTACCGAGTGGTCAAATAACAGTTACGATTGTTGGGAAATCCGCTCACGGAGCATCTCCACAATCCGGTGTCAATGGCGCGACTTATCTGGCGAAATTCTTGACCCAGTTTGATTTTGCAGATTCTGCTAAAAACTATCTTGAAGTGGCTGGAAACATTCTTTTAGAAGACCATGCAGGAAAAGCTCTGAAAGTGGATTATGTAGATGAAAAAATGGGTGCTCTTTCTATGAATGCAGGAGTCTTCCGCTTTGATGAGGCAAGTGATGACAACACCATTGCCCTTAATTTCCGCTATCCACAAGGAACCAATCCAGAAATGATCAAATCTAAATTGGAAAACTTGCCTGTAGAAAACGTGACATTGTCAGAGCACGAGCATGTTCCTCATTATGTTCCAATGGAAGATCCACTTGTGACAACGCTTTTGGACGTGTATGAAAAGCAAACAGGTCTGAAAGGTTATGAGCAAATCATTGGTGGAGGAACGTTTGGTCGTCTCTTGAAACGCGGTGTTGCTTATGGTGCTATGTTCCCAGGCTATACAGATACCATGCACCAAGCAAATGAATTTATAGATGTAGAAGATCTTTTCCGTGCAGCAGCTATTTATGCTGAAGCAATTTATGAACTGATTAAATAAAACAGGTAAACTCAGCTAGAAATAGTTGAGTTTCTTTCAAAGAAAGAGAACAATTATGATTTACACAATTACGAGTGCGACAGGTCAATTGGGGCAAAAGGTTGTTGCTGAAGCACGAAAACATTTAAATTCTAATGAAATTCGGCTATCTGTTCGAAGTCCCAAAAAAGCAAGTCAATATGTAACAGCAGGGATTGATGTTAGAGCAGCTGATTATTTAGATGTGAATTCTATGGTCGAGGCTTGGCGTGGAACGGATGTTTTGATTTACATTCCAAGTATTTCCCATCCAAGCATTGTGCGTGTGCCAGAATTTGAAAATTCGGTCATTGCAGCAGAAAGAGCTGGAGTTAAGCACTTTATCTTTGTTGGATTTTTCGCCGATCAAGTCAATAGTCCATTTCACATGGCAGCTTTCTTTGCTTATGCCAATACTCGTCTAGCGTCGGCTGGATTTTCTTACAGCATTATCAAAAATGCTATGTATGATGATCCATTGGTGCCTTATTTACCTGAGTTAATAGAGCGCAAGGCTGTTATTTATCCAATGGGAAATGCCAAAATGAGCTTTATTTCACGGGAAGATAGTGCAGAAGCCATTGTCAAACTGGCTATGTCACCTGTCCTACAGGGAAAAACGTATGTTTTGACTCAAGAACGCAATTACACAATGTTGGAGCTGGCTAATCTTTTGTCCGAGGTTTCTGGTCACGAGATTGGCTACCAACCAGTGACGGTTGAGGAATTTGCTGCCATTTATGATCAACCAAAAGGTTTCGGTGTTGTGCTGGCTTCTCTTTATCAAGCTGGAAGTCAAGGCTGTCTGGATATTGTGACAGATGATTTTCGGACAATCACAGGACGGCAGGCAACTGATTTGAAAAGCTACATGAAGAAGAATTATCAAAAATAGAGGCAAGAAATGGAAACGCTAGAAGACATTAAGAAAGCTATTATGGCTGATTCACAAAATCAAGCATATACAAAGCGAGGAATTGAGCCACTTTTTGCAGCGCCTAAAACGGCACGTATCAATATTGTCGGTCAAGCACCGGGCATCAGAGCGCAGGAAACGCGCTTGTACTGGAATGATAAGAGTGGTGATCGCTTGCGTGAATGGATGGGTGTCGATTATGATACTTTTTATCATTCAGGCTATTTTGCCGCGATTCCAATGGACTTTTATTTCCCAGGTCATGGAAAGTCAGGGGATTTACCGCCGCGTAAGGGCTTTGCTGAAAAATGGCATCAGCCGATTTTAGACTTGCTACCAGATCTTGAATTGACTGTTCTTATTGGTCAGTATGCTCAAAAATACTACCTTCATCAAAAAGGAACTGTAAAACTAACTGATACGGTAAAACATTATCAAGACTACTTGCCAGAATTTTTCCCGCTTGTCCACCCCTCACCACGAAATCAAATTTGGATGGCTAAGAATCCTTGGTTTGCAGAAACCGTAATCCCTGATTTAAGGGAACGGGTACAAAAGATTATTTCAAGATGAGCACTTGCTCATCTTTTTTTTGAAACCAAATCTTTGACAAAAAAGGTTCGATATAGTATTATAAATAAACTTCTATATCGTATAATTTTAGAGGAAAAACAGTTGGATAGAAAAATAATTAATAGTGGGTTTTACATTGGAAAAATTCATCGTTTGTCCAATCGACTGATGAACCACATTTTGTTAGAACGAGGAATCCAAGCCTTTAATGGAGAGCAGGGACGTATTTTACATGCGCTTTGGCAAAAAAATTATCAAAGCCAAACCGAACTGTCAGAGCAGACTGGCTTGACGTTGAACACTCTAACCAAAATGATTGACCGAATGATTCGCATGAAGCTTGTGGAACGGTGTTCTCATGAAAAAGATAAGCGGAAAAAGATGATTTGTCTGACAGATTATGCAAAAGGATTAAAAGCAGAATATGATGCAATTTCTGATGAAATCATTGAAATCTTTTACAGTGGTTTTTCTGATCTGGAAATCAGTGAATTTGAGATTTATTTAGAGCGTATTTTAGTAAATTTAAGCCAATCAAGAAAGGATGAAGCATGAACGAGTTAATCAAATTAGTGACCAATCAATGGCAGTTTCTATTTAGTCTGGTGCGGGATCATATCTGGATATCGGGGTTGTCTATCTTGCTTGCTTTAATTTTGGGAGTTGGGCTTGGAATTTTCATCAGTTTCAAAAAAAGCTGGGCTGGTGTCGTTATCGGAATAGTGAATATTCTTTATACAATTCCCTCTATTGCCCTTTTAGGGATTTTGATTTCAATTACAGGAATTGGTAACAAGACAGCAATTGTAGCTCTAACCTTGTATGCACTTTTACCTATGGTACGGAGCACTTATACAGGGATTACAGGTGTTGATCCGCTTCTCGTTGAAGCAGCAGAAGGAATGGGTTCTACTCGCGAACAGATTTTAACCAAGGTTCAATTGCCACTTGCCTTTCCGGTCATGATGGCAGGTTTTCGCAATATGGTGACGATGACCATTGCACTAGCCGGGATTGCTTCTTTCGTTGGTGCTGGTGGTCTGGGGGTTGCAATCTACCGTGGGATTACCACTAATAATCAAACCTTGACCTTGGTCGGAAGTATTTTAGTAGCTTTGTTGGCATTGGTCTTTGATTTTCTCCTTTCTTTGGTCGAAAAATCAATCTTAAACCATAAAAAAGTATCTGAAAAATGGTTAGTTGTTTTAAGTTTCATAACTCTTTTGACAGCAGGAACAATCGCGTTTTTGCAAATGAATCCAATGGGCGGAACGGTCAAGATTGCGACCAAGCCACAGACGGAAAACTATATCTTAGGTGAAATGCAAAAGCAAGTCATTGAAGAATATACCAATCTGAAGGTCAAAATGACCAAAGGTGTTGGTGGTGGTACCTCAAATATTCATCCAGCAATGGTTAAAGGTGAATTTGATATTTATGCTGAATACACCGGTACAATCTGGGAAGTTATTCTCAAAAAATCAGGCTCGTATGATGAAAGTCAATTTAAGACGCTTGAAAGTCAATACCGCAAGAAATATCAACTTGCATGGGCAAATACATTTAGCTTTAATAACACATATGGCTTAGCCGTTCGTAAGGATGTAGCAGAAAAATACAATATTAAAACCTTTAGTGATTTAGCCAAAGCCAGTCCTAATTTAACTTTTGGTGCAGAGTATGACTTCTTTGGTCGTGAAGACGGTTTTGCACGTTTGCAATCTACCTATGGTATGAAGTTCAAATCTCAAGTGGATATGGATAGCGGATTGAAATATCAGGCTATTAAATCCGGAAAAGTTGATGCGATTGATATTTTTACTACAGATGGACAGCTTTATGGTGCCAATCTAGTGGTTTTGAAAGATGATAAAAAAATCTATCCTTCTTATCAGGCAGGGACAGTTGTTCGAGAAGCCACTCTAAAAAAATACCCACAATTGAAAAAAGCATTGGCAAAATTAGACGGTATTTTAACAGATAGTAAAATGGCAGAATTGAACCACAAAGTAGAAAACGACAAAGAAGAGCCGGCTAAAGTTGCTCATGACTATCTTGTAGAGAAAGGAATTTTGAAAAAATGATTGAATACAAAGAAATTAGCAAATCTTATGGAAAACAAGACATTATCAAAAATCTAAATCTAAAGATTGAAGACGGCACTTTTCTGACAGTTGTGGGGACTTCTGGCTCAGGCAAAACGACATTGTTAAAGATGATAAATGGTTTGGTCAAGCCGAATCAAGGGCAAATCCTTATCAATGGTCAAGATGTGCAGGACACGGATTTGATTGAATTGCGGCGAAACATCGGTTATTCGATTCAAGGAAATGGGCTTTTTTCACATTTGACAGTTGCTGAAAATATTGCTTTTGTTTTGAATTTACAAAAGAAAAATCAAGTGGAAATAGAGAGAGTTGTAGATGAAAAGTTAGCCATGCTTGGTTTGGATCCCCAGCTAAAAAATCGCTATCCAGCAGCTTTGTCTGGTGGGCAGGCGCAACGAGTGGGGATTGCCCGTGCACTAGCTGCAACGCCTAATATTTTGCTAATGGATGAGCCGTTTGGAGCAGTGGATGCTATTACGCGCTATCAGTTACAGCGTGAATTAAAGTTACTGCATGAAGAAACCGGAATTACAGTTGTGTTTATCACACACGATATAGCAGAAGCTTTGAAACTAGGTACGAAAATCCTCGTTTTAGATAAGGGAGAAATCCAGCAATATGGCACGCCGCAGGAAATAAAAATGCAGCCTGCAAATGATTTTGTCAAAAAATTACTAGAATTAGCAAGCTAAGGAGAAGTTCTATGAATCAAAAATGAAAGCCATGGTGATTTATGAGCCTGGTGGTCCAGAAAAATTTGTTCTAGAAGAACGAGAAATCCCGAATGTAAAAGCAGGCTGGACTCTAGTCAAGATTAAAGGTTTTGGGATCAATCATTCAGAAATTGTCACTCGGAAAGGTCTATCTCCAACTGTTCAATTCCCTCGTATTTTAGGAATTGAGTGTGTAGGACAAGTAGTTGAAACGACAAGGAGAGATTTGCAAGAAGGACAAAAAATAGTCTCTATCATGGGGGAAATGGGACGTGCTTTTGACGGTTCTTATGCTGAATATGCTCTACTTCCAAATGAGCAGATTTATCCCGTAGATAGCCAATTACCTTGGTCTGAGTTAGCAGCAGTACCAGAGACCTATTATACCGCTTTTGGCTCTTTCAAAAATCTGCAGATAAAAGAAGGAGATTCAATCTTAGTCCGAGCTGCGACAAGTGGTGTTGGATTAGCTTTCTTAAAATTGGTAAAGGCGCAATTCCCACAGAATCGTGTAGTTGGCGTAGTTCGTTCTCTTGCTAAAAAAGATTTGCTTCAACATCAAGGTTTTGATGAAATTATTTTAAATGAAAGAGGAGTTTTGCAAACTGAGGAAAAGTTTGATAAAATCCTTGAATTAGTTGGTCCGGCTACTTTAAAAAATTCATTTGACCATATTCAAAGTGCAGGAATTATCTGTAACACTGGTCAATTAGGTGGCAAATGGTATGTAGAGGAGTTTGACCCAATCGTAGAAATAAAAAATAATAGCTTTTTGACGAGTTTTTATTCAGGCAATATGAGCCAGCAGCTTATTGATGAACTTTTTAGCTATATTGATACTTACCAGAAAAATATATCTCCTCAACGAATCTTTTCGTTAGAGCAAATCCCAGCAGCCCATTCTTATATCGAAAGTCAAGCGGGATTTGGGAAAGTGGTCGTCTTAAATGATTAACTAGAAAAAATGAAAAGTGTGCAAATGCATGCTTTTTTGAATTGACATACAGTATATCTACGCCTATAATGTAAATTAGAAAATTCTATAAATGAGGCGATACAGATGAAAAAAAGGATTGGGATTTTATTAGTAGCGAGTTTGTTTCTTTTGACAGCTTGTGGGGGAAAGAAAACGAATGTGGAAACGAAACAAGAAGGAAAAGCAACGTCTGCAAAAGTTGCGTCCTCTGAGCCAGCAAAGAAAAAAGCAAAAGTTCATTATAATGGTTCTTATTATAGTGTAAAAGGAAAATACGATGAAATTGTCATCGCAAATAAACATTATCCATTATCTTCAGATTACAATCCTGGTGAAAATCCTACTGCTAAAGCAAAATTGCTGGAGTTGATTGCTGCTATGCAGCGCGAAGGCTATCCTATCAGTCATCAATATAGCGGTTTTCGTAGCTATCAAATGCAAATGACACTTTATCAAAATTATGTCAATCAAGACGGGAAAGAAGCAGCAGATCGTTATTCTGCTCGACCTGGCTATAGTGAACACCAAACAGGCTTGGCTTTTGACTTGATTGGCACAGACGGAAATTTAGTAACAGAAGAAAAGGCTAGCCAATGGCTCTTGAAACATGCAGCCGAATATGGTTTTGTCGTGCGCTATCTAAATGGTAAAGAAGACAAAACTGGATATATGCCAGAGCAATGGCATCTGCGTTATGTTGGGAAAGAAGCAAAAGCGATTGCAGATTCAGGACTATCTTTAGAAGAATATTACGGTTTTGCTGGGGGAGATTATAAGGATTAAAGTTGAACACAAGGAGACAATACACATGAAGATTTATACAATAAACCCTACTATTGATGTCGTGGAAACACCTGTTGAAGAAACTAGTCGTATCATCCGTCACCTTCACTTAGGAGAAGGAAAAATGATTCCTGAACACAAGGCTGATGTTTTGGTGACTGTTGTTTGTCTAGAAGGAAAGGTTGATTTTACAGCATCTGGTCAAACCGTTCAACTTGTTCCCGGAAGTTTTTTAACCATGGAACCCAATGAACTTCATAGTTTATATGGTGTAAAAGATAGCCATGTATTGGTTATTCAGCAATTAAAATACTGAATGTGAAAAAAGGTGAAAACTTGGATGTCATACTGTCGTAGATTCCAAGTTTTTTTGATTATATAAAAAACCTTTCCCAAAATTGGAAAAGGCTTATTATCAACATTTTTTGTAATGTAAATACGATTTTTATTTGAGACCGTATTTTTTGTTGAAACGATCCACACGTCCATCTGCTTGAGTGAATTTTTGACGTCCAGTATAGAATGGATGTGAGTCTGATGAAATTTCCACACGAATCAAAGGATAAGTGTTTCCATCTTCCCATTGAACAGTTTCGCTAGAATACTTAGTAGAACCACTAAGGAATTTGTAGCCAGTTGAAGTATCCATAAAGACAACAGGACGGTATTCAGGATGAATATCTTTTCTCATTTTTAAAAATTTCCTTTCTGCCATGGTCTCTCTGCGAGCCATAGATTCGTTACTTTGATAGTTTACCAAATTCTAGCGGATTTGACAAGTCTTTTCTACCAAATTATTTCCTTTTTGCCAATTCTTTCAATTCTTGATAAACTTCTTCGATTTCTTCTTTGGAGTAAGCATTGGCACCGCTGGCAAGAGGATGACCGCCTCCGTCGTGTTTTTTAGCTACTTCATTAATCGGGATAAATTTACTCCGCAACCGAACGCGATAGTTGCCATTTTCTTGCTCAACAAAAATTCCCCATAATTCAACGCTGTCAATACGCCCCGGAGCTGAAACGATAGCAGAAGTGTCAGCATCTGTTAAATGATTGGCTTTGAGAAGTTCCTGAGTTAAAATGACATGAGCTGCACCATTTTCATCGACTTCTAAATGGTCATAAACATAGCCTTGAAGTTTAGCGATTTGATAGCTGAAAGAGTCCATTTTTCGAGCCAAAGCAGCAAAATCAAAGGGATACTCGCGAAGTTTACTTGCGACAGCCATTGTGCGGGCAGTTGTGGCAGGATATAGGAAACGTCCTGTATCACCGACAATTCCAGCATAAAGCAATTTAGCAGAATAATCATCTAGTTTCAGTTTATTTTCCAATGCAAAGAGAGCAATTAACTCACTAGCACTACTAGAGCTAGTATCCACCCAAGAAATGTCTCCGTAAATGTCATCGTTTGGATGATGATCGATTTTGATGAGAAAATCTCCTTTGTTGTACCGTTCATCATCAATCCGAGCAGTATTTGCCGTATCACAAACAATAACTAAAGCATGTTTGTAATCATCGTCTGAAACATCATCCATTTTAGCCAGCCAAGCAAGAGTAGGTTCAGTCTTTCCTGCTACTTTAATCTTTTTCTCAGGGAAATTGACTTGAAGTAATTTTTTCAAACCGACTTGACTTCCTAAGGCATCAGGATCAGGTCGCATGTGACGATGAATGATGATCGTATCATATTCTTTAATTTTATGTAAAATTTGCTTGAAAATTTCCATATGATAACCTCCGCTCTACCTTTTATTCATTGTATCATAAGATGATTATTTTAAAAAGTAAAAGGGAAAAGTAGGGAACTTTAAGAGATTTGAAGTGCAACAATTTGTTCAATGTGTTATAATAAACTGATAGAATTTTTTGGAGGAAATTATGGTTTTAGCAAAAATTGTATTTGCGAGTATGACAGGAAATACAGAAGAAATCGCAGATATTGTAGCTGATAAATTAAAAGAACTTGGTTTAGAAGTAGATATTGATGAGTGCACAACGGTTGATGCAGAGGAATTTCTAGAAGCAGACATCGCAATCGTTGCTTCTTACACATACGGTGACGGCGAGTTGCCTGATGAAATTGTTGATTTTTATGAAGATTTAGCTAGTCTTGACTTGACTGGAAAGATTTACGGTGTTGTTGGATCAGGCGATACATTTTATGATGAGTTTTGTAAGGCAGTAGATGACTTTGATCGCGCTTTTGCAGCGACAGGTGCTGAAAAAGGTGCTGAAAATGTCAAAGTCGATCTATCAGCAGAAGATGAAGATATTGAAAATCTGGAGAAATTCGCTGAAGCATTAGCCGAAAAAGTACGGTAATCATGTAAGAAGGCTGGGAAATTTTCCTAGCCTTTTTTAGCTTAATTTATTCGATTTTAGGCATATATTCTGACATTTCTAATATAGAATAGTATAATAAGAGAAGATAATTTGTATCAATGGGAGGAATGAGATGACGAAAGTACGAGATTATGCTTTTGGATTTCATGACGATGTGAAACCTTTGTTCTCAACAGGCAAAGGTCTGACAGAAGAGGTTGTTCGTGAAATTTCTGAAATTAAAAATGAGCCGCAATGGATGTTGGATTATCGCTTGCGTTCTTTAGAATTGTTCCATAAATTGCCCATGCCTGATTTTGGACCAGATTTATCCGGCATACGATTTGATGATATTGTCTATTATCAAAAATTAAGTGGGGATCGGGCTAGAAGTTGGGATGAAGTGCCAGATGAAATAAAGAAAACCTTTGAGCGTCTGGGGATTCCTGAAGCAGAGCGTCAATTTTTATCAGGAACTGTTGCTCAGTATGAATCTGAAGTAGTCTATCACAATATGAAAGAAGAATTTGCCAAGCAGGGCATTATCTTTACCGATACCGACACGGCAGTACAAGAATATCCGGATTTGGTCAAAAAATACTTTGGAACAGTCATTTCTAATGCAGAGCACAAGTTTTCCGCTTTAAATAGTGCTGTTTGGTCAGGTGGTACATTTATCTATGTTCCTAAAAATGTTCAATGTCAGGTGCCAGTTCAGACATACTTTCGTATCAATGGAGAGAATGCCGGTCAATTTGAACGCTCGCTCATTATTGTAGAAGAGGGTGGCTCTATTCAATACATTGAAGGTTGCACAGCGCCGACTTATACGACCAATAGTCTTCATGCTGCCAATGTGGAAATTATTGTCAAAAAAGATGCTTTTTTCCGCTATACAACGATTCAAAACTGGTCAGACAATGTTTATAATCTGGTGACAGAGCGTGGAACGGTTGAAGAAGGCGGTACTCTGGAATGGATTGACGGAAATCTGGGCAGCAAGGTCAATATGAAATACCCTTGCAGCATTTTGAATGGCCGCAATGCAAGAACTTCTGTTCTTTCCATGTCCTTTGCTAATTATGGTCAGCATTTGGATGCAGGCTGTAAAGTCTATCACAATGCGCCAAAGACTTCTAGCACATTGATTTCCAAGTCTGTTGCCAAAGACGGTGGTAAGACGGATTACCGCGGTCAAGTCCGTTTTGGCAAGAACAGTGCTGGTTCAAAGTCTCACATTGAGTGCGACACGATTCTTATGGATGGTGAATCCAGCTCAGATACCATTCCATTTAATGAAATTCACAATTCGAATGTTGCACTGGAACACGAAGCTAAGGTTTCTAAGGTTTCGGAGGATCAGCTTTATTATCTCATGAGCCGTGGCATTAGCGAAGAAGAAGCAACGGCTATGATTATCAATGGTTTCATGGAACCGATCACCAAAGAACTTCCAATGGAATACGCAGTGGAGCTTAACCAACTCATTAACATGAGTATGGAAGGCTCAGTAGGATAAAAATAAAAACAGTCGTAAGGCTGTTTTTTTGTGTTCTTGATTGAAATAAAAAAGCACCGAATCGGTGCGCACTTTTTAAGTTGAGTACGGACAAAGCCTTATTTTAACTTGCTGTGTTGTTTCGAATGATTCCAACATAATTATTATACAATATTTCTATTTAAATGTAAACGCTTTTGTGTTAAAATATTGATATAAATAACAATTTTATAAAAGGGGAGTATTATGACTAAACCATACTCAATTGGCCTCGATATTGGTACCAACAGTGTAGGTTGGGCTGTGATTACTGATGACTATAAAGTTCCAGCTAAGAAGATGAAAGTTTTAGGGAATACAAATCGAGATTATATCAAGAAAAATCTTTTAGGTGCCCTTTTGTTTGATGGGGGAGAAACAGCTGAGGGAAGACGCTTGAAACGGACTGCTAGGCGCCGTTATACTCGCCGAAAAAATCGTCTACGCTATTTGCAAGAAATTTTTGCTGAGGAAATGATGCAAGTCGATGAGAGTTTTTTTCAGCGCTTGGATGATTCATTTCTTGTTGAAGAAGATAAGCAAGGAAGCAAATATCCTATTTTTGGAACTTTAAAAGAGGAAAAAGAGTATCATAAAAAATTTAAAACGATTTATCATTTAAGGGAAGAATTAGCAAATTCAAAAGAGAAAGCTGATTTGCGTTTGGTGTATTTGGCTTTGGCTCATATGATTAAATTCCGTGGTCACTTTCTCTATGAGGGCGACCTAAAAGCTGAAAATACAGATGTTCAAGCATTATTTAAGGATTTTGTAGAAGAATATGATAAGACTATTGAAGAAAGCCATTTATCAGAAATAACAGTTGATGCATTAAGTATCCTAACAGAAAAGGTTAGTAAGTCTAGCCGTTTAGAAAACCTTATTGCTCATTATCCAACTGAGAAGAAAAATACTTTATTTGGGAATCTTATTGCTTTATCTTTGGGGCTACAGGCAAACTTTAAAACGAATTTCCAATTATCTGAAGATGCTAAGTTGCAATTTTCTAAAGATACGTACGAAGAAGATTTAGAAGGGTTACTTGGGGAAGTTGGAGATGAATATGCGGACCTGTTTGTATCTGCTAAAAATCTTTACGATGCCATCTTGCTGTCAGGGATTTTGACAGTAGATGATAACTCAACAAAAGCACCTTTGTCTGCTTCAATGGTTAAACGCTATAAAGAACACAAAGAAGAATTAGCTGCTTTTAAACGTTTTATAAAGGAAAAACTTCCTAAAAAATATGAGGAAATTTTTAAGGATGATACAAAAAACGGTTATGCAGGCTATGTTGGTGCTGATAAAAAGTTACGAAAAAGAAGTGGGAAATTAGCAACTGAAGAAGAATTTTATAAATACGTGAAGGGGATTTTAAATAAAGTTGAAGGTGCAGATTATTTTCTTGACAAAATTGATCGTGAAGATTTTCTGAGAAAACAAAGAACATTTGATAATGGTTCTATTCCGCATCAAATCCATCTGCAAGAAATGCATGCTATCTTGCGACGCCAAGGTGAACACTATCCATTCTTGAAAGAAAATCAAGATAAGATTGAAAAAATCTTAACGTTTAGAATTCCTTACTATGTTGGTCCTTTGGCGCGAAAAGGCAGCCGTTTTGCCTGGGCAGAATATAAGGCGGATGAAAAAATTACGCCATGGAATTTTGATGATATTCTTGATAAAGAAAAATCAGCAGAAAAATTCATCACACGCATGACTTTAAATGATTTGTATTTACCTGAAGAAAAAGTCTTACCCAAACACAGTCCTCTATACGAAACCTTTACCGTTTACAACGAGTTGACCAAAGTTAAGTATGTTAATGAACAGGGTGAAGCTAAATTCTTTGATACAAATATGAAACAAGAGATTTTTGATCATGTTTTTAAAGAAAATCGGAAAGTTACGAAAGATAAACTTTTAAATTATTTGAATAAAGAGTTTGAAGAATTTAGAATTGTTAACTTAACTGGACTGGATAAGGAAAATAAAGCCTTTAATGCAAGTCTTGGAACTTATCACGATTTGCGTAAGATTTTAGATAAATCATTCTTAGATGATAAAGTAAATGAAAAGATAATTGAGGATATCATTCAAACACTAACTCTGTTTGAAGACAGAGAAATGATTCGCCAGCGTCTTCAAAAGTATAGTGATATTTTTACAACACAGCAATTGAAAGAATTGGAACGCCGTCATTACACTGGTTGGGGACGCTTGTCATACAAGTTGATCAATGGCATCCGAAATAAAGAGAATAAGAAAACAATATTAGACTATCTAATCGATGATGGTTATGCTAATCGTAATTTTATGCAGTTGATTAATGATGATGCTCTTTCTTTTAAAGAAGAAATTGCTAGGGCACAAATCATTGGTGATGTTGATGATATTGCAAATGTAGTGCATGACTTACCTGGAAGTCCTGCTATCAAGAAAGGGATTTTACAAAGTGTCAAAATCGTTGATGAATTAGTCAAAGTAATGGGGCATAACCCTACTAATATTATTATAGAGATGGCGCGTGAAAATCAAACGACAGATAAGGGGCGTAGAAATTCTCAGCAACGTCTTAAATTATTACAAGATTCATTGAAGAATTTGGACAATCCTGTAAATATTAAGAATGTGGAAAATCAGCAACTTCAAAATGATCGATTATTCTTGTACTATATCCAAAATGGCAAGGATATGTATACAGGAGAAACTTTAGATATTAACAATCTAAGCCAATATGATATAGATCACATTATTCCGCAAGCCTTTATTAAGGATAATTCACTTGATAACCGTGTGCTGACTCGTTCTGACAAAAACAGAGGTAAATCTGATGATGTACCAAGTATAGAAGTTGTTCATGAAATGAAGTCATTTTGGAGCAAACTTCTTTCAGTAAAACTGATTACACAACGCAAATTTGATAATTTAACCAAGGCAGAACGTGGCGGTCTGACCGAAAATGATAAAGCAGGTTTTATTAAACGTCAGTTAGTTGAGACAAGACAAATTACTAAGCATGTTGCGCAGGTTTTAGATGCTCGTTTTAATGCAAAGCATGATGAGAATAAAAAAGTGATTCGAGATGTTAAAATCATTACTTTGAAATCTAATCTAGTTTCACAATTTCGAAAGGACTTTAAGTTTTACAAAGTACGTGAAATTAATGATTATCACCATGCACATGACGCTTATCTCAATGCAGTTATTGGAACAGCTTTGTTGAAAAAATATCCCAAACTTGCATCAGAATTTGTATATGGTGAATTCAAAAAATATGATGTCCGTAAATTTATTGCGAAATCTGATAAGGAAATTGGAAAAGCTACAGCAAAATATTTCTTTTATTCAAATTTGATGAACTTCTTTAAAAAAGAGGTTAAATTTGCAGACGGTACAGTAGTTGAGAGGCCTGATATTGAAACAAGCGAGGATGGCGAAATAGCTTGGAATAAACAAACCGACTTTAAAATTGTTCGCAAGGTTCTCTCCTATCCGCAGGTTAATATTGTGAAGAAGACTGAGGTACAGACTCATGGTCTAGATAGAGGGAAGCCAAGGGGACTTTTTAATGCTAATCCTTCTCCTAAACCTAAACCAGATAGTAGTGAAAATTTAGTGGGGATAAAGAGAAATCTTGACCCTAAGAAATATGGTGGTTATGCAGGTATTTCAAATTCTTATGCTGTATTGGTTAAAGCGATTATTGAAAAAGGAGTCAAGAAAAAAGAAACGATGGTACTAGAATTTCAGGGAATTTCCATTTTAGACCGAATTACTTTTGAAAAAGATAAAAGAGCTTTCTTGTTAGGAAAAGGATACAAAGATATTAAAAAAATCATTGAGCTACCTAAATACAGCTTGTTTGAATTGAAAGATGGATCCCGTCGCATGTTAGCTAGCATTCTTTCAACAAATAATAAACGTGGAGAAATTCATAAAGGAAATGAATTGTTTGTTCCACAAAAGTTTACAACTCTGCTATATCATGCCAAACGAATTAACAATCCAATCAACAAAGATCATATAGAATATGTTAAGAAGCATAGAGATGATTTTAAAGAGTTGCTCAACTATGTATTAGAATTTAATGAAAAATATGTGGGGGCTACTAAAAATGGAGAGCGTTTAAAAGAAGCGGTGGCGGATTTTGACAGCAAAAGCAATGAAGAAATTTGTACTAGCTTTTTAGGAGCCGTTAATAGTAAGAATGCAGGCTTATTTGAGTTAACCTCATTAGGAAGTGCCTCAGATTTTGAATTTCTTGGTGTAAAAATTCCTAGATATAGAGATTACACTCCCTCATCGCTATTAAAGGATTCTATCCTCATCCACCAATCCATCACGGGTCTTTATGAAACACGGATTGACTTGAGTAAGTTAGGAGAAGATTGATGGGGTGGAGAACAGTTGTTGTAAATACACATTCAAAACTTTCCTACAAGAATAATCACTTGATCTTCAAGGATGCCTCTCGGACAGAATTGATTCATCTGTCCGAGGTGGATATCTTGTTGTTGGAGACAACTGATATTGTGCTGTCAACCATGCTGATTAAGCGGCTGGTTGATGAGAATATTTTAGTTATTTTTTGTGATGATAAGCGTTTGCCAACAGCCATGCTGATGCCCTACTATGCACGTCACGATTCCAGTTTGCAGCTGAGTAATCAAATCACTTGGTCAGAAGATGTCAAGGCAGAAGTCTGGACGACAATCATTGCACAGAAGATTCTGAATCAAGCGATGTACCTTGGAGATTGTGGTTTCTTTGAAAAATCACAGTCTGTCATTGATTTGTATAATGGGTTGGAGCTGTTTGATCCTAGTAACCGCGAAGGACACGCGGCTCGGATCTACTTTAATACATTATTTGGAAATGATTTTTCAAGGGAACAAGATAATGATATTAATGCTGCTCTTGATTACGGATACACCTTGATACTAAGTATGTTTGCTCGGGAAGTAGTGGTTTGTGGATGTATGACTCAGTTTGGGCTGAAACATGCCAATCAGTTTAACCAATTTAATCTGGCAAGTGATATAATGGAGCCGTTTCGTCCAATTATTGACAGAATTGTTTATGAAAACAGGAACGATGACTTTGTGAAAATTAAGAGAGAGTTGTTTACTATTTTTTCTGATACTTTTCTCTATAATGGAAAAGAAATGTATTTATCTAACATCATCAGTGATTACACCAAAAAAGTGATAAAGACATTGAATCAAATGGGGAAAGGAGTTCCTGAATTTAGGATATGAGTTATCGATATATGCGAATGATTTTAATGTTTGATATGCCGGTTGAGACTGCAGAGGAGCGTAAAGCTTATCGAAAATTTAGGAAATTCTTGATGAATGAAGGGTTCATTATGCATCAGTTTTCGGTATACAGTAAATTGCTTTTGAATAATTCTGCCAATAATGCCATGCTTGAGCGGTTAAAAGTTAATAATCCTAAGAAGGGAAGTATCACCCTTTTAACGGTAACAGAAAAGCAATTTTCTCGCATGATCTACTTGAATGGAGAAAGGGATACCAGTATTGCCAATTCAGATGCAAGGTTGGTATTTCTAGGAGAGGATTTTACAGATGAAAATTAATTTTCCGATTCTGGACGAACCGATTGAAATTAAACAGGCTACTTTCCTTATTTTAGAGGAACAGCTGATATTTTCCGATGTTGTCAAACACCTATATCACTATTCGGAAGAAGATGAGCTAAAATTATTTGATAACAAGATGAAATCCTTGAAAGAATCCGAGTTATTGCTTATTACAGATATTTTAGGTTACAATATTAATTCGCCGGCAATGTTAAAATTGATTCGTGCGGATTTGGAAAAACAGTTGAATGAAAAGTCTGAAGTGAAATCTATGTTAGAAAAATTAGTTGCAACTATTACAGAACTAATTGCTTTTGAATGTTTAGAAAACGAGCTGGATTTAGAGTATGATGAAATAACAATTTTGGAATTGATTGATGCTTTAGGTGTAAAAATTGAAACACTAAGTGACACTGTTTTTGAGAAAAGTTTAGAGATTGTTCAGGTGTTTAAATATCTTTCTAAAAAGAAACTGCTTGTCTTTGTGAATGTATCATGTTATCTGTCTGAACATGAACTAGCTAAATTGGTAGAATATATTCAACTTCATAATATAAATGTACTGTTTGTTGAACCAAGAAAAGTATACGACTTCCCTCAATATGTAGTGGATGAGGACTATTTCTTATCTTGTGAGAATATGATATAATATTAGTAAATATAAGGAATCATTTGAGCTGAAGTCTAGCTGGGACGAATGGCGCGATTACGAAATTTCGAGACAAAAATTGGTCCACGAGGTTTTAGAGCTGTGCTGTTTCGAATGGTTCCAAAACTATACTGTTTTAATCCTCACACTCAAAGTTGTTTTAGAGCTGTGCTGTTTCGAATGGTTCCAAAACACTAGCGTTAGAGCACGCACTACAGCATATGTTTTAGAGCTGTGCTGTTTCGAATGGTTCCAAAACCTCAAAATGTGTCTTACCATACAGCGCAATGTTTTAGAGCTGTGCTGTTTCGAATGGTTCCAAAACATTCCCGCGAGGAATATAAGTAATTCTCAAGTTTTAGAGCTGTGCTGTTTCGAATGGTTCCAAAACACGGCGAGACCATGAGTGGTAAGTCTTATCGTTTTAGAGCTGTGCTGTTTCGAATGGTTCCAAAACTGATAAAGAAAGATAGGAGGTGAGTATCATGTTTTAGAGCTGTGCTGTTTCGAATGGTTCCAAAACGCTTCTACTAATTGTTCATTCAAAGCGTCAGTTTTAGAGCTGTGCTGTTTCGAATGGTTCCAAAACTAATCAAAACATCCAGCAACCAAGGCGACAGTTTTAGAGCTGTGCTGTTTCGAATGGTTCCAAAACTGCTATCTTTCTGCTATAATAAAAGCAGAAGTTTTAGAGCTGTGCTGTTTCGAATGGTTCCAAAACATTCTTCTTCAAAGCTCGACGAATGAGCTTGTTTTAGAGCTGTGCTGTTTCGAATGGTTCCAAAACTTGGCGGGCGCGTTTGTCAATCACTTAGATGTTTTAGAGCTGTGCTGTTTCGAATGGTTCCAAAACAAAATAAGGTTTTGAATTTTCTTCTTCTTCGTTTTAGAGCTGTGCTGTTTCGAATGGTTCCAAAACAATTTTTAGCCCCTCCATTTCCTCGACAAAGTTTTAGAGCTGTGCTGTTTCGAATGGTTCCAAAACTAAAGGGGAACGTGTTGACGTTCGTGGTATGTTTTAGAGCTGTGCTGTTTCGAATGGTTCCAAAACGTCCTAGCTCAAAATCTCTGAAACTCCTATGTTTTAGAGCTGTGCTGTTTCGAATGGTTCCAAAACAATTTTTAGCCCCCCCATTTCCTCGACAATGTTTTAGAGCTGTGCTGTTTCGAATGGTTCCAAAACCTCCTGTTTTGCGCCCTTGGTTGCTGATATGTTTTAGAGCTGTGCTGTTTCGAATGGTTCCAAAACCCCAATATTCGCTTTAAATTGTTCTGTCATGTTTTAGAGCTGTGCTGTTTCGAATGGTTCCAAAACGAAACTGGTCGATTATTGGGTAGTCCCTTAGTTTTAGAGCTGTGCTGTTTCGAATGGTTCCAAAACAAGTCGGCAAGTGATGATGAGTTGCAAAGAAGTTTTAGAGCTGTGCTGTTTCGAATGGTTCCAAAACTAAAGGAATGTTGAAAGAACCATTTTATAAGTTTTAGAGCTGTGCTGTTTCGAATGGTTCCAAAACCAATCAGATTATTAAATTCCCCTAATTTGGGTTTTAGAGCTGTGCTGTTTCGAATGGTTCCAAAACATTATTTAGGATCAAAGCGAAGGTTGCATTGTTTTAGAGCTGTGCTGTTTCGAATGGTTCCAAAACACAATACATTTTAATCATAGGGCTTGCAAATTTTTCCAATCGTGTTATAATACTTTTTAGAGACATATCACCTACAGGAAATCTTTCAGAGAGCGTGTGGAGCTGGGAATCACGCAGAGGATGTAGCTGGGACTACTCGATTTATTTTTATGCAAACATAAAACGGTGGCTACGTTAGAGCCAATCAGAGGTGTCAACAAACTTTTTTGTTGTACATGAATGAAGGTGGAACCACGTTGCGACGTCCTTTTAGGATTGCCGCTTTTTATTTTGTCGGAAGGAGGAAGAGTTATGCTCTATATGATTGGTGGATCGCCTTGCAGTGGGAAGTCAACAATTGCCTCCCTTCTTACTCAGCAGTATGGGCTGCTTCATATCAAGTTAGATGATTTGACAGACCAGATGATGGATCAAGCAAGAGCGAACGCAAAGCCGATTTCCCTTCTGAGACAGGACAGAAGTCCGGATCAAATCTGGCTGAGACATCCAGAGGAGATGGCAGGTGAAGAATGGTGTTTTTATGAGGAGATTTTTCCTTATGTGACATCTTACTTGCTAAATAATCAAGATAAACCACTCTTACTGGAGGGAGCAGGGCTTCTGCCTCACCTGGTAAAAAGTCTTGAAGAACCAGCGGTTTCCTATCTATGCTTGACTCCGACAGCTGATTTTCAGACAAAGCATTATCGGCAGAGAGAATGGGTTCCCTATGTTTTAGAGGACACATCCAATCCTGAGCAAGCTTTTGAAAACTGGATGCAGCGGGACATTCTTTTTGCCCAAATGGTGCGGAAGGAAGCAAAAAAATTAGGCTATCCTAGCCTCATGACAGACGGCAGTCGATCGGAAAAGGAGACCGCTGAAGAGATTGCTCGGCTCTTAAAATTGCCCAATACAAATAAAATAGATATTAAAGGAGAAAACTATGATTAAGATTACTTTCCCAGATGGCGCTGTTCGTGAATATGAATCAGGCAGCACGACTTTTGACATTGCCCAATCTATCAGCAATTCCTTGGCAAAGAAAGCCTTGGCTGGTAAATTCAACGGCAAACTCATAGATACCACTCGTGCCATTACAGAAGATGGATCAATCGAGATTGTGACACCTGACCATGAAGATGCCCTGCCTATCTTGCGTCACTCTGCTGCTCATCTCTTTGCGCAAGCAGCCCGTCGTCTCTTCCCAGAGATTCACTTAGGGGTTGGTCCTGCTATTCAGGACGGTTTCTACTACGATACGGACAATACAGCTGGTCAAATCTCTAACGAAGACCTGCCTCGTATCGAAGAAGAAATGAAGAAGATTGTCAAGGAAAATTTCCCGTCAATCCGAGAAGAAGTGACAAAGGATGAAGCACGAGAAATTTTCAAGAATGATCCTTACAAGTTGGAATTGATTGAGGAGCACTCAGAAGACGAAGGAGGGCTTACAATCTACCGTCAAGGAGAATATGTGGATCTCTGTCGTGGACCTCATGTACCGTCAACTGGGCGTATTCAAATTTTCCATTTGTTAAATGTAGCGGGTGCATACTGGCGTGGAAATAGCGACAATGCTATGATGCAACGGATTTATGGAACAGCTTGGTTTGATAAGAAAGACCTAAAAAACTATCTCCAAATGCGTGAAGAAGCGAAAGAACGTGACCACCGTAAGCTCGGTAAAGAGTTGGATCTTTTCATGATTTCTCCTGAAGTTGGACAAGGACTTCCATTCTGGCTTCCAGATGGTGCGACTATTCGTCGTATCGTAGAGCGCTATATTACAGACCGCGAAGTCAATGACGGCTACCAACACGTGTATACGCCACCGCTTGCTAGTGTGGATTTATACAAAACTTCTGGTCACTGGGAACATTACCAAGAAGATATGTTCCCGCCAATGGATATGGGAGACGGTGAACAATTTGTTCTTCGTCCGATGAATTGCCCGCATCATATTGAGGTCTATAAAAACCATGTGCATTCTTATCGTGAGCTGCCAATTCGCATTGCAGAACTTGGTATGATGCACCGTTTTGAAAAATCAGGTGCGCTCTCAGGACTCCAACGTGTTCGTGAAATGACGCTGAATGATTCTCACTTATTTGTCATGCCGGAGCAAATTCAAGAAGAATTTAAACATGTGCTGGATTTGATGATTGACGTTTATAAAGACTTCAATATTACAGACTATCGTTTCCGTCTGTCTTATCGTGACCCGAATGACAAGCATAAATATTTTGATAATGATGAAATGTGGGAAAATGCTCAACGCATGTTAAAAGGAGCAATGGATGACTTAGGTTTGGATTACTTTGAGGCAGAAGGCGAAGCTGCTTTCTACGGTCCTAAGTTGGATGTCCAAGTAAAAACGGCTCTTGGAAATGAAGAAACTCTTTCCACTATTCAATTAGACTTCTTGCTACCAGAACGTTTCGACCTTCATTATGTCGGAGCAGACGGTGAAGAGCATCGTCCAGTCATGATTCACCGTGGTATCGTGTCTACTATGGAGCGCTTTATTGCTTACTTGATTGAAACTTACAAAGGTGCTTTCCCAACTTGGCTTGCTCCTCATCAAGTGACAGTCATTCCGATTTCTAATGAAGCACATGCTGACTATGCTTGGAAAGTGGCGAAAGAACTGCGCAATCGTGGTGTCCGCGTGGATGTTGATGAACGCAATGAAAAAATGCAATACAAGATTCGTCAAAGTCAAACCCATAAAGTTCCTTACCAATTGATTGTAGGGGACAAGGAACAAGTAGACGGTACGGTGAATGTTCGTCGTTACGGAAGTAAACAAACACATACAGAAACAGTTGCAGAATTTGTAAATCATATTTTGGCAGATATTGCTAGAAAATCACGTCTAGATGATAGAGAACAATGATGACATGATTGCATATAAAAACGTGTACCAGAGAATTATAACATGTATTCTGTCATCTCACTTTACAATCTTTCAATTTCTGAGCTTAAGCTAGAAAAGATATAAATCAAAAACTCTATTTCTAAAAGGGATTTTCCCGATTAGAAATAGAGTTTTTTAGTTTATCATTGCCAAGCATCGTAATCAAAGGTTTCTAAAATCGTATTCGTCATTTCTTCAGGTGTTTCTTTAACTCCACTTGAAATCCAGAGTGAGATAATACCCTCTACGCTAGATAAAAAAACTTCCAGCGCATATTTTTTAGAAATGGTGAAATTTTCTTTTAAAAAGTATTCGGTTTGAAGTCTGTGTTGCTCGTTAGTTAAAATGCTAAGCATGAATTCACGGATTGTTTCACGGAAATTGAGGTAATGGCTTTGAGAAACAGCATAAATCAGATCATAATTTTGCTGGAGATAGCTTAGATTGGCAATGAGTAGGTCACGTGTGTTTGTCGTTTCTTCAAAATTTTTGCGTAATTGAGCGATGATTTCTTCTTTTAGCGTTTCGATCAAATCGTATTTATCAAGATAGTGAAGATAAAAAGTTCCACGATTGATACCTGCTCGTTGGCAGAGTTTACTAACGGAAATTGTTTCAAATTTTTCTTCTAACAAGAGTTGAATGAGAGCTTCTCTGATGTGTTGTTTGGTTGCTGTTTGCCGATTTTGCATCATAATACTCCTTAAATGAACACTCTGTTGATGATTGATGATTGCCTTTATGTTAAGTCTATTTTATAATAAAGATAGGAACAAATCAACAGCTTGTTTATTTAATTGGACATGGAAACTGAAAGAGGAAAAGGCGATGGCTTATATTGAAATGAAGCATAGTTACAAACGGTATCAAATGGGAGACACAGAAATCATTGCTAACAATGACATTTCTTTTGACATCGAAAAAGGAGAATTAGTCATCATTCTTGGAGCTTCTGGCGCTGGAAAATCGACGATTCTGAATATTCTTGGCGGAATGGACAGCAATGATGAGGGAGATGTGTTGATTGACGGGCAAAATATAGCATATTACAACGCTCACCAGTTGACGGACTATCGGAGAAATGATGTTGGTTTTGTCTTTCAATTTTATAATTTAGTTCCTAATTTGACGGCGCTAGAGAATGTTGAATTAGCTTCTGAAATTGTTCAAGATGCGCAGGATGCAGCAAAGGCGTTAGCAGCAGTTGGGCTAGGAAATCGACTGCATAATTTTCCTGCTCAATTATCTGGTGGCGAGCAGCAACGTGTTTCCATTGCGCGTGCTGTGGCGAAAAATCCCAAAATTTTGCTTTGTGATGAGCCAACAGGCGCACTGGATTATAAAACAGGCAAGCAAGTGCTGCAAATTCTTCAAGATATGTCACGCAAGCAGGGAGCAACAGTGATTATCGTGACTCATAATGGTGCGTTAGCTCCGATTGCCGACCGCGTGATTCGCATGCACGATGCACGGATTCAGTCCGTCACTTTGAATGAACATCCTCAAGATATTACAAGTCTAGAGTATTAGTGAGGAGTGGTGATATGAAAAAATCCATTCTAAATAAGGATATCTGGCTCTCTTTTCATCAGTCCAAGGGACGCTTTCTGTCCATTATGTTTTTGATGATGTTAGGTTCTTTTGCGCTAGTGGGGCTGAAAGCAGCTAGTCCAGACATTGAAAACTCAGCCAATCGTTACCTTTCACAGATGAAAATGATGGATTTGGCAGTGATGTCAGACTATGGTATCAGCAAAGCTGACCAAAAAGAACTGAATACAATTTCAAATGCACATGTAGAATATGGTTATTTTACAGATACGGTGATTGGGGATAGCTCAACCTCTGTTCGAGTTTTTTCTAAGACAACTAATATTTCTAAGTTCAAGCTTGTTTCAGGTCATTTTCCAAGCAAGGAAAATCAAGTGGCTTTGGCTAGTTTTTATCAAGGAAAATATAAGATTGGTGATAGCATTACTTTAAACGAGGAAGGAACCAATGATTATGCTTTGAGGCAACATACCTTTACGGTGACAGGGTTCGTCAATTCAAGTGAATTGGCGTCAACCATTTCTCTTGGTAATTCTAACTCAGGGAGTGGTACTTTGTCTGCTTATGCAGTGGTGACACCCAAAACATTTCAAAGTTCAGTCTATACAGTTGCTCGTTTGAGGTATGACAATTTAAAAACGCTCAATTCTTTTGGAGATTCCTATCGAAAAAAGATAAAGCAACATGAAAATGAGTTAGAAAAGCTAGTGGCTGATAATGGGAAAAATCGTTTATCAGAGATAAAAAAACAAGCACAGACAAAAATTGCGGAAGGCGAAGCAAAAATTCGAACTTCTCAACAAGTATTGGCAGATGTCAGACAGCAACTAAGGACTGCGCAGGACCAAATTGATCAAAAAAGAGCAGATTTAGAGGCTGCTCAAGGTCAGATAACTGAAAAAGAAAGCTTGCTGGCGCAAGGAGCTGCTCAAATTGCACAGGCTGAACAAACTTTAGCAAGCTCAAAAGCAAAATTGGATACAGCCACTGCTCAACTTTCTTCAGGTTGGGCACAATTGAACCAAATGAAAACCCAATTAGATCAGGCAGCTAGTCAGTTGTCTGCTGCAAAAGAAAATGTAACAAATACTCAAGCTACATTAGCCATAGCGCAGGCGGAATTGGAAAAAGGTCAAGTTCAATTAGCAGCAGCTAAAGTGGATTTGCAGAAAAAAATGACCGCGCTCCAAGCACAAGGAATTGATTCAGCAACAGTGCCTGAAATTGTGGCAGCACAAACTCAACTAGCACAAGAAGAAGCAAAATTAAATCTTGTCCGTACAGAACTGGAGCAAAAGCAGGCTGAATTTCAAACTGGACTGTCGCAGTACAAAAGCCAAGAAGCGCTTTATCAAGCAGGACTTGCCCAATACCAATCTGCAGCTGAGGCATTGAATGCGAAACAAGCTGAATATGATGCAGGCTTGGCTCAATATCAAAGTGGTCAGGCAACCTTAAGAAATAAACAAGCCGAGTACCAAGCAGGTCAAGCTCAATTGGCGCAAGCAAAACAACAAATCGCAGACGGTCAGGCGCAATTGGACCAAGCTCAGGCAACATTGAACGATAAAAAAACTGAATACGAAAAGCAAAAGAAAGATGCTGAAACAAAAATAAAAAATGGGCAAGCAGACATTCAAAAGGCAAAAGAGGAAGTAGCTGGCTTGTCTGTGCCAACCTACCGTGTGTATACACGTCGGACATTTCCAGGAGCTGACGAGTACACAACAACGGGGAATCGTGCTTATGGCATCTCAGCTGTAGGGAATGCTTTCCCGATTGTACTATATCTGGTAGCTGCCCTTGTAACGGTAACGACAATGACACGTTTTGTCAGCGAAGAACGCACAAATGCAGGTGTTTTAAAAGCTTTGGGTTATCGGAACCAAGATGTCGTTAAGAAATTTGTCGTTTATGGCTTGGTTTCAAGTTTGTTAGGTACAGTAATGGGAAGTTTGTTAGGTACTTATTTCTTACCCTACATCTTAGGGAAAACTATTTTTAAAACCTCCACTTATCCAGCATTGCGATTAGACTTTTATTGGGAAATCAGTCTCATTGCTCTCGTGTGCTCGGTCTTGTGTGGCGTTGTACCAGCCCTTTATATTGCCCACAAAGAGTTGAAAGAAAAGCCGTCTCAATTATTGTTACCAAAGGCGCCTACTAAAGGCTCAAAAATCTTGCTAGAGCGGATTGACTTCATCTGGCGTCGACTCAGCTTTACGCAAAAAGTGACAGCTCGAAATATCTTTCGTTACAAGCAAAGAATGCTGATGACCATTTTTGGTGTGGCAGGCTCCGTCGCCCTCTTATTTGCCGGTTTGGGGATGTCTTCTTCCATGGAAGGTATGGGAAATCGGCAGTATGGAGAAATTATCAAATACGATGCGGTCATTTCGCAAAAACAGCATCTCAAATCAGACGAGCAAGCAGCAATCAATCATTTATTAGCAGATAAAAAAATAGCTAAAAAACGCGGCATTTATCAAGAAACATTTACCAAAAAAATCAAGGGTGCTAAAGATGAACAGTCTCTCGCGTTATTTGTGACAACAGGCAAGGATTTTCATCATTTCATAGAGTTATATGATAGTCAAAGCAAAGCGAGCTTGAACTTGTCTTCGCATGGAGCGGTCATTTCTCAGAAATTAGCAACCATTATGCATGTTTCTGTTGGAGATACTTTTGATCTGAAATCCGACGAAGGAAAACTCTATAAAATCAAAGTTTCTGGTATCACTGAAATGTACGCAGGGCATTTTATCTTTATGAATCAGGACTATTATCAAACGGTATTTGCTCGTAAGTTCCAAGAAAATGCTTACCTGATAAAATTGAAAGATGCCTCTAGTAAAAATGTACAAGATACCGCAGCATCCTTCATGAAATTAACAGGCGTGCGAGCAGTCGTACAAAATACAGGGATTTTGGAACAAATTGATGTCATTGTCAAGTCTCTTGGTTTTGTAATGCAGATTTTAACTGTTGCCTCTATTTTACTAGCCATTGTGATTCTTTATAACTTGATGAATATCAATGTTGCAGAGCGGATTCGAGAATTATCAACGATTAAAGTATTGGGATTTCATAATAAAGAAGTCACGCTTTATATTTATCGAGAGACCATTCTTTTGTCTGTTATTGGTATTATTGTAGGCTTGTTTTTAGGAAATATTTTACATCGCTCCCTTTTAGAGACAATTGCTCCAGATGCCTTTCTGCTCAACCCGACAGTATCGGTGTTTGTCTATCTTGTACCAGTCTTTTCTATCATCATGATTTTGATTGTCTTAGGATTTATGGTCAATGCAATATTGAGACGTATTGACATGTTAGAAGCATTAAAGTCGGTAGATTGATAAGGCAGTAAAACTTTCACTCAAACTTGGGAGTGGAAGTTTTTTCTTGGTTTGTTATAATATTTTTATAAAGGACAGACGAAACGATAAAATGAAACGAAAAATTGCTTTATTATCAGATATTCACGGGAATACGACAGCTTTAGAAGCTGTGTTAGCAGACGCCAAAAAGGAACAGGTGACCGATTACTGGTTTTTGGGAGATTTATTGGCACCCGGAACGGGGCGAAAGAAAATTCTTGACTTAATGGCTGCTTTACCGATTAGCCTTCAAGTGCGGGGAAATTGGGAAGATAGCATTTGGAATGCTCTTCATGGGAAATTAGATATCAGTCGCCCTAGTCATTTATATATGGTTTGTTTATGCCAGTATCTTTTGGAAGAAGTCACACCTGAAGAACTGAACCGATTGCATGAGCTGCCTTTGCAGCTTTTGATAAAAGTTGGCGATTTAGAAATTGCTGTGACTCATCATTTGCCAGATAAAAATTGGGGACGAGAGTTGATTCATATTGGTCAACAAGAGAACTTTGATCGCCTGTTTGAAGGAAATCATTGTGCAATTGCCATTTATGGGCATATCCATCAGCAATTTCTTCGTTATGCGACGGGTGGGCAGATGATTATCAATCCAGGCTCTATCGGTCAGCCGTTCTTTCTAGATGCTTGTTTGCGAAAGGATCTGCGAGCTCAGTATGCTATTTTAAAAATTGATGAACAAGGTTTAGCGGATGTTGACTTTAGGCGAGTCGCTTATGATGTAAATAAAGAACTGGAAATGGCGAGAATATTGAAGTTGCCTTATTATGAAGTGTATTACGAAAGTTTAGTCAATGGAATTCATCATACGCATAATCATGATTTACTTCGGGCGATTAGTGAGCGAGAAGATTATGTTGCACATCTCAAGGAGTTTTTTAAGAAGTAACACTTGAAGTTACAACATAAATAAAGTATACTAATAATAGAATCAGCAAATGAAAGGAGTTTTATATGCAAATTTCGAGTCGTTTCACCATTGCCACACACATGCTGATTGTTATAGCACTAGAATGTCAAGAACATAAAGTGACTAGTGATTTTTTAGCTGATAGCGTTGGAGTAAATCCTGTCATTATTCGCAAGACTTTATCTCAGTTGAAAAGCGCGGGCTTGATTTCTGTAGCGCGTGGGAGGGGAGGAGCTATCATTAGGAAAGATTTAAAAGACATTACCCTCTTAGATGTCTATCAAGCAGTAGAAAGCCTAGGCAAATCTGGACAACTTTTTAGCTTTCATGAGCATCCCAATCCGTCTTGTCCCATTGGCAGAAATATTCACTTCGTTTTAGATGATAAATTAGCAGAAATTCAAGCAACAATGGAAAAAGAACTGAGTAAAACCAGCCTTGCAGATGTTGTTGCATCTGCCCAAGAAAAGATAAAAAAATAATCCATTTCGTAAGAAATGGATTGTTTTTTGGAGAAAAGAGGAGCTAAAAATAACAGTTGATTTCATAATCAAGAAAAACTTGCTGATAATCATAGAGGTCTTCCGGATGTAGAGCTTGCACATTTTCCATTTCATAAGAACGTTTTAGTAATTTATATTTATTTTCACCGAATTGATGAAAAGGTAAGAGTTGTACTTGGTCAATAGATAATTTTTTAAATAAAATAGCAAATTGTTCGGCATCTTCTAGAGAGTCATTAAAGCTAGGGATAACAGGAATACGCAGGACAATGGTTTTTTGTTGCGAAAAAGCATAATGAATATTTTTGATAATTAGTTCATTTTTGACCCCTGTGACTTTGCGGTGATTGATGGTGTTATAATGCTTTAAGTCAGTATAGATAAAATCTACATACTGGAGCAAATCAACGAATTTGTTATGATCTACAAAGGCTGTCGTTTCAATTGCTGTATGTATACCTTTTTCTTTGGCAGCTTTAAGGATTGCTTTGGCAAATTCAAACTGGGCAAAGATTTCTCCACCAGACAAGGTCAGGCCCCCACCTGATTCTTCATAAAATTCTCTATCTTTGAGAACTTCTTTGATAATCTCTTCAACGCTTTTTTCCTCTCCCATGGTGATAGTCTTTTTGCTAGAAGCGTCTAACATGGGCTCAGGTTTAAATTTCTGAGATTCTGGATTGGCACACCAAGGACAGCGTAAGGGACAGCCTTTTAGAAAAACAGTTGTCCGAATTCCTGGTCCGTCGTGAATACTAAAATGTTGAATATTAAAGATGATTCCTTTTTCTGCACTCATGATGTACACTCTTTTCTTGCTTATTTTCTTTTATTATATCAAACAAACGAAAGAAAAACAATTACGAATGAAACTATTTTTTATTTTATTTATTCCTTAAATTCTGTTAAAATAAAGAATGAGGTGAATAAAATGGAACGTTTAGATGAAATCGTTAAGCTCGTTTCGGAGTTTGAAAAAATTGATGTTAATACTTTATCTGATAAATTAAAAGTCTCTAAAGTAACGATTCGGAAAGATTTGGATAAGCTGGAAATGAAAGGCTTGCTTCATCGGGAGCACGGTTATGCGGTCTTAAATAGTGGTGATGACTTGAATGTCCGGCTTTCTTTTCATTATGATACCAAGCGAAAGATAGCACAAGAAGCGGCAAAAATTGTTGCAGACAATGAAACGATTATCATTGAATCTGGTTCAACTTGTGCTCTGTTAGCTGAAGAAATCTGTCGTACTAAGAAGAACGTGAAAATTATTACAAATTCTTATTTTATCGCAGACTATGTGAGAAAAGTAGATTCTTGCAAGATTATCTTGCTAGGCGGTGAATTTCAGAACGATTCGCAAGTTACGGTCGGTCCTTTACTTAAGGAAATGATTCAATTTTTCCATGTAGAACATGCTTTTGTAGGGACTGATGGCTATGATGAAGAGCTTGGTTTTACAGGTAAAGATTTAATGCGTAGCGAAGTGGTGCAATATATGTCGGAAGCATCTGATAAAATGATTGTGTTAACAGATTCGAGTAAATTTGATAAAAGAGGGACTGTCAAGCGTTTTGGTTTGAAACAGGTTTCGCAGGTGGTAACCGATCAAGCTATTCCGACAGCAGCGGTTCAACGCCTAAAAGCAGCCAATATCAAATTGACTCTAGTCTGATAAGTAGAGGGAGATAAGATGAAAAGTGAAAGAAAAAGGCTATTAGCTAAGATTGCTTATCTTTATTATATAGAGGAGAAAAGTCAGGCAGAAATTGCAGCAGAGACAGGGATTTATCGGACAACTGTGAGTCGTATGCTGGCTGAAGCTAAAAAGGAAGGCATTGTCAAAATCGAGATTGAAGCCTTTGATGCGCGTTTGTTTCATTTAGAAAATGTAGTGAAAGAGAAGTATGGGTTAAAAGGACTTGAAATCGTAGCAAATCAAGTGGATGATTCACCTTCTGATTTGGAGCAGCGGTTAGCTCAATCAGCAGCAGGAATGCTTCGGGGGATGATTGATGACAATGCTAAAGTTGGATTTTCATGGGGAAAGAGTCTTAGTCTCTTGGTAGAACACTCGGGCAGTCGGCACTTGAATAATGTGCATTTTTTTCCATTGGCTGGCGGACCTAGCCATATTCATGCTCGTTATCATGTTAATACCCTCATTTACAGTATGGCTAATAAATACCATGGGGATTGTCGCTTTATGAATGCGACGATTATACAGGAAGACGAGATCTTAGCAAAAGGAATTTTGTCTTCTAAATATTTTGAGGACTTAAAAAGAAGTTGGCAAGAACTAGATGTGGTTGTTGTTGGTATTGGCGGACAAGTGGATGAAAAGAATCGGCAGTGGTTGGATATGCTGACGGTTGAAGATTTTCGTACAGTGGAAAATGAAGGAGCTGTCGGAGAAATTTGTTGCCGCTTTTTTGATGAAAATGGTGAGTTGGTTGATGAACAGTTGCAAAATCGAACAGTTGCTATTTCTTTAGATTATTTAAAAACAGTTCCTAACAGTCTGGCTTTTGCCTATGGTCGTCAAAAAGCTGCCGCTATTTTGGCGGTTTTACGTGCTGGGTATGTCAACCATTTAGTTACAGATGAAGCAACTATTTTAAAAGTGTTGGAATTGGATAATATTGCAGTTAATTAGTAGTTTATAAAAGTTCTCCTTTTCCTCGTTATTTCATCTTCAAAAGGTCAAGAATAATGATTCTGACCTTTTTTATTTCACTTGATAAGCACAAATGTGCGATAAATATAAAAAAAGAGAATTTGTTCAGTGATATATTGACGGAATAAGAGAAAGATGATAAATTTGAGTTACAAACAAAAATAAAACGCTTTCAAATAAAAGAAAGATATATTTTGTAAATAAAAATAGGAGTAACGTTAAATATGGAAGTGATTGTAGCTGATCAAATCATTATGGGGTTAATCTTGCATGCTGGGGATGCCAAACAGCATATTTACCAAGCTTTATCATTAGCAAAAAATGGTGAATTTGAAAAATGTGATGAGTATCTAGAATTGGCAGATCAGGCATTATTAGAAGCTCATAATCTTCAAACGGAGTTTTTGGCACAGGAAGCGGGGGGAACAAAGACAGAAATTACAGCTTTGTTTGTCCACTCTCAGGATCATTTGATGACCAGTATTACAGAAATTAATCTTATCAAGGAAATCATTGACTTGAGAAAAGAATTACAAGTGAAAAAATAAATCATCAGGAGGATGAAGATATGATTAAAATTGGGTTGTTTTGTGCAGCAGGTTTTTCAACAGGAATGTTGGTCAATAATATGAAAATAGCTGCGAAAGAAGCTGGTTTAGAGGTTGAGATTGATGCTTATTCTCAGGCCAAGTTAGCAGATTATGCACCAAACTTGGATGTTGCTTTGTTAGGACCACAAGTAGCTTATACTTTGGATAAGTCAGCTGCCATTTGCGAAGAGAACCATATTCCAATTGCGGTCATTCCAATGGCGGATTATGGCATGCTAGATGGTAAAAAAGTATTGAATCTCGCTTTGGGGCTTTTGGAACAAAAACAAGGAGCTTAGTTATGGCTAAAATAGATACTCAAAAAATTATTGCGCCGATTATGAAATTTGTCAATATGCGCGGTATTATTGCCTTAAAGGATGGTATGTTGGCAATTCTGCCCTTGACAGTTGTTGGAAGTATCTTTCTGATTGTAGGACAGTTACCATTTGAAGGCCTCAATCAGGCGATTGCAGGCATTTTTGGGAAAAATTGGACCGAGCCATTTATGCAGGTTTACTCAGGAACTTTTGCGATTATGGGTTTGATTTCCTGTTTCTCCATAGGATATTCTTATGCTAAAAATAGTGGTGTAGAGCCGTTGCCGGCAGGTGTGTTATCTGTATCTTCTTTCTTCATTCTTTTAAAATCTTCTTATATTCCAGAAAAAGGTGAAGAAATTACAGACGCAATTGCCAAGATTTGGTTTGGCGGTCAGGGGATTATTGGAGCCATTATTATTGGTTTGGTTGTCGGTAGTATCTATACTATGTTTATTCAAAAACATATTGTTATTAAGATGCCAGAGCAAGTTCCTCAAGCGATCGCCAAGCAATTTGAGGCTATGATTCCAGCTTTTGTGATATTCTTTCTTTCCATGGTAGTCTATATTCTTGCTAAAATGCTGACAAAGGGTGGTACTTTTATCGAAATGATTTATGGTGTGATTCAAGTACCGCTGCAAGGATTGACTGGTTCCCTTTACGGTGCAATCGGTATTGCCTTTTTCATCTCTTTCCTATGGTGGTTTGGTGTACACGGACAATCTGTTGTCAATGGTGTAGTGACCGCTCTCTTACTTTCAAATCTGGATGCTAATAAAGCCTTGCTTGCTGCTGGAAAGTTATCTGTTGGAAAAGGTGCTCACATTGTCACTCAGCAATTCTTGGATAGTTTCCTTATTTTGTCTGGTTCTGGTATTACTTTTGGTTTGGTGGTAGCCATGCTCTTTGCAGCTAAGTCTAAACAATACAAAGCACTAGGAAAGGTTGCTGCTTTTCCAGCAATCTTTAATGTCAATGAACCAGTTGTGTTTGGGTTTCCAATTGTTATGAATCCCGTCATGTTCTTGCCTTTTATTCTTGTACCTGTTTTAGCAGCTGTAATTGTTTATGGTTCTATAGCAATTGGCTTTATGCAGCCATTTTCAGGGGTGACCTTGCCATGGAGTACACCAGCTATTATTTCTGGTTTCTTAGTAGCAGGATGGCAGGGTGCTCTCATCCAAGTTGTCATTTTAGCTATGTCAACTCTCATCTATTTCCCATTCTTTAAATTCCAAGACAATCTTGCTTACAGTAATGAACTGAAAGCGGAAGGATAAACTACATTGTATCACTGTAAAGAAATTATTTTAACGTTGATTGAGCACAAATGTGCAAAAAATCTTTAATTCGATAATTGATTATAGATGATTGAATTTTTGCATCTTGCATGCTACAATAGTTACGAAAGAAATAAAAATAATTTCATAAGAAAGGTTGTGCTGTGATGCCTAATGTAAAAGAAATAGAAAAAACGACTATACAAACAAGTTATTTTGGTAGTTTAACGGACCGAATGAACAAGTATCGGGAAGATGTGCTGGACAAGAAACCTTATATTGATGCTGAACGTGCTGTTCTTGCAACAAGAGCTTATCAAGAGCATAAAGAAAAGCCAAATGTTCTGAAGCGTGCTTATATGCTTAAGGAAATTTTGGAAAATATGACGCTTTATATTGAAGATGAGACCATGATTGTTGGAAATCAGGCTTCATCTAATAAAGATGCACCTATTTTCCCAGAGTATACTTTAGAATTTGTACTCAATGAATTAGATCTTTTTGAAAAGCGCGACGGTGATGTTTTCTATATTACAGAGGAAACCAAAGAACAAATCCGGAGCATCGCTCCTTTCTGGGAAAACAATAACCTCCGCGCTAGAGCTGGTGCTTTACTTCCAGAAGAAGTTCAGGTTTATATGGAAACTGGCTTCTTTGGAATGGAAGGAAAGATGAACTCTGGTGATGCTCACTTGGCAGTCAACTATCAAAAATTGCTTCAATATGGTTTGAAAGGTTTTGAGGAAAAAGCTCGGGCAGCTAAGGAGGCCTTGGATTTGACAGATCCGGCTAGTATTGATAAATATCATTTCTATGATTCAATTTTCATTGTAGTGGATGCTGTGAAAGCTTATGCGGAGCGTTTTGTCAAATTAGCTCAAAATATGGCAGAGTCTGCAAGCCCAGAGCGCCGTCAAGAATTATTGGAAATTGCTCGAATTTGTTCCAAAGTGCCTTACGAACCAGCTGAAACGTTTGCTGAAGCTATTCAGTCCGTCTGGTTTATCCAGTGTATTTTACAGATTGAGTCTAATGGTCACTCCCTCTCTTATGGGCGCTTTGACCAATACATGTATCCTTATGTTAAGTCGGACTTGGAAGCTGGTCGCGAGACGGAAGAAAGCATTGTCGAACGCTTAACCAATCTTTGGATTAAGACGATTACGATCAATAAAGTACGCAGTCAGGCTCATACTTTCTCATCTGCTGGTAGTCCTTTGTATCAAAATGTGACAATTGGTGGACAAACACGTGATAAGAAAGATGCTGTAAATCCCCTTTCATATCTGGTTTTGAGATCTGTTGCACAGACGCATTTGCCACAGCCAAACTTAACAGTTCGCTACCATGCTGGTCTAGATGCTCGTTTTATGAACGAATGCATAGAAGTTATGAAACTAGGTTTTGGAATGCCTGCTTTCAATAATGACGAGATTATTATTCCGTCCTTTATTGCCAAAGGCGTTTTGGAAGAAGATGCATACGACTACAGTGCTATCGGCTGTGTGGAGACAGCTGTGCCAGGTAAATGGGGCTACCGTTGTACGGGAATGAGCTATATGAACTTCCCTAAGGTGCTTCTCATCACTATGAACGATGGAATTGATCCCGCATCTGGCAAGCGTTTTGCACCAAGCTTCGGTCATTTTAAAGACATGAAGAGCTTTGCTGAGCTGCAAACGGCTTGGGACAAGACTTTGCGCCACTTGACTCGTATGAGTGTCATCGTGGAAAATTCTATCGACCTGTCTCTTGAAAGAGAAGTGCCGGATATCCTCTGCTCAGCTTTGACAGATGATTGTATCGGACGCGGTAAGCATTTGAAAGAGGGGGGAGCTGTCTATGACTATATTTCTGGTCTCCAAGTCGGTATTGCCAATCTATCAGACTCACTAGCAGCAATCAAGAAGTTAGTCTTTGAAGAAGGCAAATTGACTCCAGCTGAACTCTGGCATGCACTTGAAACGGACTATGCAGGTGAGCGCGGCAAGGAAATTCAGGAGATGTTGATTTCTGATGCACCGAAATATGGTAATGATGATGATTACGCTGATAAGCTGGTGACTGATGCTTATGATATTTATGTGGATGAAATTGCTAAATATCCAAATACCCGTTATGGACGCGGTCCAATTGGCGGTATCCGCTATTCAGGAACATCTTCTATTTCAGCCAATGTTGGTCAAGGTCGCGGTACTTTGGCGACACCAGATGGCCGCAATGCAGGAACACCGCTCGCTGAAGGCTGTTCTCCATCTCACAATATGGACAAGAATGGTCCGACTTCTGTATTGAAATCTGTTTCTAAATTGCCGACAGATGAAATCGTTGGGGGGGTTCTGCTCAATCAAAAAGTGAATCCTCAGACCTTGTCTAAGGAAGAAGATAAAATTAAATTGATTGCTTTACTTCGTACGTTCTTTAACCGTTTGCACGGTTATCATATTCAATACAATGTTGTTTCTAGAGAAACCTTGATTGATGCGCAAAAACATCCTGAAAAACACCGTGATTTGATTGTGCGTGTTGCAGGATATTCGGCATTCTTCAATGTACTCTCCAAAGCAACACAAGATGATATTATCGGACGTACAGAACACACATTATAAAAGAGGTCCAGTTTATGGAATTCATGCTTGATACATTAAATGTAGAAGAAATAAAAAAATGGTCGCAAGTTCTCCCCTTGGCAGGAGTGACTTCTAACCCGACCATCGCTAAAAAAGAGGGGAAGATTGATTTCTTTAAACGCATCCAAGAAGTTAGAGAAATTATTGGGAAAGCTCCTTCCATTCATATTCAGGTTGTTGCCAAAGATTATCAGGGAATTTTAAAAGATGCCGCTGAAATTCGCAAGCATTGTAGTGGAAATGTGTTTGTCAAAGTACCTGTAACCCCTGAAGGTTTAGCCGCTATAAAGGTTTTAAAAGCAGAAGGTTACAAGATTACGGCAACTGCTATTTATACCATTTTCCAAGGTTTATTAGCCATTCAAGCAGGCGCAGATTATTTAGCTCCTTATTATAACCGTATGGAAAATTTGAACATTGATTCAGATGTAGTTATTGGCCAATTGGCAGATGCGATTGCGAAAGAAGGTTCATCTAGCAAAATTTTAGCGGCTTCCTTTAAAAATGTAGGACAAGTCAACAAGGCTTTTGCTGATGGTACCCATGCTATTACAGCAGGTGCAGATGTCTTTGAAGCAGCTTTTGCTATGCCGTCTATTTCAAAGGCAGTAGATGATTTTGCAGCAGATTGGTCATTCATTCATGGTCAAAAGTACATCTAATCTCCATTTTTGCGTAGGAAGAGGTATTTTATGAGAACTTTTGCAAGCCCTTCTCGCTATATTCAAGGTGAAGATGCCTTATTTGAAAATGCAAAACAGATTTTGAACTTAGGAAACCATCCAGTTTTGCTTTGTGACAACACTGTTTATCAAATTGTAGGAAAGAAGTTCCAATCCTGTCTTACTCGCTATGGACTTCATGTATTGCATGTCAGTTTTAATGGTGAAGCTTCGGATAATGAAATCAATCGGGTAGCTGCTTTAGCTGAAAAAGATGGAGCAGATCTAGTGATTGGTCTTGGTGGTGGAAAAACAATTGACAGTGCTAAGGCAATTGCAGATTTATTGGGAAATCCCGTCGTGATTGCACCGACTATTGCTTCGACAGATGCACCAACATCAGCTCTTTCAGTAATTTATACCGAGGAAGGAGCATTTGAAAAATATATTTTTTACACCAAGAACCCAGATCTTGTTCTAGTTGATTCAAAGGTCATTGCTCAAGCTCCAAAGCGCTTGTTGGCTTCTGGAATTGCAGATGGTTTAGCGACTTGGGTTGAAGCGCGTGCGGTTATGCAGTCAAATGGATTAACAATGCTGGGGCAAAGGCAGAGTCTAGCAGGTATTGCCATTGCTAAAAAATGTGAAGAAACACTTTTTGCGGATGGTTTGCAGGCGCTGGCTGCTTGTGAGGCACAAGTGGTAACACCGGCTCTTGAACATATTATTGAAGCTAATACGCTTCTAAGTGGTGTTGGTTTTGAAAGTGGTGGATTGGCTGCTGCTCATGCCATTCACAATGGATTTACAGCTCTGACTGGTGATATTCATCATCTGACTCATGGAGAAAAAGTAGCTTATGGAACGCTAACACAGCTCTTTCTTGAAAACCGTCCAAAAGAGGAGTTGGAAAAATATATTCGTTTCTATCAGAAAATTGGTATGCCTACGACCTTGGCAGAAATGCATTTAGAAAATGCCAGCTATGATGATTTGCTCAAGGTTGGTAAGCAAGCTACTATTGAAGGTGAAACCATTCATCAAATGCCTTTTAAAATCTCTGCTTCAGATGTTGCTGCTGCCATTTTGGCAGTTGATCGTTATGTAAACTCCTTATAAAAATAAAAAGAAACAAGTCCGATTAGATTGGACTTGTTTTTTCGTGTAGTGATAGCTAAAAGTTTTAATCAGAAATAATAAACGCCTGATGCACATTGAAAATGTTATAATGATAATAAATGTGAGAAATAAATGCAAACTAGTGGAGGACGGATTGAGTAAAAAATTAGAAGACATGAGTTTAGAAGAATTATGGCAGTTGTTTCCCATAATTCTTGTAAAATATAATAAAGAATGGGCGCATTGGTATGATGAGGAAGCAACTGCTATTTTGTCCCTGATACCAGCTAAATATATAGTAAGAATATCTCATATTGGTAGTACTGCGGTTCAAAATATATGGGCAAAGAATATAGTAGATATATTACTTGAGGTTCGATTAGCAGAAGAACTAGAAATAGTGAAAAATATTCTTGTTGAAAATAATTGGTGATGCATGAGTCAAAGTACACGACGAATCTCATTAAATAAAGGATACACGGAGCAAGGTTTTGCAGACAAAGTCTTTCATCTTCACATTAGAGTTGTCGGAGATAATGATGAACTATATTTCAGAGATTACTTACGTGAGAATCATAATGTAGCGAAAGAATATGAACATTTAAAGCTGAACTTATGGAAGAAATTTGAACATGATAGAGACGGCTACACTGATGCAAAGTGTAAGTTTATTAAACGATATACTAAAATTGCAAAAGAAAAATTTATAGGAAGATATTAAAATAGATACGAGCGCCGGAACGGTGCTTTTTTACTTGCTTGAAATGTGGTAAAATGGATGTAACTAAAATATGAAACGAGTATAAAATGGCGAAAAAATTAAACGCAAATATTGGATTTGAAAAAGAGGTAGTGTATGCGATTTATATTGAAAATTATCTTATTCCCGATTAGTCTTATCTTATCAATTTTAACAACTTTTCTGACATTCTTGCTTGGCATAGGAACGGCGTTGTTGTATATCGTTATGATGTTGCATATTTGGAGCATTAGCTTCTTTCAATCAAGGAGAAGTCGGAATTGGCATATCAAGATTGCTTATCGGCTTCCTATTTAGTCCTTACGGGCTTCCGATGATAGGAGAAACAGTGATAGCGTTTATCAAATTAATAAATGATAAGATTAGGGCGATATAGATAAATTTGAATTTGGAGGGGGATAATCAAGGTGAATGAAATTAATGAATATGTTCGCGATAGTTTTTCTAAATCCGGCGATATTGTCATAAAATCTATGATGGGCGGATACCTTGTATATTTTAATGGTAAGCTGATAGGTGACATTTGCAATAATGAACTGTTTTTAAAGAGAACGCCGACATCGGACAGACTGCTTGCAGATTCCGAACTGCGTTATCCGTATGAAGATTCAAAAACCTTGATGCATGTATTTGATAGTTTTGATGATAAGGCTCTAATTCTGGAACTTCTGGATGGTATGTATGCTGAACTTCCGGAAAAGAAACCTGCGAAAGCCAGATGAGAAAGACAAATCTTAATTTATTAGATGAAAGTTAATTAGAAATTATGGAGGTAGTAATGAATAAGATTACTTGTATTTGTTTAGGTGTTAGCGATATGGAAAAGTCAATAAAGTTTTACAGAGATGGTTTAGGATATAAGACTGACTGTAAAGAAAATAATCCGCCAGTATGTTTTTTCAATACTCCAGGAACAAAATTTGAACTATTTCCTTTAGAACAATTGGCAAAAGATATTGATGAACATAACCCACCAAAGAGAAATGGATTTTCTGGAATTACATTAGCGTACAATGTTGAACAAAAAGAAGATGTTGATAGTGTAATTGAATTAGTACGAAATGCTGGTGGAAGAATTGTAAAAGAACCACAAGACACCTTTTGGGGTGGATATCACGCCTATTTTTCTGATTTAGATGGATATTATTGGGAAGTTGCATGGGGACCAAATTTTAAGTTTGACAAAAATGGACTATTGAAATTTTAGTAATTAAAGAAGATATAAAAAATGGCTTCAAGCAAAGAATATTTAGACTTTATTTTAGAACAAGTATCTGAATTAGATAATATTAGTTATAGAGCTATGATGGGAGAATTTATTATCTATTATAATGGAAAAATTATTGGCGGAATACATGATGATAGATTACTTGTTAAACCTGTGCAGATATGCCAAACGTAGTGTATGACTTGCCGTATGATGGAGCAAAAGAAATGATTCTTGATTATAGTAGAATTTTGAACGAAAAAATTCAATTATGATAGAGTTAAAAAATGACCTTGTCCCTCTTGAACGAGGGGGCAAGGTCATTTTTGTTATCTCAGTATTCATTTGATAAGAAATTGTTTACTTCATCGTAGGGAACAGTAATACATCACGGATAGAAGTGACATCTGTCAATAGCATAATTAAGCGGTCAATTCCAATTCCGAGGCCGCCAGTTGGTGGCATACCGTATTCAAGAGCTTCTACATAGTCGTAGTCGATACCAGTCGCTTCATCATCTCCGAGTTCCTTAGCTTTGGCTTGCGCTTCAAAACGCGATAATTGGTCAATTGGGTCGTTCAACTCTGTAAAGGCGTTGGCAAATTCGCGTCCAACGATAAAGAGTTCAAAGCGGTCGGTAAAGCGAGGATCATCTGCATTTTTCTTAGCAAGAGGCGAGACTTCAACTGGATGCCCATAGATAAATGTAGGTTGAATCAAGGTATCCTCAACAAAATCTTCAAAGAAAGCATTGATAATATGACCGACTGTAAAATGCTTTTCAACCGTTACATGGTATTCCTTAGCTAGTGCAGTGGCTTCTTCGAGAGTCATTTCTTTCCAGAAATCAATGCCCGTTTGCTCTTTAATGGCTTCTAGCATATGTTTACGTGCAAATTTGCGACCGATAAAGATTTCAGTACCTTGATAAGGGACACTTTCGGCATCTGTAACAGCTTTAGCTGCACTTTGGATAATCCCTTCTGTCAAGTCCATGATATCCTCAAAGTCTGCATAAGCCTGATAAGCTTCAATTGTAGTAAATTCAGGATTGTGAGTGGCATCCATTCCTTCGTTACGGAAAATGCGTCCCATTTCATAAACACGTTCCATACCACCAACAATCAGACGTTTTAAGTGCAATTCAGTTGCGATACGAAGCACCATATCAATATTTTGTGCATTGTGATGAGTAATAAATGGACGAGCAGCAGCACCACCAGCTTCATTATGTAGTACAGGTGTTTCAACTTCAAGGAATCCTTGGTTGTCAAGATAGCGACGAATTTCAGAAACAATACGGCTGCGAGTCACAAAACGATCAAAACTTTCACGATTGGAAATCAAATCCAAATACCGTTTACGATAAATCGTTTCAACGTCTGTTAGTCCATGGAATTTTTCAGGCAATGGACGAAGTGCTTTAGAGAGGTGTGTAATGTGAGTTGCTTTAATCGAAAGCTCTCCCATATCTGTACGCATGACCTCACCTTCAATACCAAGGAAGTCGCCAATATCTGCTTTTTTGAAAATTTGATAATTCTCTTCACCGACAGTATCTTTTCTGACGTAGATTTGAATTTGACCTTCGCGGTCTTGAATATGAGCAAAACCGACTTTTCCTTTGCCACGCTTGGTCATAAGTCGTCCCGCAATGGTAGCAGCTTCTGCTAATTCATGTAGCTCTTCTTTTGTTTTATCACTATATTTTTCTTTTAATTGGGCAGAATCTGCAGTACGTTCAAAACGTTTACCAAATGGGTCAATGCCTTGTTCTGCTAAAGCAGCCATTTTTTCACGACGAATCAGCTGCTGGTCATTTAATTCTTCAATATGTTCAGTAGTCATATTCTTCCTCCTAAAGTTTACCTTCCTCATTCTATCATAAATAAGGCAGAAATTCACCTATAAATAAAGAAAAAACCATGATTTTATACGCTCACGGTTTCAATTGTTTTTAAGTGATCAACATTGTTCCAATCAAGAAGTGTAAAATGCTCAAAATCTTGCGTTTCAAGAATGGTGACACTTCCATTTGTGAGACCACCCTGCTGGCGAAGTTGAGCAAAGTCATAACCTAGTAACAAACGTAAAGAAGCGGTTAAATTCGCTCCATGACCAATAAAAAGAAGATTTTCATAAGATTGTCCTTTTTGTGATTTAATAAAGTCTATTGTACGTCGTGTAGTATTGTAGACTGATTCCGCACCAAAAATAGAGTTGTTAAATTTCGCTAGATTGTGACGGAAAGCTTCCATTTGATGAGGATAGATAGCCGTAATCGTAGAAATTTTCTGTCCTTCTAGGGAGCCTAATTGCCATTCACGCAACTCGGCATGTGACTCAACGACTTGTGAAAAATAATTTTCGCTATTGATAATCTGTGCAGTTGCCATTGCGCGTGGTAAATCACTTGAAAAAATTTTGTCAAATTTAATGTGAGCTATGTGTTTTCCAAGCAAGTGCAATTCTTCAATAGAAGTCTCAAGCAGCGGTGAATCACCATTGGCTCCTTGAAAGCGTCCTTCTAAATTCCATTGAGTTTTCCCGTGTCGAACGAAGTAGAGTTTCATACAGTTTCCTTTCTATTTTGAATCCTCTTTTAAATCTGCAAAGGTCGCCTCAACAAAATGGGCTAAATCCTCTGCGTTAATTTCAATACTGTGTCCTAATTCTCCAGCCGATACGATAATAGTCTCGTCTGTTAAAGCTGAATTGTCAATGTAAATAGGAAAGTGGTGTTTTTGACGAATGCCGACAGGATTATTTGCTCCGTGAATGTAGCCAGTCGTCTTTTCTAAATCTTTTTGCGGAATCATGCTTACTTTTTTGTTACCAGATATTTTGGCCAGCTTTTTTTCAGCTAGATGTTCTGTTATGGGCAAAATCCCAATGATTGTCCCTGTTTTATCGCCTGTTAGAGCCAATGTTTTGTAAATCTGCGAGCGCTCTATTCCTTCAGGCAATTGTCCTTCTAAAGCATTGATTTGAAGGCCTTTGTGAGGGATTTTTGCTTTTGTCAAAATTTGTTCTACAAGAGTTTTCTTAATTTTTGTTTTTTTAGCCATTATTTATACTTTTCCTCCAATTGGCTCATCCAAGCGCCCAGCCAAGTTCCTAATCCAAAGAAGAACGCAGCAGTAACGAAGGTGATGATAGAAGTATTAGCATAATGAATACTTTCGCTATTTCCAGAGTTTGGTACCAAGATGAGAACAGTACTAGATAAGACAATCCCAATGATAAAATGGTACACTTGAGAATGATAATTTTCCAAAGCATAATTCATGGATTTTGAAAAAATCACAAGTGCGAGGAGACCGCCAATTCCGATTGGTAAAAAGGTTCCCAAAATATCTAAAGATTTAAAACCGATTAGCATCGGGGAATACAGTCCCAAAATCAAGAGCAAATTTGAAGGACTTAAACCTGGAACGAGAATTCCCAGTGCGATAAGGGCACCAGCTAAAATAAAAGTCAAGAAATTTGCAGGTAACGTTCCGACTAAACTATTGAGGAAATAAAGGCAAATCCCAGAGATGAAAAAAGTGGCTACGAACCAAATAACATCAGTTCGGTCGCGATCAGATTCTCTGGTAGATTCCTTTAGCAAGCTTGGAATCGTACCGATAATCGCTCCTGCAAATCCCCATAAAACAATGATTTTATAATGCTCTAAGAGATATTCAACTGGCAGGGAAAATAGTGCAATCCCTAAAACCATTCCAATACCAACAGGTAAAAAATAAAGTACATTTTCACGAAAATTCTCTTTTATATGCGCTAAAAAATAAATCATCCGCTCGTAAATCCCCAAAATAGTGGCTAAAACTCCACCAGATACCCCAGGGAGAATAAATCCTAGCGCGATGACAATTCCCTTAAAAATTCTGATTAACCAAGAAATCATTCATTACTCCCTAAACTTTTCTTTGTTAGTCATTATAACATATTTAGAAACAAGAAAGTAGTGATAACTGGACGAGAAGAAAAGAAAAACTCTGCAAAGTTTTCGATTCAAACTATTACAGAGTTATTATTTTCCATTACCAAATAATTTTTTAAATGTTTTTGTCTGATTTTTTAAAGGAGATAGCTGATTAAGATCGACATCATGTGCAAAACCACCAATTGAGCCTTGTGATGTGTATTGATGTAAATCGTATTTTAAGTCTGTCTTAGGGGCAGTGTTGTAATAACCGTCATTATAGCCGTAAGTTGGAATCCAAATAGCTGTGAATTTCTTAGTTGAGATACTGTGTTCTTCAAGGAAATAGGTTCCGACATAAATCCCGATGTTCTTAGCACCCAATGATGATAACTTAGCGCGAAAAGCTTCAACACCAGCATTCATGTTCTCCATAGTTTTTTCTTCAACATCTAGCCAGTAGTAGGTCGGTTTGTATTTTGAAGCAGCTTTATAAAAACTTTCGGCAGCTTTTTGCATTTCTTTCTTGTTGCTACCTGCCACATAAGCATAGACAGCGACAGGAATATTTCGTTTTTGAAATTCTTCTATGTGGCGTTGATAGGATTTATCAATTCCGTTTAAGTGTGTAGCTGCATTTTCTTTTTTTGCTTGTGCTCCGCTATGCACGCGTATAATGGCGCCAGAAACATTTTTTGCTAGTACGTCATAGTTAATATCACTTGGCAATTGCCAGCCGGACAAGTCAATGATTGGTTTATAGGCTTTGTCTGCTTCATCGGAATCTGAAGTATCAGTTGACTGAGAAGCAGCTGATGTTTGTGTAATAGCGTCCTTTTGCTGTTTAGTTTCCTTGTTTTCTGAATAATGCTTCGCTCCTAAAATAATCGCAATGAAGCTAACAAAGAAAACAAAGACAACAAGCGGTTTAATCCTCTTTCTCATATAATTTCATTTTAACGTAAAGTCAGATAAAAAGCAAAATAAACTAGTAGAAAATAAGTATTTGTCATCAAATTGAAATATTAAAGAAAGCGGTTTATTGGACATAATGGTGAAGAATGCTTATAAATCCTATTCATAGACTCAGCTTATTGTTCTTTTTTTAGTTAAAGTTTAGCCTAGATACTGCAAGGATTTAAAAAATACCGTTCGTCAAATACTTTTTTTTTACCCTGAAAAGTGGTATAATGTTCGGTGAAAATTTAATAATATTAGGTGAACTATGAAAATTGATAAACGCCACCTGCTGAATTATTCCATTTTGATTCCTTATTTGGTTTTATCTATTTTGGGATTGATAGTTGTTTATTCAACGTCAAGTGCCACTTTAGTACAGGTAGGAGCAAATTCGCTCAGATCTGTTTTAAATCAAGGAATTTTCTGGGTAATCAGCTTACTTGCCATTGCTTTAATTTACAAAATAAAGTTAGATTTCTTAAAAGACAATCGACTGATTGTCATTGTTATTTTTGTGGAAATCTTGCTTTTAATTTTATCTCGCTTCCTTGGTGCCCGAATCAATGGTGCACATGGTTGGTTACGATTTGGTCCGATTAGTCTCCAGCCGGCTGAGTATTTAAAAATTATTCTGATTTGGTTTTTAGCACAGCGGTTTTCTCATCAGCAAGATGAAATCGCAACGTATGACTATCAGGCTTTAACACGAAATCAACTGATTCCACGCGCACTGAACGACTGGCGAATCCTAGTCGTTGTGCTAATTGGAATCGTAGCAGCGTTGCCTGACTTGGGGAATGCGACCATTCTTTTGCTGACGACCTTAATCATGGTAACGGTTAGTGGGATCGGTTATCGCTGGTTTTCAACTCTTCTTGGGATATTGGTCACTCTTTCCACAGCGGTTTTAGCAGGCATCTGGTTGATTGGTGTGGAAAAAGTTGCTAAGGTTCCTGTGTTTGGCTATGTAGCAAAACGATTTAGTGCCTTTTTTAATCCTTTTAAAGATTTATCAGGCGCAGGTCACCAGCTAGCTAATTCCTATTACGCCATGAGCAATGGCGGTTGGTTTGGCTTAGGATTAGGAAATTCTATCGAAAAACGTGGTTATTTGCCAGAAGCACAGACAGACTTCGTCTTTTCCATTGTTATTGAAGAATTTGGATTTATCGGTGCCAGCTTGATTTTAGCCCTCTTGTTTTTCCTTATTTTGCGGATTATCCTTGTGGGAATTCGAGCGAAAGATCCATTTAATTCTATGATGGCTCTTGGTGTCGGTGGAATGTTACTGACACAAACGTTTGTCAATATTGGAGGAATTTCCGGTTTGATTCCTTCGACGGGTGTCACCTTCCCCTTCTTATCACAAGGTGGAAATAGTTTGTTGGTATTATCCGTAGCGATTGCTTTTGTTTTAAACATTGATGCCAATGAAAAACGAGAAAGTTTGTATAGAGAAATCGAAGAAACCAATCACGGTTTAAGAATTATTCGCTAACGTTAGATTAAGCAAAAGCTTATTGAAAGGTGTAGATTATGTCACTTCAAAAATTAGAAAATTACAACAATAAAGAGGTTATCAAAGAAGAAGTTACGATTCTGACGGACTTATTAGAAGAAGTTACAAAAAATATGCTGAGTCCTGAAACCTTTGAAAAAATCATTGCTTTAAAAGAATTAGCAGCAGCTGGAAATTATGAAGGGTTAAATGAAATTGTTCAAAGTCTATCGAACAAGGAGATGTCTTATATTTCTCGTTATTTTTCAATTCTGCCTCTTTTAATCAATATTTCAGAAGATGTGGATTTGGCTTTTGAGATTAACTATCAAAATAATGTGGGGCAAGATTATCTTGGGAAATTATCCACAACGATTGATTTGGTTGCTGAAAAGGAAAACGCTGCTGAAATTTTGGAGCATTTGAATGTGGTTCCTGTTTTAACAGCTCACCCAACTCAAGTGCAACGAACGACTATGTTGGATTTGACCAATCATATTCATGTCTTGTTGCGTAAATACCGAGATGTGCGAATGGGCTTGCTCAATGAGCAAAAATGGCACAATAATCTTCGTCGATATATCGAAATTATCATGCGGACAGATATGATTCGTGAGAAGAAATTAAAAGTGACCAATGAAATCACCAATGTGATGGAATACTACAATAGCTCTTTCTTGCAGGCGGTGACTAATTTAACAGAAGAATACAAGCGCTTAGCCAAACAGCACGGGATTGACCTGAAAAATCCTACCCCTATTACGATGGGAATGTGGATTGGTGGTGACCGAGATGGAAATCCTTATGTTACAGCTGAAACATTGAAAAAATCCGCTTTGACACAATGTGAAGTGATTATGAACTATTACGATACGAAAGTTGCTAATTTGTACCGTGAATTTTCTTTGTCAACAGGTATCGTAAAAGTAAGTGAAGCGGTGCAGGAAATGGCTTATCTGTCAGAAGATAATTCTATTTACCGCGAAAAAGAATTGTATCGTCGAGCCTTCTACCATATTCAAACAAAACTAAAAAATACAAAGACTTACTTTATTGATCAGATAAAAACCGAGCCACATTACCACAAAATTGAAGAATTTAAACATGATTTACTAGCTATCAAGCAGTCTCTTCTTGAAAATAAAGGCGAAGCAATGATTTCTGGTGAGTTTACTGAGTTGCTTCAAGCAGTAGAAGTATTCGGTTTTTACCTTGCTTCCATTGATATGCGTCAAGATTCCAGTGTTCATGAAGCCTGCGTTGCGGAGTTATTAGCGAGCGCAGGAATTGTGGAGCATTATAGCGAGCTTTCTGAAGACGAAAAATGTCACGTTCTGCTAAATGAACTTCTCTATGATCCGCGGATTCTCTCTGCAACACATGCTAAAAAATCTGCCCTTTTGCAAAAAGAATTAGAGATTTTTCAAACGGCGCGTGAGTTGAAAGACAAGCTAGGAGATGCGGTTATTAAGCAAACCATTATTTCTCATGCTACGAGCGTGTCTGACCTTTTAGAGTTGGCTGTTATGCACAAGGAAGTTGGTCTCATTGACAAAGAATTTGCGCGTGTACAGATTGTGCCGCTCTTTGAAACCATTGAAGACTTGGATAATTCCTATGATACGATGAAGAAATACTTATCTCTTCCAATTGCTCAGAAATGGATTGCTTCTAATAACAACTATCAAGAAATCATGCTGGGCTATTCAGACAGCAATAAAGACGGTGGTTACTTATCATCCTGCTGGACTCTCTATAAAGCGCAACAGCAACTGACAGCTATTGGAGATGAATTTGGTGTAAAAATTACCTTTTTCCACGGTCGTGGTGGAACGGTTGGTCGTGGTGGCGGACCTACTTATGAAGCTATTACCTCTCAGCCTCTCCGCAGTATCAATGACCGAATTCGCCTGACAGAGCAAGGAGAAGTCATTGGCAATAAATACGGAAATAAAGACGCTGCTTATTACAATTTAGAAATGCTGGTGTCGGCAACGATTAATCGTATGATTACCAAGAAAAAGAGCGATACCAGCACATCTAACCGCTACGAGCGCATTATGGATCAGGTAGTGGAACGAAGCTACCAAATTTATCGTGATTTGGTTTTTGGAAATGAGCATTTTTATGATTATTTCTTTGAATCAAGTCCGATCAAAGCTATTTCCAGCTTTAATATTGGTTCGCGACCGGCTGCGCGTAAAACAATTACCGAAATCGGTGGCTTGCGTGCCATTCCGTGGGTCTTTTCATGGTCCCAAAGTCGGGTGATGTTCCCTGGTTGGTATGGTGTTGGATCCAGCTTTAAAGAATTTATTGATGAAAATCCAGAAGAAAATCTAGCTTTCTTGAGAAAGATGTATAAAAATTGGCCTTTCTTCCAATCGCTTTTGTCCAATGTAGACATGGTGTTATCAAAGTCGAATATGAATATCGCCTTTGAATATGCTCAATTGTGTGAAGATAAAGAAGTACAAGAAATTTATTATACAATTTTGGATGAGTGGCAATTAACCAAGAATGTTATTCTTGCTATTGAAGATTATGATGACCTGTTAGAGGAAAATCCCTACTTGCGAGACAGTTTAGACTACCGCATGCGTTACTTTAACATTTTGAATTATATTCAGCTAGAACTCATCAAGCGTCAACGCCGTGGGGAGTTATCTCCTGACGAAGAAAGGTTGATTCACGTCACAATCAATGGAATTGCGACAGGACTGAGAAACTCAGGCTGATAAAGAATAAAAAATCGGATTATTTCCGATTTTTTTATATCTTTGTAACCCAAAACGCTTCCAATTCGTTATACTAGTGAAGGAAGGGGGATGAGGATATCAAACTAGATGATTATGAAAAAGTCTTGATTACCTTTGCAAAAGAAATCGTCTATTATCTGCAAGGCTCAGGCGTTCCAAAAGAGCAAGCAGAAGATGTTGTTCAGGATGTTTTTATCAAAATGCTAGAGTCTGATTTTGTCATCCCTGCTCAAAAAATGCGAGCTTGGATGTATCGTGTGTCTATTCGCCGCTATATTGACAAATACCGGCGTGATAAGCATTATATGGAAATCCTGCGACGAGATTTTTTTACAAAAGAAAATCAATTGATTGTTGAAGGATCAGACTACGACTTTCTCATGGAGGAGGTGGAAAAGTTGCCAATGCGGGATAAAATCATGTTGGATCTTTATTATTTTCAAGGGTTCTCAACAGGCGAAATAGCAGAAGTGCTTCATTATTCTAACAGCAAAGTCAAAGTTCAGCTCATGCGCAGTCGAAAGAAACTTCGACAGGTTTTGGAAAAGAAAGGATATTATCATGGAAACTTTTGAAATCGTTGCAAAGAAAAACAAAAAGAGAAATAGAAAGCGAATCATTCTCTGGTCAACAACAGTAGTGGTAGTATTTTTTGGAATATATATTGCTGCTCGTATGATTACAGGAAAACTCATCAGCGACCAAGCTTGGAAGGTGGTCAATGAGGTACAGCTAGTTGAAAGCGTCGCTTTTCCTAATATTGAAACGTATACCTGGTCTGCTAATGGTGGGGATATGTTCCACGGTGGTATTAAAGGTAGACAAGCCAAAGATATTTATGGGATTCCGCTAGACTATGGTGAATACAAGACAGATTTTGGAATTTTTAATATCAATCGAGGAACTCTTTTTCATGCAAATTCTGGCAGATATACAGAATCTGGGGCAACTATTCAAATAGAAAATAACCAAAAAGTGCCACAATTCTACAATAAAAATGTGAAAGAGGAGAAAGGAGAATCTGTCCATGAACCAACTAAAGAGCTTCCTTACGTAAAAAATATGCAAAATCAATTAGTAGAAGTGGCTCTGACCTTTGATAAACCATATAGTTTAAAAGAAATTCGAGCAATGATACCTAAGAACCTCAAGACCAATTGGTATTGGATTGGTACAAATTCAACAAGCGATCCAAGCTGGTGGCAACCAAGCAATCTATATGGTACGAGTCCAGATTATCTAACGCAAAAAGAATATGTTCACAAAAAGGAAGCAGAAGAAGCTATTAAAAACCTCAAAGAAGGAGAGAGACTGAGTAACAGACTTGCCCAAATAAAAGATGTAGATGGATTTTTGGCTAATCTGAAGAAATATATTAAAAGTGGATTTGGAAAAAGTAGCTACAATAATGTAACTCCGTCAGATGACATTAAAACCTACTTGAAAAAATTGGGTAAGCTAGACTTGTCTAAGAAAGAAGACTTAGAAAAATTAGAATTCTCAGGCGTTATCCTAACAGGAAAAGCTGAAAATTTTGCACAGTTGGAAGGTAAGGAGTGGATTTATGCATCAAGCATTGGAGCTTCTATACCAAATCAACCATACTACAAGTTGGACAAAGAATAAATTGATAAAAAAGGCGTAAAATGCTTGCAATTTGAAGAAAATTTGATAAAATAGTAAGGAAAGTTAGACTGTATTGCCTACTGTCTATCTATAAAATATATTTTATTGGAGGCTTTTACTCAAATGGCAAAAGAAAAATACGATCGTAGTAAACCACACGTTAACATCGGTACAATCGGACACGTTGACCATGGTAAAACTACCCTAACTGCAGCTATCACGACTGTACTTGCACGTCGTCTTCCAAGTTCAGTTAACCAACCAAAAGATTATTCATCTATTGATGCTGCTCCAGAAGAACGCGAACGCGGAATCACTATCAACACTGCACACGTTGAGTATGAAACTGCTAAACGTCACTATGCTCACATCGATGCTCCAGGACACGCGGACTACGTTAAAAACATGATCACTGGTGCTGCTCAAATGGACGGAGCTATCCTTGTAGTAGCTTCAACTGACGGACCAATGCCTCAAACTCGTGAACACATCCTTCTTTCACGCCAAGTAGGTGTTAAATACCTTATCGTCTTCATGAATAAAGTTGACTTGGTTGACGATGAAGAATTGCTTGAATTGGTTGAAATGGAAATCCGTGACCTTCTTTCAGAATACGATTTCCCAGGTGATGAAATCCCAGTTATCCAAGGTTCAGCTCTTAAAGCTCTTGAAGGTGATGAAAAATATGAAGACATCATCATGGAATTGATGGATACTGTTGATGAATACATTCCAGAACCAGAACGTGACACTGACAAACCATTGCTTCTTCCAGTTGAAGATGTATTCTCAATTACTGGACGTGGTACTGTTGCTTCAGGACGTATCGACCGTGGTACTGTTAAAGTCAACGACGAAGTTGAAATCGTTGGTATCCGTGATGAAATCCAAAAAGCAGTTGTTACTGGTGTTGAAATGTTCCGTAAACAATTGGACGAAGGTCTTGCTGGAGATAACGTAGGGGTTCTTCTTCGTGGTATCCAACGTGACGAAATCGAACGTGGACAAGTTCTTGCTAAACCAGGTTCAATTCATCCACACACTAAATTCAAAGGTGAAGTTTACATCCTTACTAAAGAAGAAGGTGGACGTCATACTCCATTCTTCAACAACTACCGTCCTCAATTCTACTTCCGTACTACAGACGTTACAGGTTCAATCGAACTTCCTGCAGGTACTGAAATGGTAATGCCTGGTGATAACGTAACAATCGACGTTGAATTGATCCACCCAATTGCCGTAGAACAAGGAACTACATTCTCTATCCGTGAAGGTGGACGTACTGTAGGTTCAGGTATGGTTACAGAAATCGAAGCTTAATTCAATTAAGTTCCCAGATGAACAATTAAAGTCAGACAAATGAGCTCCGCTGTTGCGGGGCTTTCTTTTTTATGATTTCATTCGACTCAGTCTTTATTTCTCTATTAAATTATGGTAAAATAATAGATGTAAATAAAAAAAGAAGAGGTATGTGAAATGTCACGTAAACCATTTATTGCTGGTAACTGGAAAATGAACAAAAATCCAGAAGAAGCTAAAGCTTTTGTTGAAGCAGTAGCTTCTAAATTGCCTTCATCAGAACTTGTTGAAGCTGGTATCGCAGCTCCAGCCCTTGACTTGTCAACAGTTCTTGCAGCTGCTAAGGGTTCTGATCTTAAAATTGCCGCAGAAAACTGCTATTTTGAAGATGCTGGTGCTTTCACTGGTGAAAACAGTCCTAAAGTGTTGGCTGAAATGGGCACAGATTATGTTGTAATTGGTCACTCAGAACGTCGTGAATACTTCCATGAGACAGATGAAGATATCAACAAGAAAGCTCATGCTATCTTCCGCAACGGTCTTCTTCCAATCATCTGCTGTGGTGAATCCCTTGAAACTTACGAAGCTGGTAAAGCAGTGGAATTTGTAGGTGCTCAAGTATCTGCAGCCCTTAAAGGATTGACAGCAGAGCAAGTGTCTTCTCTTGTCATTGCTTACGAACCAATCTGGGCTATCGGTACTGGTAAATCAGCTACTCAAGACGATGCTCAAAAAATGTGTAAAGCAGTTCGTGATGTTGTAGCAGCTGACTTTGGTCAAGAAGTGGCTGACAAAGTACGTGTACAATACGGTGGCTCAGTAAAACCGAACAATGTAGCTGAATACATGGCATGTCCAGATGTTGACGGTGCCCTTGTTGGTGGAGCATCACTTGAAGCAGAAAGTTTCCTTGCATTGTTGGACTTTGTAAAATAATTCTTAAAAGAAATAATTAGCTTGCCATATTTTATGGCAGGCTTATTTTAAAATGGAGAAATAAAATGAAAAAGAAAAGTTTATTTTATTTAGCAAGCACAGCTATTTTAATTGCAGCTAGTTCACATCAAATTTTTGCTGATGAACCTGTAAAAACTTCTACGCTAGAGCCGACAGTAGAACTCAATAAACAAGAAACTCATTCTTTAGCTGAACTCCAAACAAAAGAAGTAACTCAAACTGCTCCAATAAATCAAACAACTTCATCTTCTTCATCTAAAAATGAAGCAACTGCTTCATCAACCGCTTCAACTGAAGCTAAAGTTTCAGTTGAACAAAATGTTGTAAAAGAAAATTCGACAACTACAACTGAGACTAAAAAAGACAACAAGTCAACTTTTTTTGCTGCGCAGAATAATCAAACAACAGCTAGAAGCAATCCTGATGCGCAAGTAAAAAAATCAACCTTTGTAGATGTTAGCAGTCATAATGGGCATATCAGCAAAGAAGATTATCAACATTTAGCAGAAAAAGGGGTAAATGGCATTGTTGTTAAATTAACAGAAGGAACGAGTTATAAAAATCCTTATGCGGCTTCTCAAACACAGAATGCACAAGCGGCAGGTATGCAAGTGTCGGCTTATGCTTTTTCTCATTATACTAATGAAGCAGAAGCAAGAGCAGAAGCGCGCTATTTTGCAGAGGAAGCAAGGCGATTGAGCTTTCCTTCCTCAACTGTTATGGTAAATGATATTGAAGATTCTGATATGCGTCCGAATATCAATGCAACTACTCAAGCTTGGGCAGATGAAATGCGGCGTATGGGTTTTTCAAATTTGATGTACTATACAAGTGCAAGTTGGCTTGATCGAAATAATCTCAGAACGAAAGGACCAATCCAAACAGAGCAATTTGGCTTGGAGAATTTCTGGGTAGCGCAATATCCAACTTCAAAATTAAGTGCAGATGATGCGAAAACACTGAAATATAATAGTGAAGCAGGTGCTTGGCAGTTTACTTCGCAAGCTGAACTACTACTTGGTCGTCATGTTTTTGACCAAAGTGTGGATTATACTGGACGATTTACGAATAAGGCGACTCCAATCAATCGTGCTGAAAATCAGCCAATAAAGGGAAAAATCACGGTTCAAAACAAGAATCCTAACACAGGAACCTTTGATGTGATTGTGTCAGATGTTTCTGCTCCTTATGGCGTTCGTGAAGTGAAGTTACCGACCTGGTCTAATGTCAATGGTCAAGATGACATTATCTGGTACACAGCGACAAAGCAAACTAATGGAACCTATAAAGTAACAGTAAGGGCAGTAGATCACAAATTTTCTACAGGACTCTATCACATTCACCTTTATTACATTCAAAATAATGGGAAATTGGTTGGCGTAGGTGGAACAACTACCGAGCTTTCATTTGGACGACCTCAAGGAAAAGTGACTATTGCTAATAATAATCCTGAAACAGGAACATTTGATGTCCTTATTTCCAATGTTTCTAGTCCTTATGGCATTCGTGAAGTGAAAGTTCCAACTTGGTCCAGCATCGGTGGTCAAGATGATATTATCTGGTATACTGCTAAGAAGCAAGCCAATGGAACTTACAAAGTAACAGTTAAAGCGACTGATCATAAAAAATCAACTGGGGAGTATAATATTCATGTATATTATATCCAAGAAAATAACCAATTGGTAGGAGTAACAGGCACAACGACAACAGTTTCGATTGCGCATCCTAAAGGTACTTTGACTATCACAAATAACAATCCAGACGCAGGAACTTTTGATGTGATTGTCTCAGGCGTTTCCAGTCCAGATGGTGTTCGTGAAGTGAAATTACCGACCTGGTCTAATGTAGATGGTCAAGATGATATTATCTGGTATACCGCTAAAAAACAAGCTGATGGAACGTATAAGACAACTGTCAAGGTAAGTGATCACAAATATTCAACAGGTCTATATAATGTTCATCTGTATTATATCCAAGACAATGGCAAAATCGTTGGAGTAGCAGGAACGCAAGTAAATGTATCTTTAGCAAGAGCAAAAGGGAATCTGACCATTCAAAATAATAATCCAGAAACAGGAACCTTTGATGTGATTGTTTCAGGTGTTTCTAGCCCTTACGGTGTTCGTGAAGTGAAATTACCGACCTGGTCTAATGTGGATGGTCAGGACGATATTATCTGGTATACCGCTACTAGACAGGCCAATGGGACTTACAAAGCAACTGTCAAAGCGAGTGACCATAAAAGAAGTACAGGTTTATACCACATTCATCTGTATTATATCCAAAACAATGGTAAACTCGTTGGAGTAGGTGGTACAACGACAGAAGTTTCAATTGCACGTCCAAAAGGTACATTAACAATTCAAAATAAAGATGCGAATAAAGGAACTTTTGAAGTGATTGTCTCCAATGTTTCTAATCCAGATGGTGTTCGTGAAGTGAAATTACCGACTTGGTCTAATGTCAATGGTCAGGACGATATTATCTGGTACACTGCTACTAGACAGACCAATGGAACTTATAAGGCGTTCATTAAAGCAAGTGATCATAAGAATTCAACTGGTTTGTACTATATTCATTTGTACTATGTTCAAAACAATGGAACATTAATTGGAGTAGGCGGTACATCAACCAATGTGACAATTTCTGCGGAAAACCTTAAACCAACTGGAAAAATTACTATCCAAAATAATAATCCTAAAACAGGAACATTTGACGTGGTAGTGTCTAATGTTTCCAGTCCTTATGGTGTTCGTGAAGTGAAATTGCCAACTTGGTCTAGTGTAAATGGTCAAGATGACATCATTTGGTATACTGCTGCAAAACGAGCTGATGGTACCTATAAGATAACTGTGAAAGCGAGTGACCATAAGAACTCAACCGGCGAATACAATATTCATTTGTATTACATTCAAAACAATGGTAAACTCGTTGGAGTGGCGGGCACCACAGTACAAGTTTCTAAAACGTCTTATTCGACACCATATTTTTCTCAACGTGATGGTCGTTGGGCAGGACGAACTTATGGAGGCTACACATTTGCTGCAACAGGTTGCGTGCCAACAACGGTCGCTATGGCAATTTCTGGTATTACAGGACAGACTGTTTTACCAACAACTGTGGCAGATTATCTCTATCATTCTACGAACGAATTTAATAAGAGAAGCTACGGCACAACGAGCCATGGTATTGTATTAGCAGCTCGACATTGGGGCTTGAAAACAGATGTTTTAGGTTCAACCGCAGCTGTGCGAGAAGCGCTTGCTATGGGACACCATGTGCTTGGTGCAGTAGGAACCAGTGTATTTGCAAATTATCCTGTTACACATGAGCTAGTCATGAGAGGCTATAACAACGGAATGACTTACGTAATGGATCCATATAATGCTAATAATAATGGCTATTATTCAATAGATTATTTATTTAGAGTACGGAGTTTGGATCCAACTGACAATACAGAAGGTTCTCCATTCATGACAATCAGAGCATAATATTGTGTCTGCTCTATGAGAATGAAGTTTCTGCCATTTTATCGGTTTAGTAATGAAAGGTTGAAACTACGAACTAAACATTTAAAATTTTTAGTTCTGTCTTATTCTCTTTTTGATGAAAAGTAAGAAGCTCTATGATTTCTAAGGTTATTCCTATAGAAATCATAGAGCTTACTTGTTTTTGTTCGAATTTGTTTACTATTATTTTCCCAAACAAAATTGGCTGAAAAGTTGGCTAATGAGTTCATCAGGAGCGGCGTCACCTGTTATTTCACCAAGGATTTCCCATGTCCGAGTCAAATCTACTTGCACTAAGTCAACAGGCATTCCTAAATCCAGTCCCTCATTGACAGCTTGGAGACTTTCGACAGCTTTTTCAATCAGAGAAATATGGCGAGCGTTAGAGAGATAAGTAGCGTCTTGTTCTACAATGCCTGCATTTTCAAAGAAAAGTTGGTTGATTCGTTCTTCGATTTTATCAATATTTTGATTTTGAAGAACAGAAATCTTGATAAAGTTATCGGGAAGCTGGTCAACTTCAATCTTTTCTTCTAAGTCAGTTTTATTGAGTAGCAAGATACGGTTGGTGTCTTGACTGATTTCTAGAAGTTTGCGGTCTTGTTCTGTCAATGGCTCGCTAGCATTTAACACAAGAAGCACAAGGTTAGCGTCTTGGAGCGCTTTTTTGGAACGTTCTACTCCGATTTGTTCTACAATATCATCTGTATCACGAATACCCGCAGTATCAATCAACTTGAGTGGCACTCCGTTGATGTTGACATATTCTTCAATGACATCGCGAGTGGTTCCGGCAATATCTGTCACAATAGCCTTGTCCTCACGGAGCAGGTTGTTAAGGAGACTAGATTTGCCAACGTTTGGGCGACCAATAATGGCAGTCGAAATTCCTTCGCGTAGAATCTTACCGCGGCGAGCTGTTTTTAAAAGTTGAGTCAGCAGTTTTTCAAATTCAGCTGTTTTTTCACGCAACAGTTTGGTAGTCATTTCCTCAACGTCATCATATTCTGGATAGTCAATATTGACCTCAACTTGAGCTAGTGTGTTAAGAATTTCCTGACGTGTGTTGTTAATGAGATCAGATAGAGAGCCGTCCAGTTGTTTGACGGCGATATTCATGGCTTTGTCCGTTTTTGCTCGAATAATGTCCATAATAGCCTCTGCTTGCGTCAAATCCACACGTCCATTGAGAAAAGCGCGTTTGGTAAATTCACCAGGTTCTGCCATTCTAGCTCCTTCTCGAATGGCTAATTGAAAAATTTCGTTGGTCACAGCAATCCCTCCGTGGGTGTTAATCTCAATCACGTCTTCACGTGTGAAGGTTTTAGGAGAACGCATAGCTCCAATCATAACTTCATCTAAAATTTCGTTTTTTTCTGGGTCAATAATATGCCCATAATTTAGTGTGTGACTGGCAACCGTACTTAAATCTTTTCCTTTGAAGATTTTTTGAGCAATGGCAAAGCTATTCGTCCCGCTCAGTCTAACAATGCCGATAGCTCCTTCACCAAGAGGAGTGGAAATGGCAGCAATCGTATCAAATTCTTTGGTTATCATCAATTTAATCCTTATAATGTGTTTATGCAATCTATATTCATTGTAACGCAAAACAAGGTTCGTCGCAAGATTTTTACATGCTGTTTTTGTTCAAATAAATTCATCATCTCTTTTTAATACAATAAAATAAATTTTAAGAAAGCTTCAAATATCATTCGTTTATTCATTTGATATATCAAATTATAGCAAAGAAAATCTGGAATTTTTGGTGTTTTATAATCAAGAAAAATAGAATATTCGGATTTTAGAATGTTTATAAAAAAGGGATTATTTAAAAAGAAAGTGGTTTCATTTTTGGGGTGCTAAAGTTGGCAAATCATGGTATACTAGAATCAGATTGAATAAAGGAGTAAAAATGGAAAACCTCAAAAAAATGGCAGGAATCAAAGCTGCAGAATATGTGAAAGACGGTATGGTAGTTGGTTTAGGAACGGGTTCGACTGCCTATTATTTTGTGGAAGAAGTTGGACGGCGTATCAAGGAAGAAGGACTGAAAATAACAGCAGTTACAACTTCAAGCACAACGAGTGAACAAGCTCGGCGTTTAGGTATTCCTTTGAAATCAATTGATGAAGTAGATGAAGTAGACGTGACCGTTGACGGAGCTGATGAGGTGGATACTGACTTCAATGGCATCAAAGGTGGCGGCGGTGCTCTGCTTATGGAAAAGGTTGTCGCCACTCCGACAAAGACCTACATTTGGGTAGTTGATGAAAGTAAAATGGTTGGTAAACTAGGTGCTTTCAAATTACCCGTAGAAGTCGTACAATACGGAGCAGAACAGCTTTTCCGTCGTTTTGAACATGCAGGCTATAAACCATCATTTCGTGAAAAAAATGGGAAGCGCTATATCACCGATATGCAGAATTTCATTATCGATCTTGATTTAGGTGTGATTGAAAATCCAGTCGAATTTGGGCAAAAGCTAGATCATGTAGTTGGCGTTGTGGAACATGGACTCTTTAATCAAATGGTGGATATGGTTATTGTTGCTGGAAGAAATGGCGTGCAAATTTTAAAATCAACCAAATCAAAAGGAGAATAGAATTTTATGTCACATGTTATTATATTTATGTCATTGTCATGGATTCAGTCCGAATTAGTATTGCACTAAATGCTGATGTTCAAAAAGAATAAGAAAGATTAGAATATGCTCTTAAGAGTGGAGCGTAATTGTGTCATTCAACATTTTTCGAGTGAAAATTAAAAAAGATATAAAAGGATAAAGATATGAATTTAATGGATAAAATTAACGAAACAGCACAGTTTTTAAAAGATAAAGGAATGACCGCACCAGAATTTGGTTTGATTCTCGGTTCTGGTTTGGGAGAATTAGCTGGTGAGATTGAAAATGCTGTCAGCATTGACTATGCGGATATTCCCAATTGGGGTCGCTCAACAGTAGTAGGGCATGCCGGTAAATTGGTCTATGGTGATTTAGCAGGTCGGAAAGTATTAGCTTTGCAAGGACGATTCCATTTTTATGAAGGAAATCCGATGGAAGTGGTGACATTCCCTGTTCGTGTGATGAGAGCACTAGGCTGTGAAGGTGTTATTGTCACAAATGCTGCCGGAGGGGTTGAATATGGTCCTGGCACTTTAATGGCTATTTCAGATCATATCAATTTAACTGGACAAAATCCTCTAATTGGAGCGAATTTGGATGAATTTGGTCCACGCTTCCCAGATATGTCTGATGCTTATACAAAAGCTTACCGTGAAAAAGCCCACGCCGTAGCCGAAAAATTAGGCATTGAATTGAAAGAAGGAGTTTATCTGGGTGTTACCGGTCCAACCTATGAAACACCAGCTGAAATCCGCGCTTTCCAAACCTTAGGAGCTAGCGCTGTCGGTATGTCAACTGTTCCAGAAGTAATTGTGGCAGCCCACTCAGGCTTGAAAGTATTGGGGATTTCTGCTATTACAAACTTTGCAGCTGGTTTTCAAAGCGAGCTAAACCATGAAGAAGTCGTAGAAGTGACAGAACGTATCAAGGAAAACTTTAAAGGACTTGTAAAAGCAATCCTTGCAGAACTATAAAAACATAAATGTAAAAAGAGTCGAAGATTGAGCTTACAATCACATCTCTTTCTGAACTCAACTAGAAACGAAAGGAATAAAACCCGCACGCAATCCTTTCTGAGATGAATAAGCTCCTAAGAAAAGTTATTTAGCGCTTGTACTTTTCAGTTTGGGTTTTTGACGGGCTTGGTATCTTACTTATGTCAATCCATATTGCAGCAAAACAAGGCGAAATTGCCGATAAAATTTTACTACCTGGAGATCCACTCCGTGCCAAATTTATTGCCGAAAACTTTTTAGAAGATGCTGTATGTTTTAATGAAGTTCGCAACATGTTTGGTTATACAGGGACTTATAAGGGGCATCGTGTTAGTGTTATGGGAACTGGAATGGGAATTCCGTCGATTTCTATCTATGCTCATGAATTGATTGTGAACTATGGTGTGAAACGTTTAATTCGTGTAGGAACGGCTGGTTCCTTGAATAAAGACGTTCACGTACGTGAATTGGTATTAGCGCAAGCAGCAGCGACAAATTCAAATATCATTCGTAATGATTGGCCTCAATATGACTTTCCGCAAATTGCAAGTTTTCGTCTTTTAGATAAGGCTTATCACCTTGCCAAGGATTTTGGTATGACAACGCACGTTGGAAGTGTCTTATCATCAGATGTTTTCTACTCCAACTATGGTGAAAAAAATATCGAACTTGGTAAAATGGGAGTTCTGGCTGTGGAAATGGAAGCGGCAGCTCTTTACTATCTAGCTGCTCAATATAATGTCGAAGCACTTGGCATTATGACCATTTCAGATAGTTTAGTTCATCCAGATGAAGACACAACAGCGGAAGAACGACAAACGACTTTTACAGATATGATGAAAGTCGGTTTAGAAACGCTTATTTCAGAATCATGATTGAAAATTTAGACGTCAAAGAAGAGATAATTTACGCTATTTCTCGCTATGATTATGCTCATGCCTATAAATTGGCTCAAAGACTGAACGATGCAGAATCAAAGCTAGTTGAACTTTTGTATATCATGGCAGAGCGGAGAGAGTTGAATATTCGCCCTGCTATGGAATATCAGTTGGAAATTAGAAATGATTTTCAACTTTTTTGTCATGATTCTGAGGAAGATGAGCAATTAGCGAATTATCTATATGACTTAGAAGCAAAGCTTAAAAACGAACAGGTGATCGATTTTATTCGTGCTGTTAGTCCGGCGATTTATCGGATTTTTATGCGTTTGATTAAGCAAGAAATTCCTGATATTGAATCCTATATTCATAATTCTAGAGAAGCGAGTTACGATCGTTGGAATTTTGAAAAGATGAAAAATACTGATCATCCTATTTTGAATACTTTCCATGCTGAAAGTACAGTTCATTCTTCTAGTCTGGCTACCTTGATTTTACTGTTGGATTTACCAGAGCAAGTTAAAATCATGGTCAAAGAACTGCGAAAGTTGGAGAAATCCGTTCGGAACCCATTAGCGCATTTGATTAAACATTTTGACGAAGAAGAATTGCATTCCACTACAGGTTTTTCTTCTCAATTTTTTATGGAAATATTGATTTTGTTGGCAAAAGCAACAGGCATTACTTATGACGAGGAGCAATTTTTCTTTGATCAGGTCAATCAAGTCATCACAACATTGATAGATTGAATGTTTTGCTTCATTATAAAATCCCATACAGTTCATTTTACTTGTATGGGATTTTTGGTTATTTAGAAGAAGAGCTGGATTCTTCTGTTGATGAGGAAGAACCGCTACTTGTTGATTCAAATTGTTCAGGGTGAAGAGCACGATAGCTTGGGGAATTAAACAGATTAACAGTTGAATTACCACCTCGTTTGCTATAAAGGCTTGTAGATTCATCACCTTTTTTCTTTTCAATAGATAATAATGATTTAAGTGAGTTGGTATAAGAATAGTCCTTAGGATTCACTTTCCCTAAATCATTTCCAGTATAGAAGCGAAGCAAGTCTCCGGTTTGAATCAGGTCACTCATTTTCAACTGCTCATTGGTTGTGTTGCGGATTTTTTCCAATTCTGCCTTAGTTGTTTCATCTGGATTGGTAATTTCTTCTCCTGTTTCTGTGTAGTAAGTACGTCCACTGTAGCTAGTATACTTAGGAGTTACAAAATAGTTTGATGAACGAAAGGCAACGGTTTGCTGATGTTTTGGAGAGAGTAAATCTTGTCCGACTTGTAGGTATTGTTTAGAATCAATACCGAGCAAATGTTCTAAAGTAGGCAAGAGGTCAACTTGTCCGCCATAGGTATTAACGACTTTTCCTTTTGTCATGCCAGGAATAACAACCATATAAGGAACTCTTTGCAGCATAGCATTGTCATAGCTAGACCAAGTTTCAGAATTTTTGCCTAGTAATGGCGCCAGCGAAGGGTTCCGTGAATTAGAGATACCGTAGTGGTCACCATAAAGAACGATGATTGAATTCTCATAAAGACCAGACGCTTTTAAGTAGTCAAAGAATGATTTAACGGCAGAATCTAGATAATTGGCCGTTGCAAAATAACCATTGATTGTTTCATCCTTGGTCGAAGCAAGTGGGAAACCAATCTCGTCTCCAATCAAGCTAGTTGTATAAGGATAGTGATTAGAAACGGTGATGTATTTTGCATAAAATGGTTGTTGTAAATGTTCAAGATATTTAATAGAATCTTTGAACATAATCTTATCGTTCAGACCGTATTGGAATGAATTTGTTTTGTCTTGCTTAGAGAAGTAAGAAGAATCGAAGAAATAGTTATATCCCCATTGTTTGTAAGTGGTGTTTCGATTCCAGAAGCTACCAGCATTTCCGTGGAAAACGGCACTAGAATTATATCCATTTTTTGAGAGAATATACGGAGCAGCTTGTTGCGTGTTTGTTCCGCCATAGTTTACCATAAAGGAACCCTGATTGAGACCAAACAAACCAGTTTCTAGCATAGTTTCTGCATCAGATGTTTTTCCGGCTTTTACTTGATTAAAGATATTAGAAAAAGCAAAAGTTGAGTTGGAATGATATAGTGAGTTGAGGAAAGGTGTTACTTCGTATTCTTTGCCATCAGACTTTAATTTATAGTCAATCAGGAATTGTTGGAAACTTTCTAAATGAAGATAGATGACATTTCTACCTTTAGCAATTCCGTAATACTCTTTATTTGGCTCGGCATAGTGTGACTTGACGTATTCTTCAACTGGTTTCAAATCTTCAGCACTTGCTTTAGAGCGTTCTTTGTTGGCACTATAAGTCTGATTAGCACTATAGCCAAGAAAGGCTGGCAACCCTAGGGCGCGGACAACATAATAATTAGAGAAGCCGCGTGTCAATAACTCTGGGCGGTCAACTTCTGCTAAAAAGAGGTTGGCTGAAAATAGCATACTGGATAGAGCAGTAATTGCAAAACTAGCTCGCTTGTTGAATGGCCGATCATCTAAACGAATCCATTTTTTATAAAAAAGAAAACCTAAGATTGGAAAATCAATGATGTAAATCAAATCTCCAGGTCGGAATAGTTCAAGCGCAGCCTCTCCCAGACCAGCAGAAACACTACTTGAAGCGAGCATGGTATTGACAGTAACAAAATCACTAAACTCGCGATAATAGATAGAGTTTGAAATGAGCCAGACAAATAATAAAATATAAAGCGCAACTGCTAGAATATAGAAAACCTTGGTTCTCTTAATATAAAGTGCTAGCCCAATCAGTAATAATCCTAATGGAAGAGGATTGATTATAGAGAGAAAGACTTGATAAGCGCCTTGAATATCCAGATTAAAATCAACAGAATAGGCCCACATGGTTTTCAGCCAATAAAGAGTCAGTAAGGTCAAGACAAAACCTAGTCTTGTACTCATGAAGTTGAGTATCTTCCTAGTCATAGTTTTCACAAATATATACTTCCTTGTCTTATTTCCTAAAATTTTCACTACTAAGTATAACATATTTTTGATTTAAGTTGGTAATTTAAAATGTTGGATTTTCTTTTGCTAGATAAAAAACAGAGGAAGGATTTTTATCCATTGAGAATAAATAGAATTTTTACATATGAACACATTTTTTGCAATCATTTTGTAATAAGTAGTACATTTTTTTGAGAAAATTCATAACATTTGATATAATAGAGCTTATGAAGCAGCTTACGATTCCTTCTTATACTGAAGAAAACATAAAAAAAGGACGATTTGTTTTAGAAAAACAAGATTTTCCCTCACTTTCTTTTCATCATCAAGTTGTAGAATTGGTAAATGCAAAAGGAAATTTTGTAGGTATCGCATACTTATCAGAGCAAAACAAGGGTATCGGCTGGTTTATCTCACAGAAGAAAGTAACTTTAGATGTCTCGTTTTTCTGTCAGTTATTCCAACATGCGAAAGCAAAGCGACAAGTTTATCAACAATCAAAAGAGACAACAGCTTACCGCCTTTTTAATCAAGAAGGAGATGGATTTGGTGGGTTGACAATAGATTTGTATCAAGAATATGCTGTCTTTTCTTGGTATAATTTCTTTGTTTACGAAATTAAAGATACCATTGTTCAAGCGTTTCAGCAGGTTTTTCCAGAAGTTACAGGAGCGTATGAGAAAATTCGTTTCAAGGGTTTGAATGTTGAATCTGCTCATTTGTATGGGCAAGAAGCACCAGCATTTTTCACGATTTTAGAAAATGGTGTTCGCTATCAAGTGTTTTTAAACGATGGATTGATGACGGGAATTTTCCTCGATCAGCATGAGGTGCGTGGTAGCTTGGTAGACGGTCTAGCAGCTGGCAAGTCGCTGTTAAATATGTTTTCCTACACGGCAGCTTTTTCGGTTGCGGCAGCCATGGGAGGAGCCAGCCAGACGACCTCTGTTGATTTGGCAAAACGCAGTCGTGAATTGTCGGAAGCACATTTTAGAGAGAATAATCTTGACTTAAGCAACCATACATTCTTTGTAATGGATGTGTTTGACTACTTTAGATATGCTAAGCGGCATGGTCTGATCTATGATGTGATTGTGTTAGATCCGCCGAGTTTTGCAAGAAATAAAAAACAAACTTTTTCAGTGGCGAAGGATTATCATAAGTTGATTGCTCAGTCTTTGGAAATTTTAAATCCCCAAGGGATTATCATTGCTAGTACAAATGCTGCGAATATTTCACGTACTAAGTTTAAAAAAGAAATTGAAAAAGGTTTTGCAGGAATAAAGCACCGTTATTTGAAAGAATACGGTTTACCAGCAGATTTTGCTTATAATAAAAAAGATGAAAGAAGTAATTACCTCAAGGTATTTACCATTAAGGTGGACAAATGAAATTAGTCGTATCAGTAATGCCAAAAAATTTAGAGGAAGCGCAGAACATTGATAGCTCGCGTTATGATGATGCGGACATTATTGAATGGCGTGCTGATTTTTTAGCAAAAGATGATATTCTGACCGTTGCACCTGCTATTTTTGAAAAATTTGCTGGGCGTGAATTGATTTTCACTTTGAGAACAATTGGCGAAGGTGGAAATATTGAATTAACGGATGATGAATATATTTCTACCATTAAGGAAGTCTCAACGATTTATCAGCCAGACTATATTGATTTTGAATATTTTTCTCACAAAGATAGATTTGAGGAAATGTTAGATTTTCCAAATCTTGTTTTGAGCTATCACAATTTTGAAGAAACGCCTGAAAATATGATGGAAATTTTATCTGAATTGACAAGCCTGACTCCAAAAGTAGTGAAAGTTTCTGTTATGGCGCGCAGCGAGCAAGATGTGTTGGACTTGATGAACTATACGCGTGGTTTTAAAACCTTAAATCCAGATCAGGATTTTGTGACCATTTCTATGGGACAAATTGGAAAAATTTCACGAATAACAGCGGATTTGACAGGTTCCAGCTGGTCGTTTGCTAGTTTAGATGAGCCTAGTGCGCCAGGTCAAATTTCTCTTGCTAGTATGAAACAAATTCAGGAGATTTTGAATGAAAATTGACGGCTATACTCGTTTAGCGGCAGTTGTCGCCAATCCAATCAAGCACAGTATTTCTCCTTTTATCCATAATGCAGCATTTGAGCAAACGGGTGTTAATGGTGTTTATGTGGCTTGGGAAATCTCACAGGATGACTTGAAAGCAACTGTTGAAAATATTCGCCGCTATAATATGTTTGGAATCAATTTGTCCATGCCTTATAAACAGGCTGTGATTCCTTTTTTAGATGAAGTGACACCTGCTGCGCAGATGATTGGAGCGTTGAATACTGTCGTGAATCAAAATGGAAAATTGATTGGTTATAACACAGATGGCAAGGGATTTTTTATGAGCTTGCCTTCTTTTGTCATCACGGGTAAAAAATTGGTCATGCTTGGAGCTGGCGGAGCTGCAACAGCGATTATTGTACAGGCTGTTTTGGATGGTGCTGAGGAGATTTTTGTGTTTACGCGCCATTCCTCTTTTGAACGCGTTTCACAGAAAATGAAGGAAATTCAGCAGAAGACTGCAGCGAAGATTTGGGTATTGCCTTTAGAAAATCAAGAATTACTACAAGAAAAAATTAATGTTTCCGCTTTATTGGTCAATGGGACCAGTTTAGGCATGGACGGTAAGGCTTTACCAATACCAAGCAGTATTCGTTTACCACATTCATTTCTTGTGGCAGATGTGATTTACCAGCCGTTTGAGACCCCATTTTTAAAATGGGCAAAAGGACAAGACGTTGAAGTAGTGAATGGCTTGGGAATGTTGTTGTATCAGGCGGCAGAAGCATTCAAATTATGGACAGGAAAAGAAATGCCGACTAAAAAAATTTGGCAGACATTGGAAAAGAAGTACAAATAAGGAGTTGCCTATGAAATTAAATGTGAATATCCCCAATCATCCTTACGATATTGTCATTGAAAAGGGGACTTTGGCCAAAGCTGGAGAATGGCTGGCAAGTTTGTGGTCAGCTCAAAAGATCGTTGTCATCACAGATAATCATGTGGCAAGTCTGTATGCTGAAACGGTTAAACACAGCTTAGAAGTTGCTGGTTTTGAAGTGTTTGTATTTGATTTTCTGGAAGGTGAAGCTAGTAAAAATTTAACAACAGTCAATAAAGTTTATGAATTTCTCGCTAAAGTAGGGATGACTCGCAGTGATGGTATTGTTGCCTTGGGTGGCGGTGTGGTCGGTGATTTGGCTGGCTTTGCAGCTTCAACTTATATGCGAGGTATTCATTTTGTACAGATACCGACGAGTTTGACGGCTCAGGTAGATTCTTCGATTGGTGGGAAAACAGGAGTCAATACGCCGTGGGCTAAGAACATGGTGGGGACTTTTACTCAGCCGGACGGAGTTCTGATTGACCCAGATGTTTTAACAACTTTAGGACAACGTGAATTGATTGAAGGCATGGGAGAGGTCATCAAGTATGGTCTGATTGAGGACGTGGAACTATGGCAGGAACTGTCTGACATGGACGGTAGCCCAGAGTCCATTTTGGAGCACGCAGAAAGTATCATCTATCATTCTTGCAATGTCAAACGAAAGCTAGTAGTGGAAGACGAACTTGACAATGGTGTGCGCCTTTATCTAAATTTTGGACATACGATTGGTCATGCAGTGGAGGCGACTGCTGGTTATGGCAAAGTCATGCACGGAGAAGCTGTGGCTATTGGAATGGTTCAGGTAGCGCGTGTAGCAGAAAAAAAGGGGCTGATGCCTAAAGGAATTACCACAGATATTGAGCAGATGTGTCGCAAATTTGGGCTTCCAGTTGATTATCAACCTTGGCGACAAGAAGAGCTCTATCAAGCCTTGCTTCATGATAAGAAAGCTCGTGGTAAGACAATCAAATTAGTCATTGTTCCAGAATTAGGCAGGGCAGCCATTCATCAGATTCCTTTAGAAGAAATGAAAGATTATTTAGAAAAGTAAGAGCTAAATAGAAACAACAGATGAGGTAACGGAATGAGATATTTAACTGCTGGGGAGTCACATGGACCGTGTTTAACAGCTATCATTGAGGGGATACCAGCTGGGCTTTCTTTGACAGCTGACTATATCAATGCAGAATTGAAACGCCGTCAGGGCGGATACGGTCGTGGAGCTCGTATGAAAATAGAGAGTGACAAAGTGGAAATTACTTCTGGTGTTCGGCATGGGCGAACCATGGGGGGGCCGATTACACTCAATGTGACCAATCTAGATCATCAAAAATGGTTGGACATCATGAATGTAGCAGATGTGGAGGACAAGAAAAAAGGGCTGCGCAAGATTACCAAACCTCGTCCAGGTCATGCAGATTTGGTCGGCGGTATGAAATATCGTTTTGACGACTTGCGCAATTCATTGGAGCGCTCTTCTGCGCGTGAAACGACCATGCGGGTTGCGGTGGGAGCTGTTGCTAAGCGTCTTTTAGAAGAAATCGGAGTTGAGGTAGCTAGTCATATCGTAACTTTCGGTGGCATTGACATTGAGGTTCCGGAAAATCTGACCGTTTCTGAAATCAAGAAACGTGCTCGTCAGTCAGAAGTTTCGATTGTCAATCCAGAACGTGAAGAGGAAATCAAAGCCTATATTGATCAGATAAAGAAAGATGGCGACACGATTGGCGGAATTGTTGAAACCATTGTCGGTGGTGTGCCAGTTGGACTAGGTTCCTATGTTCAATGGGATAGAAAACTAGATGCTAAAATTGCTCAAGGAGTGGTTTCTATCAATGCATTTAAAGGTGTGGAATTTGGAGTTGGTTTTGAAGCAGGGCGGCTTAAGGGCAGTCAGGTGATGGATGAAATAATCTGGTCTAAAGAGGATGGCTTTACTCGTCGTACTAACAATCTAGGTGGTTTCGAGGGCGGTATGACCAACGGAGAACCTATCGTAGTGCGCGGAGTGATGAAGCCAATCCCAACTCTCTACAAGCCACTTATGAGCGTTGATATTGAGACACACGAGCCTTATAAAGCAACGGTGGAGCGAAGCGATCCGACAGCTCTTCCAGCTGCTGGTGTTGTTATGGAAGCTGTTGTTGCAACAGTGCTTGCAACTGAGGTTTTGGAGAAATTCTCTTCAGACAATCTGAAAGAATTAAAAGAAGCCGTTCAACAACACCGCGATTATGTGAAAGGATTTTAATGCTCACCTATATTTTTACAATGACTTTGGTCGGAATTTTTGCAGGAATTTTGGGAGCTTTGTTAGGACTTGGAGGTGGAATTGTTATCACGCCTGTACTCACTCTCTTATTTGGAGTAGACATCAAATATGCAGTCGGAGCTTCTATTATTGCGGTTTTAGCAACTAGTTCAGGTTCTGCGATTGCCTATCTCAAAGATGATATGCTCAATCCGCGAATTGCCATGTTTTTAGAAATTTTTACGACTTTAGGAGCCTTTGTAGGCGCGATGTTATCAGTAATAACAAATTCACAGATTCTTTTCTTACTTTATGGCGCTCTCATGCTCTTTCAAGCATTTAATATGTACCAGAAGATTCGTGCTAAAAAGGAAATTCAGACTGTGGGCCACAATGATGCTATCGCAGAGAAATTAAATCTCGGTGGTGAATATTTTGACAAAGGTCTCAATCAAACAATCAAGTATCAAGTGACCAATGTCCCTGGTGGCTCTATTGTCATGTTCTTTGCTGGTGTTATGTCGGCGCTTTTAGGAATTGGTGCGGGTGCTTTCAAGGTCTTGGCTATGGATACTGTTATGAAAATGCCTTTAAAAGCTAGTTCAGCGACTTCTAACTTTATGATGGGAGTGACAGGAACGGCTTCAGCTATCTTTTACCTTTTTATAGGGCAAATCAACCCGATATTGGTTACGCCAATCGCCTTAGGTGTTTTAGCAGGTTCTTTCATCGGAAGCCGCATCATGCCTTATGTACCTGTAAAAGTATTGCGCTGGATTTTTCTAGTCGCTTTATTAGCTCTGGGTGTGCAGATGTTTATACGAGGTATGCAATGACAGATAAAATGCAAAAAGAAAAAGAAGAGCTGGATTTGGTCATGGGGAAAATTCTTCGCATAGGGATTTTTCTCTCCATTCTTTTTATGTTTATTGGCTTGGTTCTTTACCTTTTTAGTGGTCAGCAGGTCATTTCTTTAAAGAATTTGGAACAGTTTAATCCAGTTGCCTATGTGAAGAGCCATTCCATTTTTGATGCAGTGACGTTTATGTTACTAGGGGCTTTTATGCTTATTTTGACACCGATTTTTCGAGTGATTTCAACTTTTATCATTTTTGTCAAAACAAAAGATAAAATGTATACGATTTTCACAGCGATTGTTATGGTTATTATTTTAGTATCAATTATTTTGGGATTCATTGTTGAGCCAAAGTAAGGAGTTAAGCATGGTAAAGAAAGTTATTTATATTGCGGGTCTTGGTTTGATTGGTTCATCAATCGCGCTTGGAATTCGACGTGATCATCCAGACTATATCATATTAGGCTATAATCGTGGAGAAGAGTCAAGAAAGATCGCCCTTGAAAAAGGCATAGTGGATAAAGTGACCAACCAGTTTGCTGAATTTGCTTCTCTGGCAGATGTGATTATTCTTGCTATCCCTATCAAGCAAACGATTGAGTTTATCCGACAATTAGCCACTCTAGATTTAAAAAAAGCTGTTATTATCTCAGATGTAGGCTCTACCAAAGCTGAAATTGTAACTGCTGCTGAAGAAGCTCTAAGGGAGAAAGATATTCGATTTGTAGGTGCGCATCCTATGGCTGGTAGTCATAAGTCAGGTGCTAGTGCAGCAGATGTGAATTTGTTTGAAAATGCCTATTATATTTTTACTCCGTCTCATTTGACGAAAGACGGCACGATAGCAGAAATGAAGAATCTCTTATCTGGTCTGCATGCTCGTTTTATTGAGATTGATGCTAAAGAGCATGATCGTGTCACCAGTCAAATTAGCCATTTTCCGCATATTCTCGCTTCTAGTCTTATGGATCAAGCTGCTGCCTATACTCATCAACACGAGATGACGCAGCATTTCGCTGCTGGAGGATTTCGTGATATGACACGGATTGCAGAAAGTGAGCCGGGCATGTGGACTTCGATTTTGTTGACAAATCCAGATGCTATTTTAGAGAGGATAGAGGATTTTAAGAAGCGCTTGGATACTATTTCAGGTGCCATTCAGAATAAAAATGAAGATGTGATTTGGAATTTCTTTCAGCATGGTCGCCAAGTGCGAAAAGCTATGGAAATTCATAAACGAGCAGGTGTGGATAGCTTTTATGACATTTTTATCAATGTTCCCGATGAAGAAGATGCTATTTTAGGAGTGTTGGAACTTCTAAGGGGAACATCCATTGTCAACATTCACATCAATGAAGAAAATCGCGAAGATATTAACGGAATTTTGCAAATCACCTTTAAAAATCGCGAAGATTTGGAAAAATCTGCTAAAATAATAAGAGAAAAGACACACTATCAAGTCTTTTTAGATTAAGGAGGAAGACTATGTCAAATATTTATGATTTAGCGAATGAATTAAGCCGTACTCTGCGTGACCTTCCTGAGTACAAAGCCGTTGTCGAAAGTAAAAAAGCAGTGGATGCTGATAGTGAAGCAAAGAGTCTTTTAAAAGACTATCTAGCTTTCCAGCAAGAACTGCAAGGCATGGCGCAATCAGGTCAAATGCCAACGCAAGAAGTGCAAGACAAGATGAAGTCGTTTGGGGATAAGATTCAAGGCAATCCTGCCCTGACTGAATTTTTCAATAAACAACAACAATTGTCTATTTACTTGGCTGATATTGAACGTATCATTTTTGATCCGGTTCAAGAATTGTTGAAATAAGGTTATGATTCAAGCTGATTCAAGATTTTGGTCAGCTTTTTATGTGCATGAAATCCATAGGAGAAGAAAGGATTCAACAAATTAGCGAGAATTTTCTGAATATTTCTACTAAATACTTGTTTTTTACTAATTTCTGAGTATAATGAAATGTATCAACTAGACAGATTTTCAGTTTAATGATGAAGCTGAACGGTGTATTTTGTGGAGGTGCTTTATGTCACGTAAAATTGCGATTATTGGTATGGGAAATGTTGGTGCCGCAGTCGCGCATGGTCTGATTGCGCAAGGTGCTTTTGATGATTATGTGTTGATTGATAAAAATGAAGCGAAAGTCAAAGCAGATGCACTTGACTTTCAGGACGCTGCAGCAAATTTGAATCATCACGCAAATATTATTGTTAATGATTATCAGGCATTGGCAGATGCGGATGTGGTGGTGTCAGCACTGGGCAATATCAAATTACAAGATAACCCCAACGCCGATCGATTTGCGGAATTACCCTTTACATCCAAGGAAGTTCCTTTTGTCGCTGAACAATTGAAAAAAGTTGGATTTACAGGGATTATCATTGTTATTAGTAATCCAGTAGATGTCATTACTAGTCTTTATCAACACTATACTGGTCTGCCTAAAGAGCGTGTTATTGGAACGGGAACGCTATTGGACACAGCTCGCATGAAACGTGCAGTCGGTGTTCGCTTTGGTGTTGACCCTCGAAGCGTTTATGGCTACAATCTTGGAGAACATGGAAATTCTCAATTTACAGCTTGGAGCCAAGTACGGATAAAAGGGCAACCGATTTCTACATTTGCTTCAGTCGAGAAGTTGGATGAGATTGCTCTAGAAGCCCTTAAAGGAGGGCATACCGTCTTTTATGGCAAAAAGTACACATCTTATGGCATTGCGAGCGCAGCTATCCGTTTAGCAGTAGCTCTTGTATCAGATTCACATGAAGAATTGCCGGTGTCAAATTATTATCAGCCATTAGACACCTACCTGAGTTATCCAGCGATTGTAGGACGTGAGGGAATTGTTGAGCAAGTCAAACTTAGTTTAACGGAAAAAGAGGAAGAAAAATTAGCGTATTCTGCACAATTCATCAAGCAAAAATTTGCAGAAAGTTTATAATTTTAAGAGGGTGAGGAAAAGTTGAATTCAACGAAATGAAGCTTTTTCCCCGCTCTCTTTTGTTTCCCTTCTCTTTTTATGGTACAATATGTAAAAAGAATCAGGTATGAGGTTTTCTATGCAGTTACGAACAAATGCAAAGGGGTTAGCTGGGTGCATTCGTGTGCCGGGTGATAAGTCTATTAGTCATCGATCGATTATGTTTGGTAGTTTGGCCAAGGGAGTGACAACGGTTCACGATATTTTGCGTGGTGAAGATGTTTTATCTACTATGCAAGTTTTTCGTGATTTAGGTGTTCAAATTGAAGATGACGGCAATGTAGTAACGATTCATGGAGTGGGCTTTGCTGGTCTTCAAGCGCCAACAAACAAACTGAATATGGGAAATTCTGGAACCTCTATTCGCTTGATTTCAGGTGTATTAGCTGTGCAGGATTTTGTGGCAGAAATGTTTGGTGATGATAGTTTATCTAAACGTCCTATGGATCGCATAACGATTCCTCTTCGTCAAATGGGGGTGCAAATCGCCGGGCGAACCAAGCGTGATTTGCCACCGCTCACTATTCATGGGAATAAGAACTTACAGCCCATTCATTATACCTTGCCTGTGGCGTCTGCTCAGGTTAAGTCTGCTTTGATATTTGCGGCTTTACAAGCTCAAGGCGAGTCAGTCATTGTTGAAAAAGAAATGACCCGCAATCATACAGAAGACATGATTAAACAATTTGGCGGTCAGATTTCTGTCAATGGAAAGGAAATCCGCGTTCAAGGCGGACAAGAGTTTACTGGACAGAATGTGCTGGTGCCAGGAGATATTTCTAGTGCGGCTTTCTGGATAGTAGCAGGACTTATCATTCCCAATTCTAAGATTATTTTGGGAAATGTTGGTATCAATGAAACACGAACTGGCATTTTGGATGTTGTCAAGGCTATGGGGGGGAATATAAACTTGTCCAATATAGACAGAGTTGCTAAGTCCGCCACCATAATGGTAGAGACATCTGAATTAGTCGGCACAGAAATTGGCGGAGAAATTATCCCGCGTTTAATTGATGAATTGCCAATCATTGCACTTCTGGCCACTCAAGCTAAGGGGCAAACGGTGATTCGTGATGCGGAAGAATTAAAGGTAAAAGAAACAGACCGTATCCAAGTTGTGGCAGATGCACTAAATAGCATGGGGGCTGATATTACTCCGACAGAAGACGGCATGATTATCAAAGGGAAAACATCTCTTCACGGTGCTAAAGTTCATACATTTGGCGACCACCGAATTGGCATGATGACGGCTATTGCAGCTCTTTTGGTAAAGGACGGTCAAGTCGAGTTGGAGCGCGCCGAAGCTATCAATACGAGCTATCCAAATTTCTTTGATGATTTGGAGGACTTACTTCATGGCTAAGATTTTGATTGGTTTCATGGGGACTGGGAAAACAACGGTTGCTAGCTTGCTAGATGAAAATTTTATCGATATGGATGAGCTTTTGTCAGAGAGACTGGAAATGCCGATTAAAGAATATTTTGAGCAGTATGGCGAAGCAGCTTTTCGGCAAAAAGAAAGTGAATTATTAAAAGAATTGCTACAGTCAGAACAAGTCATCTCAACTGGTGGTGGCATCATCAGCAATGCTCAAAATCGCGAGTTGTTAAAGCAGAACGCTGAAAATATTTATTTAAAAACAGATTTTGAAACGCTTTACCAGCGTCTTGAAGAAGATCAAGAACACCAGCGCCCGCTTTATTTGAACAATAGCAAAGCTGATTTGAAAAATCTTTTCGAGCAACGTCAGACTTGGTATGAAGAAGTGGCTACAAAAGTTATTGATGTGACTACTCTGACGCCTAAACAAATCGTGGAGGTGTTGCAATGAAAATTGGATTTTTAGGTCCGAAAGGGTCTTTTTCTCATCATGTGGCACAAGAAGCTTTTCCAGCAGATACGTTAGTGGCTTTTGAAAATATCACGGAAGTTGTAAAAGCCTACGAGACAGGAGAAGTGGATTATTCTGTAGTGCCAGTTGAAAATTCAATTGAAGGAAGCGTTCATGAAACATTGGACTACCTTTTTCATCAGGCAGCCATTCATGCTGTGGCAGAAATCGTCCAGCCAATCAAGCAACAATTATTGGCAACGGCAGCTGATAAGCCAATAGAAAAAATCTTTTCTCATCCGCAGGCAATTGCGCAGGGGAAAAAATATGTTCGCCAGCATTATCTACAAGCTAAAATCGAAATAACAGCTAGCACAGCTTATGCGGCTCGTTTTGTGGCTCAGCATCCAGAAGAAAATTATGCAGCTATTGCGCCAAGGAGTGCAGCTAGTGAATACGGTCTGCAGATTATTGCAGAGAATATTCAAGAAATGGCTGAGAATTTCACCCGTTTTTGGTTGCTGGGACAGTCGATTCCGACTTTGCCATTATATCCTAAGGAAAAGAAACTCACGCTTGCTTTGACTTTGCCAGACAATTTACCCGGTGCTTTATATAAAGCTCTTGCAACTTTTGCTTGGCGGGGAATTGATTTGACAAAAATTGAAAGCCGCCCGTTGAAGACCGCTTTGGGAGAATATTTTTTCATTGTGGACATCAATAATGAAAAAGAGGATTTAGTGTCATTTGCGATGAGAGAGCTAGAAGCAATTGGCATTACTTATAAAATTTTAGGAAATTACACCGTTTATACTATTTCAGAACAGTAGATTGGAGCAATCATGGATAAAAAATCAGATAATCTCAGCCACCATGAGCAGTTGAGACTGGACTATCTTTACAAAAATATCCATTATTTAAATGAACGCGAGAAAAAAGAATATCAATATCTTCTTAGCAAGCAAGAAGGAGACCAAAGGGTAGAGTCAGCTCGTGAAGCAAGAGCTACCTTTTCTGACCAACAAGTGCCTGAGAATTTTGGTTACACCGAGCAGGGACTCCCTCAATATCCAGAGAGAAGTCGCCGTAATAAACGATTTAAATCAGAGCGTATACCAACTAATGCGGCTGAAAGTGTTGTAGAAAATACACCCAAGCCTAAAAAGGAAAAGCGGCATAGAAAAATACGTGTGAAGCGGATTCTAGCTTGGCTTGCTTTAATTTTGGTTCTCATTGTAGGGGGCATGTTGTTCATGTTTATAAAAGGCTTGAACACTTCAAAAAACAACCCAAATGCCAAAGCTGCCCAAACAGAAGTCTTTAATGGGAAAGATACCAAAGACGGTGTGAATATACTTATTTTGGGTACAGATGGACGAATTGGTCAATCTTCTTCTGAAACGCGGACCGATTCAATCATGGTCTTAAATGTTGGTGGAAAAAATAAAAAAATGAAACTCGTCAGTTTCATGAGAGATACGCTCGTTCACATTGATGGAGTGAGTCAAGGATCAGGTTATGATCAAAAGCTAAATGTAGCATATGCCATTGGGGAGCAGAATAACAATCAAGGCGCTGAATTAGTACGTCAAGTGCTGAAAGACAATTTTGATATTGACATTAAATATTATGCTTTGGTTGATTTTTCGACCTTTGCGACAGCTATTGATACCCTTTTTCCAAATGGTGTTGAAATGAATGCGAATTTCGCTACCATCAATGGCGAAAAAGTGAGTGAAGTACAGGTGCCGGATGACCTCAATATGAAAGACGGAGTTGTTCCAGAGCAGACGATTAAGGTTGGCAAACAACGAATGGACGGTCGCACGCTTTTGAATTACGCGCGTTTCCGTAAAGATGACGAGGGAGATTTCGGCCGAACACGTCGCCAGCAAGAGGTGATGAGCGCGATTATTCAGCAAGTCAAAGACCCAACGAAGCTCTTTACAGGCTCTGAAGCGCTTGGCAAAGTATTTGCTTTAACCTCGACCAACATTCCATATAGCTTTTTACTAACGCACGGCTTGTCTTCTCTCACCAACGCTCGTAATGGTGTTGAAAAGGTGACCATTCCTGAGAATGGAGATTGGATAGATGCCTATGATATGTATGGCGGTCAAGGCTTACTAGTTGATTTTGAAGCCTATAAAGAAAAATTGGCACAACTTGGACTCAGATAAATGATAGAATAGAAAGTGATGATTCTGTCGCTTTCTTTTTTTGGGAAATGGCAGAGCTGATAGAAAGAGAAATATATGTTAAAAAAGAATGATGTGATAGAAGTAGAAATTGTGGATTTGAGCCATGACGGTGCAGGAGTAGCTAAAGCAGAGGGACTGGTTTTCTTTGTGGAGAATGCTCTGCCTACGGAACGTATCCGTATGCGCATACTGAAAGTCAATAAAAAAATTGGTTTTGGCAAGGTAGAAGCCTATCTGACGAAATCCCTTTATCGAAACGAAGATGTTGATGTGGCTTATCTGAGGACAGGTATTGCTGACCTTGGGCATCTAAAATATAGTGAGCAATTGAAATTTAAAACCAAGAAAGTTAGAGATAGTCTTTACAAGATTGCTGGAATTGCAGATATCGAAGTGGCACCAACTCTTGGTATGGAGCACCCACTACATTATCGAAACAAAGCGCAGGTTCCTGTTCGCCGTGTCAATGGACAGCTAGAAACGGGATTTTTCCGAAAAAATTCGCATGATTTAATGCCAATTGAGGATTTTTATATTCAGGATCCAGTTATTGACCAAGTCGTTTTGGCAGTGCGGGATTTGCTGCGTCGTTTTGACCTGAAACCTTACGATGAGAAAGAGCAATCTGGTCTGATTCGTAATATTGTGGTTCGTCGTGGACATTACTCTGGTGAAATCATGGTTATTTTAGTGACAACTCGTCCCAAAATTTTCCGTATAAATCAGTTAATTGAGCGATTAGTCGCGCAATTTTCGGCTATTAAGTCTGTCACGCAAAATATTAACAACCAGCCAGGTAATGCGATTTTGGGGAAGGAATTTCGTGTACTGTATGGACAAGATTATATTACTGACCGCATGCTGGATAATGACTTTCAAATTGCTGCCCCAGCATTTTACCAAGTCAATACAGAGATGGCAGAGAAACTGTATCAAATGGCGATTGATTTCGCTGAGTTGAGTACAGAGGATATTGTAGTGGATGCCTATTCGGGGATTGGCACCATTGGATTGTCAGTTGCGAAACATGTCAAAGAAGTCTATGGCGTGGAGGTCATCCCCCAAGCAGTTGAAAATAGCAAAAAGAATGCTGAGCTAAACGGTATTAGCAATGCCCATTATATTTGTGATTCAGCAGAAAATGCTATCAAAAAATGGCTGAACCAAGGTATAAAACCTAGTATCATCATGGTCGACCCACCACGTAAAGGCTTGACTGAAAGTTTTATCAAATCAAGCGTCAGTATGAATCCAAAGAAAATCGTCTATATTTCCTGCAATGCCGCCACCATGGCACGTGACATCAAGCTCTATCAAGAACTAGGCTATAAACTCACAAAAGTTCAGCCAGTGGATTTATTTCCAATGACGCATCATGTGGAGACGGTAGCATTATTGTCCAAACTTAATGTCGATAAGCATATAAGTGTTGAAGTAGAGCTGGATGAACTTGATTTGACAAGTGCGGAGAGCAAAGCTACTTATGCTCAGATTAAGGAATATATATTGGAAAAGTTTGATTTAAAGGTTTCGACACTCTATATTGCCCAGATTAAAAAGAAATGTGGAATAGAGTTGAGAGAAAATTATAATAAGTCAAAAAAAGAAAAACAAGTTGTCCCACAATGCACACCTAAGAAAGAAGAAGCTATCATGGATGCGTTAAGACATTTTAAAATGATTTAAGAGAAGGGAGGGGTATTATATGAGGTGGACATTAAAAATAATTTTGTTTCCAATAATATTACTTCTATCAATACTAATTTCTTTTCTAAAATTCATAATCAGTGTCAGTGGAATGATTTTAGGAATATTATCATTCTTAGTGGTATTAGGTTCGATTGCAGCACTTGTACAAAAAGACACAACTACTTTTATTCAAGCACTGATAATAGCATTTTTGATAAGTCCCTATGGATTACCTAAAATTGCATTATGGGTTATAGCATATATTGAATTTGCAAGGGATAAATTGAAAGAAATATAAAGAAACTAATGAGGCGATAGAGAAAATACTATCGTCTTTTTGCATGTCAAAAATTGAAAAGAAAGGAGGGGATGATGTGAGTATGTATTTATTTGACGAGCAGCCTATTATTGCAAATAAAGCATTGGCAAGAGCATTAGGGTTAAATGAAGCCTTAGTATTGCAACAAATAAATTATTGGATTGAGATAAATAAGAAGTCTGGTAAAAACTATCATGACGAGAAATATTGGACATACAATTCTATAAGGGCATGGCAAGAAAAAGACTTCGACTATATGAGTGTTGATACAGTAAAACGAACTTTTGCCAAACTTGAAAAGGCAGGCTACCTTTTGGTTGGAAACTATAATAAGGATCCAAGAGATAAAACAAAATGGTATACGATAAATGATGAAAAATTAGAAGAATTATATCTTGAACTGAATAAGAAAAAGTTGGAACATGAAAGAAGTATTTTAGAGACAGAAAGCCGAAATACTATGCATAATGCATTAGGGCAAAATGCACCAATGGAAGAGTGCAAAATACACCAATGCAATGACGCATATTGCACCGATGCATTTGATGAAAATATACCAGTGCATTATGGCAGCTTGCATGAACCATTACCAGAGATTACTACAAAGAATTCATCAAATAATACTTCAGATATTTCTTCAGGGAATTCCTCCCACCTATCCATCCATGAAGATAAAGGCTTATATACGATGGGCGGATTGGAGGGAGGTAATAAAAAAATAAAATCATATCAATCCTGTTTAGAAGAACTTAGAGAAAGTACAGGATATAATGAACATATGGAATTGGGAAATAAGATTATTGCCCGAACATATGATGAAATTATTAGAGTTTTAGCTGATGTAATGATATTAAATGCAGATGATACGGTTACTATCAATCAAACAAAGTTACCTGCATATGTAGTTCAAGAGAGGTTTAGGAGTTTAGATTCATCACATATGGAGTATCTTGTAAATGCGTTATCAGGGAATGAAGCCAAAATAAGAAATGTTAGAGCATTTATTTTAACAGCAGCATATAATGCACCAAGTAATATGGATGCCTATTATACTGCACTTGTTAGTTATGATATGAGGGAAGGAGGAATTTGATGATAAATGAGGAAATTGCAAATAGAGTAGTAAATATCGAAATAAATGTTTTAAAAGTAACATATCAGGAGATATTAAATAATATCAATAAATTACATCAACGATCAAAACAATATGGAGGCTTAGGAAAATTAGTTAAGGCTGAAGGTAGTGAAGTAAAGCTCAAAGATATGGTAAAGAAAGGTCAGCTTGAAGAAATTCCTGTTGAAGAAGCAGAGCTTAAAGAACTGAAAAAAGAACTGAACCGATACGGCGTTAAGTTTTCAGTCATGAAAGATAAGGAAAGTGGGAAATACTCAGTATTCTTTCAAGCTAAAGATATGAAGGTTATGGATAAAGCATTTAAGCACGCCCTTTCAGAATCAGAAAAGAAAACGGAAAGAAAGGAGTCCATTCATAAGAATATTGAAAAATTCAAAGAGATGGCAAAGAACTCTGTTTCTAAGGATAAAGTCAAGAATAAACAAAAGGAGCAGAGCCTATGATAGACAAGATATTAAAGGACATCAAAGGCTTATTTAAGGTGCAGGATAAGGCGAAGTTTGTAAAACAAAATATTCCCTATCTTGCATTTTTCTATGCAGGTAATATCTTTTCACATCATGTAAGAAGCTATGTTGGAGGAGATGTGATAGATAAAATATTTCAAGGTATATTAGAGCTTAATACCATGAGCTTTTTCCCAAGTATTCATCTGGCGGATATTTTAATGGGCATAGGAGTGGCTGCTTTAATCAAATTCATTGTCTATACTAAAGGCAAAAATGCTAAAAAGTTTAGACAGGGAAAAGAGTATGGATCAGCAAGATGGGTTGCATAATATTAACTGAACAGGAGTGGTATATAGACACGAGAAAAGGAGGATAATGCTATGATAGAATATCACAATAAAATCACAGCACTATACTCCCGCCTTTCAGTTGGCGATGAAGATAGAGACGGTGGCGAGAGTAATAGTATTGTAAATCAAAAAGCCTTTTTAGAAAGGTATGCAAGAGAAAAAAAGCTGATAAACATTCGCCACTATATCGACGATGACGAAAGCGGTAGGTTCTTTGACCGTTCAGCCTATACACAGATGATAAGCGATGTAGAGCAAGGCAAAATCGGAATTGTCATCATGAAAGATATGACAAGATGGGGAAGAGATTATCTCCAAGTAGGAAATGCGATGGAGATATTTAGAAGAAACAATGTACGCTTTATCGCTATCAATAACGGAATAGACAGCATTGACCAAAACACATTGGAATTTGCTCCCTTTATCAACATCATGTCAGAGTGGTATGCAAGAGACATCAGCAAGAAAGTAAAGACAGGAATTAAGACCAAAGGAGCAGATGGAAAGCCTGTCGCAACAGAAGCCCCATACGGCTATATAAAAGACCCTGAGAACAAAGATTATTGGATAGCCGATAAAGAAGCTGCCGAAGTTGTAAAACTCATTTTTAGGTTATTTATGGAGGGGAAAAATAGAAATCAGATAGCCGTTTATCTGAAAGAAAAAGAAATACTAACCCCAACCTTTTATATGAAACAGCAAGACAGAGGAACAGCCAAAAGCAAACCCCTCAACGAAGAAAACAGATATAACTGGAACAAAGCAACCATAACACGCATACTGAAAAGACAAGAGTATTGTGGCGATGTAGTCAATTTTAAGACCGAAAAGCATTACAGGGATAAGAGAAACCATTATGTAGATAAAAGCAAATGGCAAATAACAGAAAATGTCCATGAGCCGATAATAGATAGAACTACCTTTGAAAATGTAGAGCGTATGTTAAAAAATGCACCTGTAAAAAGACCAAACGGAGACGGAGAAATTCACGCACTATCAGGCTTGATGTACTGTAAAGATTGCGGAACAAAAATGCACATTCGCACCATACACAAAAACAAAAAAGTACAGCATGTAACCTATTGCAGTGAATATGCCAAAGGAAAAGCAAAGCACCCAAAATGTAACTCGCCACATCGTATTGATGTAGATGAAGTTATGGAAAATATTGCAGAAGTCTTACGAAAGATAGCACAATATTCCTTAGAAAATAAAGCAGAGTTTGAAAAACTTGTAAAAGAGAGTTTGTATAAAGAGCAGACGGAGGAAGTCAAGAAAAATCAAAAGCGTATGCCCCAAATCACAGACCGAATGGAACAGATAGAAAGAGTGATGAATAAGCTCTATGAAGATAATGCACTTGGAAATATGGATACAGAACGCTATGAGCAGTTATCAAGAAAGTATGCAGAAGAATACTATACCTTAAAAGCAGAAAAAGAAGAAATCAAAGAACGCTTATCCGAATGTGAAAATGCAAACCAAAGGGCAAAGAAATTTATCAGACTGGCAGAAAGCTATTCAAACTTTGAAGAACTTACCCCAACTATTATCAATGAGTTTATCAGTAAAATTGTTGTGCATGAAAGAGATGTAAAAAGAGCAAAATATGTTGTTCAGCGAATAGAGGTTTATTTTAACTATATCGGAAAATTTAAAAATGAACTTACAAAACAGATAGAGCCGACAGAACAGGAAATGCTACAGATGAGGGAAGAAATAGAAGAAGCAAAGAAAGAAAAAGCCAGAGCATATCGTAGGGCATATTACAAAGAATACAGAGCCAAAAACCTTGAAAAGTGTCGAGAGTACGAGAAATTAAAAGCAAGAGAATACCGAGCAAAAAAGAAACTACAAAGAGCAACCTAAAACTAAATATCAACCAATAACAAAAGATGTTTCCTAATCACAGGAAATCTTTTTTTGTGCAAGTCGAAAGGAGGAACTAAATGGCAGAAAATGAGAAAACAGATATTAAAGAAATACAGGCAGAACAACAAGCACTCCACCCAAAGCCTGACGGTATTCTAACAAAAAAGATAAATGGAAAGACCTTTGTAACAGAGATATATTTTGATAAAAAGAGTAAAGAGACATTTCAAGATAAGCTGTTCAAAGTAATATATTCAAAGGGCAAATAGTAGTGAGTAGGGAAATCTGGCAGTAGAAAAAATGCCTAAAAAATGCTATAATATCAATAACTATTAAGAGAGAAATAACGAATTAAGGAGGTAACAATGAACAAAATTACTTGTATTTGTTTAGGTGTTAAAGATATGGAAAAGTCAATCAAGTTTTATAGAGATGGTTTAGGATATAAGACTGATTGCAAAGAAAATAATCCGGCGGTATGTTTTTTTGATACTCCGGGAACAAAGTTCGAACTATTTCCTTTGGAACAATTAGCAAAAGACATTGATGAAAATAATCCGCCAAAAGGAAATGGATTTTTCGGAATTACATTAGCTTACAATGTTGAACATAAAGAAGATGTTAATAGTGTAATTGACTTAGTACGCAATATTGGTGGAACCATTGTAAAAGAACCGCAAGATACTTTTTGGGGTGGATATCACGCATATTTTTCGGATTTAGATGGATATTATTGGGAAGTTGCATGGGGTCCAAATTTCAAGTTTGATGAAAATGGACTATTGAAATTTTAGTAATTAAGGGAGATAGAAAAATGGCTTCAAGTAAAAATATTTAGATTTCATTTTAGAACAACTATCCGAGTTGGAAGAAATAACATATAGATTAATGATGGGCGAATATATTGTTTATTATCGCGGAAAAATTGTTGGTGGAATTTATGATGATAGGTTTTTAGTGAAGCCTGTTAAATCTGCAATAGCATATATGCCAAATGCAAAGTATGAGTTACCGTATGATGGAGCAAAGGAAATGCTATTGGTAGATGATGTTGACAACAAAGAATATTTAACAGGGTTATTCAATTCTATGTATAAAGAATTACCGGCACTAAAAAGAAAAAATGAACGGTAAATCAAAGCGGTATAATATTTTTCTGTATAGGCAACAAGTTTAAGGAGGAAAGATTATGGATTATAAAGAAATAAAGCTTAATGTTTCAAATAATAAAATTAAAGAATATAAGCAATTTGAGGGCTTAAAATTATATTCTGATATTTTTAAATCTGAAGATGAAAAGGTATTGATTAACAAAAGAATATATGTTACAAAAAAACAGAATTATGTTTATTACGAAAGAACAGATGTAAATTGGAATTATTGGTCAAGCGAAAGAAATTATAATTCAACATTTAATCCGGAGAATGATAGTAAACACAACATTATATTTGAAGTTTCATCAGAATTAAGCGATTTTATTAAATATTTGGGAGAAGAAATAATTCGGAAGATTGAATTGAAACAGCACAATGGAGAAATTGTTGAGATATTAGATATTTGATTGTGTTATGAAGAATGAAGCATTGACTGAAAATATAATATCTACTCAAGCACGTAAAATTTCTATTTTTAGTAATATCAATTAAATAAAAAATAGTATAAAAACAGTAAATCAAAAAAGGTTTACTGTTTTTTTATTTGCTAAAAATAGAAAGAGAGGAAACGAGAAAATGAAAAACATTGAAGAAAAAATCTTAATGGCAGATGAAGAAATCAAGCAGTTACAAAATAAAAGAAAAAAACTCATCAGTCAACAGAAACAGGAAGAAAGAAAAAAGAGAGATAAAAGGATATATGAAAAAGGAGCAGTCTTTGAAAGTATATTTATAGAAAGTAAAAATCTAACCAAAGATGAATTTTATCAGTTGATTACATCTTTAATTCGTAAGGAAGAAGCAAATCTCAAAATACAAAAAATTATAGAAAGCAGAGAAGAAACAGAAGTAGAGAATGCAGAAAAAGAAGATGAAGAAACGGAGATAGAGGAATAGTCCCTTGCTTACAAGGGCGCACTTATACACCCTAAAGGGTGCGTGCGTTCTCCGAAGGCTCTTGCAGAGGGCATATCAGCTAACGCTGATACAGGGGAACTACATTCCCCTACGGAAATAAATTTCCTACCCCTTGTGTACTTCCCAAAAGAAATCGGATAAAAAGCTATCCGATTTTTTTAGGAAGTCTTATCTATCGCCACCATAACCATATCGAAAAACGGAAAGGAGGTTTTCTCTTATGGCGATATATCATCTTTGCATAAAGATTATTTCAAGAGGCAAAGGCAAAAGTGCAGTAGCAGCTTCCGCCTATCGTAGTGGCGAAAAGATAAAAAATGAGTATGATGGCGAGGTTCACGACTTTACAAGAAAAGGCGGAATAGCCCATACTGAAATTCTTTTACCGCAAAATGCACCACAGGAATTTTCAGATAGAGGGACATTGTGGAACAGTGTTGAGAAAATAGAAAAAAGTAAAAACTCACAGCTTGCAAGAGAAATTGAAGTTGCCCTACCTAAAGAATTAGACCGAGAAAAACAAATAAATCTTGTAAGAGAATATGTAAAAGAAAATTTTGTAAAAGTCGGTATGTGTGCCGATATTGCCCTACACGATAAAAATGATGGAAACCCACATTGTCATATCCTACTAACCATGCGACCACTAAATGAAGATACAACATGGGGAGCAAAATCAAAAAAGGAATATATCCTTGATGAAAACGGAGAAAAGGTAAAACTTAAAAATGGCAATTACAAAACAAGAAAGATAAATACAACAGATTGGAATGAGCAAGACAAAGCAGAAGAATGGCGAAAAGCATGGGCAGACATTACAAACAAATATCTTGAAGAAAACAGCATACAGGACAAAGTAGATCATCGTTCTTATCAAAGACAAGGCATAGAGCAAATACCGACTATTCATTTAGGAGTATCAGCAACCCAAATGGAGAAGAAAGGCATAGTCACAGATAGAGGAAATATAAATAGAGAAATAAAACAACAAAATGCGATTTTAAGAGAAATTTCAAGAAGAATAAAAGCCTTGTTAAATTGGATAAGAGGAATAGGAAAAGAAGAAAAAGTAGAAAACGAAAATATAAAGTCCACCCTCCCACTCAAAGAAAATTTGCAATCAATCTTTGAAAATCTTATCCGTAAAAATACAGATAAGATTAATACAGACTTAGAGAAATATATTGAGAGTTATCAATTACTCAAAGAAAAAAACATTACAAGTATCAATCAATTAAAAGAGAGCATCACCGATTTACGAGATAAGAACTACAAGACCACAAGAGCCTTAAAAGATACCGAGAAAAAGATTGATGATAGAATACAACTCATAGACCAATCAGAAAAATATTTGAAGAATAAAGACACCTACAAAGTCTATGCAAAATTAAAGAAAAGTAAACAGGAAGATTTTTATAACGAGCATACGGCTGAGCTTATTTTATTTGAAAGTACTAAGAAATATTTGAAAGACCATTTAGGAGAAAGTAAAACCTTAGCCATCAGTAAATGGAAAACAGAAGTTAGCACTTTGAAGAAAGAGAAAAAGAGCCTTTACAATCAAATATTAGAGATAAGAGAAGAAGTAGAACAAGCAGAAAAAGTTAAGACCTGTATAGAGCAGTTACAGGAACAAAAAAGGCAACTATCACAGGTAAAGAGGAATGAGTTAGACCTATAAAATCAATCGGAAAAATGGTATAATTATAAATAGTTATTTGATTTTGGAGGAGCTTAAATTTATGAATGAAAGAGAGAAAATCATTCGTTTATGGTTTGACATGTGGCTTACACAACAAGACTTAGGGATAGATGAAATTTTTTCTGATGATGTAATTTATATTGAGAGTTGGTGTCCTAAGTATGAAAACCGTCAAACAGTAAAGCACTGGTTTAACGAGTGGAATACAAGAGGAATAGTGCTTGCGTGGGATATAAAGCAATTTTTTCATAAGGATAATCAAACTATTGTAGAATGGCACTTCAAAAATAAAATGAATGAGGGGAAAGTTGAAGAATTTGACGGTATTTCTTTGATTGTTTGGACAGTCGATAATAAGATAAAAGCATTAAAAGAGTTTGGCTGTAATTGCAATAACTACAATCCTTATAAAGAGAGTGAAACACCCTTATTTAGAGATGAAAAAGCAAATTGGTTTTGAGGAGATAAAATATTGATAGAAAGTAGACCTGAGTTTGATAAAATTACATCGTTTGATGAATTTAGTAAATACTATTGGTATCGTGAAGAACTTTCACAGATATGCAAGTCATTAGGATTAGAATATAGAGGTATAAAACAAGAACTCAATTATATTATTGAGCAGTACTTTAAGGGCAATTTGATTAAAAAATCATCAATAAAAAATGAAAAGAAACAAGTAGAAACTATTACCTTAGATACGCCATTACTTGAATGTGGGTTCTCCTTTAACACACAATTTAGAGAATATTTTTCAATTTTAACAGATGTTTCACCATTTAAATTTACTGCTGATATGGCTACTGCTTGGAGAAAAATAAAAAGAGAAAATGATTTGAGTTTTACAATTCAAGATATGCTGAAAGTTTATTATGGAAAATCGGATTATGCCAAGTATGATAATTCGGTTTGTCAATGGAATCAATTTTTAAAGGATTTCTGTGCAGATGAAAATAGTTGCAACTATTCAAATAAATTAAAAGTAGCTTCCATTCTTTGGAAAGAAGTAAGAAATTCAAGAAATGAAAAAATTTATTCAAAGAATCTTTTGACTGAATATGCTCATAAAATAAAAGAGTATTGCAAGTAGGATATTTTCAGCTTGATAAACTAACAATTTAATAAAAACTAACACATGAACAGTAAATCAAAAAAGGTTTACTGTTTTTCTCTGCCCAAAAGAAAAAAGCCTTATAGAAAAAGCATCCATATATATAAAAAGGTATTTGACAAAACGCTTCCTGGGGAACTAAAAAAGATATAGAGCCGTATGTGGATGAAAAATTCCAAAACAATATCTTGCTTACTCAAACTGAGCGATTAACCATGAATGGCAGACCAGCTAATCCCAAGTATGCAAGAAATAAAAATGTACTTGTTATAGGTGGTTCAGGATCCGGAAAGACGAGATTTTATGTCAAACCGAACCTAATGCAAATGCACTCATCATATTGTGTTACAGATCCTAAAGGATTAACCTCTTAGGGACAGAGAAAATAAAAAACTTGGAAAGGAGGTAATTCTCATGTCAAATACAAAAAGAACAGGACAAACAGCCCTTTATGAGCGTTTAAGTCGAGATGATGAAATGCAGGGAGAAAGCAATTCCATCACTAATCAAAAGCAACTACTTGAAAGTTATGCGAAAAGAAACGGCTTTGTAAATATCTATCACTATACCGATGATGGAGTAAGCGGAACAACCTTTGATAGAGAGGGATTTCAGAAAATGATAAAAGCAGTAGAAGAAAACAAAGTATCTACTGTGATAGTAAAAGATATGAGTAGGTTTGGCAGAGATTACCTTAAAGTAGGCTTTTACACCGAAATACTTTTCAAAGAAAAGGGAGTAAGGTTTATCGCCATCAATAACGGAATAGATAGCGAAAAACAAGCAGAAAGCGACTTTACCCCATTTCTAAATATTATGAATGAATGGTATGCAAGAGATACCTCAAGAAAAATACAATCCATCTTTAGAGCAAGAATGGAAGAGGGTAAAAGAGTATCACCAAGCGTTCCATACGGCTATTATAGAAATCCTAAGAACAAACAGGAGCTACTTGTTGATAAAGAGAGTGCAAAGGTCGTAAAACGCATTTATAGGCTTGTAATAGAGGGATATGGAGTAACACAGATAGCAGATATACTAACCAAAGATAAAGTCCTTATCCCATCAGCCTATGCCCAAATACATTACCCCGAAAATAATCATAGCTCCAAGAAAAGAGGAATAGACGATCCATATTTTTGGACACCGACCACAGTAGGTTATATTTTAGAAAAAAGAGAATATATGGGACACACTGTACTTGGTAAAACAATATGCCTTGATTATAAGACTAAGAAGCGAAGAAAGGCAAAAGAAGATGAACTCATTATCTTCAAAAATACCCACGAAGCCATCATTGACGAAGAAACATGGAACAACGCTCAACGATTAAGAAAAACAGTAAGAAGAAGTCCAAAGTATGGTACAACCTCACACCCATTTACAGGGCTTTTAATCTGTTCCGATTGTGGAGGAAAGCTAAGCTATCGAGAGCCGGCAGAACATAAAGAAAAGAAATACGATTGTGATTATTGTTTTGTATGCCAACATTACAGACACAGAAAAGGCACTTGCAGTATGCACTATATCAAAGTAAAAACAGTCAATGAGATTCTCCTAAAATCAATCAAAGAGATAACCAACTTTGCAAAAGAAGAAAAGCAAGAATTTCTAAAAGTGATGAACAAGTTATCCGATGAAAAAAGAGAAGAAAAGTATCAAGAAGATACAACGAAATTAGAAAAGTTGTCATCAAGAAACGCAGAACTAACCACCCTCATTACAAAGCTATATGAAGACCACGCACTTGGGAAAATTCCTGTAAAACACTTTGATAGATTATTTAATACCTATGATACAGAGCAACAAGACTTAGAAAAACAAATACAGTATTTTGAACAAGAAATTGAAAGCTATCATCAAAGAAAAGTTGACACCGATAAATTCCTAAAAATGATAGAAAAATATACCAATATTGAAAAACTTACAGTACCTATGATAAATGAATACATTGAAAAAGTTGTAGTCCATGAATCTACAGGAGGAAGAAAAGGCAAATACAGAAAACAACAAGTCGATGTGTATTTTAACTTTATAGGCAACTGTCAAGTACCACAGAGTGAAGAATAATGTATATAATTTTTATGGAAGTAATCATTTGAGATATACTTAAAACTTGCGATTTTGCAAGTTTTTTGTTATAATAAATTATATTTGGAGGTATAAAATGAATGTATCTTATCAACCGCTTTGGAAGATTTTAGAAGATAAAAAAATGAAGAAAAAAGACTTGATTGAGATAGCAAACATTTCAGAGAATTGTGTTGCTAATATGGGTAACAATAAATATGTTTCAATGGCGAATATTAGCCGTATATGCGAAGCTTTAGAATGTACCCCCAATGATGTATTTCAGTTCTGTGCAAGTGATAAAAGATAAGGAGGATAGGACTATGACTAAAAATTCAAGAAAAAAGAATATTGTTCTTTCTCCTGTAGTAAAGTGGGTTGGTGGCAAAAGACAATTATTGAGTGATATAGTTCCGCTTATTCCAAAGACATTTTCTACTTATGTTGAGCCTTTTGTAGGTGGAGGAGCGGTCATATTTGATATTCAGCCTAAAAAGGCAATTATAAATGATTTTAATAGTGAGCTTATAAATATTTATAAAGTAATTAAAGAGAAACCTAATGAATTAATTTTAGCTTTAGAAAATCATGAGCGACTTAATTCAGAGGAATATTTTTATGAAGTTAGGGCATTAGACAGAAATGAAAAATATGGGGAAATAAATGACATTGAGAAAGCTGCAAGAATTATTTATTTGAACAAAACGTGTTACAATGGTTTATTTAGAGTAAATCAAGCAGGTCAATTTAATTCTCCTTATGGTAAATACAAAAATCCTAATATAGTTAATATGCCCGTTGTATTAGCTATGTCGAAGTATTTTAATGAAAACAATATAAAGATAATGAATGGAGATTATAAAAACTCCTTAAAAAATTTAAGGAAAGGTGCATTTGTATATTTTGATCCACCATACATGCCGATTTCATCCTCATCTTCTTTTACAGGTTATACAGAAAATGGATTTGATACGAAACAACAAATTGAACTTAAAGAAGAGTGCGATAAATTAAACTCTAAAGGAGTAAAATTTTTATTATCAAATTCAGATCACCCTTTCATTAGAGAATTGTATAAAGATTATGAAATTATTACTGTAAAAGCAAAGCGTTCAATAAATAGTAATGGTAATAAACGTGGAGAAATAAATGAAGTATTAGTAAGGAATTATGATTAAAATGAATGTGAATGAAGCTTGGAGTAAACTTTTTGAAAAATATGATATTCTCAATAAAATTCAGAGCGAGGGTGCGTTTTTCATTACTGCCAATCAAATAAAAGAATTTAAGGAACCACGATTAATGGCGAAGTGGGACAGTTCTGAAAATTTGCCCAGTATTTTCAAAAAGCACAATATTAATATTTTGCCAATTAGTAGAAACGGATATGTTTTAAGTGATTTTAAGTTGTATGAACCAATTCCTGAATTAGGGGAACATATAACAGAAATGCAAAAAGTTGAAATTCCAGAATATGAAACTATTGATATTGGTAATATATCATCGGAGGCGAATGCGATTAATGTTTTAATGCTTTCAAAAATATTAGATGATTTTTTAGATGAAGATGATAATGTTGCCACATTTAATGGAAGAATGGGAACAGGAATTTTCAGTTTTCGTGTAGATAGACATAGAGGGAGTCCTTTTAAAGTTGACGTAAAAAATGCACAATGTGAAATTGATGGAGGAATGGAAAATAATAATTCCGTTGTTATTTTAGAAGCAAAAAATGTTGTTCATCCGGATTTTCACATCAGACAGCTTTATTATCCGTATAGATTGTGGGCAAGTAAAGTTGTCAAGCCTATTAGACTCGTTTTTTCTATTTATTCAAATCAGATATATAGACTATTTGAATATGTGTTTGAAGATAAAGACAACTATTCATCAATAAGATTAGTTAAATCTAAAAATTATTCTTTACAAGATACAGACATTGCTTTAAATGAACTTTATGATGTGTATTCGGATGTAAAAGTTATTTATGATGATAATCAAAATAATACTAATATTCCTTTTATACAGGCTAATTCTTTTGAAAGAATTATATCACTAATGGAGATTTTATTTGAAGAAAATAAAACCACAGAAGAAATTGCTGAAACTATGGAATTTGATTTAAGACAGTCAGATTATTATTACAATGCTGGTAAGTATCTTGGATTGTTTGAAAAGAAAGATGTTGAAGACGAAGAAAAGATAGTAAAAAAAGTTTCATTATCCAAATTAGGAAAAGATACAGTAAAACTTAGATATAAAGAACGCCAATTAAAATTGGTCAGTTTGATTTTAGAACATGAAATATTTAATAGGCTATTTATAAAAGTTTATAATAGTGGAGAGTTACCTACAAAAGAAGAAATTCAAAATATTATGAGAGAAAATAATGTGTGTAATGAGGGGCAGATAGTTAGACGTTCCAGTTCAGTTTATTCATGGCTTAAATGGATATTTAATTTACAAAACATATAAAACCTAAAAGCATATTTTTATGTAGTACAGACAGAAGTTTATTGTTGAGATAGCAGAAATGTTATCTCTTTTTTGTTGCTCATAATTAAAAAGAAAGGACAAAGAAAATGAAAAATATAGATGAAAAAATTTTAATGGCAGAAGAAGAAATCAAGCAGTTACAAAACAAAAGAAAAAAGCTCATTAGTCAGCAGAAACAGGAAGAGAGAAAAAAGAGAGATAGACGGCTTTATGAAAAAGGAGCAGTATTTGAAAGTATCTTTACCGAAAGCAAGAACTTAACCAAAGATGAATTTTATCAGCTCATTACATTTCCAAATATCAAAGAAGCAGTCAATCAAAAAATCAGAAAAATCATAGAGAAAAGAGAACAAACGGAAGAAGAAAACATAGAAAATCAAGAGGAAGAAATGAACACAGAGGAATAGTCCCTTGTTTACAAGGGCGCACTTATACACCCTAAAGGGTGTGTGCGTTCTCCGAAGGCTCTTGCAGAGAGCATATCAGCTAAAGCTGATACAGGGGAGCTACACTCCCCTACGGAAATAAATTTCCTACCCCTTGTGTACTTCCCAAAAGAAATCGGATAAAAAGTTATCCGATTTTTTTAGAAAGTCTTATCTATCGCCACTATAACCATATCGAAAAATGGAAAGGAGGTTTTTGACTATGGCGATATATCATCTTTGCATAAAGATTATCTCAAGAGGTAAAGGCAAAAGTGTAGTAGCAGCTTCCGCCTATCGAAGTGGCGAAAAGATAAAAAACGAGTATGACGGCATAGTCCATGACTTTACAAGAAAAGGAGGAATAGCCCATACAGAAATCCTATTGCCACAAAATGCACCACAGGCATTTTTAGACAGGGGAACATTATGGAATAGCGTAGAGAAAATAGAAAAGAGTAAAAACTCACAGCTTGCAAGAGAAATCGAAATTGCTTTACCTAAAGAACTAAATCGAGAAAAACAGATTGAACTTGTTAGGGAGTATGTAAAAGATAATTTTGTAAATGTTGGTATGTGTGCCGACATTGCCTTACACGATAAAAATGATGGAAACCCACACGCACATATCCTACTAACAATGCGACCGTTAAATGAAGATACAACATGGGGAGCAAAATCAAAAAAGGAATATATCCTTGATGAAAACGGAGAAAAAGTAAAACTTAAAAACGGCAATTACAAAACAAGAAAGATAAATACAACGGACTGGAACGAGCAAGAAAAGGCTGAGCAGTGGAGGAAAGCATGGGCAGGTATTACAAACAAATATCTTGAAGGAAACAGCATACAGGAAAAAGTAGACCATCGTTCCTATCAAAGACAGGGCATAGAGCAAATACCGACCATTCATTTAGGAGTATCAGCAACTCAAATGGAGAAGAAAGGTATTGTTACAGACAGAGGAAATATCAATCGGGAAATCAGATATCAGAACAAAATATTAAGAGAAATCTCAAGAAGAATAAAAGCCTTATTAAATTGGATAAGGGGAATTGGAAAAGAAGAAAAAGCAGAAACGGAAAACATAAAATCTACCTTCCCACCAAAAGAAAACCTATTATCTGTTTTTGAAAATCTTATCCGTAACAATGCAGATAACTATAATGCAGACTTAGAAAAATATATTGAGAGTTATCAGCTACTTAAAGAGAAAAACATCACTTCATTATCGGAGTTAAAAGGAAATATACTTGCTTTAAGGGATAAGAACTACAAGACTACAAGAGCCTTAAAAGATGTTGAAAAGAAAGTGGATGATAACACCAAACTTATCGAACAAGCAGAGAAGTATTTGAAGCATAAAGACATCTACAAAGCCTATACAAAATTGAAGAAAAGCAAACAGGAAGATTTTTACAACGAACATGTCGCAGAGCTTATTTTGTTTGAGAGTGCTAAGAAATATCTGAAAGAGCATTTAGGAGAAAACAAGACCTTAACAATCAGTAAATGGAAATCAGAACTTATCACTTTGAAGAAAGAGAAAAAGAGCCTATACAATCAAATATTAGAAATACGAGAAGAAGTTGAACAAGCTGAAAAAGTTAAGAACTGTATAGAGCAGTTACAGGTACAAGAAAAACAACTATCACAGGTAAAGCGGAATGAGTTAGACCTATAAAACTAAGTGAAAAAAGTATATAATATTAACTAGTGAAGACAAAAAATAAAATTTGAAGGAGGCGTTTACATTTGGGGAAAATAGAAATGCAAGAGAAAATAAAACCTGTTTTGAACGGCACTGCAGAAACTATGCTTCAAAGTTTTTATGCACGTGCAGAGTATTCACAGAGAAAGAAGCATAAATTCTATGATGCAAAAGCAGTAGAACTTGTAAATAAGATTGATTATGACTTTTCAACTGCAGCAAAAGATCGTACCATGAGTAGTGGTGTAATCGCACGCACACTCGTCTTTGACGAACTGGTCAAAGAATTTATTGGGCGAAACCCGACTGCTACAATAGTGAACATTGCCTGTGGACTGGACACAAGATTTTATCGTGTGGATAATGGTACTATCACTTGGTATAATCTGGATCTGCCTGATGTTATAAATCTCAGAGATCAGATTTTTTTAGAAAGCGGGAGAGTTTCATCTATCAGTGCGTCTGCTTTAGATCCAAATTGGTTCAAGGAAGTAAAAAACAGAGAGAATGTACTTTTTATTATAGAAGGACTGTCCATGTATCTCACTGCTGAAGAAAATGCCAAGATACTTTCTATCATTCATAAAAACTTTGACACCGCTACGGTCATAATGGAATGTATTGCAAAGATGTGGGTAAAACGAGAAGGGGTTGAAAAATCCATTCAGCAAACCGGAGCCAGATTCGTTTTCGGTGCAGACAGCTTTGATGATATAAAGAATATTGCTCAGGGGTTTCATAAGATTAAAGATGACAACATATTACGTGGTATGCGTGTTCTTATGCCTACATTAAAGCTAATCGACTGGCTTCCGATTGCGAGGAAGATCACGCAGAAGATTCTTGTTTTTAGTAAAGATTAAAGCAAACCACAGTTCGCATAACTAACAATTTAATAAAAACTAACACAGAACAGTAAATCATAAAAGGTTTACTGTTTTTTCTTTGTCTAAAATCGGAAAGGAGGACTTATGAAAGAAGAAAAAAGAGAAATACAAGCATCACCCAATAAACAGTTAATAATGGATATTGGAAAGACAAAATATACTGTAAACCTACATTTCAAACAAGGTACAGGAGAAACATACAAGGATAAAATACTGAAGTTAATCAAGAGAGAAACAGAAAAGATATAAATTTGTCAAAGAAATTTTGTTTATGTCCTTGACAAATCTTCACAAAAGGAACGATAGTCCTTGAGTGTGGTAAGATGCTTGAGGATAACGGATATGAGATAAAAATCTTAAATACCATCAACTTCAAAAAAAGTATGAAATACAATCCATTTGCCTATATTCGTTCTGAGAAAGATATTCTGAAATTGGTACAGACAATCATTACAAATACGAAAGGAGAGGGAGAAAAAGCAGGTGAGGACTTTTGGGTCAAAGCCGAAAAACTCTACTATACAGCTCTTATTGGTTACATTTGGTATGAAGCTCCAAGAGAAGAAAAGAATTTTGCAACACTCCTTGATATGATAGATGCTTCAGAAGTCAGAGAAGATGATGAAACCTATATGAATCCGATAGACAGACTCTTTGAGGCACTGGAAAAGAAAGAGCCTACACACTTTGCAGTGAAGCAATATAAAAAGTACAAATTGGCTGCGGGAAAAACAGCAAAGTCTATTTTAATTTCTTGCGGTGCAAGGCTTGCTTCCTTTGACATTCAGGAACTACGGGACTTGATGAAAGAAGATGAACTGGAGCTTGATACACTTGGAGATAGAAAGACAGCACTCTTTGTTATTATCTCCGATACAGATGATACCTTTAACTTTGTTGTATCTATTATGTACTCACAATTATTTAACCTACTTTGTGATAAAGCAGATGATGTGTATGGCGGACGATTACCTGTCCATGTGAGATGTTTGCTTGATGAGTTTGCGAACATCGGCTTAATTCCAAAATTTGAGAAATTGATTGCAACGATTCGTTCAAGAGAAATATCAGCAAGCATTATATTACAGGCACAATCTCAGTTAAAGGCAATCTATAAAGATAACGCCGATACAATTGTAGGTAACTGTGATAGTACCTTGTTTCTTGGTGGTAAGGAAAAGACAACATTAAAGGAACTTTCTGAAACACTTGGAAAAGAAACAATAGACCTTTACAATACATCAGAAACAAGAAGTAATCAAAAGAGCTTTGGCTTAAATTATCAAAAGACTGGTAAGGAACTGATGAGTCAAGATGAAATTACTGTAATGGACGGTGGTAAATGTATCTTTCAGCTTAGAGGTGTCAGACCTTTTCTTTCAGATAAATTCGATATTACAAAGCACAAGAATTATAGATTACTTGAGGACTATGATAAGAAGAATTTGTTTGACATAGAAAGCTATATGAAGCGAAAAGGAAAAGCAAAATTGACATCAAATACAAGAATATTTAGGGTATAATATATGTATATATAAAGTAAAAAAGAGAGGAGGAAAGATATTGGTAGATTATTTATTTAATTCATCTGGAGAATGGATTTGCTTTAAAGTTAATAAATTTATTTGGGATACGAATGGGAATATAATTGGCTGGCTACCATGGGGGGATAATGATGTTGTTACTATGGAAGGCGATTATTTAGGAACTATTGTAGACAAAGATAGAATTTATTATTTTTCAAATCATCCATATAGAGGCTATCCGGGTTATCCAGGTTACCCGGGTTATCCGGGCTATCCAGGCTACCCAGGATTTGCTGGTTATAAGTCTTTGCCATCGGGTGCAAAAGATATAGTTATAAAAAAATAATATCATTAAGTTATTAAAAACTGAGAAAGCAGTAAGTCTAAAGAACATAGATTTGCTGCTTTTTTATTACTTAAAATCAGGAGGTAAGATGATAAGGATCAGAAGTCCCACTTAAACGAAAACTAAATAGTAAGAGTATCAGCGATTGGAAAAGTAATACTTCTGGTCGCTTTTTTTATTGAAATGAAAAGGAGAAATTTTTAATGAAGCAGGAAATGATTAACATCAACGCCAACTTATTGGCAGAGCCTACTTTCTCAAGTTTTGAAAATGAAGGAGAGAAAGTGGAAGTTGCAAACTTCACGCTTGTAAAAAAGTACGGAAAGGGTAAGGAGTACATCAACTGTGCAGCTTATGGAGAAAAGACAGAAATAGCAAAAGCCTTTGAGAAAGGCGATTTAATTCATATCTTTGGTTACTTTAAGAAGCGTGAAAAAGAGGGAAAGACTTACAAAAACTTTGTAGTGAAGTCATATAACAAGATTGAAAAGAAAGAAGAAAACGAGGAGGAATAACTTATGGCATTTTTTACACAGGCAGTTAATGTATTAAAGATTTTGGTTATGGCAGTAGGTGCAGGACTTGGAGCATGGGGCGTTATCAACTTGATGGAAGGATATGGTAATGACAATCCCGGTGCTAAGAGCCAGGGTATTAAGCAGCTTATGGCTGGAGGAGGTATCGTTCTTATCGGACTTAAGCTCATTCCACTACTTGCCAATGTACTCAATTAAGAAGAAAAGGAGAGCTTAGATGTTTGGAATATTCGACAAGATAGAAGAATTCTTTAAGGAGCTTCTACTGGGCGGTATTCAAGCAAACTTAGAGTCCATGTTTCTTGACATCAACGATAAAGTTGGTGCAGTTGCAACAGATGTAGGTAAAACGCCTATGGGGTGGAACGGAGATGTATTTGCCTTTATCAAAAACATTAACGATTCCGTTATCATTCCAATAGCAGGACTAATCATCACAGCAGTTCTTTGTATCGAGCTTATCAATATGGTAATGCAAAAGAACAATATGCACGATACAGATACCTTTGAATTTTTCAAGTACATCATCAAGATGTGGATTGCTGTATGGTTAGTATCCCATGCCTTTGAGTTTTCAATGGCAGTTTTTGATGTGGCACAGCACGTGGTAAATAAGGCGGCGGGGGTGATAAATACCTCTGCCACCGTTTCCGGAGATCAGATAGTGGCAATGATGGATACCCTAAAAGAAAAGGGGCTTGGAGAACTTGTTATGATTCTCTTTGAAACCTCCCTCATCAAGGTTGCTATACAGGTAATATCCGTTGTGATTATGCTTGTAGTTTACGGAAGAATGTTTGAGATTTATGTTTACTCATCGGTTTCAGCCATTCCATTTGCCACAATGGGAAACAAAGAGTGGGGACAGATTGGAACAAATTACATCAAAGGACTATTTGCACTTGGACTACAAGGACTCTTTTTAATGGTTTGTCTTGGAATTTACGCAGTTTTAGTTAAGACGATTAAGATAACAGATATACACACAAGTACCATGACGATACTTGGCTATGCGGTTTTGCTGGGGTTAATGATGCTAAAGAGCGGAACACTGGCCAAAAGCGTATTAAATGCACACTAAAAGAAAGGAAAGATAGTATGGATAAAAGAAAAACAGTATTTACAACAGTAGTAATTGGAGCAGGCATTATGGCGATAATTGATAGAATCAGGCTTCATAACAGGCTTGAGGATTTGGAAGAAAGAACAGATGACATCGGTCGCTGCCATAATGATTTTTACCTAATGCAGGAAAGATATAACAAAAGTACGAATGAACAGATAGAGAGTATTCAGGAAGAAATCGGCTCTGTATATGAACACTTTGAGGAGCTGTCAAAGGGTAAAGAAGATGGGAGGTAAGATATGGCATATGTACCAATCCCTAAAGACTTAAATAGGGTAAAGACAAAGGTTGCTTTTAACCTAACGAAAAGGCAGCTCATAGGCTTCACACTTGCAGGACTGGTTGGAATACCAGTCTATTTATTTATGAGGAAGTTTGTGCCAAATGACATAGCTGTCATATTTCTCATTGTGTCAACGCTTCCTATCTTTTTCATCACACTATTTGAAAAGGACGGACTGATCTTTGAGAAATATTTTAAGCACATCTACCTTCATAAGTTTTATCAGCCCAAAAAGAGAGTGAGAAAGGAGGTTTACCTTGAACAAGAAAAGAAAAATTCAGCAAATAAAACTCATGCAAAACGAAAAGGCATTGAGAAGTCAAAAGCGGAACTTAAAGAAAAGTAATGGCAAGTCAAAAGAAGATAAGGGAGGAATCCTTGACCTTATCTTTAAGAAAGAACCGAAAAGATATACGGTAGAAGATACCATTCCCTATCTAAGGCTTTTAAAAAGCGGAATATGCCAGCTTGATGAAAAGCACTTCAGTAAAAGTATAGCCTTTCAGGACATTAACTATCAGCTTGCCTTAGATGAAGATAGGGACTTGATTTTTAATCAGTTTGCAAACTTCCTAAACTCTTTTGATCCAAGTATCAGCATTGAGTTTTCGTATATCAATCAGCTCGGACGAAACGAAGAAATGAAGTCGGCAATTCAGATACCGGATAAAAAGGACGGTTTCGACGATATACGCTTTGAATTTAGAGAGATGCTTAAAAGCCAGATTGTAAAGGGAAATAACGGACTTAAAAAATCAAAGTATGTAACCTTTACAGTGGAAGCGGATAATTTAGAGCAGGCAACATCAAAACTTGAAAGACTGGAGATAGATATATTATCTAATCTAAAGAGCATGGGTGTGAGAGCAGAAAGCCTAAACGGAGAAGAAAGGCTAAAGATACTTCATGATGTTTTAAATCCAAATAAAACATTTGAATTTTCCTACAAAGACCTAAAGAAAAGGGAAAGCACAAAGACATATATTGTGCCTGATGAGTTTAACTTTACACCGAGTAGATACTTTAAGTTCGGCAAATTCATCGGAGCAACAAGTCATTTTCAAATCCTTGCCAGTGAGCTTTCAGATAGGATGTTATCCGAGTTTTTGGATATTGACGATAACATCAATATTTCCTTTCATATTAGGGCAATCGACCAATCGGAAGCCATTAAGATGGTAAAACGAAAAAACACTGATATTGATAAGATGAAGATTGAGGAAAATAAGAAGGCTGTTAGAAGTGGCTATGATATGGATATTCTTCCAAGTGATTTAATTACCTATGGAGAAGATGTAAAAAGCCTCCTAAAAGATTTGCAAACAAGAGATGAGAGAATGTTTGTTGTAAGCATTGTCTTTATGAACTTTGCAAAGACAGTGCAAAAACTTGATAACACCATTGCTCAGATAAGCTCTATTGCCAATAAGCATAACTGTAAGATTAAAAGACTTGACCATACGCAGGAGCAGGGCTTAGTGAGTGTACTTCCTTTAGGTGTGAACAAGATAGAAATTGACAGAGGACTAACAAGTTCCTCAACAGCAGTCTTTATGCCATTTACTACTGAGGAGCTTTTTATCAACTCAAGTAACAGTCTGTACTATGGACTAAATGCACTAAGCCATAACCTTATTATGGCGGATAGGAAGAAACTGAAGAACCCAAACGGTCTAATCCTCGGAACTCCGGGCAGTGGTAAATCCTTTAGTGCCAAAAGAGAAATGGCAAATGCAATTTTGGTAACAGATGATGATGTGATTATCTGTGATCCGGAAGGAGAGTATGGAAACCTCGTAAGGCAGTTTAAGGGAGAAGTCATTAAGGTCAGCAGTAAGTCAAAGGATTACCTGAATCCCCTTGATATAAACATGAACTACGGTGATGGGGATGCACCGCTGAAAGACAAGGCAAACTTTATCATGAGTATGCTTGAGCTTGTAGTAGGCGGTAGTGGTCTTACAGCAGAAGAAAAGTCTGTAATAGACAGATGCCTGCCAAAGATTTATGAAAAGTATTTTGAAAACCCAGAGCCTTATAATATGCCAATACTACAAGACCTATACGATATGTTAAAAGGACAGGAAGAAAAGGTTGGTAAGAAGCTGGCAACAGAGATGGAAATCTATGTATCGGGTTCTCTTAATGTTTTTAATCACAGGTCAAATGTAGATTTGAATAAGAAGCTCCTTTGCTTTGATATTAAAGAACTTGGAAGTCAGCTAAAGAAAATAGGAATGCTTGTTATTCAGGATCAGGTGTGGAATAAGGTGTCACAAAACAGAGGAAACAAGGCTACAAGGTACTATATCGACGAGTTCCATTTGCTTTTAAAAGATGAGCAGACAGCATCCTATTCCGTAGAGATTTGGAAAAGATTTCGTAAATGGGGAGGTATTCCAACAGGTATTACGCAGAATGTCAAAGACCTACTTATGAGTAAGGAGATAGAAAATATCTTTGACAATACAGACTTTGTCTTAATGCTTAATCAAGCATCAGGAGATAGAGAGATACTTGCAAGAAAACTTAAAATCTCACTTCCACAGCTCAGATATGTTACTAATTCAAATGAAGGTGAGGGACTACTTTTCTTTGGAAATACCATTGTGCCTTTCATTGATAAGTTTCCGAAAGATACGATTCTTTATCAGAAGATGACTACCAAGCCGGAAGAAGTGAGGTAGCCTATGGGAAAGAAGCTGAAAAAGGATTTTAAGGAAAGGCATAAGGCAAGCCTTGAAAGAGAGATGTTTCATAGTAAAACAGATACGATACCTGAAGAAAGTAAGCTAAAACATAACGATGATTACAGAGGTAAAATCGTTCATGAGAAAGAACGGTTTCAGGATAAAGTGCATGAAAAAACAAGTAAGGTAAGCGCTGATAATGAAAAGTCTTATGGAAATTCCAAGAGAAACGCAAAATATAGAGTTTCAGATAAGGGGAGCATAACTTCTGTAACTGAAACTGGAAGAGCGGATTATGTTACAGAGGTTAAGGATGGGAAAATCTATGATCCTTTAGGAAAAGACCTTGATAATGATGGGATTATAGACAGATACGACAATGACTTTAGGGATAGCGATTATTTTGAGTCAACCTATGATGTCGAGGATAATCTTCATCATAAAGCAGAAAATACAAATAGCTTCTTAAAAAGCCAAAAAGCTCAAAAGAAAAATTATAAGAGAAAAAACTATACCGAAAGCCTTTATACAAGGAAAAAGGATGATGTGTTAAAGGAGAATAAGCCTGAAGATAAAAAGACTGGAAAAGATACTGCAAGCAAAAAAGTTCATAGCAGTATTTATAAAGAGCAGAAGAAAAAGCTAAAGAAAGATATGGTAAAAGTATCTGCACTTTCTGGACTTGCCAAAGGAAGTGAAACTGTAAGAGATTACCTTTCTCATGGAAGTGATGAAAATCAAGGAGTGGAAGCAGGAGAAAAGACAGCAGATACAAGCTCCAAGCTCATTCATGGCATAAAGAAGTATTCTGATAAGAAAAGAGCTAAAAGAGGCTATGACCTTACAAATAAGGACTATAAAATCAGAAAGCGTAAGTCAAAGTTGGAATTTCGTGATGCCAAAAAGGAACTGAAAAAGACGGATGAGTATAAAAGAGCAAGTGCATATAAAAGATTTCAAAAGAAAAATCAGGTAAAGGCAGCAATTTCTCGTGAGAATAAGTCAAGGCTTAGAGATCGAATTAAAGAGGGACTTATCGGAACACTGAAAAGCTCAAAGGATATGATTATCCGAAAAGCAAAAGGACTAATGCTTATTTTCATAGGTATCATTATCTTAGGGACTTTTGTGATTAACTTTGCAGGAACGGGAATGACGGGCTTTATGAACTCTACAAGCTCTGTGCTTACAACAAGCTATTTATCAAAGCCAAATGTCCTAAGTGAAATCAATCAGAAATTTTCAGATATGGAGGGTGAGCTTCAAAGTGAAGTTGACCATGTGAAAGAAAATTATCCCGGATATGATGAATATATCTTAAATAATACAGAATACATCGGTCATAATGTCCATGAGCTTTTATCCTACATTACATCAAGGTGTGGAGAGGTAAAGAGTGTATCGGAAGTAGAATCCATATTAAAAGAATTATTTGATTCCATGTATGACCTTGAGTATAGGGAAGAAATTGAAATCAGATACAGGACGGTTACAAAAACCTATACCGATGAAGATGGCAATGAATATACCGAAAGCCACGAAGAACCTTATGAGTATAAAAAACTCATCGTAACGCTTCATAAAAAGGAGATGGACAGCATTATCCGAAAGGTCTTTGCAAATTATCCCGATAATCTAAAGCACTATGAAGCCTTGTTCCTTGCACAAGGCAATATGGGAGAAGCCTTTGGTAATTCTGACCTTATCAGTGCAAATGGAGGTATCGGTGGTGGAAAAGAGTATGAGGCATCTACGGAGGTTCAAAAGAAGATTGTTAATGCTGCATACATTACGCCATCTCCGGGTGCAGGCTGGTGTGCCATGTGGGTATCACAGGTCTATCAAAATGCAGGACTTGGATACATAGGCGGGAATGCCTGTGATATGTACCGAAACTATACCTTTACATCAGACAGGTCAAAGCTCAAGGTCGGAATGCTTGTGGCAGTCGAAAGCAGCAGTAGCGGAAGCAGTGCAGGGCTTACCTATGGTCATGTAGGTATTTACATTGGAGATGGAAAAGTGATTGATAACATCGGTCGAATAAGAGTAACTACCTTAGATGATTGGATAGCAACATTTTGTAAGCACCATCCCGTAGGATTCGGTTTTCCGCCAAATGTAAAGAAATAGGAGGTAACCATTTGAAAAAGGAACTGATAGCAGTAAAAAACAGAATAAAGAAGTTAAATGATAAAAAGGCTCTGATTAATGAAGAATTGGAGCCTTTATTCATTCGTGAAGAAGAGCTTGAAAATGAAGAAATCATTGCCATTTGCAGAAAGAATAACATCACAATCAGCGATTTGATGGCAAAGGTAAACAGACAAAAAGCAGAAATGAAAAAGGAGAAAACAAATGAAAACCAGTTTGAAAAAGAATAATAAGTTTTGGACGGTAGCACTTGCGGTAATTGTAAGTATTAGTTGTATTTTAGGTCTTTGGACGGTTGTTTATGCACAGGAGCAAAAATCTGAAGCTTCAACAAAAAACGAAGCTGTTCAAACGGAAGTGGAAGTAAATGTAAGGTATATCTTTGAAGATGAAAAGGTCTTTAAGGAAGAAAAGATAAAGGCTGAGAAAGGACAACTTATTGATAGCGGAGATCTTCCAATGCTTCCTGATAATATGAAATTCATTGATGAATTTCTGTTTTATGAGGTAAAGGGAGATGGAAAAGATGAGATTATCCGTAAGGTAGCAAAGATAGAGGTTAAGGATAAGGGAACGCAGACAGAGCTTTCTAAAGACGATATTTCAAAAATAGAAAAAGAGGCAAAAGAGCTTCAGGATAAACTTGATAAGTTAAATTGCGAACTTAAGGATAAAGACAAATTAAGTGATAAGCAAAAGAATAAAATTAAAGATCTTGAAGATGAAATTGATAGCCTGAAAGAAAAAATGAAGAAAGATAAGGGAAATAAGGACTTATCAGAAGATATGAAAAAGGAAATAGATAAGCTGACGGAAAAGGTGAAAGAGCTTGAGAAAAAGGCAACTGAAACAAATAAAGCTCCTGTAACATCACAATCAGTTACACCGATTAGTCCTATTTCCGGAATTAAGACAAGTTCAGGTATTTCTCCTCAAACACCACAGACTTCTGTAAGTAGTACCGGTAAAGGCTCATCGGATTCGGTAAGCTCAGGTAATACTACAAAGGATACCGGCAAAGGCAAAACGGAAGTAAAGGAGAAAGAAAAGGAAGTTCGCTATCCCAATAAGTTGACGGCAAAAGCTTCTGTGAATAACAGTCAGGATTCATCAATGGGGTCTGCAAGTAAGAGTGTAAACACCAACAAGGGAGTAGCTTCATCTCCGTCAAAGGCGAGAGCATCCGTTACGGAGAATAAAGATAATGCAAATAAGGAGTATCCGATTCATCATGGAGATAGCAGCGATAACAAAGAAACGGATCAGTATTCGGCAGATGCAAGGCAGTTTATTACCTTTCAAACGAAAAACGGTAAAACCTTTTATTTAATCATCAATCATGATGAAGATAGTGAGAATGTAATGCTTCTTACGGAAGTATCTGAAGATGATCTCTTAAACATGGTGGAGAAAAAAGAAGCACCAAAGCAGGAAGTAGTAAAAGAAGAACCTGTTAAGGAAGAAGTAAAGCCTGAGAAGAAAAACGAAAAGGGTAATTTAGGAACCTATATTATTTTGCTTCTTGTAGTAGGTGGTGCATTAGGAGCAGGCTACTATTTTAAGGTTGTGAAAAAGAAAGAAGATAAAGAACTTGAAGCCTTAGAGGAGGAAGATGATGATTTCTTTTCTGAAGCTGAAAGCGAGGAAGAAATAAATGATGCAGATGAAGTGGAAGATGAAGAATAAACGCACCTAAAAACATATTATTTTGGGTGCAAAGTTAGGGCGGGAGAGTAATATCTTTCGCTCTATTTTGATTTATAACAGGAGGAAAACACAGATGAAGTTAGTTATTGCAGAAAAGCCGAGTGTTGCAATCTCTATTGCAAAGGTTATTGGAGCAAATAAAAAGAAAGATGGATATTATGAGGGAAACGGATATAGTGTGAGCTGGTGCGTAGGACACCTAATTCAAATGGCAAATCCGGATGCTTATGATGAAAAATATGCTAAATGGAATATTACAGATTTACCGATTATTCCGAGCGACTACAAGTATGAAGTAGCAAAGGCAACCAAGAAGCAGTTTAACATCCTTAAAAAGCTGATGAATAATAAAGAGATTGATATGGTTATCAATGCGTGCGACGCAGGTCGTGAGGGAGAAAGCATTTTTAGACTTGTATATAACGAAGCTAAATGCAAAAAGAAGATGAAACGCCTTTGGATTTCTTCAATGGAAGATAGTGCCATTAAAGAGGGTTTTGATAACCTAACAGACGGAAAGGACTATGACAATCTCTTTGAATCGGCACAGGCAAGAGCCATTTCGGATTGGTTGGTCGGAATGAATATCAGTAGGCTCTATTCTTGCCTATATAAGCAAAATTATTCAGTTGGCAGAGTGCAGACACCGACCCTTTCAATGATTGTAGATAGAGATAACGAAATAGCAAATTTTAAGAAAGAAAAATATTACACAGTAGAGCTTTCTATGGACGGTTTTATACTTTCCACAGACAGAATTGATGATGAGATTGCTGCTGAACAGCTAATCAATTTAGTTGGTGATAAGATTGAAATCACCAATGTAATCAAAAAAGAAAAGATTACAAAGCCTGAACTGCCTTTTGACCTGACAACACTTCAAAGAGAGTGCAATAAGTATTTTGGATACTCAGCAAAACAAACTCTTGATTATGCTCAGAGTCTTTATGAGAAAAAGCTGATTACCTATCCAAGAACGGATAGCAGATACCTTACAACAGATATGATTACAAGTATGGTAAATAACATATTGGGACAAAATGACTTTGATACAGAGCGTATTAAGGTCATTTTTAATTCAAGCAAGGTAACAGACCATCATGCTATTATACCGACAGTAAGTTCAATGAGTGAAGATTTATCGAGTATTCCGAAGAGTGAAGTAAAAGTGTATAGGCTTATTTTTAATAAGCTTCACGCAAGTGTAGGTTATCCATTAGTGGAAAGCACAACAAAGATTGTGGCTGAATTTGACGGCTTTGAGTTTACAAGTGCCGGCAAGGTTGTTAAAGATGACGGCTTTACAAAATATCTTAAAGATTACAAGCCTAAGAAAAATGAAGATATAGAGCTTCCTGATGTAAAAGTAGGCGATGTATTTGAAGTAGAAAATAAAGAGATTAAAGAGAAATTCACCCAACCTCCAAAACACTTTACTGAAGATACGCTTTTAAAGGCTATGGAGATTACAGGAAATGACGTACTTGAAAAAGGTGTAGAAGTGGAAAGAAAAGGGCTCGGAACACCTGCAACAAGGGCAGGAATTATTGAAAATCTAATATTTAAGGGATTTGTAGAAAGAAATAAGAAAAATCTTGTAGCCACACATAAAGGAATTAGTCTTGTAACAATAGTATCTGATACCTTTAAGTCAGCAGAAACGACTGCAAAGTGGGAAATGGAGCTATCGGATATTGCAAAAGGCAAGGAAAATAAAGAAGATTTTCTGAAAAAAATTGAGGAAGAAATAAATATTACGATAAAACAATACAAATAGGAAACTTTTAGAAAAGTTTTAGCATTGACTTTTTGCACCCAAAAGTATATAATTTTAGGTGCAAGGAGGTGATTTATATGATTTCTATAACGAATCAAATAGAAAAAATTATGTCAGAAAATCAAGGGAAAATTTTTTCTATTAATGATTTCTACAATCTTGGAACAAAAAACACAATTAAATCTGTCTTATATAGATTAAATGAAGAAAATCAGATTACGAGGCTCATTGATGGATTATATATAAAACCAAAATATAGCGAGATTTTAAAAGAATATTCCTATCCGGATGCAAGTGAAGTTGCTGAAAAACTTGCAGAAAAATTTTCTTGGACAATAGCTCCCACAGGAGATACAGCTCTAAACTATACAGGATTGTCCACTCAAATTCCTAATGAGTATATTTATATTTCAGATGGGGCATATAGAGAATATTTGTATAGGGATAAAAAGATCATCTTTAAACACACAACAAATAGAAACATAACATCTTATTCCAAAGAATTGTCCATTTTAATACAGGCAATTAAGGCATTAGGCAAAGACAACATCAGTGAAGAAGATATAAAAAAGCTTGCTGTATTTACCAAAAGAATTAAAGAAAATTTGAAAGAAGATACTTTAAAACTTCCTTTTTGGATACAGGAAGTTTTAGAAAAGATACAGGAGATCAACTATGAGTAAATTATTAGAAATATCAAGCGAAGAATTAGAGCTTGTTATACAAAACACCGCAGACAAACTCAATATGTCGAAAGCTATTGTAGAAAAAGATTTGTGGGTATGTGTGATTTTAAAATATCTGTTTAGTAGGTTTAAGTACAGGGATGCTATTGTTTTTAAAGGTGGAACAAGTCTATCTAAAGTTTATAAGTTGATTGAAAGATTTTCAGAAGATATAGACCTTGCGTTAGATTGGAAAGTTTTAGGATACGGAAAAATAGAACCTTATGAAGATAGAAGTAATACCAAGCAACTAAAATTCAACGATAAAATAAATGATGATACAAAAGTATTTCTGCGTGATGAATTTCTGCCCACTCTACAAAATGATTTTAAAGAAATACTAAAGCACAAAATATATAGTTTTTATATCGATGAGTTTGACAGACAGACAATATGTTTTGACTATCCTAAAAATCATAAAGATAGCTCGATTCTACAAGTGATAAGATTGGAAATTGGAAGCTTAGCAGAACCAATTCCTGCAAGCAATCAAAAAATAAAAACTTATATCGAAGAAGTGTATCCGGAAGTATTTGATGAAAATATAGAAGTTGTGGCGGTAGACAGTTTACGAACCTTTTTTGAAAAGATTACTATACTTCATAGAGAAGCAAATCGAGTGAATGGAAATTATCCGACAAGATATTCAAGACATTTTTACGATGTTTATAAAATGATACTAACGGATATTAGAGAAAAGAGTTTTGAAAACATCGAACTATTAAAAATAGTTATTCACTTTAAGAAAAAATTCTACGCAAGTAATTGGGCGAAATATGATGACATCATGAATGGTAATTTAAAGTTAATACCATCAAAGGAAGGATTAGAAATTTTTTCAAAAGACTATGACCGCATGAAAAATATGTTGTTTGGAGAAAAGATACCATTTGATAAAATCATTGATACTCTTAAGGAATACGAGAAAGAGTTGAATGGTGTTATAAAAAATAAATAAATATAATTTTGGGCATAGACGGTAGAGAACATCTATCGTCTTTTTCATGTAAAAAAGAAGGAGGTAAAAATGCGAATAAATGATTTTCATAATATTTTGGAACTTGTAAAACTGGATATTTTGCAAAGTGAAGCAGAATACCTGAAGCTTTTAAAGGTTGTCGGAAACAATCAAAGATACGACTTTAGAAGTCAGTTAAGTATCTATGATAGAAATCCTGAAGCGACAGCCTGTGCCAAGTTCGACTATTGGAGGGAACGCTTTAACCGTACCGTTATGAGAGGACAAAAGGGTATCCCAATTTTAGAGGACTACGGCACATACAAGAAGGTGACCTATATCTTTGATATAGGTCAGACAGTTTCAAGAAACAGAGATGTCAATGAAGTAAATCTTTGGAAGTTTGACAAAGAAGTTCATAAGGATGTCCTAAAGGAAATGATAACAAGTGAGGGCTATGAGGAAAGTGAAAGTATCTTAGAAAATATCTTTTCTTTAAGCAGGCTTTACGGAGATGAAAAGATAGATAGCCTTATGAATGATCTTAGAATAGCGGATGAGGATAGAATATCTTTTACCAAGTTTGTGAGGGACTCAATAAGCTATGCAGTTGCTTCAAGATTTAAGGTAGACTATCCGATAGATAACGAACTTCTAAGAGAGAATTTTGAAAGACTTGATAGTATTTCCCTTATGAGTCTTGGCGAAACCATATCGGATATTAGCGGAAAGATTATTGATGCAACCATTCAGAAAAGTAAAGAGCTTGATAAAGAAGTTTTAAGAGGTAAAGAAGCAGGATATAATAAGATTAGAGAAGAAATTGAGGAGGTAGAAGAAAATGTACTTCGACGAGATGATCAGAAAAGAAATGAAAATGAGCGAGTTCTCCGAAATGGAGAGTACGGACGAGATAATAGAGAAAATCAGGGAGAATACGCTGAACAGCTTGGAGGAACAGACGGACTTCATGAAAGAATTTCCGAATCCGATATACGCAGTGATGAGGCTCACTTACCTTTCACAGAGCGAGGAGCAGAGCCACTTCGAGATGTTGGTAGATCTATACAAGGAGAAGAAGCTGACAGGACACCTGATGGATATTCAGAAACAAGCGATAGACTTTATGAGAACGGAAAAGCCGAAACTGATGACAGCTTGGAAGATAGAGGACGAGAACAATCCACAGTATGGGGCGATGATTTCAGCACTGAAAGAGATGACCGTCAAGGAAATCGTGGAAATCTAAAAGAAAATACTGAAGCAGAGATAAGAGAAGCTGATAAGGCTTCTTTTTCTTTGCCTGAAAATTCTTATGGACAGATGAGGCTTACTATTCCTCTTAATCAGAAAGACATAGACACTATCCTTATTAACGGAGGAAACCATGATGGTGGTAGGCTTCCCGTTATATCAGAGTTTTCCAAAGGAAAGAGCAATGAAGAATTAGGAGAATACCTCAAAGATACCTTTGGGGGTGGAAACGGATTTTACATTGATGAAAGAGAGGCATCTTCCTGGTATTCGGATAAAGGCATTTATTTAGCTTATGGGACTTCAGCAAGAGAAGATGATACGCAAATTTTAAGCTGGAATGATGCAGCAAGTAGGATAAATGAGCTTTTGGAAACCGGAGAGTTTGCCACAAATGTAGAACTTTCTGAATCCCTTGATTATGAAAGAGATAGAATTTCAGAATCCCTATGGTATCTATATCACGATTTAAGCGAAGAAGGAAAAGCACAGGGATATTTTGATTTTATAGAAAGAGGTGGTGGCTTTCCGGAAGAAACGAAAAAATTGTCTGAGGCATTAAAAAATCCTGAGTATCTGAAAGAAACAATCAAAGAATACAGCAGGTTTTTAGCAGGATATAAAGAAAATAGAGATGTACTAAGATTTCACTACCACAAGGTAGATAGCCTTTATCAGAGATTACAGGAACTTGAGCTGCCACGAAAGGAATATAGTACCAATCTGATAGAGCTTCCTAAAGTAAAGCCATTTATTACAGATGACGAAGTTCTTTCTACGCTTTCAAGAGGAAGCGGAATAGATAAGGGAAAAGAGCGAATCACCAAATTCTTCAAAGAAAACCATACGCTTCAAGAAAAAGCTAATTTCCTAAAAGATGAGTATGGCATCGGGGGAAGCTCTCATGCTGTTTCAGGGGCAATGGGAAGTGATGAATGGCACGATGCTAAGGGACTTAAATTACAGAAGAAAGATTGCAGTGATGTTTTTCTTACTTGGTCAAGTGTGGCAAAGCATATTGATGAGCTGCTTTCTAAAAATCTTTATCTTGAGGAAAAAATAGAAGGTAATTCAGAGATAGAAGAAGCAAAAGAACCACAATATTATTCTAAAGATGATCCTGAAAACTTAATGACTGATGAAATGCTTGAAAGAGTGCCTGAGCTTTATGCACAGGAAGATGTCGCTTTAGCAGATAAAGAGGTTCATGCTGCATATATCATTCCGTTTAGAAGTAATTGGACTTGGTATATGACGGAGTATGATAGAGAAAGTGGAGATGCCTTTGGACTTGTACTTGGGATTGAACCTGAATGGGGATATTTCAGTATTGAAGAGTTGAAAGAATTAAATGCCCAGAGGCTTATTTTAGAAGATTTTCCAAAGACCTTTAGAGAACTTAAAAATACAGAGCTTGTCAAGCAGATGGATGAGCAGGAGCTTCAATCGGTATTTAACGGAGAACTTAGTTTTGAAGAAGAAACAGAGCTTGAAGCACCTGAAGAAGTAGAAGAAAGAATAGCTGCAACACCTGTTCAAGGAACGCTATTTGATTACCTCAAAGAAAGAGAAGAAGTAGAGCTTAATGAAGAAAAGGAAAGCCTTACCGATGAATTTACAGTTAAAGAAGGTGATACAGTCTATTTCAACCATGAAGAATACACTGTAAGGGAGATTGCTAAAAATCAAATCACAGGAAGAAATGATTTATGGCTTGATCCGGTAAGAAGTGGAAATCGTCAAATCCCGATTATAGCCTTTGAAGATAATGGGGACTTATTAAAGCAGATAAGCCTTGAAAGACCGAATTTTATTGTTGGTGATGAAGTTAAATATAAGGACAAAAACTATACCATCACACGCTTTGATGATATGGGAAATAATCTAAAGACAGTAACGGTTAAGGACAATACCGAATATCTTGGCGGTATGATAACAGGCTCCGATGTAATCCCTTATCATCTTGAAAGCGACCTTGAGAGGGTATTTCAAAATATAACCTATACGAACCCTGAAAAGACTATTGAGGAAGTAGAAATAAAGAAAGCTGATGCTCATAACTTCAAAATCACAGAAGAAACGCTCCCGGAAAAGTTATCTCCAAGTGAGAGACTGAATAACAACCTTGAAGCAATTTCCATGCTTAATCGTGTAGAGAGTGGACAAAGAGAGCTTGACAGTACAGCTCAGGAAGTTTTAGCGAAATATGTAGGCTGGGGCGGACTTGCTGATGTGTTTGATGAAAGTAAAGAGGGACAATGGGAAGCTGCAAGAAGTTTCTTAAAGGAAAATCTATCACCATCTGAATATGAAGCTGCAAGAGAATCTACCTTAACAGCCTTTTATACACCTAAAACAGTTATTTACATCGTATATAAGACACTTTCCGGTATGGGATTTAAGAGCGGAAATATCTTAGAACCAAGTATGGGAGTTGGAAACTTTATAGGAAATCTTCCAGATGAAATGAGTAAGTTGAAGTTTTACGGTGTAGAGCTTGACTCAGTAAGCGGTCGAATTGGAAAACTCTTATATCCTGAAAGTGAAGTGCAAATTAAGGGATTTGAAGAAACTACCTTTTCCAATAACTTCTTTGATGCAGTTATCGGTAATATCCCCTTTGGAGAATATAAGGTAAATGACAGGGAGTATAACAAAAATAACTTCTTGATTCATGACTACTTCTTTGCGAAATCCATTGATAAAGTAAGAAATGGTGGTGTTATCGCCTTTATTACATCAAGCGGAACAATGGATAAAAAGGACGAAAGTGTCAGACGCTACCTTGCAGCAAGAACAGAGTTTTTAGGAGCTATCAGACTTCCAAATGATACCTTTAAGGGTGTTGCCGGAACGGAAGTAACATCGGACATTATTTTCCTAAAGAAAAGAGATAGTATTAGAGAAAGGGATGAGGACTGGATACATCTATCTGAAGATAAAAACGGACTTACCTACAATAAATACTTTGTGGATCATCCTGAGATGGTGCTTGGAAGTATGGAGGAAGTACTCGGAAGATTTGGAAATATGATAGCTTGCCTTCCAAAAGAAAATGCTAACTTAAAGGAATTACTTACAAAAGCAAGTGAAGAAATCTCTAAAGATGCAAAGTATGAAGAAATAGAGCTACTTGACGATGAAATCAGCACAATACCTGCAACAGATGATGTCAAGAATTTCTCCTATACCATTATTGATGATGAAGTATATTACAGAGAAAACTCACTTTTCGTAAAGAAGGAAGTAACGGAGAAAAATAAGGAAAAGATTAAGGATTATCTTGAGTTAAATGATGCTCTAAAAGATGTAATCTACAAGCAAAAGGAAGATTTTTCCGATGATGAAGTAAGGAAAGCTCAAGAGAAGCTAAATGAAGTCTATGACAGTTTTTCTAAAAAGCATGGGTATGTAAATAACCTTTCTAACACCAGAGCCTTAAAAGAAGATAGCAACTTCCCGCTTGTATCTTCAATAGAAATCCTTGATGAAGAAGAAAACTTTAAGGCAAAGGGAGATATTTTTTCAAAAAGAACAATCACAAAGGCAAAGACAATCGACCATGTAGACACTTCCCTTGAAGCTCTTGTGTTATCTATGTCTGAAAAAGGTTATGTGGATTTTGACTATATGGGAAGTCTTACAGGAAAAGACAGATCTACTTTGATAGAAGAACTTAGAGGAGAAATTTACTTAAACATCAGGGAAGAACAAAACTTTTATAGACCGTTATCCTTTAACCTCGAAGATGGGGATTTACCTTTTGCCTGTGCAAATGACAGCAATTCCTATAAATATGGCTATGTAACAAAAGATGAGTACCTATCAGGAAATATCAGAGAAAAGATTGCGATTGTTGACAGTTATCTGTCAAAACTTAGACAAACGGAAAGAGAGCTGCCTCATCTTGGCTATGCGGAAGATGGCAAAGAAAAAGAGCTGATAAGCTATGAGATGAACCGATTGGAATACCAAAAGGCAGAGCTTACAAAAGTTTTACCAAAGGAGCTTGAAGCAAGTGAAATCAATGTAAGGCTTGGTGCTACTTGGATACCGATAAAAGATATAGAAAAGTTTATCTTTGAAACACTGAAAACTCCGGGCTGGGCAAGATGGGATATTAAGGTTAAATTTTCAAATCTCACAAGCGAATGGAATATTGAGGGAAAAAGCAAAGACAGAGGAAATGACCTTGCTGAAATGACTTACGGTACAAGTAGAGTAAGTGCCTATAAGTTGATTGAAGACGCCTTAAATCTTAAAGAAACAAAGGTATTTGATCAGATTGTAAATCCTGATGGCTCAAAAACTTCTGTGCTAAATAAAAAAGAAACCTTACTTGCAGGGCAGAAACAAGAGCTTCTAAAAGAAGAATTTAAGAACTGGATATTTAACGATCAGGAAAGAAGAAACAGACTTGTAAAATTGTATAATGAGCGTTTTAACTCTATTCGTAACAGAGAATATGACGGAAGCAATTTATCCTTTGAGGGAATGAATACTAAAATAGAGCTTAGACCTCATCAGAAAAATGCTATTGCAAGAAGTTTGTATGGAGGAAATACGCTTCTTGCCCATGTGGTTGGTAGCGGAAAGACCTTTGAAATGGTGGCTTCCGCAATGGAAAGTAAAAGGCTTGGAATGTGCAGTAAATCACTCTTTGTTGTACCGAACCATCTAACAGGTCAAATAGGGAGAGAATTTATGCAGCTGTATCCGTCGGCTAATATTATGGTTGCAGATAAAAAAGATTTTGAGCCGAAAAATAGAAAAAGGTTCATAGGAAGAATTGCTACTGGTGAATATGATGCGGTTGTAATTGGGCATACGCAATTTGAAAAAATTCCGATGAGTAAAGAATATCAGGAAAAACACATTCAGGATCAGATTGATGAAATCATCAACTATGTTGAGGAATATAAGCATGATAGAAATCAGAACTTTACGGTAAAGCAGCTTGAAAAGACCAAGAAAAAACTGGAAACAAGGCTTGAAAAATTAAATGATGATTTTAAGAAAGACGATGTCATTACTTTTGAGGAATTAGGCGTTGATAAGCTCTTTATCGATGAAGCACACAATTACAAAAATCTCTATCTCTACACAAAAATGAGAAATGTAGCAGGTATTGGTCAGTCTGAAGCATTTAAGTCATCCGATATGTTTATGAAGTGTAGATATATGGATGAAATGACGGGTGGAAAAGGTATTGTATTTGCCACAGGAACTCCTGTATCAAATTCCATGACGGAACTTTATACAATGCAGCGTTATCTTCAGTATGAAAGTCTTAAAAAGAATAATTTAGAGCATTTTGATAGCTGGGCATCTACATTTGGTGAAACACAGTCTGCCTTTGAATTATCTCCGGAGGGAACGGGGTACAGAGTTAAGACAAGATTTTCAAAGTTCTATAATCTTCCGGAGCTAATGAGTATGTTTAAGGAAGTTGCAGATATTCAAACAGCAGATATGCTCAATCTTCCAACACCGGAAGCACAATATGAAGTGATTAAGACTTTGCCAAGTGAGGAGCAAAAGGAAATCCTAAAGAGCTTATCCGAAAGAGCTGATGATGTCAGAAACAGAGTGGTAGAACCTGATGAAGATAATATGCTGAAAATTACCAATGACGGTAAGAAACTTGCTTTAGATCAGCGTTTAATCAATCCATTGCTTGCTGACAATCCTGATAGCAAGGTCAATATATGCGTGAAAAATGTGTTTGCCATTTGGGATAAGACAAAAGAAGATAGGTCAACACAGCTTCTATTTTCCGATATGTCCACACCGAAAGGCGATGGAGAATTTAACATTTACGATGACATCAGAGAAAAACTCGTTGCAATGGGAATTCCGAAAGAAGAAATCGCCTTTATCCATGAAGCAGGTTCCGATAAGCAAAAGGACGAGCTATTTGCAAAGGTGCGTAAGGGAGATGTGAGGATATTACTTGGTTCAACTCAGAAAATGGGAGCAGGCACGAATGTGCAGAACAAACTGATTGCACTTCATGACCTCGATGTCCCTTGGCGTCCTGCGGATTTAGAGCAGCGTGCGGGTAGAATTGTAAGACAGGGAAATGAAAACAAAGAAGTCAGCATATACAGATATGTAACGGAGAATACCTTTGATGCGTACCTTTGGCAGACCATCGAGAATAAACAGAAGTTCATTTCTCAGATTATGACAAGTAAAACACCTGTAAGAGTGGCGGAAGATGTGGACGAAAGCAGCTTAAACTATGCAGAGATTAAAGCCCTTGCTACAGGTGATCCGAAAATCAAGGAAAAGATGGATTTGGATAATGAGGTTACAAAACTTAAAATGCTTGAAGCAAACTATAAGTCCAACCGTTACAGATTAGAGGATAAGGTTGCTAAAAACTATCCGGAAGAAATCGCAAGAACAGAAAAACTAATTGAAGCTGTTAAGAAAGATATAGTAAGTGTAGAGCCTAAAGCGGAAGGTGAGGAAAAGTTTACTTCCATTACCATTGCGGGAGAAAAGATTACCGATAAGAAATTAGCCAGAGAAAAGCTGCTTGAAGCTATTTCTAAAGTAAAAATCAATGAAAGCAAGGTTATAGGTAAGTATCGAAATATGGATTTAGAGGTAAGTTACAACTTCTTCACCAATGAGCATAACTTCAGCTTAAACGGTGCTGCAAAGCATTCAGGAGAGCTTGGAACAAGTGCAGATGGTAATATCACAAGACTTGATAATGCTCTTGAGAAAATACCTGAGAAATTAAAGAGACTTGAAGAAAAACTCATCAGCACAAAGGAACAACTGGAAAATGCTAAAGAAGAATTAAAAAAGCCATTTGAAAAAGCGGAAGAATTAAAGTCTAAGATACTAAGGCTTGCTGAGTTAAATAAGCTCCTTGATATGGGAGAAGTGGAAGAAAAGAGAAATGACAATCCTCTTGTGGAAGATGTAAAAAGAGCTATCATAGACTTTTGCAACAGAGAATATGAAGAAAACCATAGTTATGATGAGTTTGATACTCTATATCCTGACTTAAAGCACATCGGCATCGCCTATACCAATACACCTGACGAAAGACACGGCATCCAATATGAGCTTAATTTAGAAGCTAAAACATGGACACAGTATATTGATGATACTCCAATCAAAACAGAGAGCTTCGACTATGAAAACAAGGGAGAAAATGAAGCTCTAAGGAATATGAAAAATGAAATAGAGCTATCCTCTTTTGAAGATTTAGTCTATGTGGATTCCGAGGACTTAAAGGCAGCTCTCGGACTGGACATTGATGATGAAGGAAACTTCTATGATCCGCTTGCAAAAGACCTCGATAATGACGGTATTCCTGATAGATATGACAATGACTTTAAGGACAGTGATTATTTTGAGTCAACCTATGATGTGGAGGATAACCTGCATACTAAAGAGGAAGCTACGCAAAAAACAGAGGATAAGCCATCTATTTTAGGACAGATAAGAGCTTATCAGGAAGAAAGTAAAACGGAAGAAAAACACACTACAAAAGAACAGGAATTTTTAAGATAAGGGGAGGGTAAACCTCCCCTTTACCATGAAGGGAGATAAAAATATGGATTACAAAACAATAAGAGATAAAATTGAAGATATGGTAAATGATAACCACAAGGACTTTATGAAGGCGATTATAAGCATGGAAAAAGGTATCAATGATGAAAGTGCTTTAGACAAGCTCTATGACGCTTATATGGACAATGACAGCCTTAATTTGCTACATGAGGAATTTGACTATATGATTGAGGATTTAAGAGAACAGGGACAGATAAAAGACCTACCTTATGTTCAGGAAGAGAAAGATAACCTTATAAATATCGTTGGAAATGTTGTCGGCAAGGTTGATGTTATTGAGAGAGAAAACAAAAACGGAGAAGCCTTTAAGGTGGCAAATTTCTCTGTTGTATCCAAAGATGATGAGGGTAATAAGGTGTATCACAACTGCTCCGCTTATGGAGAAAAGAGTGATATTCCAAAGGACTTTAAGCAGGGAGATTTTGTTAAGCTCTTTGGACAAATTAGAACTTCCATTGATGATAACGGTAAGGAGCATAGCAATGTAAGGATACTTTCTTCAAAACTCTTAAAGGCAAAGGAACAAATGAAAGGACAGGAGGAAAAGAAAGAATCTGTACTTGGAGCTATCAAAAAATATCAGGCTGAAGATAAGGAAAAGCCAAAAAAAAGAAAGAAGCAAGCAAAGAAGCAGAGAGATAAACTTATGGTTGGTGTGGTCTTAGGACTGCACCGACTCTTTTTTATTTGCGAGAGTTCGATAAAAGAGAATATATTTATGAAATAAGTATATTTTATGGTATAATATACTAAATAAAGTTTTCTTGAAAGGAGGTTGTTGAATGAAAAAATTTGATAATGAAAAATATCAAATTTTAGCAAAAGATTTAATGGGGGATATTTTTTATTCGGAGACATCTAATCGGAATAAAATTGCTACCATTCGCCAGTATGCAGAAGTGATAGTGAGAAAAATTTTAGATATTAACCCAAGCAAAAAGATGACTATTGGTGCAAATGAAATATCTAAAAAACTTGATGCTCTCAACAATAGTGAATTTTTAAAAGAAGCATTAGAGAATATTAGACAGGATGGTAATAAATTTACACATACTGAGTATTTAGAAGAGGTTACATCTGATGAATTTGATAAAATTGTGGATAAGCTTTTGGATATGCTTTCATTCATGCTTATAAATTATTTTGAAACTTATGAATTTGGATCAAGAAGTGATGTTTTACAGTCATTTTCATTATTACCCCCAATAGTACGATATAAGGTGCTAATATTTTTATACAGCAAATATCCAAATAACATTCATGTTATTGATAGATTGGCATTAGCTATTGTTAAAGCATTTGATAAAGAAGAAGCAATCAGATGGATTGAAGCTGAAAAAAACAACTTGATTAATTTAGATGTAATGTCAGATAAAGCATTTAATGAGATTGCAGAAAATAAAGGGATAGAATTTGCAAAGCTAATTAGATTTAATTCGCCTTATAAAAATATGTATGAGTTGTGTATTGATAAAATTATGAAAATTGGAAATGAAATAGATTCGAAAGGTCATTTGTATATTGACTTTGAAAGTGCATTGCCGTATTACAAGCAATATGGAATTATAGATGAGGATAGTGAAGAAATAAAAGAATTTAATGATATTATGGATTTTTTATATCTTGGCAGAAGAACAAAATTAGATAGTTTTATTAAACTAAAAGAACCATATGTAACTCTAAATGTAATTACAGGGGATAATAATATAGATGAGAGTATTTAGCTATAAAAGACTATTCAAAAAACTTATTGATTTAGATATGACAAATAATGAATTGATGGAAAAGGCAAAAATAAGTAAAAGCACATTTTACAAAATGAAGAATGGGCAGAATATAACGACGGATGTTTTACTTAGAATTTGCAATACTTTGGATTGTGGTATTGAAGAAATTATGGAGTGTAGTGATGAATATAGATAGTGAAGAATTTGAACCAATATTTATGGATATTAAGGAACGATACCTATCAGGTGTAAATTTCCCCAAATTAATAGTTGGAACAGGGCTTTCTATTGCAATGAATATTCCGGGAATGTCAAAATTGGCTGAAAAATTGGGGGAATCGTTTGAAAGTATCGGTGATTTAGAGTTACAGAAGCAGTGGAACAAATATAAGGGGAAGATCAAAGATGAAGGATTAGAAGCAGCCTTATTAGATGTTTCAATAAGTGAAGAATCGTTTGTGGAAATAATTCGAGAGATAACGAGTGAATTTATTTTAGATGAAGAATATAATCAGCATCGTGATATATTAAATGAAATTTCCGGATTTGAAAAATTATTAAAGTACTTATTGGGAACTGTAAGTGTAAATAATCAAGTAATCGATATAATGACTCCTAATTATGACAGAATTATAGAACTAATTTGTGATAAATTAAAACTATCAACTACATTAGGATTTTCGGGGAATATGTATCAAACTTTTAATGAAAATATACTAAAACAACCTTATGATTTTTTTTCTAAAAGCGTTCCTTTAGTAAGATTATTTAAGCCACATGGATCAGTTAATTGGATAAAAAAGAATGAGAGAGAATATCAGATTAATGATTATAAGTTACTAAAAGATAACAAGTGCTATATAGATATTATTACACCAGGCAGTATGAAATATAAGTCAGGAATGATTAACGGTATTTTTAGATGTCATAGGGAAATTTTTAATGAATTGATAACAGACTCTAAAAAGAATTTTTCTATATTTATTTATGGATATGGATTCAATGACCAGCATTTTAATACAGTATTCGAGGATACTCAAAAGGATGTGGTTGTCTTGACAAGGACTATTAAAAAATCATTTTTAGATAGAGCAATGAAAAACGAAAACTGGACTTTATTTTATAAATATGAAGATAAAGAAGAAAATACAGAAGAAGGAAATTATATGGTATATAAAGGCAAAAAATATAATATAAATAAGGAATTGTGGGATATAAATGTATTTTCAGAAACTTTTTTAGGGTAGGAGGAAATTATGGAAGATATTCAAAATTATTTAAATCAAGAAATTGGAGTTGTTCAAAATGTTGATACCAAGAAAGTATCTGTATCAGTAGAAAAGGAAGAAATTTTAAATAGGTTAAAAATAAATGATATAGTTGTTTTATCTGGAAATAATGCAGATGAAAAACTAATTGGAATAGTAACTAGAGTAAGTAAAAAGAGAATTGACATCGATGATGAAGAAACTGAAGAACAAGAGTATTCATTTAACTTTTGTAATATAACTTTAGTAGGTACCTTTTATAAAAAACTGTCTTCAACTAAACAAAATATTTTTAAAAGAGCGGTGAATACTTACCCTGAAATCAATAGCAAGGTTTATTTGGCAGATGGTAAAGCACTCTCTATTATTATGAACTCTCTTGAAAATGAGATATCTTCAGAAAAAAGATTAATCATTGGCAAATATGCAAGTAATAAAACGGTTGAAGCAATTTTGGATGGAAATAGATTTTTTCAAAGACACGCAACCATAGTGGGTAGTACTGGAAGTGGAAAATCTTTTACTGTAGCAAATATTCTTGAGAAGGCGAATGAGTTGGAACATGCTAATTTAATTGTTTTTGATTTGCATGGTGAATACAATGAATTAAGTTATGCTGAACAAATAAAAATTTGTGACTCTGAGGATGGATTACATATTCCTTTGTGGTTTTTTAATTATGAAGAAATTCATTCTTTATTTATTGAATCTTCGGAAGGGACATCTACAAATCAAAGAGCTGCAGTAATTAAATATATTTTAGAGCATAAGAAAAGGTATCTTGAAGACAATATGGCTGGATTTTCTTCTGAAATAATTACAGCAGATACTCCGATTCCTTTTTTAGCAAAAGGGTTAAAAGACTATTTAGAAGATGAAAATATAAAAGAAGAATTCACAGGTGATATTATTCAAAGTGGTCCAAATAAAGGAAAAGAAAAAACAAAACAGGGGCAATATTATGGCAAGCTAACTAATCTCATTACGAGATTACAGACAAAAATAGACGATAAAAAATATGGGTTTGTATTTAATGAGAGTAACACTGGAAGAGCTGAATATTTGAAAGAATTTATTGATAAAATAATGGGGCTAGATAAAAAAGTAAAAGTAATAGATTTATCAGAAGTCCCATCAGATATGTTACCTATGATAATAGGTATTGTAACAAGGTTGGTATATGAAGTTCAATTTTGGATGTCGCCTAAAACAGATGAGACTCGACATCCTATAGCCTTCATTTGCGATGAAGCACACTTATACATGCCGAGAGATACAACAAAATTGAAAGCGGTTGAGAACAAATCACTGGAGATATTTGAAAAAATCTCTAAGGAGGGGAGAAAATATGGTGTTTCATTGGTGATTGTTTCTCAAAGACCTGCAGAACTAAATTCCACTATCATATCTCAATGCAATAATATTATAAGTTTGAAAATTACGAATGATAGAGATAAATCGGCAGTAGCAACTATGTTAACTGATTCATTGGTAGGTTTGGTTGAAACATTACCTAATCTTGATGTTGGAGAATGTATTGTTATTGGAGATTCAATTAAATTACCTACTAAAATTATTTTAGACAAACCTAAGGAAGAGCCCAAAAGTTCAACTATTGATTTTTGGGACAGATGGATAGATGGAAAAGGTACAGTTTTCAATATTGATGAAGCAATTAAATGTATGATTAAACAGACAAGGTAGGGGGAGAAGAGAATATAGAAAACTATCTCTCCATCTCCTTACCCATATAAATTCCATAATTTTTTCGTATCTTGTAAAGCTCGTCCATAGTAGATTTTGAGGAAGAATACTCTTGCATTAGGGTATTCTTTTTTTCTTGTAATTTATCAAGCTCAGCTAAAATATCCTTTGAATTTGGGAGCTTGGAATAGGATTTTTTTAGTTCTGAAAGGGCATTTTCATATAGGGTAATCTGAGCTTTGTACTCTTCAAAAAATGACTTATCAGACGAATTTGCCTTATATTCCTTGTAGTATGCCCTGTATTTTTTAACGGTATTAACTTGTTCCATAGTGGCAGAAAGCAACAGCATTTCCTTATCAATAACCTTGATTTTATCCTGTAAATTTTGCCTTTCGTCGGCTGCTTTTTGGATGTACTCATCAAGTTGCTTAACGGATTTAATACCTTGTTCTCTGAGGAAGATAACAGACTCAGCCATTGTATGAAGGTTATGTTTGGTTGCCCAATATTCATAGCCTTTGCTTTCTTTTACTTTAACATTTGTGTTCATATCAATAACATTGCCAATGCGTTTTTTGACGGCAGGGGTTTTAATAGACGATATTTCTGCAATGTGTTCTTTTAACCTTTCTTCAGTATAATCTTCTCCGATTGTTTTAGATCTTGTAAATCTCGGCTTATCTTTCGGTTTAAAAGCAATGTGTTTGCCATACTTAATTTCATAGCCAAGATCAGCCATTGTCTTTATAAAATCGTCCCAATCCTTAGACTGTTTAATCATTCTATCAATGTCAAATTGAAGCTTACTTTTCCAAGAAGTGCCATGTTTTGCCTGTTCGTTTTCATACCAAGATTTACCGTTAATCATATATTTTTTCTTATAGCTTTCGTAAAACTCGTCAATGACAGATAGGTTATTTTCTTTGCATAACTTATCGCTCTGATAACGGATTCTATGATAGCTTTTCTTGTTAGACTGGTAGCACCTACCTGTTACCATATTTACATTATTAAAGATGATGTGATTGTGGATATGTCCCTTATCTATGTGAGTAGATAAGACAAATTCGTACTCATCTTTGAGTATCTTTTTACACAGCTCCATACCAATCTGGTGATCCAATTCAGGACTTGTTTCTCCCGGTAAAAATGATTGAATGAGATGTCGTGAAAGAACGGTTCCTTTTGTTCCTGCGTCATTTCGTGTCCTTAAAAATTGTGTATGAGCAGTTGATTCGTGGCATTTATGAGTGCTTACTAATAGCTGCTCGTCTGTTTTATCTCCATTTACAATGTAGTCAATGGCAAGATTAAGCGTTGATTTTATTGGGTGTATTTTTGTAATAGCCATTATTATTCACCTCCCGTTTCAGATGTTCTTTTCAGAAGTAGTGAATGAATTTGCCACAGCTCTTTTGAGAAATGTTCAATCTCTTTTTTTATATCACTGATGTCCTCTTTGTAGATTACGCCTGTCGAATTTACTCGCTTTGCAATCTGATTGATGTTGTTTGTTGCATTGGAAAGTAAGCCTTGTAAATCCCGGAAAGGCTCTAAATCTACCTGATAAATCTCCTTTTCCAAAACGCATTTGCGAATAAAATGGCTCATATTTCTACACTTTGAAAGTTTTCTTTTCTCTTCAAAAAGAGCCTTTTCTTCTTCAGTTAGTTTAATTTCAAGTCTTTCGTTTCGTATTCTATTTGCCATAGGTATTTCCTCCTTTAGGTGTATTTCGGGGTCTTAGGGTTCTCCCTAACAAGCTAAAAATTGATAAAAAAAGAAGCAGATCCCAAAGGGCTGCTTCGTCAATTTTTCCGTAAGTGTCCGTACACTTACTGTGCTTGCTACAAAAGAATGAATTAGATAGCAAGCATTAAGCTAATTTAAAATCTATGATTTAATTATACCAGATAAGAGTGATAATGTCAGCATAAAAAATTTTAGAGTTGCAAAAGAAAAGTAATCATTTTTAAACATGATCGCTCCTACTGATTTTTAAATATTGAACTTATACAACTGTTATGTTATAATAGAAACAGATAGAACAGAAATAACAGTCGGAGGATATGGAAGATGAATATACAGATTAATAATTCAAGTGATGATCCGATTTATTTGCAGATAAAAAATCAAATAAAGGCACAGATTATTTCGGGAGAATTAAAGGTTGGGGAGCAATTGCCATCCATTAGATTTTTAGCTAAAGAACTTCGAGTGAGTATGATTACTGCTAAAAGAGCTTTTGATGAACTGGAACTTGATGGTTTCATTAATTCAGTGCAAGGAAAAGGTAATTTTGTTGCGGCTCAGAATAGAGAACTTATTCGTGAAGAATATTTAAAGCGAATTGAATCAAAGCTGCAAGAGGTTGTTGAGCTTTCGGAAATTGCAGGTGTATCCAATGATGAATTGGTACAGATGCTTAAGAGTTATGTGGAGGGGAAATATGAGTAATTATGCTATTGAAATTAAAAACTTGGTTAAAAAGTTTGATGGCTTTACATTAGGGCCGATAGATTTGTCTATTCCTAAAGGGACTATCGTCGGATACATTGGTCAAAACGGAGCAGGTAAAAGTACAACAATAAAATTGTTATTAGGATTGCTTAAAATAGATTCAGGAGAAATTAAAATTTTAGGTTGTGATAATCCTAACAGTATTGAGTTGAAAGATAAACTTGGAGTCGTGTTCGATGAGTTATTAGTGCCGGAAGAGATGACACTTGTTGATTTGGAAAAATTTTGTTCAAGGGTCTATTCAAAGTGGGATAGAGAATTGTTCTATCAATTAAAAAAGAAATTTAATTTATCTGAAAAACAGACTATTAAAAATTATTCTCGTGGAATGAGAATGAAATTATCTATGGCAGTAGCTTTATCTCATAATGCTGAAATTCTTATATTGGATGAAGCTACAAGTGGATTGGATCCAATTGTAAGGGAGGAAATTTTAGATTTGCTTCTTGACTTTATGCAAGAAGAAAATCACACAATTCTAATCTCTTCACATATTCTATCGGATTTAGAGAAGGTGGCAGACTATATCGCTTTTATCAATGATGGTAAGGTTCTTTTTGTGGAAACAAAGGATGGACTAAAGGAAAACTATGGTATCTGTACTTTATCTAATGAAGAAGTTAAAAATCTTGATGAAGAAGCCATTATTGGAAGAAGGGTACACTCATTTGGACAAGAGCTGCTTGTTAAAAGAAATCTTATTCCGGATGGAATAACATTACAAAAACCGTCTATCGAAGATATTATGATTTATTTTGTGAAAGGAGATAAAAGGTAATGACTGCATTGATATTAAAAGATATAGCTACTTTAAAAAAGACGCTGCTATTGACGATTACTATTTGTATTGCACTCGCTGTGTATGGGATATATGAAAATGCGATTTTTATGATTCCACTTATATGTGCAATGATACCGTTAATTTTAACTGCTATCGCTTTTGGCTATGATACGAAATCGAAGTTTGAACAATTCGCCTTTTCGATGCCTATTAAAAAGAGCAGCTTTGTATTAAGTAAATTGTTTTTTGCGTTTGTATTTGGGTTAGTCGGTTCAGTATGTTTATTTGTTCTATTTATAGTTAAAAATGAGATGTCGATAGATAACATCGTATTTATCTCACTGATTACATTAGTTGCAAGTGTTTTAATGTCAGCTATTCAACTACCGTTTATCCTAAAATATGGTGCTGAAAAGGGCAGGCTGATTATGGTGATAACCTACTTTGCAATATTTGCTCTATCCACTTTTTTAAAAGAAAAATCAGATTTACTTGCGAATATGGTGGAGCTTTTCAGTAAGTATTCAATGGTAATGATTTTTATTGGAATAGTCTTGGTAGGACTTGTTACTATAGGGATTGCCATAAAAATATCTATTTCAATTATGGATAAAAAAGAATATTAGAGAAAATTAGGATGGATTACAAAAGAATTTAGCAGGAGTGAATCATAAAAGATATAAGGAGTGGATGGGAAAATGCAAAAAAACATTTATTGCATTATAAAGATTGATAAGATTATGAATAACCCTTTTTCTTATATTGCATTCTACAATATCTCATCCTTATGCATATTCCGTTGAACAATTAAAAATATTTCTTAGAAGAAAGTATTTCTTTCATTTTAGAGGACTTCTTATGTTTAGATGCAGGAGTCCTCCTTTTTTTGCCTGAAAACAAGCAGACAAAAAAGAATGGAGGAAACTTTATGGCAAAAGAGTATTACCTTTATGTCAGAGGACAAAAGGTGAAAGTCAGTGAAGATATTTATAAAGTCTACTGGCAGGAAAAAGAACACGAAAAGTATTTAGAGCAGGTGGACAAGAAAAACCACTTGCTCTTTTTTTCATCATTGGATCATGACGGACACTTTGTAGATAATATTGTTGATGAAAGTGTTGATGTAGAAAAGATTGTTGAAACACAGATGATGATTGAAGCAGTCAGAAATGCTATATCAAGGCTTAATGCAGAAGAAAGAGATATTATTGAACGTTTGTATTTTAATGATGAAACTGTTCGTTCAGTAGCAAAGCTCAAAAGTATTACACATCCAGCTTTAATCAAAAGAAGAAACAAAATTCTTGAAAAGCTGAAAAAATTTATCGAAGAACTTTAAAACTTCGGTAACCAAAGGGGTCAAATTTTCCTTATGTAAAGTGAAGGGGAGTTTGACCTCCTTTACTTTCTTGAGTAAGAGATACACCTGCTTATGGCAAATAGGAAAATGTAAAGAAAACAATCCCTTTCAAATATTGCTCTTTGACAATTGAATAGACCAAGGTAGGACTTTATCTACTTGTGGAGAATTATGACTTACGCCATGACCTTTCTGCTGAAAGTAATTTCGGTTTTATGAATACTGTGTTAACCAAGGATACAAGAAAGCGAGCGGTAAATAAGAATACATAAAAAACAGAGGTGGCAATCTGTTCGATGATACAAGTAGTGATAATGATACTTCAATAGTTTAAGCTGCCTCGTCTGGAACAAGGGGCAGAGGTGAGATTCCTATGTAGCAGCCAATGCACCTACCAATGTCATAAAACTTAGTAAGAAAAATAATACTTGATTATAAAGAATTTAAATCGGAGGGGGTGTATTAGTGGATAATCACTGGAATGGATTGGCTGATTTGATAGCAAATCTGATTACAAAGTATGCTGGAGTTTTAGATTTAGATAATCTTCCAAATCCAACTCCAGTAAAAAATATTGAAGATAAAAATAAATTTGACATGGCAAAAACACAGATTGAGAGAAAGTAATAAAAGTGATATAATATACTTGAGATATAAGTCCAAACCATAATTGGTAAAAATATAAAGATATAGAAAAAAGAATATTGAGGTTAATGCTATGTCAAAAGAAAAAATAAAAGTATACCTCTATACAAGAGTATCTACATCAATACAGATAGACGGTTATTCTTTAGAGGCACAAAAATCAAGAATGAAAGCTTTTGCTCTCTATAATGATTATGAGATTATTGGTGAATACGAAGATGCAGGTAAGTCTGGAAAATCTATTGAGGGAAGAATACAGTTTACTCGCATGATGGAAGATATAAAATCCGGAAAGGATGGAGTATCTTTTGTTCTTGTGTTTAAGCTATCAAGATTTGCAAGAAATGCTGCTGATGTTTTATCAACTCTACAAACAATGCAAGATTTTGGAGTCAATTTAATTTGTGTTGAGGATGGGATTGATTCATCCAAAGATGCAGGCAAATTGATGATTTCAGTTTTATCAGCTGTGGCTGAAATTGAAAGAGAAAACATTCGTGTTCAAACAATGGAAGGTCGCATTCAAAAGGCAAGAGAGGGAAAATGGAACGGAGGGTTTGCCCCGTATGGGTATCAGCTTGTCGATGGAAAACTGTTTATCAATGAAGAAGAAGCTGTAGCTATAAGAACTATTTTCGATCAATATGTTAACACAACCATTGGAGCAAATGGACTTTCTAAATACCTAGAAAATCATGGAATAAGAAAAATTCCAAGACAGAATGGGAAAAATCCATTATTTGATGCGGGTCTTATAAGAAAGATATTAAAGAATCCGGTATATAACGGGAAGATAGCCTTTGGAAGAAGAACTTTAGAAAAAGTTCATGGTACAAGAAATGAATATAAGCAAGTTGAACAAGATGAATATTTAATAGCTGAAGGTATTCATGAAGCTATAATTTCTGATGAGCTATGGCAAGCAGCTCAAGTTAAGTTAAAATCTCAAGCAAAGAAATATGAGCATGTGAATAAAGGGAAAGATACACGCACACATCTGCTTTCAGGAATTGTAAAATGTCCAATATGTGGAGTGGGAATGTTTGGAAACAAGTGTATTAAGAAAAAGAAAGATGGTACAAAGTATAAAGATTTTTATTACTATGGCTGTAAACATAGGCATATGATAAGAGGTCATAAATGTACTTACAATAAACAAATCAGAGAAGAATTGTTAGATGATGCAGTTGCTGAGGTAATTATAAAGATAGTAAGCAATCCCAAATTTGCTTCTATGATGCAAGAAAAAATTAACATGAAGGTAGATACCTCTGAAATAGAAAAAGAGATAGATAATTACCAGAAAGAATTGAGGAAGAGCCATTCTACGAAATTTAAGCTAATTGAGGAAATAGATAATTTAGATGCTGATGATAAGCACTACAAACGAAGAAAACAGGACTTAGACGATAGACTTTATCGTATGTATGATAAGATTGAAGACTTAGAATCATTGTTAATTGATGCGAAAGCAAAGAAACAAACTATTGAAGCTGAGAAACTTACAGGAGATAACATATATAAGATTTTGATCTATTTTGATAAACTTTACAAGGTAATGAATGATGTAGAGCGTAGACAGTTAATTACAGCTTTGATTTCTGAAATTCAAATTTACGAAGAAAAGCAACCGAATGGGCAATGGCTAAAATCAATTACTTTTAAACTTCCTATCATCGATGGAGATTTAAATATAGGTTTGGACAATGATGAGCATGTTGAGTGTGTTGCTCTGCTAGTCAAGGAAGATATAAAATAGTTAGGAGAAAGGTTATAAAAAAGGTTATCTAGAATAAATAAAGTGGTAATTAGAGCGTAATAGTAAAAATGTGGAGGAGAATATGGAAAAGAGTACAGAAACTATTGAAGCTATTTTAGAGGCATATCAACAAGCTGATGATGATGCAACAGAAATTTTATCTTATATTAATTCTATTTCTAAACCAGTGGAACTAAAAGAATCATCCTTACCCTCATTGGTTAAAAATCTCGAAAATAAGGAATCAGATGTTACAAAAAAATATATGAGTTATGCATCCATAGTCGGGAGAACGGTCGCAGCAGCAGTAGGAACTTCGGTTACCACAGGAATGTTTTCCAGCGGGCTAGCTACTGGAGGGACAATGGCAGTTGGCGGACTGGGATTAGGAATGATTACTGGATTAAATATTTTATCTATTCCAGCATTGGCATTGCCACTCGCATTAAAAATGTTAAGGAATGCAAAAGTAAAAAGATATCAAAAAGATAACCAAGAATCAATGAGGCAAAAGAAGAAACTTGAAGAAGGAAAAAAGAAACTTACCATTTGGATTTCTAATTTACAACAGCGTGTAACAGAATTAGATGAAATAATGCATAAAGATATGAGTAATAAATTCACTGAATACAAAGAAAAAACAAAGAAATTTGCACAAGATATTTCAATACAGATTGATGATTTTCTTAATGTAGATGTAAATAAGAGAATTCTGTAATCAATAAGGCCTTGAATGAGGAGACATAAATATGATTTCATATAAAGAAAAAGAGATGATAATGGTCATGAAATTTATGGCTGATCATTCTAGTGATTTTGCAGAACAGCTTATGGATACTCATAAGAAGATGACTGGTAGCGAAGCGGTTGTCGAATCAATTAATATACTTCCTGAGATATCGAATTATGCCTCTTTAGTAGAGTATGTTAACAGCCAAGGGTATGATACGATTTTAAGAATGGAAGATTTGTTATCTGAGGAGGATCTGGCTCAACTTGAGAAAGAATACGATGATATTGAAAGTGAGTTCAAAAGTCAAACAGGTTTGAATAAAACTGATGCTCTTTTTATTCTTATTGCAGTAGTATTACAAATGATTCGTCAATTCTTACAACCCTCTGTTAATTTTGATGCGTTCAAAAATAAGAAGGATAGACCGTCACACAATACTACCGCTGATGAGGCTAAGAAATCTGTATATGATAAAGACAAAGCAAGTACTATGAAGAATAAGGCGGAGAGCGACAAAACAGAGGGTTCAAGATATTATCATGCCTCAGTTCAAGAAATAGCAGATATAAATCATGTTCCATACGATGTGGTGAGTGGTACAAAAAAATTTAATGTGAAGCTTAGCGGAACGAATCATAGAGCCAAGACATTAGGACATGATCCTTGATTGGGTTATTTATTGGAAACTTGTAATATTTTAACAAATACTATGTCACTTGGAAAAGACAATGCATTTCGTACATTACATGTAGGAAAGGACACATCGGGTAAGCCAGCTGCTATAGCTGAGGCAAATCCGATAAAGATGTTTGAATATACGGTAAAAAGATATAAAGAATCAAAGGCAACAATAGGTCTAGCATTTATTAAGCAAGCCTACCATATTAAATCTGACGAGTATTCGAAAGAAGGATTAAGCTTACCATTTTTGCAGTTGTTGGTAGATTCGGATATTATCAAGGAATTATGTGAGTCAGGAATAGACTATGCGAAATTGGATTTTTTGGGATCAGTCGGAGTTCAGACAGCATTAGCAGAGATGATTAATTACGTAATTTCTGTTGCTCATAGAATTACGATTATTTGCAAAGAAAATAAAAAGAATAACGAAACGATAACTTAAGACCAGTTACTTCAATTACTAAAGAAAAATGTAACTTTACATGAAGTGAGAACAAGAAAAGTTATTATAATTTCTGAAAGCATAGCGTCTTTGGTAAATGCTGGTATTGCACTTATTACAGTAAAGAGAGGAACTGGAGATTTGGTGAAAAAGGTTGACATTGGGGGATATATTTCAACTATTTTTCACTTGTTTAATGATATTAGATTTATTACAAAAATAAAAAAAGATTTTATTGCAAAAGCTATTGAAGAAAATTATCAAGACAAATTAGCACAAGTTAAGTAGTTTCTAATATGTCTCCTGTAATATTGCTACCATGATATCAAGCTTTAGCAGGCACCAGACTATGAATTCGAGAAAGTTCATCCTGCAGTCTTGTTTTTACATGCGCATTACGTTAAGTCTGTTGATCTATTATCTAAGCTAGATGTTGCTTATCAGGATATTCTTGCATTAGATGAGAATGATATTCAATTTATTGATTAAAATTTACCTAATCAACAATCACCCACAGAGAGATAAAATCTGTGAAGTTTACATATAAATAACTGTTTTAAACAAAAAACTGCAAGCGTTTTAAAGAAAAATTGGAAAAAGGATTGATAAAAACAAAAAGGTAGTATAGAATGGAATTATTGAGAAATAACATATTAAAAGGAGTCGTTATATGAACTACAAAGAAGTTTATGAACAATGGCTAAACAATGATTTCTTCGATGAAGAAACGAAAGCTGATTTGCTGTCTATTCAGGATGATGAAGCTGAGATCGAAGATCGATTCTACAAGGGTCTTGAGTTTGGGACCGCTGGTCTTCGTGGGAAATTGGGTGCTGGTACCAACCGTATGAATAAATACATGGTAGGAAAAGCAGCCCAGGCATTGGCTGAAACCTTGAAAGACCATGGTGAAGAAGCGATTAAAAGAGGTGTTGCAATCAGCTATGATGTCAGATATAAATCAAAAGAATTTGCTGAGTTGACCTGCTCTATCATGGCTGCTCATGGCATCAAAACTTATATTTACAATGGCATTCATCCTACGCCAATGTGCTCGTATGCAATTAGAAAATTGCACTGTAAAGCAGGAGTTATGGTAACGGCTAGCCATAATCCACAAGAATACAATGGCTATAAAGCGTATTGGGAAGAAGGTTCACAGATTTTAGATGATATTGCAGGACAAATTGCAGGTCATATGGATGAAATTGTGAATTTTGAAGACATCAAATCCATTCCTTTTGAAGAAGCCTTGGAAAGCGGTCTTGCAAATTATATTGATCCATCTGTCGAAGAAGATTACTACCAAGAAGTTCTCAATCTAACAATCAATGAAGATGTTGATAAATCTATCAAGGTTGGCTATACGCCTTTGAATGGTACAGGAAATATTCCTGTCAGAGAAATTCTGAAAAGAAGAGGATTTGAAAATATCTTCGTCGTAAAGGAACAAGAATTTCCTGATCCAGATTTTACAACCGTTGGTTATCCCAATCCAGAATTTCCGAAAGCATTTGCTTACTCTGAAAAGCTTGGAAAAGAAAATAACTGTGATATTTTGATTGCCAATGACCCAGACTGCGATCGTGTTGCGCTGGAAGTAAGAAATGCAAACGGTGATTATGTCTTTTTAAATGGAAATAAGATTGGTGCTTTGCTTTCTTATTACATTTTCTCACAACGTTCTGCTCTCAATAATTTACCTGAAAATCCTGTCATGGTGAAATCTATTGTTACAGGTGATTTATCTAGAGCGATTGCGAAGAAATATGGTATTGAAACAGTAGAAACCCTGACTGGATTTAAAAATATTTGTGGCAAAGCCAACGAGTATGATCGTACTAAAGAAAAAACGTATGTTTTCGGTTACGAAGAAAGTATCGGTTTCTGTTATGGAACATTTGTTAGAGATAAAGATGCTGTCAGTGCTTCTATGATGATCGTGGAGATGGCTGCTTACTTTAAGAAACAGGATAAGACTCTGTTAGATGTTTTAAATGATATCTATGCAGAATTTGGTTTCTATAATGAAAGACAAGTTTCGCTTGAGTTAGAAGGTGTAGAAGGTCAGGAGCGAATTGGTCGCATGATGGAAGAATTTAGAGAACATCCTTTGACAACAATTGGAGCAATGGAACTTGAAAAAGTGATTGACTTTAAAGATGGCTACCTTGATTTTCCAAAACAAAACTGTTTGAAATATTACTTTAAAGATAGTTCATGGTATGCACTCAGACCGTCAGGGACCGAACCTAAAATCAAACTATACATCTATTCAATTGGTAAAGATGAAAAGGAAAGTGTTGAAAAACTTGACCTCATCGAAAAGGCTTGCCGAGAAAAAATGGATAGTGTGAAATAAGCACATATAAAAGAGTTTGGGACAAAAAGATTTCAATTTTTAAAAATCTTAATTATTAAGACCTTCAAATCTATAATTAAATGCGAAAAGCGAACAAAGCAGAATTCTGATTACCAGAAAACTAGTTTTGTTCGCTTTTTATATTTGAGGTCGGACTTTTGCCCCAGCTTCTTTTTGCTTTTTAAAGACTGGTCGAATGTTTTGGCTGTATTTTTTGGTCGGGATAGATATAATTCATGGCGTTGTTGATAGCTGTAGGAGCTTCGCCTAGTCCTGTGGCTATCAAATCAATCTTTCCGTCATAGCTACAGCAATCGCCAGCAGCATAGATACCTGCGACAGAAGTTTCTTGTTTGCTATTGACGATAATCTTGTGGCGATTGAGTTCTATTCCCCATTTTTTTAAGTTTCCAACAGATGATTTGAAGCCATAATTGACAAAAAGCTGATCAAGCGGCAAGAGCTCTGTTTCATTGCTTTTCACTTTAGTAATCTCAAGATGAGTGAGTTTGTTTCCTTCACCTATAAGTTGACTTGGGATAAATGGTGTTTTAATCGTGACAGTAGAAGCTTTTAGTTCATTGACACTGTGTTCTAAAGCACGGAAGGTGTCTCGACGATGGATGATATGTGTCGGAGCGATTTTATCAAAAGCAAGTGCCCAATCCACTGCAGAATCACCACCTCCTAGAACCACAATGTTTTGTCCAGCGTATTGATTGATATTGGAAACGTGATAATGAATGTTTTCAAATTGTTCTACATTGTCCAAATCAAGTGAGCGAGGTTTAAAAGCACCACCTCCCATAGCAATCAAAATGGCTCTTGAAATGTGCTTCCCATTGCTAGTTGTTAAGGTAAATAATTCATCCTTTTTTTCAATATCTAATACAGTCTCATTGAGATGTATGCTTGTTTCAAATGTTTTTACTTGATCAATCAAACGATTAATCAATTCCTCACCTGTTAGATTAGTAAAACCAGGAACATCCAGAATTTTCTTTTCAGGATAGAGAATAGCTGGCTGTCCACCGAGCTGAGGTAGCGAATCAATCAAATTCACTTTTGCTTGACGCATGTGAGCATAAAAAGCAGCAAAAAGACCCACAGGCCCCCCACCAACAATCGTAATATCAAAAATTTCAGACATGATTTCTCCTTAAAATAGTAACGTATTTCTATTTTATCACAAAAAGAGGAAAACGATAGAGAAATTGTGTTAGGGCACGTGAATTATGTTACAATAGTTACAGATTATATTATTAAGGAGATATACATGCAAGCAGTTGCACATTTTATTGAAACATTTGTTCCAGAACATTATGATATTTTTTTAGATTTGAATCGGGAGCAAAAAACGTTCACAGGTAAGGTCAGCATTAGCGGAGAAGCAAAAGGTGAAAAAATTTCTCTTCATCAGAAGGATTTGACAATCCAGTCCGTTGAGGTAGCTGGCGAAGCTCGTCCTTTCTCTGTAGATAATGAAAATGAAGCAGTTTACGTTGAGCTTGGTCAAGCAGGAGTTGTTGAAGTAATGCTGACTTATACAGGTAAAATTACAGATAATATGACGGGGATTTATCCTTCTTACTATACTGTTGATGGAGTCAAAAAAGAAGTTCTTTCTACTCAATTTGAAAGTCATTTTGCACGTGAAGCCTTTCCAAGTGTAGATGAGCCAGAAGCAAAAGCTACGTTTGACCTTTCTTTGAAATTCGATCAAGAAGCAGGAGAAATCGCACTTTCAAACATGCCAGAAGTTGATGTAGCACATCGAAAAGCAACTGGCATCTGGAAGTTTGCAACAACTCCTCGCATGTCGTCTTATCTTTTAGCGTTCGCAGCTGGTGATTTGCAGGGCGTTACAGCTAAAACAAAGAATGGCACTTTGGTGGGGGTATACTCTACTAAAGCGCATCCTGCTTCAAACTTAGAGTTTGCCCTAGATATTGCAGTTCGCTCTATTGACTTTTATGAAGAATATTATGGGGTGAAGTATCCAATTCCTCAATCCTTACATGTAGCTTTACCAGACTTTTCTGCAGGAGCTATGGAAAATTGGGGCTTGGTCACTTATCGTGAAGTTTATCTTTTAGTAGATGAAAATTCAACTGTTACAAGCCGTCAGCAAGTAGCTCTTGTGATTGCTCACGAATTGGCTCACCAATGGTTTGGTAATTTGGTTACAATGAAATGGTGGGATGACCTTTGGCTCAATGAAAGTTTTGCCAATATGATGGAATATGTCTGTGTGAACGCTATTGAGCCGACTTGGAACATTTTTGAGGACTTCCAAACAAGTGGCGTTCCTCTGGCTCTAAAACGGGATGCGACTGACGGTGTTCAATCTGTCCATGTGGAAGTAAAACATCCAGACGAAATCAATACCTTATTTGATCCTGCGATTGTTTACGCTAAAGGAAGTCGTCTCATGCACATGCTTCGTCGTTGGCTAGGAGATGAAGCTTTTGCAAAAGGCTTGAATGCTTATTTTGCCAAACATCAATATGGTAATACAATTGGTCGTGACTTATGGAATGCTCTTGGTGCAGCTTCAGGACGTGACGTAGCAGCCTTTATGGATTCGTGGCTAGAACAACCAGGTTATCCTGTTTTGACAGCGGTTGTGGAAAATGATACTCTCAAAATTTCTCAAAAACAATTCTTTATTGGAGAAAAAGAAGAAAAAGGCCGTTTATGGGTTGTGCCATTGAATAGCAATTGGACTGGCATTCCAGATACTTTAGAAACCGAAACGCTTGAAATTCCAAATTATGCAGCTCTGGCAGCGCAAAATGAAGGAGCACTTCGTTTCAATACAGAAAATACGGCGCATTACATTACTGATTATCAAGGGGAATTGTTGGATAATATTTTAGCAACTATTACGGACTTGGATAATACAAGTAAGTTACAAGTAGTACAAGAACGTCGTCTGTTGGCGGAAGCTGATTTTGTTTCATTTGCAGATTTGATTCCAGTGGTTGAAAAGTTAACCAATGAAACATCTTATCTTGTAGTATCTGCTGTGAAGGCTGTTCTAAATGGTTTGAAGACTTTTGTGGACGAAGGGACAGAAACAGAGGCAGCCTTTAAAAAATTACTCGTTAAGCTGAATGAAGATAACTTTGACCGACTTGGCTTTGAAGCGAAAGACGGTGAAACAGATGAAGATGAATTGGTACGTCAAATTGTTGTGGCAAATATGATTGCAGCTGATGATGAACAAGCGAGCCAAAAAGCAAGCCAAATCTTTGAAGCGCATCAAAAAAACTTGGAAAAACTTCCAGCAGCCACTCGTTTGCAAATTTTGATTAACCAAATCAAACACCATGAGACAAAAGAATTGACCGCTCAATATCTAGCAACCTACATTGCAACGGTTGACGGTAACTTCCAACGTCAATTGGCTTCGACTCTTTCTTATACCAAGGACGAAACAACCCTCACCCATCTTTTAGAAGAATGGAAAAATAAGGATGTTGTAAAACCGCAGGATTTAGCAATGAGCTGGTACTTTACTTTCTTGCAACACGATTTCACACAAGGAACTGTCTGGACTTGGGCACGTGACAATTGGGATTGGATTAAAGCAGCTCTTGGTGGAGATATGAGTTTTGATAAATTTGTCATTTATCCAGCAAATATCTTTAAAACGCGTGAACGCTTGGCAGAATACAAGGCCTTCTTTGAGCCACAATTGTCTGATTTAGCTATCAGCCGTAACATTAGTATGGGAATCAAAGAAATTTCCGCTCGTATTGATTTGATTGACAAAGAAAAAGCAGCTGTTGAAGCAGCAATCAAAGCGACAGTATAACAGTATAGAAAAGAAAAGGTTGAATGCGAATTTCAGCCTTTTCTTATTGCATTTTGCTGTTTTATTAAAAAAGTGATAGTTTTTGAAAGAAAGTGCTTGACTTTGAAATGAATTGGTGTATAATAAATCTGTAAACGATTGCAGGAAGGGGTGAGGTCTATCTTAAAATCAGAGCGCAAACAGGTGATTTTAGAAGAAATCAATCGTCATCAAGTTGTTTCTCTGGATAGCTTAGTTCGTTTGTTAAATACGTCTGAATCAACAGTGCGTAGGGATTTAGATGAATTGGAAGATGAAAGAAAGCTGCGCCGGATTCACGGTGGAGCAGAAAGCATTCATTTCCTTCAAGAGGAAGAAAGCAATCAAGAAAAATCTATCAAAAACGTTCAAGATAAATTGCGAATTGCTCAAAAAGCGGCGGAATTGATACAAGAACAGGATGTTATTTTTATTGATGCTGGAACGACAAATGAATTGTTAATCAATGAGCTTTCAAGCAAACATATGACGGTTGTAACCAACTCCATTCACCATGCTACAAAGTTAGTTGAGAAAAACATTCCAACGGTTATTATCGGAGGAGTTGTCAAAAGCTCAACAGATGCTAGTATCGGTGGTGTTGCTTTGAATCAAATTGGTCAGTTGAATTTCAACAAAGCCTTTATTGGTATGAATGGAATTGATGAAAATTTCTATACAACGCCTGATATGGAAGAAGGAGCAGTCAAACGAGCGATTCTTGAAAACGCCAAGCAGACCTACATCTTAGCTGATGCTTCAAAAATCGGTCATTCCTCTTTCGTGAAAGTCGCCCCTATCAAACGTGCTAGCATTATTACGAGTGCATGCGCTAATGAGCAATTGGAAAAGATAAAAGAAAAAACGGAGGTTATTGAAGTATGATTTATACTGTTACGCTTAACCCTTCTATTGACTATATTGTCCGTTTGGATAAGGTCAATGTTGGAAGCGTGAATCGTATGGAGAGCGATGATAAATTTGCTGGTGGAAAAGGCATCAACGTCAGTCGTGTGCTCAAACGTTTGGGAATTGACAATACAGCGACTGGCTTTATCGGTGGCTTTACTGGAAAATTTATTACTGATACCTTGGAAAATGAAGCGATTGCGACTAAATTTGTCCAAGTGTCAGAGGATACGCGTATCAACGTTAAGATTAAAGCAGACGCTGAGACAGAAATCAATGGAACGGGTCCGACTGTCTCACCAGAGCAATTGGTAGCCTTAAAAGATATTCTTTCAGGGCTTTCAGAGAAAGATACAGTTGTCTTTGCAGGGTCAAGCAATAAAAATCTAGGAAATGTCGTCTATAAAGAGTTAATTAGCTTGACGAGACAAACTGGAGCACAAGTCGTTTGTGATTTCGAGGGACAAACACTTATTGATTCACTAGAGTTTCAACCATTATTGGTAAAACCCAACAATCACGAGTTAGGTGATATTTTTGGAGTGAAGCTGGAAAAATTGGATGAGATTGAAAAATACGCTCGTGAAATTCTAGCTAAAGGTGCGCAACATGTCATTATTTCTATGGCAGGAGACGGTGCGCTTTTGGTAACAAAGGACGGAGCTTATTTTGCAAAACCAATCAAGGGAATCGTAAAAAATTCTGTCGGAGCTGGTGACTCAATGGTTGCAGGCTTTACTGGCGAATTTGTCTGTTCAGGAAATGCTGTTGAAGCCTTCAAATGGGGAGTAGCTTGCGGGACGGCAACAACTTTCTCTGATGACTTGGCAACAGCCGATTTTATTAACGAAACGTATGAAAAAGTAGAGGTAGAAAAAATATGAAAATTCAGGATTTACTGAGAAAAGATGTGATGTTGCTTGATTTACAAGCAACTGAAAAAACAGCTGCTATTGATGAAATGATTCGCAGTTTAGTTGACCACGGTTATGTGACAGATTTTGAAACATTCAAAGAAGGAATCTTGGCTCGTGAAGCTTTAACGTCAACGGGTTTAGGTGACGGGATTGCCATGCCGCACAGTAAAAATGCGGCAGTCAAAGAAGCAACTGTTCTTTTTGCAAAATCAAACAAGGGTGTGGATTATGAAAGTTTAGACGGGCAACCGACAGATTTGTTCTTCATGATTGCTGCACCAGAAGGAGCGAACGATACTCACTTGGCTGCACTTGCAGAATTGTCACAGTACCTGATGAAAGATGGATTTGCAGACAAACTTCGTCAAGTAACTTCACCAGATGAAGTGATTGCATTATTTGACCAAGCATCTGAAAAAGCGGCAGAACCTACAACGGTAGCACCGGCAACCAAAGATGGTGATTTCCTTGTTGCGGTAACAGCATGTACAACGGGAATTGCACATACTTATATGGCGCAAGAAGCTCTTCAAAAGGTAGCCGCCGAAATGGGAGTTGGTATCAAAGTCGAAACCAATGGTGCCAGTGGTATCGGAAACAAACTGACAGCAGAAGATATTCAAAAAGCAAAAGCAGTTATTATTGCAGCTGATAAAGCTGTAGAAATGGATCGATTTGATGGGAAACCACTGATTAATCGTCCGGTTGCTGATGGTATTCGTAAAACAGAAGAATTGATTAACTTGGCATTGTCAGGAAAAGCAGAAGTATATCATGCAGCCAATAAAGCAGCTGTGTCCTCTTCAACAAATGCAGCAGGTGGATTCTACAAACACTTGATGAGTGGTGTTAGCCAAATGCTTCCATTCGTTATCGGCGGTGGTATCATGATTGCAGTGGCATTCTTGATTGACCAAGCAATGGGAGTGCCAAAAGATCAATTGGCAAATCTCGGTACTTATCATGAGTTGGCAGCTATGTTTAAGAATATTGGTGGCTTGGCCTTTGGCTTTATGCTTCCTGTACTTGCTGGTTATATCGCTTATTCTATTGCTGAAAAGCCAGGTTTAGCGCCAGGTTTTGTAGCAGGTAGTATGGCTTCAGCAGGTCTTGCTTTTGGTAAAATTCCATTTGCAGCAGGTGGGAAAGCGACTCTTGCACTTGCTGGTGTACCTTCTGGTTTCCTTGGAGCCCTAGTGGGTGGTTTCCTTGCAGGTTATGTTGTAAACTTCCTTAAAAAAGCCTTGAGTGGTCTTCCAAAATCGCTTGAGGGTATCAAGTCCATTCTACTTTATCCACTGTTGGGAACCTTGCTAACTGGCTTCTTGATGCTGTTGGTGAATATTCCAATGGCAGCTATCAATACTGGCTTGAATAGTTTCCTAGAAGGCTTATCTGGTAGTTCAGCTGTCCTTCTTGGACTCGTTGTAGGTGGTATGATGGCTATCGATATGGGTGGTCCTTTCAACAAAGCAGCTTATATCTTTGGTACAGGAACTCTTGCAGCAACTGTTTCAACAGGTGGTTCAGTTGTAATGGCAGCGGTTATGGCTGGTGGTATGGTTCCACCCCTTGCAGTCTTTGTCGCAACCCTTCTATTCAAAGATAAATTCACAGAAGAAGAACGCAATTCAGGCTTGACAAACATTGTTATGGGACTATCCTTCATCACTGAAGGTGCTATTCCATTTGGTGCTGCTGACCCTGCCCGTGCCATTCCAAGCTTTATGGTTGGTTCAGCTTTAGCAGGCGCACTTGTCGGCATGGCTGGTATTAAACTTATGGCACCACACGGAGGTATCTTCGTTATTGCACTTACTTCAAATGCTCTTCTCTATATCATCTTCATCTTGATTGGCGCAATTGTAAGTGGTGTGTTATTCGGAGCGCTTCGCAAACCATTGAATAAATAATGATGAGTTTCATCGTTCTAGGAGTTGGAGAAAAATTCTCTAGCTCCTTTTTTAATCTAAAAGAAACATTGAAAGGAGATGATTTTCATACTGATTAAAATAGTCAGGCGCTGGAAAATATGTTATAATTTTAATAACGCATATTTTGAGGAGAAATGAAATGGAATTACAACGCGAAAAAGAATTTGTCAGTCAATATCACTATGATGCACGTAATTTAGAGTGGGAAAAAGAAAACGGAACCCCAGAAACAAAAGTGGATGTCAATTTTCAATTGTTAAATCAAGATCAAGAAGGACAAGTAACTTCTATCGTTGTAATTGTGAGCTTTATGATTGTCTTTGATGCTTTTGTAATTAGTGGAACAATCTCACAAGTCAACCATATCATGGGACAAATTGTCAATGAGCCAAGTGAATTTGAGCAGGACGAAGTGGAACAATTAGCTCGTCCAAGTTTGTCCGTCTTAAATCGTTTGACCTATGAAGTAACAGAAATCGCCTTGGATTTGCCAGGTATTAATTTGGAGTTTTAATGCATGAAATTAGCCGTAATTACTGATTCGTCAGCATATTTGGATAGCAAAGTCATCGAAAATGAGCATTTATTTGTCTTAGATATTCCCGTTAGTATCGACGGGGTTGAGTACATCGAAGGAAAGAATCTTTCTGCTAGCGAATTTTATCAAAAAATGGCAGCTTCTAGTGAATTGCCAAAGACTAGCCAACCGAGTATTGCCAGCTTAGTGAACACTCTGTCTTTAGTAGAAGGGCAAGGTTATACTTATGTCATTGGTCTGTTTTTATCGAGTGGCATTTCTGGCTTTTATCAAAATATCCAGTATTTGAAAGATGAATTTCCAAGTTTAGAAATTGCTTTTCCAGATTCAAAAATCACAAGTGCGCCGCTTGGAATGATGGTGGAGCATATTTTAAACTGGGCTGAACAAGGGTTAACGTTTGAGCAAATTCTGAGCAATCTTGACGTTCAAATCAAGGGAATTGGTGCCTTCATCATGGTAGATGACTTAAATCATTTGGTGAAAGGCGGTCGTTTGTCGAATGGCGCTGCAATTCTGGGAAACTTGCTCAGTATCAAACCGATTCTTTACTTTAATGACGAGGGCGTCATTGAGGTTTATGAAAAGATTCGTACCGAGAAAAAAGCTACGAAACGCCTGATTGAGATTGTCAAAGAGCAAACTGCACAAGGAAATTACCAAGTGATGATTATTCATGGAAATGCACTGGAAAAAGCAGAACATTTACATCAATTATTGTTAGAAGATGGTGTTTCCGGAGAGATTCCGATTGCGACATTTGGTAGTGTGATTGGAACTCACTTGGGCGCTGGAAGTATTGCCTTAGCCTATATTCCGATTATTTAAGGAGAATTCCATGAGTATAAAGGTCATTATTGCTGGTTTCAAAGGAAAAATGGGACAAGCTGCTTATAACATGGTGACAGAAGATCCTGTATTAGAGCTCGTTGGATTGCTTGACCCACTTACTCCAGAAAAAGAAGTAGCTGGTGTTCCCGTTTTTAATCAGAAAGAAGATTTGAGTGGTGTAGAAGCGGATGTGTGGGTTGATTTTACAACTCCTAAGGTGGCGTATGAAAATACTCGTTTTGCATTAGAGCATGGTTTTGCACCTGTGGTTGGAACGACTGGATTTACATCGGATGAAATCAAAGAGTTAGTTGAGTTTTCTCGGCAAAAAGAGCTAGGAGGCTTGATTGCTCCTAATTTTGCTGTAGGAGCGGTTCTTTTGATGCAATTTGCAACGCAAGCAGCTAAATATTTTCCAGATGTGGAAATCATTGAATTACATCATGATCAGAAAAAGGATGCGCCGAGCGGCACAGCGATTAAAACAGCTGAATTGATTAGCAAGGTTCGCCCCCAAAAACATCAGGGGGCAATGGACGAAAAAGAGTTATTAAAAGGAGCACGTGGCGCAGAAATGGACGGCATGCGCATTCATTCGGTTCGTTTACCAGGCTTGGTGGCTCACCAAGAAGTCATCTTTGGTGGTCAAGGTGAGGGACTGACACTTCGTCATGATTCGTACGACCGTAAGTCTTTCATGACGGGGGTGAATTTAGGTATTAAGGAAGTGGTCAAGAAAAAAGAGCTTGTCTACGGATTGGAATATTTATTATGAGATTAGAAAATCTGCCTTCTGAATTTCAGGAGGCTTTACCAGTATTAAAGAAGATTAAGAATGCCGGTTTTGAGGCGTATTTTGTTGGCGGTTCAGTTCGCGATGCTTTATTGAATCGACCGATTCATGATGTGGATATTGCAAGTTCCAGTTATCCAGAAGAAACCAAACGTATTTTTGAGCGAACGATTGATGTCGGAATTGAGCATGGGACGGTTTTAGTCTTAGAAGACAATCATGAATATGAAGTGACGACTTTTCGGACAGAGGATATCTATGTAGACTATCGCAGACCTAGCCATGTCACGTTTGTTCGTTCTCTAAAAGAAGATTTAAAACGGCGCGATTTCACGATCAATGCTTTGGCTTTGGATGAAGCAGGGAATGTGATTGATTTATTTGAAGGGTTGGATGATCTGAAACAGCAGATCTTACGTGCTGTAGGAACACCTTCGGAACGCTTCAACGAAGACGCCTTGCGCATTATGCGAGGATTTCGTTTTCAAGCATCCTTAGGCTTTTCATTAGATACAGACACATTTCAGGCTATGAAAATGTGTGCGCCACTATTAAAAAAAATTTCTGTGGAGCGAACTTTCATTGAATTTGACAAACTACTGACAGCGTCTTATTGGCGTAAAGGATTGAAAAGTCTGCTTGCCAGTGGTGCAACGGACTATTTACCTGACATGCGCAGCAGCCAATCACAATTGAAAACGATGTTTGATATTAAAGCAGATTTTCAATTTACGAGTTCAGAACAAGCTTGGGCTGCTCTTTTAATGGCTCTTCAAGTAAAAAATGTTAAAAAATTCCTCAAGCATTGGAAAACTTCAAATGAATTTCAGAAGCGCGTAGAGCAAATTGTCACGATTTATAATATTCGCCAAACGCATTTTCTGGATAAAGAAGAATGCTATCGTTTTGAATTGGACCTGATGATACAAGCAGAAGAAATTCGTCAAGCACAGGGATTAGCTGTTAATTTTGAAAAGATTCATTCTACTTATGATTCACTAACGATTCATGATAAACATGAAATTGTCGTCAATGGTGGTCTGTTAATCAAAGAATTTGGCTTTAAGCCGAGTCCTGCTTTAGGACAGCTCTTGACTGAGATTGAGACAGCTATTGTGAATGGTACCTTGGACAACTGCCTTGAAGCTATTTTAGCTTTTGTAGAGGAGAGAAGATGAGTGACTTTATTGTTGAAAAGTTGACTAAAACGGTGGGAGATAAGACTGTTTTTAAAAATATTTCCTTTATTATTCATAGTTTGGATCGGATTGGCTTGATTGGGGTTAATGGAACTGGAAAAACGACCCTTTTGAATGTTCTGTCTGGAAAATCTGGATTTGATGGGGACATTAATCCTTTTTCAGCTAAATCGGGCTATAAGATTGGCTACTTAACCCAAGAACCGCACTTTGATGACGACAAAACGGTACTAGATACGGTTTTATCAAGCAATCTGCGAGAAATGCAGCTCATTCGTGAGTATGAGTTATTGCTGTCTAACTATGATGAAAGCAATCAATCTCGTTTAGAGAAGATTATGGCTGAAATGGATGCTCTTCAAGCATGGGAAATTGAAAGTCAAGTTAAGACCGTTTTGTCTAAGCTGGGTTTGACCGACTTATCTGCTAAGGTCGGCGACCTGTCAGGTGGTTTGCGACGCCGCGTGCAATTGGCGCAAGTCTTGTTAGGAGACGATGACTTATTGCTCCTTGATGAGCCGACCAACCATTTGGATATTGATAGCATCGAATGGCTGACGAATTTTTTGAAGAATTCCAAAAAAACGGTTCTCTTCATTACCCATGACCGCTATTTTCTAGACCATGTTTCGACGCGAATTTTTGAATTGGACAGCGGAGATTTGCTTGAATATCAAGGAAATTATCAAGATTATGTCCGTTTGAAAGCAGAACAAGACGAGCGAGATGCTGCCTTTCTCCATAAAAAACAACAGCTTTATAAGCAGGAATTGTCCTGGATGCGTCGCCAGCCACAGGCTAGAGCAACCAAGCAGCAAGCACGTATCAATCGTTTTCAAGATTTGAAAAAGGATTTATCTGATCAAACGACTCAGACAGACTTAGAAATGAATTTCGAGACCAGCCGTATTGGGAAGAAAGTGATTGAATTTAAAGATGTGGACTTTGCTTATGAAGACAAGAAGATTCTTTCTCATTTCAATTTGTTAGTTCAAAATAAAGATCGGATTGGGATTGTGGGGGATAACGGTGTTGGAAAATCCACCTTGCTCAATCTGATTGCTGGGAAATTAGCACCTCAATCTGGTCAACTGATTATTGGTGAGACGGTTCGTGTGGCTTATTTCTCACAGCAAATTGAAGGGTTGGATGAGTCCAAACGCGTTATCAATTTCTTGCAGGAGGTCGCAGAAGAAGTTAAGACATCTGCGGGGACGACATCAATTGCCGAACTCTTGGAACAATTTCTCTTTCCTCGTTCCACTCATGGAACTTTGATTGAAAAATTATCCGGAGGAGAGAAAAAGCGGCTCTATCTTCTCAAGTTATTGTTGGAAAAGCCGAATGTTTTGCTGTTGGATGAGCCGACTAATGACTTAGATATTGCGACATTAACGGTGCTGGAAAACTTTTTGCAAAGCTTTGCCGGCCCAGTTATGACTGTTAGTCACGATCGGTATTTCCTTGATAAAGTAGCAGATAAGATTTTAGCCTTTAAAGAGGGAACTATCAGAGAATATTTCGGTAATTATACTGATTATCTGGATGAAAAGGCGTTTGAGCTAGAGAGATCTGCCATTTCCCAAAAGTCGGAAAAGGAAAAAGTAGCAAAAGTGCGAGAGGAAAAGAAGCGCTTAAGCTACTTTGAAAAACAGGAGTGGGAGTCTATTGAGGGAGATATAGAGAAGATTGAGGAGGACATTGCAGCTATTGAGCGGGAAATGCAGGAATATGCTTCGGACTTCGGTCGGCTAGCTGAACTCCAAAAAGAGTTGGATAGCAAAAACGATTTACTTTTGGAGAAATATGAGCGCTATGAATACTTGAGCGAGTTAGTATAGAATTGACTACTGTTTATAATGTGTGTCGAATACAATTGCATTTTTAAACAAGGTCTATTTACAAGTCCTATAAAATTTGGTATAATATCAACTAATTAAATAAGAATCCGCAAGACTAGTAGCTTAGGGGAAGTTTGACAGGGAGAAGAGCCAGAGCCAGAGACTGAGAGCTCTTTAGATGAAAACTAGGTGAATTCACTTGCAATAGGATTGAGAATTAAGGTCTGGGAAACCAGATAAAAACGGATGGTACCGCGTGTCAACGCTCCGCATATGGAGTTTGGCATGCGGTTTTTATATTTGGAGGAATTATGTCAACCATTGAAGAACAATTAAATAAGCTTAGAGAAGAAACGCTGGCGTCGTTGAAAAAAATCTCGATTGAAAATGAAAAAGAAATGCAAAATCTACGAGTTTCTGTTCTTGGGAAAAAAGGCTCTTTAACAGAGATTTTAAAAGGCATGAAAGATGTCTCTGCTGATATGCGTCCAATTATCGGGAAGCATGTCAATGAAGCACGAGATGTGTTGACTGCTGCTTTTGAAGAATCTGCAAAATTATTGGAAGAACAAAAAGTTGCCAATCAGTTGGCTAGGGAGTCAGTAGATGTCACCCTTCCTGGTCGGAAAATTCCTGCTGGGAATCGTCATGTTCTTAGCCAGACAAGTGAAGAAATTGAAGATATTTTTATTGGAATGGGCTATCAAGTCGTAGATGGTTTTGAAGTTGAAACAGACTATTACAACTTTGAGCGGATGAATTTACCAAAAGATCACCCAGCACGTGACATGCAGGATACTTTTTACATTACAGAAGAAATTTTGCTGCGCACTCACACCAGCCCAGTTCAAGCTCGTGCTATGGACGCTCATGATTTTTCTAAAGGACCTTTGAAGATGATCTCGCCAGGGCGTGTGTTCCGACGGGATACGGACGATGCGACGCATTCTCATCAATTTCATCAAATTGAAGGTTTGGTTGTCGGGAAAAATATTTCTATGGCAGACCTTCAAGGAACATTGCAGCTCATTGTGCAAAAAATGTTTGGAGAAGACCGCAGTATTCGTCTGCGTCCGTCTTATTTTCCATTTACAGAGCCGTCTGTTGAGGTGGATGTTTCTTGCTTTAAATGCGGTGGGCAAGGATGCAATGTCTGCAAAAAGACTGGCTGGATTGAAATTATGGGAGCTGGAATGGTACACCCACGCGTCCTTGAAATGAGTGGCATTGATGCTGATGTTTATTCTGGTTTTGCTTTTGGGCTGGGTCAAGAACGGGTGGCTATGTTGCGCTACGGTATCAATGACATTCGTGGCTTCTATCAAGGTGATGTTCGTTTTTCAGAACAATTTAAATAAATGCTATGTTAGTAAAAGTAAAAGAAGAACAGGCTGAAGTTCTACGAGAACTGGAAGTGCAAACCTATCAAGAAACTTTCGACCCTTATATCAAAGCGGAAGATATGCAAGATTATTTTACCCATGAACTCTCCCTTGAGCAGATTCAGAAGGATTTGGCGCAAGTAGAGTCGGAGACTTATTTTGCACTAGATGAGAAAGAAAAGATTGTTGGTTTGCTCAAATTTAACTGGGGGCAAGCACAGACTGAGCCCGTAGAGGCAGAGCACTCAATGGAGAATGCTTTTGAGGTTCATCGGATTTATGTTTTGAAATCTCATCAAGGACAGGGTTTTGGCAAGGAAATGTTTGATTTTGCCATGCAAGAAGCTACTAAACGAAAGTTTTCGTGGGTTTGGTTAGGTGTTTGGGAAAAGAATTTTAAGGCACAAAACTTTTACTTTAAATATGGTTTTAAACGTTTTAGTGAGCATGAATATGCGACTGGTGAAACGGTTGATATTGACTGGCTCATTCGGAAAGAATTAAATTAAGCGAAAAAGCACTTGGCTTGGGCACTTGTCCCAGCCTCAAAAAGAAAGGAAGTAATATGAGGCAAAATTTTTGAGCAGAAACAGTAGTTCTCAAAGATTTCTATGCACTCATATAGATGAATTATGCTAGTAAGTTATAAATGGTTAAAAGAACTAGTTGACGTAACTGTTCTGAGTGAAGAATTAGCTGAAAAAATGTCAACGACAGGGATTGAAGTAGAAGGGGTTAGCTCTCCTGCTGAGGGGTTGTCAAAAATTGTAGTTGGTGAAGTGGTTAGCTGTGAAGAGGTTCCTGAGACGCACTTACATGTCTGTCAAGTGAATGTTGGCGAAGAAGCGCTTCGACAAATCGTTTGCGGCGCTCCAAATGTACGAACGGGAATCAAGGTTATGGTAGCTCTTCCAGGAGCTCGTATTGCAGATAATTACAAGATTAAAAAGGGAAAAATCCGTGGGTTAGAATCCCTTGGAATGATTTGTTCCCTTGGAGAATTAGGCATTTCGGACTCGGTTGTTCCAAAAGAATTTTCCGACGGCATTCAAATCCTACCAAAAGAAGCTGTACCGGGGGATTCCGTTTTTCCTTATCTTGACTTGGATGATGAAATTATTGAGCTTTCTATCACACCGAATCGTGCAGATGCGCTTTCAATGCGTGGAGTAGCGTATGAGGTAGCAGCTATCTACGACAAGTCGGTTCATTTTAAAGATTTTCCGTTGTTGGAAACACAAGAGCAAGCTGGAGAACAACTTTCTGTTGCGATTGAAACGGACAAGGCGCCTTTTTATGCAGCGCGTATTTTGGAAAATGTAACCATTGCTCCAAGTCCGCAATGGCTTCAAAATCTGCTTATGAATGCAGGGATTCGTCCTATCAACAATGTAGTAGATGTGACAAATTATATTTTGCTTTACTTTGGTCAACCAATGCACGCCTTTGATTTAGATACTTTTAAGGGCAATCAAATTGTGGTGCGCGAAGCGCGTGCGGGTGAAAAACTAGTAACTCTTGATGATGAAGAGCGCGAATTAGAAACGAGCGATCTTGTGATTGCGGTAGCAGATAAGCCAGTCGCTCTTGCTGGTGTCATGGGTGGAGCGGCAACGGAAATTTCTTCTCAATCAAGCCGTGTAGTGCTTGAAGCAGCAGTTTTTGACGGAACTTCCATTCGTAAGACGAGCGGACGTCTCAATCTTCGTTCAGAATCATCCTCTCGCTTTGAAAAAGGAATTAACCTAGCGACAGTAACAGAAGCTCTAGATGCTGCGGCTAGCATGATTGCAGATCTTGCAGGTGCAACGGTACAAGCCGGTATCGTCTCAGCGGGTCAATTAGACACATCAGATGTTGAAGTTGTTTCAACATTATCAGATGTCAATCGTGTACTTGGGACGGAATTAACCTATACAGATATTGAAGATGTTTTCCGTCGCCTTGGTTTTGGTCTTACTGGCGATGCAGAGAAATTCACGGTCAGCGTACCACGTCGCCGTTGGGATATTCACATTGAAGCAGACCTTTATGAGGAAATTGCGCGTATCTATGGTTATGATAAATTACCAGCAACTCTTCCAAAAGGTGACGGAACAGCTGGTCAATTGACAGAAACCCAAAAACTTCGTCGCAAAGTTCGTACAGTTGCAGAAGGTGCTGGTCTGACAGAAGTTATCACCTATGCTTTGACTACTCCTGAAAAAGCTGTGCAATTTAGCACTAATCCAAGTAACTTGACAGAGCTGATGTGGCCGATGACAGTAGATCGCAGCGTTCTTCGTCAAAATATGGTAGCTGGCATTTTGGATACTGTTGCCTATAATGTAGCACGTAAAAATAAAGACTTAGCTCTGTATGAAATCGGAAAAGTCTTCGAGCAAACGGGGAATCCACAGGAAGAATTGCCAACTGAAATCAACAGCTTTGCCTTTGCTTTGACAGGTTTGGTTACTGAAAAGGATTTTCAAACTCCAGCTGTACCAGTTGATTTCTTTTATGCAAAAGGAATTTTGGAAGCACTTTTTGACCGTCTGGGTCTAAAAGTAGAGTACACAGCGACACAAGCATTAGCTGGTATGCACCCAGGTCGTACAGCGACTATTTCATTAGACGGACAAGTCGTTGGTTTTGTCGGTCAAGTTCATCCAGTAACTGCTAAGGATTATAATATCCCAGAAACGTATGTAGCAGAAGTCAACTTGACAGCGATTGAACAAGCTATTCAACCAGCAAAACCATTTGTAGAAATTACCAAATTCCCAGCTGTAACACGTGATATAGCACTGCTTCTGAAAGCAGAAATCAGTCACAAAGAAGTCGTTGAAGCTATTGAGGCTGCTGGTGTGAAACGCTTGACAGATATCAAATTATTTGACGTCTTCTCAGGTGAAAAACTGGGACTCGGCATGAAATCAATGGCTTACACCTTAACTTTCCAAAATCCAGAGGATACTCTGGAAGATGAGGAAGTAGCTCGTTATATGGAAAAAATCCAAAAGTCTCTTGAAGTAACGATTGGTGCAGAAGTGCGGTAAGACATGAAAAGCTCCTAAATTGAAGTTTAGGAGTCTTTTCTTGTAGTAATATAATGTATAATAAGGAAAAGTTTTATATCGGAGGAGAAAATGACAGTTTTTACACAACTTTGGAAAGCATTTTCCAATTTACCAGAAGTGACAGCGATTGCCTTAGGCGGATCTCGTAGCGGAGAAACTTATGATGAGACTTCGGACTATGATTTATATATTTACTGCACGAGCATTCCAGATGAAGACAGTCGGAAGTTGATTTTGACCCAATATTGTTCTTATATGGAAATAAGCAATCAATTTTGGGAATTGGAAGACGACTGTACCTTAAATAATGACATTGATATTGATATTCTTTATCGGAATATTCGTGATTTTGCGCGAGATATTGAAAATGTCGTCGAAAAGCACCAAGCAGGAAATGGCTACACCACTTGCTTTTGGCACAATTTAAAAACCTGCAAGATTCTTTATGATGCTAATGGAGAGTTCGGAAAATTGAAAAAACGGTTTGACGTTCCTTTTCCTCCAAAATTAAAAGACAACATCATTTCACGAAATTTCAGTCTGTTAACCGGGCATTTGCCATCCTATGATACGCAGATTTTAAAAGCGGCAAAACGAAAAGACTTTGTCAGTGTCAATCATCGGGTAGCAGCCTTTTTAGAATCCTATTTTGACATCATTTTTGCAGTTAATGAATTGACCCACCCCGGCGAGAAGAGAATGATATCATATGCAGCAGCGCATGCGAACCTTCTTCCTAATCAATTTGAGCAATCTTTAAATACTTTACTAATGAGCATTACTGCTAGCCCTGAAATTCTTGAAAAACAATTAAAAGATATGATTGCAAATTTAGCAGAAATTTTATCATAAAATTCTCTGCAAATTGAATTGTTGAGGACTAAAAAACGGCTTAAGCCGTTTTTTAATGCTTTTGATTTACAACTGTAAAAGTGGTATAATGTCACATATTTTAAAGAACTATTTAAAAAGAGAGAAAAATGAATCGTCAAGTAATGGATAAAGAGCGTTTAGGGCTTTTATTGATGCGGTGATTGCTATTATTATGACCATTTTGGTATTGAAACTGGAAAAGCCGAGAACCTTTGATTTACAAGGCCTATGGGAGCTCAGAACTAATTTTTTTGCCTATGGATTGTCCTTTTTCTGGCTCGGTGCCATGTGGGTAAATTTTCACTCTTCATCGCAGGTAGTGGAGAAGATTAGTCAAAAAACAGTCTGGGCTGCTATAGTCATGCTTTTCTTTTCATCATTTTTCCCTTATATGACAAAATTAGTTGCTTCAAATTTTAACAATGCTACGATGCGAGTATTTTATGGAGTCATTGTTCTGTTGATTTCATTCTCAGTCTTTTGGTATTATCACACATTGGTCGAAGTCAATCAAACAGCAGAAATTGAACAATTGAATATCAGTCGTTTGCATTGGATGAAGTGGGACATTGCAATTAAAATTTTAGGAATCATTCTTTCGCTGACGATTTTCCCAGCTGCAGAAATTGTTTCAGTGCTTATCACTCTTTGTGCACTTGTCATTCCAAATCAATTTAGATTATAAATGAAGAGAGTGTTGTTCCAGCTTTTTTCTAATAAGTCCAAAATTTGAAGATGAAGTAGCTGATTATGAAAAATATTGTTTGTTGGTACTGTATGATATAATAAGTCTTGCAAATTATAACTAGGAATAGTGTGGAAGTTCAAGATAACAATGGAACAAAAGGAAACAATTATTGAGCTCTTGGAAAGTAAGTCAATGAAACAACGTGAACTTGCTGAATCTATCTACGGAGAGGAAAATCACACATTGAATATCTTAGATGAATTAAAAAAACTAGAGACAGAAGAAATTATCATTCGTCATGACGATAGACATACCTATGATTCTTTAACAGATTCTGCTCTTTCTGTTTCACAGACTTCGCAAAGTACCATGCTTGTGCCTAGACCAACTGTCATGGAAGTTGAACAGTATTTGCAAGGGATAGTTGAAAGCGTTGATACCAAGATTTTTTACATTAAAGAGGGCAGTATCAAACCTAGAGTATAGCTTGAATGTATAGAAGTGATAGTGAGAAATTGACTGATTCGATTTTCATAGACTCATAGAGGGAGGGATGTTTATTTTCATACGAGTAGTGTTTATTGGAATAGAAATGCCCTCCATCTCTTTTAGTTTTACTAGTGCTAAAATTTTGTTATAATACATAGTATACAATAGAATTGACAGAAGGTAGCTTATGGGAAATCTGGTTTTACAACATAAAAATATAGGTATCGTTCGAACTTTACATAATCTCGATAAAGTAATTTTTAGACTAATAAATGACGAATTAGCTTCTTTGAATGTCAGCCATATCCAAGCGCTCATCTTAATTTTTTTAGCAAATCATCCCAATGAAGAAGTTTTCCAAAAAAATCTAGAAAAAGAATTTGGATTGAGTAATCCGACAGTGACGGCTTCTGTAAAATCTATGGAAACAAAAGGTTTGGTTAAAAAAATCAAAAGTCAAAAAGATGGTCGGTATTATGTTCTTTCCTTGGAAAATAAGGGGAAAGAGTTAGAACCTATGTGTAGTGATATTTATGAAAAAATCGAAACTCAGCTCAAAGGACTGTTGTCTATAGAACAGTTTGAACTACTTACTGATTTGAATCAAAAAGTAATGACACTTTCAAATAACAAATGATGAGATATACTATTTTAAGGTATATCTTTTTTTAAAATTTTTTTATGAAAGGGCTTTACAAAACAAAATAAATAGTATACAATGTAATTGTAAATGATATATCGTATACTATTTATTTTTAGAGGTGACTAAAATGGCTCAAGATTACAAAGAATTTTCTTCAAGAATTATTAATCTAGTGGGTGGTAAAAATAACGTTGCAGATGTATTTCATTGTGCTACTAGACTACGTTTCACTTTGAAAGATACTTCAAAAGCAGAAGCTAACATTGATGAGATAAAATCTGAAAAAGATGTTTTAGATGTCATTGTGCAAAATGGGCAGTTTCAAGTAGTAATCGGCCCTAATGTAAGTAAGGTTTTTGCAGTAGTAAATGAAAATTTAAAACTTGATAAAAATCAAGCTGGCAGTGAACAAGTAGAAGAAGTTGAAAAATCAACAATGGATAAATTTTTTGCAGTTGTATCTGGAATTTTTACACCAGTAGTACCAGTATTGATGGCTTCTGGTATGATGGGGGCTGTCATTACTATTGCAAAATTACTTGGTGTTCCCGAAACGAATAGTACCTTATATTTGTTTAATATTGTTTATGAGGCTGGTTTTTACTTTTTACCATTCTTTATTGCAGCAACATCGGCAAAGGCGTTCAAAGCTAATCAATTTTTATCAATGCTTGTAGCAGCGATCATGCTGTGGCCAGGGTTCGTTGGTTTTGCAGACAAAGGTATTAAGTCACTAGAATTTTTCTCTATCAATGTACAAGCAATTGATTATTCAAAAGCTGTTCTACCTATTATTTTGGGAATTTGGTTGCTCTCTTATCTTGAAAAATTCTTCAATAAGCTATTACCGGATATCATTCGAGCTTTTATGGCACCATTATTGGTTATGGCCATTATGCTACCAATTCAATTGATTGTCATTGGTCCTCTTGGTACAAATATTGCTAACGTTCTTGGAACTGGTGTTGTTTGGCTTGGTGACAATTTAGGTTTCTTTGCAGTTGCTCTACTTGCTTTCTTTACACCTGTGATGATTGCAACTGGTACACACTCATTCGCTTTCCCCGTTATTGTTGCGACACTAACAACTGTTGGTTATGATCAATTATTGATGCCAAGTATGGTTGCTGAAAATTTAGCGATGGCTGGAGCTGCATTTGCAATTGCAATGCTTTCGAAAGATAAGGATAAACGTGCTCAAGGAATCTCTGCCTCATTATCTGCAGTTCTTGGTATCTCTGAACCAGCAATGTATGGTTTCAACTTACCTTCTAAATATGGATTCTTAGGTTCAATGATTGGTGGTGCAATTGGCGGTTTATTTGCTGGAATATTCCAATTTAGAATGTATGCAATCGCTTCATCAAGTGTTGTTGGTATTCCAGCGATGTTTGGTGATAAAGGAGTATTTAATGTAATCATTGGTGTCTTAACAATTATTATCTCTTTTGTATCTTCTGCACTTATCACGATTGCACTATCAAAATCAAATATTAAACTTGATAAATTTGGTAAAAGGGGATAACAAATGAATAAAAAATTTCTATGGGGAGGTTCCACCTCAGCTTTTCAATTTGAAGGTGGAGGACTACTTGGAAAAAAAGGAAAAAGTATCTATGACATTCGTGAAGAAAAAACAGGGATTAGATATTCAGAAGCCTCTGATTTTTATCATCACTACAAAGAGGATATTCAATTACTAAAAGAAATGGGATTCAATTCATTTAGAATGTCCATTGCATGGACTAGGCTCTATCCAACAGGAGTCGAATCGTCTCCAAATGAAGAGGGGATTGCGTTCTATAAGTCAGTTTTCAAAGAACTCAAAAATGCTGGGATTGAACCAATTGTTACATTATTTCATTGGGATATGCCACAATACTTGGTAGATCATTATAATGGTTTCAAATCTAGAGAGATTGTAGCACATTTTGAAAGGTATTGTCGTACTTGTTTTGAGGAGTTTGGTCAATATGTCAAATACTGGCTTACACTTAATGAGAACAATCTTAGTTTATTAATCCCAAATATGTATCTCAAAGAGAAGGTTGCACCAACAGCTAGTGATTATGAACAAGTAAAATGGGATTGTTATTACCATTCAATGTTATGCCACTTTACAGCTGTAAAACTGTGCCACGAAATATTACCAGATGCACTTATTGGTAATATGCTAGCAAGTGCTTATGCATATCCGCTTTCTCCTAAACCAGAAGACGTAAAAGCAACATTAGAGCATAATCAAGCTACGATGTGGGATGATCTTGATTTTATAACCTCTTGCAAGATTGATAATAAATATCGAATGCAGTTAGAGAAAAAGGGAGTTGAAGTCGCAATTTCGGAAAAAGATATTGAGCTCTTGAAATCTTCTGAATCTAAAATTGACTTTATTTCTTTTAGCTATTATTATTCTCTTTGTATACAGGATGAAGGCGAAACGAAGGACACAAATGCTGAAACAATGCAAATGCTTTACCAAGGGTACACAAACCCATATTTGGATAAGACCACTTTTGGATGGCAGATTGATCCAATCGGATTACGAAATTTTATGAATGATGTTTATTCGCGTTATAAGCTGCCTCTAATGATCGTAGAAAACGGTTGTGGTGTTGAAGATGAAATTTTAACTGATGATAAAAAAGTTCATGATGATTATCGTATTGATTACTTGAGAGAGCACATCAGAGAAGTTAAAGCAGCTAGGGATGATGATTTTGTGCCAATCTTAGGATTCTTACCTTGGGGAGTTATAGATTTATACAGTGCAAGTGGGAATCGAAATAAACGCTATGGTTTTATCTATGTAGATTATGCTGATGGTCTTAAACGATATAAGAAAGATAGTTTTACTTGGTATCAGAAAGTGATTGAAAGCAACGGGGAGGTGCTATAATGCTTCAAATAGTTGAGAATATCTTGAAAGAGGGTAGAGAATTGGAATATATTTCTATCGCTAAAAAATTTACAAGAGATTTAAGCCAGCTGGGTAGTGTAAATTTTTCTAAAGTTTATCGTAACGATGAGAAAGTGTATATTGTAACAGATTGGAGTAATTACGACGCAGATGCTGAAATGGAATTATTTTTGAAATATAAAGCAGAAATGAAACCTTTATTTGTGTCTAATGCTGCAATGCGGTTAATTGAAATAAAATGATTATTAAAGCACTTGGTTTGTAAGTGCTTTTTCTATTAACATTAAGAATAAGTAATTGAGAGGAGAGAACCAATGAAAATTAAATGTATCGTGCTAGACAGAGTAAAAACCACTGATGCCAGAGGCTGTATGAAACGCAAAGAAAACTGTCATAAACTTTGGTAGCTAGTTTAAAAGCAGTCAATAAAGACAAATCTAATGATTTTTGTAGAAAGAGAATAGCAGTTGTTCTATATTAAAAGTGGACGATTAGCTGACAAAGCTAATCATTTTTTCTTTGCTTTGTGGTATAATAAGATAAATTTAGAATCTGAGTAAAATCATAAAATCTAGCACCTCCCTAGAAAGGAAAACGACAAAATTGCATTACAAATTTCTACTATTTGACCTTGACCACACCTTGTTAGATTTTGATTTGGCGGAGGATTTGGCTTTGACTGCTTTTCTAAAAGAGCAGGGTGTGGCTGATATTCAGGCTTATAAAGACTACTATATTCCTATGAATAAAGCTCTTTGGCGGGACTTGGAACAGGAAAAACTGACCAAATCTGAGCTGATTAACACACGCTTTTCTCGTCTCTTTAACCACTTTGGTATGGATAAGGACGGTGCCGAGTTGGCTCTCCATTACCAGCAGCATATTGCCCAGCAGGGTCAGACCTATACTGGAGCTAGTGAGCTCTTGGATATTTTGACAGAGGCAGATTATGAACTTTACGCTGCTACCAATGGTATCGGTTTCATTCAGACTGGTCGACTGGCTCACTCGGATATCTCCCCCTATTTTAATCAGATTTTCATCTCTGAGCAACTCCACACGCAAAAACCCGATGCTCTATTTTTTGAAAAAATAGCAGAGCTAATACCAAATTTTGACAAAAATCGAACTCTAATGATTGGAGATTCTTTGACAGCAGACATAGCGGGCGGAAACAATGCAGGCATTGATACGGCTTGGTATAACCCTAAAAGTTTGAGTAATCATACGCAAGCGAAACCGACTTATAATTTTCAGTCCTATCAAGATTTGTTGGATTTGCTGATAAAATAATAAGACAGAGATCATACCACCTCTGTCTTATTATTTTATAGTTTATTTTCGTGCTATCCAAGCCATTAGAGTAGAAGCTAGAATGGCTAGAAAATAATGACTACCATGGCTTTAGGAGTGCCATCTGAAAAAAGAGCGAGGAGCAAGGAAGAAAGGATCCCACTTTCGTATTGGAGAGAGCCAAGGAGAGCGGCTGCTGAACCTGTCATCGAATCCTCTGCGCTATTGAGAGCTGCGGCATTTGAACATGCTGCAACGATACCATTGGAACTAAAAATGAGAAGCATAGGAAAGACGACTGCCCAAAGACTACGAAAATTTCCAATATTAAACAGTAGTAGTAAAAGAGCAAAAGCAAGAGCACAGCTAGTGGCAATGCGCAAGAGATTTCGTAGAGAAAAACGATCAACTAACCGACGATTAAGCATACTGATGATTGAAACCCCGATAATATTGATACCGAAGAAAAAAACGTAATATTCTGCTTTGTCGCCGTTTTCTTCTCTTCTCTCTTATTCATGAACTTTTCCTATTTTTTAAAAACTTTTTCCATGATAGTTTCTTGTGGTTTAAAACCTTGATGTTCATAAAACCGTAAGGCACCAGCGTTATCATTCCATACATTAAGGGTTAAGTTGTAACAGCCCATTTCTTGGGCAAATTTTTCTGCAAAATGGCAAAGCTGCTCACCAATTTTTTGACCACGAGCACTTTCATCAACGCAAAGGTCTTCAATGAAAAGTGTTTTGATAGGTGTCAATACGAGACTGTGTGGTTCTTTAATGATGCAAAAGAGGTGACCCAAGATTTTACCTTCTTCATTTTCATAGACAAAGATTGGTGTATGTTCTTGAGACATCAGTGTTTTCAATTGTTCATCGTTGAATTTGCGACCACTCTCTTGGAAAATGTCTGGTCGGACGTTGTGATGAACAAGCAAGACTTGCTCTAAGAGATTATTGAGTGCTGGAATATCGCTTGGGACTGCTTTTCTAATAGGCATGGTGAGCTACTTTTGTGACTGTCAGTTATTTTTTATAAAATATAATAGGACTGTTGGTCATTTTTGTCAAGAAGAAAATGAAAAAATCTTTTTGAGCAATGTAAAAAGAACCCACAACACGTGAGTTCTAATAATGGGAGTGAGACAACTTTATCAATTTTTAAAGTAGGGATGATCTTTTAAGCTTTTAAAAATAGGTCTACTGATAAAGCTAATTGCAATCAGTTTTATGAGATCTGCTAAAATGAAGGGGATGACTCCGACTGTAATAGCTTTATCAAGTTGAAAACCTGCTAGAAACATTAAACCAAGTACACCACCGACAAAAACCAAAGCATCTCCGAGTAGATTTGATACGAATATCGTTAAAAAGCTGCTATTTTTGGAAGTTAGACTAGCTGTTACTAGGGCGTAGAACAAATAAAACCAGAGATAACCTGCATTTGGACCGACAAGTGCTTGAAATCCACCGTTTCCTCCTGCAAAGACAGGAAGACCAATAGCGCCTAAGAGAAGATAAAGAGCGACTGCTAATAGAGCTTCTTTTCGATGAAAAATAGTAGCCACTAGGCCAATTGCCATATTTTGCAAAGCAAAAGGCACTGGACCGATAGGAATGGTAATTTGAGCAAAAACGGCTATCAAAGCTGCGCCAATTGCTGGTAAAACGAGTGTAAATGATTTTTTCATAATTGTAACCCTTTGTTTTATAATATGGTAACTATTATAAAACAAATAAGAAAAATGTCAAGGGTTAAATAAAAAGGCGAAAGCATAGCCTGAATTCACCTTTTTATCAAAATATTTACTTTTTCCGCGATATTGCTTTCCTTTTATTTTTACTGCGAAGGAATAATATCAAAAATGCAATTAGTCCAAAGACATTTAAAAAGATAAGTAAGACAGTTGTCAGAATTGTTTTGGTCTTTTGCATAAAAGCACCTCCTCGTAAAATCACTTTAATATTATCATAACAAAATGTACCTCTTTATCAACTAAAAAATCACAGGAAAAAGGAGAGACTGGGCAAAAATTGTCCCAGTTTCTATTAGATTTAGTAATAAATGAATAACGTAGCTTCAACAATTCAGTGAATTGTTAAAGGCGGGAAATCAGCCTTGCACAGCAAGCCACTATGATTGGGCTCTTCATTCACTGTTCAAGCTCGGAAGAGCACCTAATCACCCTTGCGGGGGTTGGACTACGAACTAAAAATCGAAAACTTTTAGTTCTGTCCCACTCCCTAGCAGATAATATGAAAGAATAAGTTATGGAATGAGAAGAAGTTATCGTGTAAACTAAAATAGTCAGAGACGTTGGCAGCCATTCTGACTATTGAGATAAAGTTGGAAAAATTCGGGGAGTAAGACATTTATGATGCTCAACGCATGGTGACAAACTCTTCTGAACCGGTTGGGTGAATGGCGACAGTCGCATCAAAATCTGTTTTGGTAGCTCCCATTTTAATAGCAACAGCAAAACCTTGAATCATCTCATCAACACCGTAGCCAATAGCGTGGAGACCAATGACTTTCTCATCTGGTCCCGTTGTAATGAGCTTGAACTTGGCTTGTTGTCGGTGTTGGGTGACAGCTGAATACATGGAAGCAAAGTTAGAAGTGTAAATATGGATATTTTCTGCTCCGTATTGTTGAATCGCCTGTTCTTCGGTCAAGCCAACTGTTCCAATCGCTGGGTGAGAGAAGACAACAGTTGGAATGTTAGAATAATCCATTTTAGCTTCAGTTTTTCCATTAAATAAGCGTTCGGCTAAGGTACGACCTGCTTTGATAGCAACAGGGGTTAATTCTTTTTCGCCTGTAACATCTCCTAGAGCATAAATACCCGATGTTGCTGTATTTTGAAATTCGTCAACTGCTATAAAGCCACGAGAATTTAGGGTAACACCAGCCGCCTCTAAATTCAACCCTTTGGTGTTTGCAATGCGCCCAGTTGCCCAGATGACGTGTTGAGCGGTGTGGCTCGTTCCGTCCTCGAAGGTAATACGAATCGCTCCGTTTTCAAGTTTTTCAAGCCTTTCTGGTATTTTGTGCGTATGTAGAGTAGGACCTGATTTCTTCATTTCTTCCACAAGACCATCGATGATATAAGAATCAAAATTGCGGAGAGGACGATCTCGACGAACGAAAAGGTCTGTTTTTACACCCAGAGCATGAAGAAATCCAGCTAGTTCAACTGCGATATAGCCGGCACCAAGAATGGCAACGGATTGAGGGAGTTTTTCCCATGCAAAAACATCGTCAGAGGTTTCACCGAATTCTGCTCCGGATACTGCTGGAATATGAGGGTGAGCACCAGTTGCGATGACAATATGCTTGGCTTGGATAAGCTCGCCGTTGACTTCAACTGTATGGCGGTCTATGAATTTGGCGCGACCTTCAATCAACTCAACGCCATTTCGATTGAAACTATTATTGTAAGAATTGCGGGCACGATCAATATAGGCTTCGCGATTCTTCCGAAGCGTCTTAAAGTCAAACTGCTGATTATCCGAAGTAAAACCATAGTCTGGTCCATAATCGCGAATGGCTTCGGCAATCTGGGCGCCATACCACATGATTTTTTTAGGAACACAGCCGACGTTGACACAGGTGCCCCCTAATTTCTTTTCTTCAATAACGGCAGCTTTTGCACCGTGTTCTCCAGCACGGTTCATGGTTGCAATTCCTCCACTACCGCCACCAATGGCAATGATATCAAATGTTCTCATACGAGTCTCCTTTTTATCTGTAGTATGAAATTATTGTAACGTTTTTAGAAAATGATTGCAAAAATCTGCTACAAAAATTAATGAAAGACTTGATTATTCAACTGTATTATTGTATTATATATTTAACACAATATAAAATAACTAGAAAGAAGGTAGATGAATGTTAAAAGAGTAAAGGATTTCTTATAGACGTTATCTTATTTTTAATCGTATGTGTTATAATATAAAAAATAGACCGTTTTCATCAGGAGGAGAAAGAGATGAAAAAATTGAAAAAGTGGCAGTTGTACAGCTTGATTGGTGTAACTGTGGTTGTCGTTTTAGGAGCGATAGGTACGATGTTATTGTTTAATGGTAATAGTACTGCTGATAAAGATAAAGAAGAAACGATTCAAGTGCAGAAAGCAAAAGAAGGGTCAGTTGCTTCATCTGTTTTGCTGTCAGGAAATGTTGCAGCTAATAATGAGCAATATGTCTACTATGACGGGACAAAGGGCGATTTGGATAATGTTCTTGTAAATGTTGGAGATCAAATTACAGCCGGACAAGCTTTAGTTCAATACAAGAGTGTTGAAGCACAAGCTACATATGATGCTGCTGTTCGTGCTTTAAACAAGATTGAACGCCAAATTTATGATTTGAAAACGTATGGAACAACTGTTGATGTGACGGGTGATGAAGCGGCAGATAATAAAACAACTGCGTCTGCACAACGTTCGGTGGATTCTCAATTAAAGGATTTGCAGGACAATCGCGCAGATGCTGTGGACAATATCAATAAAGCACAGGCATTACTAGATGCAACGACTGTCACCAGTACAAATAATGGAACTGTAGTAGAAGTCAATCGAGATGTTTCTAAGTCTACGACAGGTACTAATCAAACACTCGTTCATATTGTCAATAACGGAAACCTCCAAGTGAAGGGAGAGCTATCAGAGTATAATCTGGCAAATCTTTCAGTCGGACAAGAAGTGACGATTACGTCCAAGGTCTATCCAGATAAGAAATGGACTGGGAAAATCAGCTATATCTCAAATTATCCAAAAGACAGTCAAAATACAGCAGCAGCTGGTGCAGGTACTGCAAATTCAGGAGCAAAATACCCCTATACAGTAGATATTACAAGCGAAATTGGTGATTTGAAGCAAGGATTTTCCGTCAATGTTGAAGTAAAAAACAATACAAGAGGGATTCTAGTGCCGGTCAGCAGCGTTGTTTCTGAAAACAATAAAAACTATGTTTGGACACTAGAAAAAGGAACTGCAAAAAAAGTGCAAGTGACACTAGGAAATGCAGATGCTAAAAATCAAGAAATCTCATCTGGTTTGACAAAAGATAGTAAAGTTATCACCAATCCAACAGATAGCTTGAAAGACGGTCAAGAGGTGAAATCGTATGAAGAAACTCATTGATTTAAAAAATGTTAGCAAAAGTTATCGTAATGGAGATCAGGAGCTTCAAGTTTTGAAAGATGTTCATTTAGAAGTTGAAGAAGGTGAATTTGTTGCGATTATGGGGCCTTCTGGCTCAGGAAAGTCAACCTTGATGAATATCATTGGTATGTTGGATCGCCCAACGAGTGGTGAATATTACTTGGAAGGTGAAGAAGTTGCCAAGCTCAGTGAGAAAAAGCTAGCCAAAGTGCGTAATCAGCAGATTGGCTTCGTTTTCCAACAATTCTTCCTCTTGTCAAAATTAAATGCTCTTCAAAATGTAGAACTTCCTTTGATTTATGCAGGGGTTTCTCAATCCAAACGGAAAGCTTTAGCAGAGCAATATCTTAAAAAAGTTGAGTTAGAAACGCGGATGCACCATTTACCATCAGAACTTTCTGGTGGGCAAAAGCAACGGGTGGCTATTGCGCGTGCCTTGGTCAATCATCCCTCCATTATCTTGGCAGATGAGCCGACGGGAGCCTTGGATACTAAGACGGGTGAGCAAATTATGGAATTGCTGACGGAGCTAAATCGTGAAGGAAAAACCATTATCATGGTCACTCATGAGCCTGAGATTGCAGCCTTTGCAAAACGACAAATCGTTATTCGAGACGGTGTCATCTCGTCAGACAGTAAGAAAGGAGAAGCATGATGCAGAATTGGAAATTTGCAATCAACTCCATTATGGGGCATAAAATGCGCTCTTTCTTAACGATGTTGGGCATTATCATTGGTGTTATGTCTGTTGTGGTTATTGTGGCTCTAGGAAGTGGTATGTCCAATGCCTTCACAGATGTTTTGGGTGGTGCCCAGCAAGATGTTTCTTTATTTTACTCACACAAGAGAAGTAAAAACGGTGATGGTGTTATGACGTATCAAGAGATGCGTGACGATGCTGAAAGTGGAAATGGTGATGAGACAGTTTCGACAGAAGAAGAGCCTCAAATCCAAGAAGTTTGGGTCAAGCAAGCGGTTAATGATATTAGCGGAATTGACAATTATTATGTTACAAATAACACAACCGCTACAGTAAATTATGGTAAGAAAAAGGCGGACAATATTCCTATAACAGGTATCAATTCCACTTACTTTACGGTAAAGAAATACCAAATCGTTGCAGGACGGACATTGAAATCAAATGATTATCAAACATTTGCAAGAGTTGTATTACTGGATACGAAACTAGCTGATATTCTTTTTGGAGGTGCAGATAAGGCGCTCAATCAGATTGTCCAGCTGGGATCTAATAATTACCGTGTGATTGGGGTTTATAAAGACCCGAATGAAACGCGAAATCGCTTAGCCAATATGAACAACGGAAATTTACTAATGGCTAACACTCAGTTGGCAGCTGAATACAATGTTGCTGAGATTATGAATGTCGTGGTACATGTTAAAAAATTAGATGATGTGCTGAAAGACGGAAGCGCAGCTGCGCGCTTGATGACAAAATTGTCTGGTGTGAGAGAAGGCGAGTACCAGATGTTTGATCAAGCCAGTCAATTGGCTGCGATCCAAAGTCAGGTTGCCATTGTGCAAGTGGTTTTTGGAGCGATTGCCGGGATAGCACTTCTCGTTGGTGGTATCGGTGTCATGAATATTATGCTTGTATCGGTAACAGAACGAACCCGTGAAATCGGTCTTCGGAAAGCCCTTGGAGCCACACGTGGTAATATCTTGATGCAATTTGTCATTGAGTCAATGGTGTTGACAGCGATTGGCGGTTTGATTGGGCTTGCTTTAGCAGCTCTTATCGTGGCATCTATCGGTCATAGTTTGGATGCATTTTTCGGAGCTCCACCTACCATTACGACAGTATCTGCTGTCGGAAGTGTGCTCTTTTCTGCAACTATCGGGATTGTTTTCGGTATTTTGCCGGCTAATAAGGCTTCTAAATTAGATCCGATTGAATCCTTGCGTTATGAATAAAAAACTGACCGTTGCAGTATGAGAAAAATATTTTACAAAAAAACTCCAACAGATACTCATTTTTCTAGTGAGTTATCCATTGGAGTTTTTATAATATATAAGCTATTAGTGTGATACACGTTTGCGAGCTGCTTTTTTACGATTTTCTTCGATAAAAGCTGCCTTCTTTTCTTCAGGTTCAATCACTTTTTTCTTAAATGTATAAACTGCACCTGCAACAGCAGCAACAGTACCAGCAACCCCAGTAACAACCCCTTTAACAAATCCTTTAGCCATTAGATTTCTCCTTTTTTGAACTTTATTTATGTTATAATATATAGTAACGAAAAATTAAATTTTTTTCAAGGGAAAAGATGAAAACAAAGGTAATTGTGATTATAGGCCCTACAGCAGTAGGAAAGACAGCTCTTAGTGTAGAAATTGCAAAACGTTTTAATGGTGAGATTATTAGCGGTGATAGTCAGCAAGTCTATAAAAAACTGGATATAGGAACGGCTAAAATCACTCCAGAAGAGCAAGAGGGGATTCCTCATTATTTGATAGATGTGCGAGAAGTGAGTGAAGCTTATTCAGCTTTTGATTTTGTAAAGGAGGCAGAAACTGCTATTAAAACGATTGTAGCAAAAGGGAAAATACCTATCATTGTGGGAGGAACAGGACTTTATATTCAAAGTCTACTGGAAGGTTATCATTTGGGTGGTTCAGCTTCTCGTGAGGATATTTTAGCCTATCGATCAGAGTTAGATACTTTAACAGATGAGGAATTGTTTAGCACAATAGCAAAGCTAGGATTGACTATTCCCCAGATTAACCGTAGGAGAGCTATGCGAACATTAGAAATTGCTCATTTGGGGAAGGAGCTTGAAAACAAACAGTCTGATTATGATGCCCTGCTAATTTGTCTAGATGATGCCCGAGAAGTTCTCTATGAGCGTATCAATCAGCGAGTGGATCTAATGTTGAAGGCTGGGCTTTTAGAAGAGGCAAAGTGGCTTTATGATTATTATCCACATGTCCAAGCCAGCAAAGGAATTGGCTACAAGGAACTTTTCCCCTACTTTGCTGGAGAGTTGGCCTTGGAGGAAGCTATCAATAAACTCAAACAAAATACTCGTCGCTTTGCCAAACGACAGCTAACCTGGTTTAGAAATCGCATGAATGCTACTTTTTATCAGGTCTCAGATCCGAATGTCCAAAAACGGATCATGCAGGATATAGAGGAATTTTTGAATGATTGAAACAGAAAAACAGCAGGAACGAGTGATCCTCATCGGAGTAGAATTGCAGGGGGCGGCTAATTTTGCTATGTCTATGGAAGAATTAGCCAGTTTAGCCAAGACTGCTGGTGCTCAGGTGGTTTCCTCTTACACTCAGAAACGAGAGAAGTATGACAGCAAGACTTTTGTTGGTGCTGGAAAATTAGAAGAAATCAAGCGTATGGTAGAAGCAGATGAGATTTCCACCGTCATTGTCAATAATCGTCTGACACCTCGCCAGAATATCAATTTGGAAGAAATTCTAGGGGTTAAGGTTATTGATCGCATGCAATTAATTTTGGATATTTTTGCTATGCGGGCTAGAAGCCACGAAGGAAAACTTCAAGTTCACTTGGCTCAACTTAAATATCTTTTGCCTCGCTTGGTCGGACAGGGGATTATGCTTAGCCGTCAGGCTGGGGGAATTGGTTCCCGCGGTCCTGGTGAAAGTCAGTTGGAACTCAATCGTCGTAGTGTTCGCAATCAGATCCACGATATTGAGCGCCAACTCAAAATTGTAGAGAAAAGCCGCGCAACTGTACGGGAGAAACGTCTGGACTCCAGTGTTTTTAAAGTCGGTCTGATTGGCTACACCAATGCTGGAAAATCTACCATTATGAATGTCTTGACCAACAAGAGCCAATATGAGGCGGACGAACTCTTTGCTACTTTGGATGCGACAACCAAAAGTGTCAATCTGACAGGCAGGCTCAATGTGACCTTGACGGATACAGTCGGCTTTATTCAAGACTTACCGACCGAGCTAGTATCTAGCTTCAAATCTACTTTAGAAGAGAGCAAAAATGTGGACCTTTTGGTTCATGTGATTGACGCTAGCGACCCTAACCACGAAGAGCATGAAAAAACAGTCTTGGCTATTATGAAGGACTTGGATATGCTATATATTCCTCGCTTGACCCTCTATAATAAAGCAGACAAAGTAGAGAATTTTACTCCAACCTTAACTCCCTATGCCCTGATTTCGGCGAAAAATGAAAATAGCAGAGCAATTTTGCAGAATGCTCTGTTGAATAAGATGAGAGAACTCTTTGTCCCTTTTCGTATCAAGGTTAGTCCTAGCAAGGCTTATAAGTTACATGAATTAGAAAGTCTGGCAATCATTGATAAGAGAGAGTATCTGGAAGAAAGTGAAACAATTTCTGGCTATATAGCAGAAAAGAATAAATGGAGACTAGAAGAATTTTATGACTGATTATATCAAATTAGCACTTAAATATGGCGGTTTCACGAGCTTAGACCGTGTTTATCTAGGAAATGTTTTGGACAAGTTGTCCGATTTGCAAAAGTTGACCTTTATCACACCACCGCCAAGTGTTATAAATGCGTATTTTTCGGAACTCTATCAAAAAAAGAGTCCGGAAGCTGCAACGGATTATTTTTTAGAATTAAGTAAAGAATTGGCTCTTTTTAACGACCACCCTAACTTTGAAGAGGAAAAGCCTTTTATTCGCTTGAATCTTTCAGGTAGGTCTTATGGTTTCTGCTTTGAAAATGAAGTCGAAACTGGCTTGATTTTTCCGGAAACTCCAGAGGAAATTGAGCCCAATTTGCTTTTTGAAATTGCTCAGATTTTTCCTCACTATCTGGTTTATGAAGAGGAAAATGTCATTCGGATGATACCAGCAATTCCTGAAGAAGTAGTCCAAAAGCAGCCGCTCTCTGCTCTGACAGATCTTTATAAGCTAGCAGATGGTCGCCTGAAACTGGAAGGGTACAATCAGGAAGAGCTGATTCAGTTGGCTCAAGACTATGCTGGTCAGCTTTATTATCGTTCTAAGAATCGCTCTGCGATGATTTATATTAAGAAAAAATAGAAAGAAAAAGATGCAACTACAATTTTTAGGTACAGGAGCTGGTCAGCCTTCTAAGGCTCGGAATGTTTCTAGTCTGGTTTTGAAACTATTGGATGAAATCAATGAAATTTGGATGTTTGATTGTGGTGAAGGAACCCAGAATCGCATTTTAGAGACGACGATTCGTCCCAGAAAGATTAGAAAGATTTTTATCACTCATTTGCATGGGGATCATATTTTTGGTCTACCGGGTTTTTTATCCACTCGATCATTTCAAGCTAATGAAGAGCAAACAGATATTGAAATATATGGACCGGTCGGTATTAAAAGTTTTGTCATGACGAGTCTGCGAGTGTCGGGTTCGCGCCTGCCTTATCGGATTCATTTTCACGAATTTGACGAAAAACACTTAGGGAAAATTTTAGAAACCGATAAATTTACAGTTTATGCAGAGAAACTAGATCATAGCATTTTTTGTGTGGGTTACCGCATTATGCAGAAAGATTTGGAAGGTACGTTGGATGCTGAGAAATTGAAAGTCGCAGGTGTTCCTTTTGGCCCTCTCTTTGGTAAGGTAAAAAATGGGGAAGACGTAGTGCTAGAAGATGGGACGAAAATTATAGCAGCAGATTACATTTCAGCTCCGCGACCTGGCAAGATCATTACTATTTTGGGAGATACGCGTAAAACGCATGCCAGTGTGCGGCTTGCTGTTAATGCAGACGTCTTGGTACATGAGTCCACTTATGGCAAAGGAGATGAGAAAATCGCTCGCAATCACGGTCACTCTACCAATATGCAGGCAGCAGAAGTTGCTAGAGAAGCTGGTGCCAAGCGTCTCCTTCTCAATCATATTAGCGCACGCTTTCTATCAAAAGATATAGGTCAAATGCGCAGAGATGCCAGTTCCATTTTTAAAAACGTTCACTTGGTCAAGGATTTAGAAGAAGTAGAGCTATAAAATTTTAGCGAGAATCAGCTAGAGGAAAGAAATTCATGAACATATTATTTGTCAGACATGGGAAAGATTCTGATCAACACAGAGGTGGCTGGGGTCAGCTCGATTTGCTTCCTGAAGGGAAAAGAGAAGCAAAAACGTTAGCAGATTACTTAGTCCAACACAAAGAAGACTATCATTTTACGAAAATGATTACGAGTGATTTAAAAAGAGCTGAGACAACTGCAACAATTTTAGCAGAGACACTTCAATTGCCATTGGAGAAAGAAAGCAGCTTACGAGAAACGAATAATGGTGATTTAGCAGGAATGTTAAATAGTGAAGCTGATCAAAAATTTCCTCGTCTTTATTTTAGAAGTCTCGCGATGGACGAGCATTATCCAAATGGAGAAAGTCCGAGAGAATTTTATCAACGGATAAAAACTTGGTTTCAACGCTTCTTGCAGGAAAATGATGATTCAGATGAGACACAAATTGTAGTCACACATGGTGGAGTGATCAACATTATCTATCATTTAGTGAACCAAATAGAATGGACGAATAAAAGCAATCTATTCCACGTCAAACATTGCAGCATTAGTCTATTGAATACAAAAACGCTTGTTTTTGAGGTTGAAAACCAAACGGATTTTTTGAAAGAAAAATAAGGAGAACACATGCGAACAATCGTTATTACAGGGGCTAGTGGCGGTGTGGCTCAGGAAATGGTGAAGTTGTTGCCAAATGATCAGCTGATTTTAGTGGGACGCAGCCTAGAAAAATTAACAAAACTTTATTCAAATCATGCGCATTGTGAATTAGTTGAGTTAGATATTACAGATTACAAAGCTTTAGAAGTTTTTACTGAAGAAATTTACCAGAAGTATGCTCAGGTGGATGTTTTAGTCAACAATGCTGGTTACGGTATTTTTGAGGAATTTGACAAGATTAGCAACGAGGATATTCATGCCATGTTTGAAGTCAACACATTTGCTCTTATGAATCTGTCTCGTCTTTTCGGAGAGCAGATGAAGCAAGCGGGTCATGGGCATATTGTCAATCTTGTTAGCACAGCTGGGCTGATTGCCAGCGCCAAATCCAGTCTTTACTCAGCTACCAAGTTTGCTGGAATTGGTTTCTCCAACGCCCTGCGCTTAGAGCTCATGCCTTACAATGTCTATGTAACTACGGTTAATCCGGGGCCAATTAAGACGGCTTTCTTCGACAAAGCTGACCCTGACGGCAGTTATGTCAAAGCGGTTGATAAGTATATTTTAGAAGCGGATGTCGTCGCTAAGCAAATTGTGGACAATTTTGGAAAGAAGAAACGGGAGCTGACGATGCCTTTTGCCCTGAAAGCAGCCCACAAACTTTATACGCTTCTTCCAAATATTGGTGACAAACTAGCTAGTAAAATGTTTAATTATAAGTAGGAGAAATTTATGGATGTGACAGCTTACAAAGAATTTGTAAACCAACCTTGGGGCAAACTTTATTATGATATTCTCTTTGCTCAGCTAGCGCATATAAAAAATAAGGAAGTGCTGGATTTCGGTAGTGGTTTTGGCTTGGTAGCGGATTTTTTAGCACAACACAATCAGATAACAGCCATAGAGCCAAATGGCGAGATGATTGCAGAGCGAAAGCAGAATTTTCATTATCATCAACTACAAGGCAGTCTGGAAATGTTGAAGGAAATTCCAAGTGCTCGTTTTGACCTTATCATTTGCCACAATGTTCTGGAGTATGTGGATGAGCCAGCTCTTTACCTAGCTGAATTTAGCAGAGTGCTAAAAGAAGGCGGACAGATTTCTCTCATCAAGCACAATGAAGTGGGGCGGATTATGCAGACGGTTGTGTTTGCAAATGATACAAATTTAGCATTGGATTTATTATCAGGTAAGTCCTATCAATCGCATACAATGGGACAAGTGACCTATTATGAAATAGCAGACGTATTACAAAAAGCTGACACTGAACTGACTGTTCAGGACTATCAAGGAATCCGAATTTTCTATGGTCTGCAAGACAATGCAGTGAAGACTGCTAATGACTGGCGGGAAAAGATGCTGGAGGTAGAGCTTGTAGTTTGCCAACAGTCTCCTTATCGGGACATTGCGGCTTTTCAGCACATTTGGCTGCAAAAAGGAGACAAGAATGATTCGTTACTTTGCAAATAGACAAATTGCAATTGAAGACTTGCTTCCGCTTTACCAATCTGTTAGCTGGACTAACTATACAGAACGAGCAGATATGTTAGAGCAAGCATTTCAGCATTTACTGTTTACTGTATCAGCCTATGATGGGGAACAGTTAGTTGGTCTCCTTCAAGCAGTCGGAGACGGATTTTCTAGTGTTTTCATTCAGGACTTGTTAGTTTTTCTGTCTTATCAGCGCCAAGGTATCGGTCGAGAATTGGTTCGACAAACGCTGGAGACATTTGCAGATGTTTATCAGATTCAGCTAGTAACAGAGCAGTCAGACAAAAATTTAGCCTTTTATCGCTCTTTAGGATTTCGGGAACTGTCGGATTTGAATTGCACGGGTTTGATTTATAGAGGTAAAAGCTATTAGATAAATGCTTGTGTATAAAATTGGAGGTTTGGGCTAGTGAAAGCTAGTCTTTTCGTGTTATAATAGACTTTATATTGCAACAGAAAGATAAAAGCATGATTACATCAAAATATGATTGGCAGATTGCCACAAATTTTTCAGATGAGAGCTTTATTAAAAAAGCTAAAAAACTTGGCTTGGAGACTTCGGTAGCTAATCTGGTCTACCAGAGAGGAATCCAGACAGAAGAAACACTGCGAGATTTTCTAGATCCTAGTTTGGACCAGCTGCATGATCCTTATGAACTGCATGATATGGATAAGGCAGTGACGCGCATTCGTCAAGCGATTGAAAATTATGAGCAGATCTTGATTTATGGCGATTATGATGCGGATGGCATGACTTCGGCTTCTATTGTTAAAGAAGCACTAGAACAACTTGGAGCAGAGTGTCAGGTCTATTTGCCCAATCGATTTACAGACGGTTATGGTCCTAACGCGAGTGTTTACAAGTATTTTATTGAAAATCAGGGAATTTCACTCATCATTACAGTGGATAATGGTGTTGCAGGACATGAAGCAATCGAACTAGCTCAGTCTATGGGAGTGGATGTCATTGTGACGGATCACCATTCTATGCCAGAGGTACTTCCTGATGCTTATGCAATTATTCACCCAGAACATCCAGAAGCAAGCTACCCATTCAAATATTTAGCTGGTTGCGGTGTAACTTTTAAGTTAGCAACTGCTCTTTTAGAGGAAGTACAAGTAGAGTTGCTAGATTTAGTCGCTATTGGAACTATAGCAGATATGGTCAGCCTAACAGATGAAAATCGCATTCTGGTCAAATATGGGCTAAGTGTCCTCAAAAACACTCAACGAATCGGCTTGCAGGAGCTTTTTAAGATTGCAGGTATTCAGGAAAATGAAGTGGATGAAGAAACAGTTGGTTTTCAGATAGCCCCTAGACTCAATGCTCTAGGTCGACTTGATGATCCAAATCCTGCTATTGAACTTCTGACGGGCTTTGATGAGGAAGAAGCGCGTGATATTGCCCTGATGATTAACCAGAAAAATGAAGAGCGCAAAGAAATTGTTCAGAAGATCTATGATGAAGCCAAGACCATGGTTAATCTCAATAAACCTGTTCAGGTTCTAGCTGGTGAAGGTTGGAATCCAGGTGTTTTGGGAATTGTGGCAGGGCGGCTTTTGGAAGAATTGCACCAGCCGGTCATTGTCTTGAATATTGAAAATGATTTAGCAAAAGGCAGCGCCCGCAGCATTGAAGCAGTTGATATTTTTGAAGCGTTAGACCCTCATCGAGATTTATTTGTGGCTTTTGGTGGGCATGCAGGGGCAGCTGGGATGACTCTAGAGGCCAGCAAGTTAGAAGCACTCAGTCAGGTTTTGGTAGCATATATTGAAGATAATCAAGTGGATTTGTCCACTAAGAATGAGCTCTTTTTGGATGAGGAATTATCCTTGCCAGATTTGACACTAGAGACCCTCAAAAACTTTGAAAAGTTAGCTCCTTTTGGCATGGACAATAAAAAGCCTGTTTTTTATTTGAAAGATTTTAAGGTTGAAAATGCCCGTACCATGGGGGCGGGAAATACTCACCTTAAGCTGAAAATTTCCCAGGCTAACGTAGCTTTTGAAGTCGTAGCTTTTGGTCTAGGTAATCTTGCAACAGAATTTTCCCAAACTAAAAACTTAGAGCTGGCGGTTACTCTGTCGGTCAATAAATGGAGCGGTCAAACTAGTCTCCAGCTTATGCTGGTAGATGCTAGGGTCAATGGGATTCAGCTCTTTAATATCCGAGGTAAAAATGCTCCTTTGCCTGAAAATGTGCCCGTCCTGCGTTTTTCAGAAGAAATGCCTAATTTGGAAAAGAGCAGAGCAGTTGTGGTGTATGACTTGCCTGAACGCCTAAATCAGCTCAAAGTAATCATTCAGCAAGGACATTTTGAAGCAATTTACTTTAAAAATGAGATTGCTCAGCCCTATTATCTGACAGGTTTCGGAACGAGAGACCAGTTTGCAAAACTCTATAAAACAATTTATCAATTTCCAGAGTTTGACATTCGTTATAAGCTCAAAGAACTAGCTGCTTATCTCAAGATTGACCCAATTCTACTCATCAAGATGATTCAGATATTTGAAGAGCTGGACTTTGTGACAATTCAAGATGGAGTGATGCAAGTAAACAAAAAAGCAGAAAAAAAGGCTATTGAAAACAGCCATATTTATCAAGAACTGAAGAAAACAGTCAAGGAGCAGGAGCTTATGGCTCTAGGAACGGTGCAGGAAATTTATGATTATCTGATAGAAAAAGATGAATTTTCAAACTAAATTTTAGATGAACTATTTATTTGTCTCGCACCGAAGGCCGCGAGACGGACTGAAAGTCACATAATAAAAAAGTCATGAGTAAGATGAATCTCATGACTTTATTGTTTATCTAAGTATTGCTACAGCTTGTGTTATCTACTGCAAATTCACTTTATTTTTGAGGATGTAATACGTTCCGGCATAGTAGATAAGTCCCAAAAGAAGAGAGGTTATGACTCCGCTCAAACTACCTAAAGAAGTTGAAAGTGATGGGAAGGCTGAAACGTATAGATTAGCAGCGATAATCAGAGCAAATTGAATTCCAAAATAAGCTAGAAAGGCTATAGCGGCGCGGTGGTCTTGGAAAAGTTGACCAATAGAGATAGAAAGATAAATCAATAGGATATTTGGAATAAGGGCTACAAGATAGTATCCAAATGATTTCAATAGTTCACTAGCAATTTCCCAAAAGTGCTTGCCGAATAATTGTAGAACTGTTCCCATTTCAAATTGTGTATGAGAAGCTACCCCTACGATAAGAACAATGATTCCAAAGCTAAGAAACAATGCAAGTGTGCTAAGAATCGTCCATATAACAGCACCGAGTAATTTTGAGAGGATAATTTGATGTTCGTTAACTGGTAAAGTGAGCGTTAGATATCCTTCTCTTTCATAAACACTATTTTTAAAGCGACGAATAATCAGAAAGAGTGTTGAAATGGCAAGTGCTACAAGGAGACCTGAGAAAATCAGCATTGTAAAACCGAAGAAAGTACTTGTCATACTCCCTGCTTCATTAGTAGAAGACTGCAAACGGTCGAAAAAGTTCCTTCCATTTGCCAACTGTCCAAGCCAAAGCCCGATACTAACGGATAAAAATAGCACGATTCCGTATAAACCTAAATACCACTTGTTCACATTTTTAAATTCGTATTTTAATAAATTCCAAAACATAGTCAATCTCCTTTGTTCTAAGCCTTAAATTCTTGGCGGAAGAGCTGGTCAATAGATTCACCAGACTCATGGCGAATATCATCTACATTCCCTTGTCGAACAATCTTGCCATTATCAATAAAGATAATTTCATCTAGGATTGGTTCAATATCTGAAATCAAATGTGTTGAAATGAGAACAGAAGCGCTAGGTGAGTAATTGTTGATAATCGTCTTTAGAATGTAGTCCCGCGCTGCTGGGTCAACCCCTCCAATAGGTTCATCCAGAACATACAGTTTGGCTTGGCGGCTCATGACTAAAATCAACTGAACTTTTTCTTTATTTCCTTTGGATAATTTTTTGAATGCCAGATTTTCGTCAATATGAAGATCTTGCAAGAGTGCCTGTGCACGCTCTATCTCAAAGTCTGCATAGAAGGCTTGAAAGTATTGCAAAGCATCTTTGACTTTCATATTTTCATTCAGGTAAGTCGTATCTGGCAAATAAGATACGATTTTCTTGGTTTCTGAAGACGGTTGAAGCCCATTGATGAGGATTTTTCCGTCATTTGGCTGAAGCAAACCGTTGATAAGTTTAATCATTGTTGTTTTTCCAGAGCCGTTTGGACCAAGTAAGCCGATAATTTTTCCAGCTTCAATTTCAAAATTGATGTGCTCTAAAGCAGGTGTGCTGCCATATGATTTTGAAACGTTTTCAAATGCAAGTAATACCATTTCCTAAACTCCTTTTATATAATCTGCAATGATAGTTGGTAATTCGTCTTTGTGATAACCGAAGCGAGTCATATTTTCTACAAATTTTCTTACTTCCTCCTCAGAAAGTTTTTGTCTTGCTTGTAAAATCAAGTCGCGGTTATCTGTGACGAAACGTCCTGATGTTCGTTGAGAATAGACAAACCCTTTCTTTTCCAAGTCAGATAAAGCACGCTGGATTGTATTTGGATTGACCCCCGCTTCAGCAGCCAATTCTCTAACAGCAGGTAGCTTTTCGCCAGCATGCAGTTGATTGGAGATGATTTGTAGTTTTATCCTGTCCATGATTTGCAAATAAATGGGAAGATTATTATCAAAAGTCCAACTCATAATTTCTCCTTTCTTCTGTATCTTTGTTCTAATTAAATAATACAATATTTTTTAAAAAATAGCAAGCCTTTAGAAAAAACTTCTATTATTTTTTCTTTAGCAAGCAAGCCAGAAATTTAGTATAATAGAAAAAAGAAAGATCAAAGGAGGATGCCGTGGTTGCTCAATTAGATACCAAAACTGTTTATACATTTATGGATAGTTTGATTTCTATAAAAAAATATGTAGAAACAGCTAAAAATTTAGGCTATCAAACTCTAGGGATAATGGATATTGATAATCTCTATGGGGCTTATCATTTCATGGAAACGGCGACCGAGCAAGGGATTCAGCCGCTTTTAGGCGTGGAAATGACCTTGGATTATACTGGACTTCCTCTTAATCTTCGCTTTCTAGCTCTTGACAGTCAAGGTTATCGCAATTTAATGAAACTTTCTACTTTAAAGATGATAGGAAAAAGCAAGTGGGAAGAATTTCAGCACTTATTGGAAGGGATAGCGATTATTGTGCCTGTGTTTGAGGGCATTGAAGCCTTAGATTTGGGACGAGAGTTTTATATTGGCGTATTTCCTGACACTCCTAAGCAGGCGTTTTCTCATGCAACCTTACCTTTGCAGACAGTTCGCTATTTTGATGCAGGCGATTTAGAAACCTTGCAAATGCTATGTGCCATTCGTGAAAATAGTAGCTTGCGGGAAGTTGGAAATTTGCCAAATCACGAGTATCTCTTATCACCTGAGCAATTCACACAATCCTTTCAAGAAAATTATCCAGAAAGTCTGGATAATTTAAAGCGGCTAGTTGCAGGCATTCATTACGAAATCAATACAGAGTTGAAATTACCACGTTTTAATCCAGAACGACCAGCAGCAGAAGAATTACAAGAACGAGCAGAAGCAGGGCTAGAGAAAAAAAGGTTAAATAGTCTGGTTTATAAAGAGCGATTGCAGCAAGAGCTGTCTGTCATCCACCAAATGGGTTTTGACGACTACTTTTTGATTGTCTGGGATTTATTGCGTTTTGGTCGTAGTCAGGGCTATTATATGGGTATGGGGCGTGGGTCTGCAGTTGGAAGTCTGGTTGCCTATGCGCTAGAGATTACAGGGATTGATCCTGTTGAGAAAAATCTTCTTTTTGAGCGTTTTTTAAATGTAGAACGTTATACTATGCCCGATATTGATATTGACATTCCTGATGTCTATCGTCCAGAATTTATTCGCTATGTCCGCGATCGTTATGGAACCATGCATGCAGCTCAAATCGTGACCTATTCGACTTTTGGAGCTAAGCAAGCGATTCGTGATGTTTTTAAACGTTATGGTGTTCCAGAGTATGAATTGACCAATATTACCCGTAAAATTAGTTTTCGAGATAATCTGACATCTGCTTATGAAAAGAATATGTCCTTCCGCCAGATTATCAACAGTAAGCTGGAATATCAAAAAGCTTTTGAAATTACGAAAAAAATTGAAGGGAACCCTCGTCAAACCTCTATCCATGCAGCGGGTGTGGTGATGAGTGACAATGATTTGACAGATCACATTCCACTTAAATACGGGGAAGATATGTATATCACGCAATATGATGCACATGGGGTTGAAAGTAACGGTCTGCTCAAGATGGATTTCCTTGGCTTGCGCAATCTGACTTTTGTTCAACGAATGAAAGAAGCAGCTTTGGAGAAATACGGTGTCGCTATTGATATTTCAAAGATTAACTTAGAAGATACAGCAACCTTACAGCTCTTTGCTGCTGGTAGAACCAAAGGGATTTTTCAATTTGAGCAAGCAGGTGCCATTAACCTTTTGAAACGGGTGCAGCCTGCTCAATTTGAAGAAGTGGTTGCAACAACTTCACTCAATCGTCCAGGAGCTAGTGACTATATAGATAATTTTGTCAGAAGAAAGCATGGACAAGAAAAAGTAGAAATGCTGGACCCAAGTTTGGAAGACATCTTGGCGCCAACTTACGGTATTATGCTCTATCAAGAGCAAGTAATGCAAGTGGCGCAACGGTTTGGGGGCTTTTCACTCGGAAAAGCTGACATTTTACGTCGTGCTATGGGTAAGAAAAATGTTGCCGAAATGCACAAAATGGAAGCAGAATTTGTCACAGGAGCTCTCGAACTTGGGCATTCTGAGGTTAAAGCAAAAGAAGTATTTGCAGTTATGGAAAAGTTTGCAGGTTATGGCTTCAACCGTAGTCACGCTTATGCCTATTCTGCACTTGCTTTTCAGTTGGCTTATTTCAAGGTGCATTATCCTGATATTTTCTTTGATATTATGCTGAATTATTCAAGCAGTGATTACATCACAGATGCGCTAGAATTCGACTTTCAAGTTGCTTCTTTAAATATCAATAACATTCCTTATAGAGATAAGTTTCAAGATAAGCAGATTTATTTAGGACTGAAAAATATCAAAGGTTTGCCACGAGATTTTGCTTATTGGATTATTGAAAACCGCCCATTTACAAATGTGGAAGATTTTATTATGAAGTTGCCAACGCAATATCATAAGATTCAGTTGATAACCCCTTTGGTACAAGTCGGTTTGTTTGATGTATTTGAAAAGAATCGCCAAAAAATCCTACAAAATCTTCCGAACTTATTTGTCTTTGCAGATGAGCTGGGCAGTCTTTTTGCAGATACAAATTATAGCTGGACAGAAGCAGAGGATTATACAGAAGCAGAAAAATTTGAGTTAGAAAAAGAAATTATCGGTGTCGGTTTGAGCGAGCATCCCTTGGTAAAACTTGCAAAATCTGCTACTCAAGCCTTTACCCCTATTCAAGACTTGGTTGAAAACAATCATGCAACGATTTTAGTAGAGATTTTGTCCATTCGTGTTATCCGTACCAAAACGGGTGAAAATATGGCCTTCTTACAAGTGAGTGATGCTAAAAGAAAAATGGAGGTAACAGTCTTTCCAGATGCTTTTAAACAGTTCAGCAAAGGTTTGCATGAAAAAGGCTTTTATTATCTGAATGGTCGGGTTCAAAAACGCGAGGAGCGTTTGCAGCTGATTTTAAATGATTTGCAGGAAGCTGTTACAGAACGTTTTTGGATACAAGTAGAAGATCATAAAAGCGATGCAGCAATATCCGCTATTTTACGACAATTTCGAGGAGATATCCCGGTTGTTCTTCGATATGAAAAAGAAAGAAAAACAGTAGCAATTACTCAATATCGTGTTCAAAAATCAGAGAAATTACAAGAAGAATTGAAAAAAATAACCATGAAAACGATTTATCAATAAAAAGTTAGGAAAAAAGAGGAATTTTGATTTTGATTGTGGTATAATCAAGGGTGAATGTAAAAAGAAAAAGGAGCGCAAACGAATGAAACGTATTGCTGTTTTGACTAGTGGTGGTGATGCCCCTGGTATGAACGCTGCTATCCGTGCAGTTGTTCGTAAAGCAATTTCAGAAGGAATGGAAGTTTACGGTATCTATGACGGCTATGCCGGTATGGTTGCTGGTGAAATTTATCCGCTTGATGCTGCATCAGTTGGAGATATTATTTCACGTGGTGGTACTTTCCTTCACTCAGCTCGTTATCCAGAATTTGCCCAATTAGAAGGACAATTAAAAGGGATTGAGCAACTTAAAAAACATGGTATTGAAGGAGTCGTAGTTATCGGTGGTGATGGTTCTTACCATGGTGCTATGCGTTTGACAGAACATGGTTTCCCAGCTGTCGGACTTCCTGGCACGATTGACAATGATATTGTTGGTACAGACTTCACAATCGGCTTTGATACTGCTGTAACAACTGCAATGGACGCCATTGATAAGATTCGTGACACATCATCTAGTCACCGTCGTACTTTTGTTGTTGAAGTCATGGGACGCAATGCTGGAGACATTGCTCTCTGGGCTGGTATTGCTACAGGAGCTGATGAAATCATCGTTCCCGAAGAAGACTTTAAGATTGAGGATATCGTCGCTAGCATTAAACGTGGCTATGAAGAAGGAAAGAAGCATAACATTATCGTTCTGGCAGAGGGTGTTATGTCGGCCGATGAATTTGGTAAGAAGTTGAAAGAAGCTGGTGATGTGAGCGATCTTCGTGTGACGGAACTTGGACATATTCAACGTGGTGGCTCACCAACTGCACGTGACCGTGTTCTTGCTTCACGTATGGGTGCTCATGCCGTTAGCCTTCTTAAAAAAGGTATTGGTGGTGTTGCGGTTGGTATTCGAAACGAACAAATGGTTGAAAATCCAATTCTCGGTACAGCAGAAGAAGGTGCTTTGTTTAGTTTAACAGAAGACGGTAAGATTATTGTTAATAATCCACACAAAGCTGATCTTGATCTCGCTAAATTAAACCGTAGTATTTCAATGTAATTTTAATTTGTTATTCTGGTCATAAAGACCATTTAAATAAAAAGGAGTTTTCATATATCATGAATAAACGTGTAAAAATCGTTGCAACTTTAGGTCCTGCGGTAGAAATCCGTGGTGGTAAAAGATTCGGTGAAGACGGATATTGGGGTGAAAAGCTTGACGTTGAAGCATCAGCGCAAAATATCGCTAAATTGATCGAAGCTGGAGCTAATACTTTCCGTTTCAACTTCTCACATGGTGACCACGCAGAGCAAGGTGACCGTATGGCTACTGTTCATCGTGCTGAAGAAATTGCTGGTCAAAAAGTTGGTTATCTTCTTGATACCAAAGGTCCTGAAATCCGTACAGAATTATTTGAAGGCGATGCTAAAGAATATTCTTACAAAACAGGTGAAAAAATCCGTGTTGCAACTAAACAAGGTATCAAATCAACTCGTGAAGTTATCGCATTGAATGTTGCTGGTGCACTTGATATCTATGACGATGTTGAAGTTGGAAAACAAGTTCTTGTTGATGACGGTAAACTTGGTCTTCGCGTTATTGCAAAAGATCCTGTTACACGTGAATTTGAAGTAGAAGTTGAAAACGACGGTATTATCGCTAAACAAAAAGGTGTTAATATTCCAAATACAAAAATTCCTTTCCCAGCACTTGCTGAACGTGACAATGACGATATTCGTTTTGGTCTTGAACAAGGAATCAACTTTATCGCTATTTCATTCGTACGTACTGCAAAAGACGTCAACGAAGTTCGTGCAATCTGTGAAGAAACTGGTAATGGACATGTGAAATTGTTCGCTAAAATCGAAAACCAACAAGGTATCGAAAACTTGGATGAAATCCTTGAAGTAGCGGACGGTATCATGATTGCTCGTGGTGATATGGGTATTGAAGTACCATTTGAAATGGTTCCAGTTTACCAAAAAATGATTATCACAAAAGTCAATGCAGCTGGTAAAATTGCGATCACAGCAACAAACATGCTTGAAACAATGACTGAAAAACCACGTGCGACTCGTTCAGAAGTATCAGACGTATTTAACGCTGTTATTGACGGAACAGATGCAACAATGCTTTCAGGTGAATCTGCAAATGGTAAATACCCACTTGAATCTGTAACAACAATGGCTACAATTGATAAAAACGCTCAAACTCTATTGAACGAGTATGGACGCTTGTCATCAGTTGATTACGCACGTAGTTCTAAGACAGAAGTTGTGGCTTCAGCTGTTAAAGATGCTACAAACTCAATGGACATCAAATTGGTTGTAACAATGACTGAATCAGGAAATACAGCTCGTTTGATTTCTAAATATCGTCCAGATGCTGACATCTTGGCAATTACATTTGATGAATTGACACAACGTTCATTGATGTTGAACTGGGGTGTTATTCCAGTAGTAACTGAAAAACCTGCATCTACTGATGATATGTTTGAAGTTGCTGAAAAAGTTGCTCTTGAAAGTGGTCTTGTAGAATCTGGCGACAATATTGTGATTGTAGCTGGTGTTCCGGTCGGAACTGGTGGAACAAATACGATGCGTATCCGTACAGTCCGTTAATCTATTTCATTCAGAAAACTAGCCTATCAATCCAACGATTATCTGATTGATAGGCTTTTTAGTTGTAAATGGGAGCAGAGATAAGAGTTGACTTTCCTACCTTTGTTTATTTTCTGAAAACATGATATAATGAGTAGAAGAAGAGGAGAGACTATGGTTAAAAGAGATTTAATTAGGAATGTTATTTTTTTATCTATTGTTGTGATAATCATTGCTTGTTTGCGAATTTTTATTTTTACACCATACAGGATTACTGCAAAAGATGCGAATCATTTTTTGCAAGATAAAGATGTTGTTATTGCCAATAAAAATGAAGCAATCAAAAGAGATGATTTTGTCTTGTACGAGGTGAAGAGAAAAGAGCATGTCGGACGTGTCATTGGTCTAGAAAATGACTCCGTTGTTTATATGGATGATGTTCTTTACTTAAATAATAAAATCAAGTCAGAAGATTATTTAACGAAGGCTAAGGAAGAGTACTTAGCAAAAGCTACTAGTACGGGTTATTTCACTCATGATTTCACCATTCGGACATTAACTAAATCGAATGCAAATAAAATTCCAGCGCAGTCGTATCTGATTCTGAATGATAATCGACAAGATATGGAAGATAGTCGGAAGTTCGGCTTGATTACAGAGAAACAAATTAAAGGAGTCATCTCATTTAGAGTACTCCCGCTTAATCAATTTGGATTTATTAAAACAAAGTAGTTCAACTATTTTGTTTTTTTATTCTTTGGAAAATGAAGTTTTTGCGATATTTAGTAAAAATTCATGGATATATTTTCAAAAAGATGTTGAATATATAAAAATTTTTGATATAATGATAAATATTTATTTAGGAGGTGTACGCATGAACTATATTTTTGAAGTTTTGCCAAGCTTATTAAATAGCGCATTGGTGACTTTGCAAGTATTTGTTTTAGTCTTAGTTTTATCCATACCACTTGGAATTGTGATTTCCTTTTTAATGCAAATCCACTTTAAGCTGCTTCATTGGCTTATAAATATTTATATTTGGATTATGCGCGGTACACCTCTCTTGTTACAACTAATTTTTATTTATTATGTGTTGCCAAGTATTGGTGTACGTTTGGATCGGCTTCCAGCAGCTATCATAGCATTCACGCTAAATTATGCTGCTTATTTCGCCGAAATTTTCCGTGGTGGGATTTTATCTATTCCAGCAGGACAATATGAGGCGGCTAAGGTTTTGAAGTTTACACCATTTCAAACGATACGGTTTATTATTTTACCGCAAGTTGTCAAAGTGGTGCTTCCGAGTGTCTTTAATGAAGTGATGACGTTGGTAAAAGATACATCCCTTGTTTATGCGCTTGGTGTTTCCGATTTAATCTTGGCTAGTCGGACTGCAGCCAATCGTGATGCGAGTTTAGCACCGATGTTTATAGCAGGGGCTATTTACCTTGTCTTGATTGGTCTTGTGACGATTGTATCGAAGCAAGTTGAAAAGAGATATAGTTACTATAAGTAGGAGGCGCTTATGTTAGAATTAAAGAATATTAGCAAACGTTTTGGCGAAAAGCAAATTATTTCCGACTTGAATTTAAAGGTGCCAGAAAAGCAAATCCTTGCCATTGTAGGACCGTCTGGCGGCGGGAAAACGACATTATTGCGGATGTTAGCTGGCTTGGAAACAATTGATTCGGGTGACATTATTTACAATGGCGAAGAGCTTCCCTTGGATGAACTTGAAAAACGTAATTTATTGGGATTTGTGTTTCAAGATTTTCAGCTATTTCCACATTTAACGGTTCTGGAGAATTTAACTTTATCACCCATTAAAACAAAAAATTTTACAAAAGAGGACGCAGAAAAGAAAGCAATTAGCTTGTTGACCCGATTGGGACTAGCAGAATATGCAAAAGCGTATCCTTATTCTTTATCAGGTGGTCAAAAACAGCGTGTAGCATTAGCTCGTGCGATGATGATTGACCCAGAAATTATCGGTTATGATGAGCCAACTTCCGCATTGGATCCGGAATTGCGTCTTGAAGTTGAAAAGTTGATTCTTCAGAATCGTGAGCTAGGAATGATGCAAATTGTGGTGACCCATGATTTGCAGTTTGCAGAAAATATTGCAGATACGATTCTCAAAGTGCAGCCTAAGTAGGAGGAAAATATGAAGATAAAACGTTATGTTCTTATGCTCTGTGGTTTGATTCTTTTTTTGCTCCTTACAGCTTGTAGCAATGTTAGCAACCCTAAAGTAGATAATTGGTCAAAATACCAACAAAAAAAGAGCATTACTATTGGTTTTGACAATACATTTGTTCCTATGGGATTTGAACAAAAAAATGGTCAATATGTTGGTTTTGATATTGACTTGGCAAATGCTGTTTTTAAAGAATATGGGATAAAAGTGAATTGGCAGCCGATTGATTGGGATATGAAAGAAACGGAGCTCACAAATGGAACGATTGATCTTATCTGGAATGGGTATTCGGCAACCAATGAGCGGCGGAAGAAAGTACAGTTCACCATTCCTTATATGAAAAATGAGCAGGTATTAGTTGCTAAAAAGTCATCTAATATTGCAAAAACAGCTGACATGAAGGATAAAATTCTTGGCGCTCAGACAGGTTCTTCGGGTTACGATGAGTTTGAGGCTCATCCGGAGCTTTTGAAGAATCTGGTTAAAAATCATAAAGCTGCTCAATATCAAAGTTTTACAGAGGCGTTGATTGATTTGCAAAATAGCCGGATTGATGGATTGTTGATTGACCGAGTTTATGCTAATTATTATTTAAAAGAAGAGGGGATTTTGCCGGATTATTATGTTTTCCCAGCCGGATTTGATAGCGAATCATTTGCGGTTGGTGCTAGAAAAACGGATAAGCAGCTCGTTGAAAACATAAACCAAGCATTCAAAAAATTATATCAAACAGGTCAATTTCAAAAAATAGCAAATAAATGGTTTGGTGAGGATATTGCGACAGATGAAGTCAAAAAATGAGAGAACATCTGATTGTTGCATCAGCCCCCACAGAAGAAGTAAAGACAAAACCCAAAGTTTTCACTAGGAGTGTCATCTTAGTGAGGGCTTTGGGTTTGATGATTTATTGATTGTGAGAAATGAGGACCAAATTAGTTTGCTTTACTGATAAATTCCTAAAAATTATAGGCTGAGAATATTTTTATCTCAGCCTTGTTTTTTATAGCAAAACTCCTTGTTAGCCTTGTGGGAGTGAGATAGGAAAGTCAATTTCTATGGGATTACGACTGTTGTTCACTCTCGTTTTTTCGTGTTTCTTGGTGGAAAATATTTTGCCACGTTTCGTGACGACGCCAAAGGCTGGTATGAATAATCCCGTCTTCTTCGTAACAAATTAATTTGGTTTTTTGGCTGATAGAAGTTAATTGAAAATTTTTGATAGGAGATTGTTTTCCTTTTTCGATTTGAAATTCCTCTTTGTTCATTTGGTAGCCATCCTGAGAAATGTAAACAAATTCAGGCGCTAGTAAATCCTCTAATTGGCTTCCCTGCTCAACCAATTGCTCTCTCATAAAGAGCTTTCGATAAACATTGTCCAATATTTCATCTTCGGGGATAGGAGCAGGCTCAATGTGGATGTCAATATCAAAGACACCAAAGCGCTCTTTGAGCATATTTTCAACCTGATCGGCAATTTCGTGGCTTTCATAGACAGACAAGTCGGGATTCATTTCTAAAATGAGGTCAAGGTAGATGTTGCTACCGTAAGTCCGCCCTCTTTGAGATTTAACACGGGAAATTTTGGGAATTTCTAAAATGGCTTCTTTGTATTCTTTTAAAAGATTTTCATCAAAACCGTCTGATAAACTAAAAGAAGATTCCATGAAAATTTCGTAAGCTGTTTTAAGAATGAAAAATGTAATAATGATGGCAACCAGTTTATCCACAATCGGGAAATTTAAAGCGCTTGCGATGATTGCAATGGTTGTGCCAAGCGAAGTAATAGCATCAGATAAATTGTCTTTGGCAGCTGCGTCGAGTGCTTTAGACTGTGCTTTTTTTGCTAAAACTTTATTGTAAAAATACACTCCTGTCATGACTAAGGCGGAAATAATCCCGACGATGGCGCCTAAGGGATCGATAGTCGTTTCTTGGCGAGAAATAATTTTTTGAACGGTATCAATCAAAACATCAAATCCGACAAAAAACATGATAAGAGAAGTGATAAGGCTGGCTAAATCTTCAATTTTCCAGTGACCAAATTTGTGATCCGTGTCAGCCGGTTTGCGTGCCATACGAAGCCCTATCAAAACGGCAATATTAGCCACAATATCTGAAACATTGTTAAAACCGTCGGCTGTCAAACTAGAGGACTGTAAGACAGATCCGGCAATGATTTTAGCAATGGATAAAACGATATAGGCTAGAATGGCTAAGATAGCACCGCGCTCTGCGAGTTTAAGATTCTTTGCTGGATTATTCATGCGTTTTCCTTTCAGAATGTTTATTATAACGCTTTTTTATTGTTTTTTCAAACGTTTATGGGGAAGAAATAAAGTAAAGATTTTCTTTTCTAGTTTAGCTTATGAGTGATTTTTGTTATAATAGAGTCATTGACTTTGAAAGAGGAAAAAAGATGAATCCCTTATTAACTGGTATGAATGACCGTCAGGCGGAGGCGGTTCAAACAACAGAAGGACCTTTGCTGATTATGGCAGGAGCTGGGTCTGGAAAAACACGTGTTTTAACCCACCGTATTGCCTATTTGATTGATGAAAAGTTAGTCAATCCTTGGAATATCTTGGCGATCACCTTTACCAATAAGGCTGCTCGAGAAATGAAGGAGCGGGCATTTTCCTTAAATCCAGCAACAGAAGATTGCTTGATTGCGACTTTTCACTCGATGTGCGTGCGGATTTTGCGTAGGGAAGCTGACCATATCGGCTATAATCGTAATTTTACGATTGTCGATCCTGGCGAGCAGCGAACTTTGATGAAGCGTATTCTCAAAACACTCAATTTAGATCCTAAAAAGTGGAATGAACGGACTATTCTAGGTACTATTTCCAATGCGAAAAATGATTTGATTGATGAAGTGGCCTATGCAGCTTTAGCAGGAGACATGTATACAGAGATTGTGGCGAAGTGCTATGAGATGTACCAAAAAGAACTCCGTCAGTCAGAAGCGATGGACTTTGATGACTTAATCATGCTGACCTTGCGCCTTTTTGATAAAAATCCAGATGTGTTGACTTATTACCAGCAGCGCTATCAATACATCCATGTGGACGAGTATCAAGATACGAACCACGCTCAGTACCAACTAGTTAAACTGTTGGCTTCACGCTTTAAAAATATCTGTGTAGTTGGTGATGCCGACCAGTCTATTTATGGCTGGCGAGGTGCTGATATGCAAAATATCTTGGATTTTGAAAAGGATTATCCTGAAGCTAAAGTTGTTCTTTTGGAAGAAAATTATCGCTCAACTAAGACCATTCTGCAAGCTGCTAATGATGTGATCAAAAACAACCGCAACCGCCGTCCAAAGAATCTCTGGACACAAAATGCTGATGGTGAAGATATTGTTTATTATCGGGCTAATGATGAGCAAGACGAAGCTCTCTTTGTAGCTAAAACCATTGATGAACTATCTAGCACATCTGACTATGTCTATCGGGATTTTGCTGTTCTTTACCGAACCAACGCCCAATCTCGGAATATTGAGGAAGCTCTCCTCAAAGCTAATATTCCTTACACCATGGTGGGGGGGACTAAGTTTTATAGCCGTAAGGAAATTCGGGATGTCATCAGCTATCTCAATCTTATTGCTAACACTAGCGACAACATTAGTTTTGAGCGCGTGGTCAATGAGCCCAAGCGGGGAGTCGGACCGGGTACAGTGGAGAAAATTCGTAATTTTGCAGCTGGTCAAGAGATGTCTCTTTTGGATGCTTCTTCGCAGATTATGCTCTCACTTGTTAAGGGGAAAGCTGCTCAGGCTGTTTTTGACTTTGCCAATCTCATTTTGAATCTGCGCGAGCAATTGGACGAATTGACCGTGACAGAATTGGTAGAGCTGGTGCTTGAAAGGACTGGTTACACCGAGCAATTAGTAGCTCAAGCTACGCTGGAAAGTCAGGCTCGGATTGAAAATATCGAAGAATTTCTTTCTGTTACTAAGAATTTTGACGAAGATTCAGAAAATGATACTGAAGAGACTGGTTTAGACAGACTTAGCCGTTTTCTCAATGATTTGGCTTTGATTGCGGATACAGATGATGGTGATCAGGAAAGTTCGGAAGTGACACTTATGACACTGCATGCTGCCAAGGGGTTAGAATTTCCAGTGGTTTTCATTATCGGTATGGAAGAAAATGTCTTCCCACTTAGTCGCGCGGCTGAAGATGAAGACGAGCTAGAGGAAGAGCGTCGATTGGCTTATGTTGGAATTACTCGTGCTGAAAAAGTCTTGTTCCTAACCAATGCAAACTCGCGCCTACTATACGGAAAAACCAACTACAATCGTCCAACTCGTTTTCTCAATGAAATTAGCTCAAGCTTGCTAGATTATCAAGGCTTGGCTCGACCTGCTAATACATCCTTTAAAGCTTCCTATGTGAATGGCAAAGCTGTTCAGTTTGGTCAAGGAATGAGTCTCGCTCAAGCATTACAAGAACGCAAGCGGCAAGCTGCACCGAGCAGCATTTCCTCTAGCCAGTTGCCATTTGGTAAGAATGTAGCTGCTAATCAGCCGACTATTGATTGGGCTATCGGTGATATTGCTCACCATAAAAAATGGGGAGACGGAACGGTATTGGAAGTGTCAGGCAGCGATAGTAGCCAAGAATTGAAAATCAATTTCCCAGAGGTTGGATTAAAGAAACTGTTGGCAAGTGTTGCACCAATTGAGAAAAAGTGAAATCTAAGGGACTACTGCGATGAAATATTCCATTGAAGCCTGGATTTATAACCCGATTGCTAAGGAAATTTTGCTCTTAAAAGTTAAAACTGAACAACTTTCTTTCTGGCAACCGATTACTGGTGGCATTGAAAATGGTGAAAGTTCTGAAATAGCTTGTATTCGTGAGATTTTTGAAGAAACTGGACTGGAAATCGAGCTAACAAAACTGTTGCAAGTCGGTCATCACACAGTTGTTATTGATGAAGACTTGACCATTTTTAAAACACTTTTTCTTGTGGAAACAAAGCAAAAAGATATTCGTATTTCTGATGAGCACATTGATTTTATGTGGACAGAAGTTAAAAAGGTGCCTGATATATTATACTGGCAGAGCAATCAAGAGACTTTTCAAAAGATTTTAGAGAAATTGAGATAAGGTGTTCATGGAAAGGCACGGTCTATGACAGAGAGTAGATTATTTAGAATAGTGTATGTTCTTTTAGAAAGGGATAACGTTACAGCGAAGGAGCTGGCAGAACAATTTGAAGTATCTGTTAGAACGATTTATCGAGATGTTGACCGACTTAGCAGCGCAGGTATTCCAATTTACACGACACAAGGCAGAGACGGAGGCATTCGACTGACGGAGGATTTTGTCCTAAATAGTTCTTTGCTTAATCAATCGGAAAAAGAGCAACTGTTGGTTGCTTTACAAGGATTAGGGGTTACGGGTCTTCTGCATGAAAACGAGCTTTTGACCAAACTATCGGCTTTATTTAAATTGAACCAACCAAACTGGATAGAAGTAGATTTTACCAGCTGGTCCAATAGCAAGAAATATGAAGAGCTATTTCAGAATTTGAAAAATGCAATCATCAGAAAGCAAGTGATTTCCTTTTCGTATGTTAGCAACAAAGAAGAGTGCACCCAGCGTCAAGCAAAACCAGTCCGCCTGCTTTTTAAAGGACAATCCTGGTATCTTTATGCATTTTGCTTAGTCCGAAATGATTTTCGTTATTTTAAACTTTCTCGCATAAGCCAGCTAAAGCTTTTACCACAACATTTTGCAGATAACTTTGACAATGTTAGCTTGGGAAAAGAAGCGCGATTAGAAGAGGTCGTACGAGTCAAGCTGAAATTTAATAAAAAAGTTGCTTTTAGAGTATATGATGAACTGGATTGTCCAGTCAAAGAAGATGAGCAAGGAAACTTGTACGCAGAGATAGAAATTCCGAATGACTATAGTCTGTACTGCTATATTTTTTCTTTTGGAGACAATGTGGAAGTGCTGGAGCCAACAAAGATTCGTGAGCAAATAACAGAAATGATTGAACGTATGGCACAAAAATATAAAAACTGATAGCAGTGTCTATTTTTTCAAGCTACAATGAAGTTGGGGCAAAAGTGCTCAGCCTCCTTTGTTTATATAGTCAAAATTATAAGACGCAGTAGTTTGGAGAAGCTCTATTGACTTTCGTCAATGTAGAGTTTCCTATGCACAATTGATTGGCACTAAAGTGCCTAATCAATCACTGCTGAGTGGACTCAAATATGTTGATAAATCAAGTTTTACAGCTCTTTTGACGTCAAGCTTCATTCCAAGCTCGAAAGGTTCCCCAAACCTTTCGAGCTATGCGGAGGTGGGACGATGAAATCAAGTTTCTACGAAACTACTGATTTCTGTCTCACTTTTTTATTTTTGTTTGACATTAGAATTGTCAGAATTTATAATATAAGTATAAATTAAATAACAGCAGTGTCAGCATATCATGAATTGTTTGACTAGGGTTCTTTATTCGTTTTTTAGGAGAAAGAAGGGATTTGTATGAAGAAAAAGTCGGTTGTATCTTGGATACTGGAATTTGTCTCTCTTCATAAATTTTATTTTATTGTTAGTCTTGTTTTTGCCTTTTTATCTGTTTTATACGGATTTTTGCCTTATTTTTTTGTAGGAAATATCATCAATCAGCTCTTACAAGGCAATCGAGATTGGAATTTTTATGTCCTTCAGTCCATTTGGATAGGACTGGCATGGATTGCGCATTGGGGTTTTCATGGGGTTTCGACGCTCTTATCTCACACAGCAACTTTTAAGATTTTAGCAGAAATGCGCTATCATCTGACAGAGAAATTGGCAAAATTGCCTCTGGGAACGGTTTTAAATCAATCTTCTGGAACTTACAAAAATATCATTGTTGAGCGAGTGGATGCCACAGAAGTAACTTTGGCACACTTAATTCCTGAGTTTACATCTGGGCTATTTGGTCCCTTTATTATCTTAATTGCCATGTTAGTGATTGATTGGCGCCTAACCATGCTTTCGCTTCTGACAATCCCGATTGTTATCTTAGCTTATGGGAATATGCTACGCAAGAGCGAAGGTGATTTTGAAAATACAGTCGAGAAAACAAAGAAACTCAATGATACAGCAGTAGAATACATCAATGGGATTGAAGTCATCAAGGTTTTTGGAAAAGAGAAATTTTCTTACGATAAATTTGTCAGGGCTGCCAAAGAAGGAGCTGATTGCTTTATTGAATGGATGCGTAAATGCGTAGTTGAAATGGGCATTGTTACAGCTTTCTTGCCGTCTGGTTTGCTTTTCTTACTCCCTTTTGGAACTCTCTTTTACCTTCAAGGTAGCCTAACAGCTAGTAACTTTATTTTACTAATCATTCTGTCTCTTAGCCTTTTGACGCCGTTTATTTTAGTGGCTTCCTATATGGATGATTTACGGAAAATTGCGACAATCTTTGGTGAAGTGATTGCTATTTTGGAAAAACCTGATTTGCCTCGTCCGACAGAATTAACGGACATTCCAAAAGGAACAGAACTTCAAATGACAGATGTTAGCTTTGGTTATTCAGATAAGGAAGAAGTATTGCATAGTATTTCCTTAACGATTGAGCCTGATACAGTAACTGCTCTTGTCGGCCCTTCTGGCTCAGGGAAATCTACGATTGCTAAACTTATAGCTTCTTTCTGGGATGTCAATTCTGGTAGTATTACCTTTGGTGGCGTAGATCTTCGAAACCTACCTCTTGATTATTACAGTCGTCAGATTGCTTATGTCACACAGGATAATTACCTTTTTGATGAAACGATTATGGAAAATATTCGTATGGGTAATTCCGCTGCTTCAGACGAAGACGTGATTGACATTGCTCGCAAGTGCGGCTGCTATGATTTTATTAGTAATTTAGAAAATGGTTTTGAGACCCGTGTTGGAACTGGTGGTAATCATTTATCTGGTGGAGAACGACAACGGATTGCAATTGCACGAGCTATGCTGAAAAACGCACCAGTCATTATTTTGGATGAGGCAACGGCTTATACCGATCCTGAAAATGAAGCTCTCATTCAGTCTAGTTTAGCTCGTTTGATAGAAGGTCGTACGCTTCTGGTCATTGCTCACCGTCTTTCAACGATTGCAAGTGCAGATCAGATTGTCGTAGTTAATGACGGACGTATTGAGGCAAAAGGAAAACATGCAGATTTGCAGAAGACTTGTCCGCTTTATGCTTCTATGTGGCAAGCTCATATAGCAGTAAAAGATAGCGATAAAATGACGGAAGGAGGATTGGCAGATGCTTAGTACATTGAAAAAATTCTTTGATTTTTGTACGGAAGAAGATCGTAAAAAATTCTATACTTCTGTTTGTTTAGGGGTTTTAAAAGCCTTTATCGTTGCTTTTCGGATTCCAGCTATTGGGTTGGTTGTTATGGCTATCATTAACAATGATGTTTCTATGCAGACTGTAGGGCTCTCTCTTGGAATGATGCTCTTGTCTGTTATTCTTAATATTTTGATTAGCCTGAAAGTTACGATGTTGCAGACAGAAGCGGGCTATCATACATGTACTCATAAGCGGATTGAAATTGCTGAACACATGCGCTACCTGCCAATGGGGTATTTTAATCAAAATAGTCTGGGACAAATTACCAGCGTTACAACCAATACACTTGAAAGTCTAGCAGATGTTGCTACTCGGGTTGTTATGATGACGTTGGAAGGATTCCTAACGGCAGGAACTATTACGGTTTTTGTATTTATCTACGATTGGCGAATTGGTTTAATCTTGTTGGCAGGATTGATACTGTTTCTCTTGCCAAATGGATTGATGCGTTGGCAAGCTGGGAATGTATCAGAAGCTAAACAACAAGCTGATACAGATTTGGTAGCAATTGTACTGGAATACAGTCAAGGGATTGCGGAAGTAAAGAACTATAATATTGTTCAATCATCTGCTAAAAAGCTATCGCATGCTATTGAGAATAAAAGGCATTTAGATACAAAGTTGACTTGGGTTACCTCGCCTTATATCGCCCTGCAAGGGATAATTACCAAGCTGACTGGAACGATTATGGGAGCGTTCTCTATTTACTTTTACCTAAAAGGCAGTATGAACCTTTTGATTTGTATCATGATGCTCATCAGTGCTTTCATGATTTATGAAAGTCTGGATGGAGTTGGTAGCTTTTCTTCTCTTCTTCGAATTGTTGATTTGTCAGTTGATATGGTCAATAAAGTTTTGTCGATTAAACCAATGGATATTAGCGGAAAAGATTTGCAGTCAAAAACCAGCAATATCAAGCTGAATCATGTCAATTTTTCCTATGAGAGTAAGAAAATTATTGATGATGTATCGTTGGATATTCCAGAAAAGACGACGACAGCTCTTGTGGGACCCTCTGGCTCTGGAAAGACAACTCTTTGCAATCTCATTGCTCGTTTTTGGGATATAGAAAATGGCAGCATCAGCTTAGATGGTCATGATGTAAAAGAATACAGCTATGACAGCCTTATTCGTAATTTCAGTTTTGTTTTTCAAACGGTCTATCTGTTTGAAGGTACCATTGAAAATAACATTAAATTTGGAAAGCCAGATGCCAGTCATGAAGAAGTTGTCGCTGCTGCGAAAAAGGCTGCTTGTCATGACTTTATCCTGTCTTTGCCAGAGGGGTATCAGACTAAGATTGGTGAAGGCGGAGCCAGTCTCTCTGGTGGAGAACGGCAGCGGATTTCCATTGCTCGTGCCATTATCAAGGACGCTCCAATTATCATTTTGGACGAAGCAACAGCTAATGTCGACCCTGAAAATGAAGAAGCACTCATGCAGGCTATTCATTCTTTGACAAAGGATAAGACTATTATTATGATTGCTCATCGACTAAAAACGGTAGAACGTGCCGATCAAATTGTTGTTCTTGATAAAGGACGCATTGTTGAGCAAGGAAAACACCGAGAGCTGCTTGCCAAAAAAGGCTTGTACAGTAGATTTATTCAGGAAAGACGCAGTGCTGCCAGTTGGCGGATAGAGACTTAATTTAAAAAAAGATCGTTGTTCAAATATGCAACGGTCTTTTTATATTTAAGCTGTTGATTTAAAATAACCATAAGAAATGGTATAATAAGATGTTATAAAGAACGATCAATGAAGAGGTATCCATGAACGAAATCAAATGTCCCAACTGCGGGGAAGTCTTTACAGTCAACGAAAGTCAGTACAGCGAGCTTCTGGCTCAGGTGCGGACGACAGAATTTGACAAGGAAATCCATGCTCGAATTGAGCAGGCGTTAGCTTTAGAAAAACAAAAAGCACAGAATGAGCAACAGCAGGTCTTAAGTCAGAAAGAATCTGAAATCCAGGAACTCAAGGCGACTATTTCCAATTTTGAATCCCAAAAAGAGCTAATCAAAAAGAATACAGAGCAGGCTTTGTCTGGAAAACTATCGGATAAAGAAAAAGAATTGGTAGAGCTACAAGCCCAACTAGACCGTCTTCGACTGGAACACCAAAATGAACTGCAAGCTTCGCTGACAAATATTGAAAAAGAACGCGACCAAATCCAAAACCAGCTTTTGTTGCAAGAGAAAGAAAATGAATTATCCCTTGCATCTGTTAAACAAAATTATGAAGCACAACTTAAGACGGCCAATGAGCAAGTAGAATTTTACAAGAACTTTAAAGCACAACAGTCTACTAAGGCGATTGGAGAGAGCTTAGAACACTACGCTGAAAGCGAATTTAACAAGGTTCGCAGTTTTGCCTTTCCAAATGCTTACTTTGAGAAGGATAATCAGGTTTCTGCACGAGGATCCAAAGGGGATTTCATTTTCCGTGAGTGTGATGAAAACGGAGTAGAAATCATTTCTATCATGTTTGAAATGAAAAATGAAGCGGACGGTACGGAGAAGAAGCATAAAAACGCTGATTTTTACAAAGAATTGGATAAGGACCGCAGGGAAAAGAAATGCGAGTATGCTGTATTGGTAAGCATGCTAGAAGCAGATAATGATTATTTCAACACTGGCATTGTTGATGTTAGCCATGAGTATGAAAAAATGTATGTGGTTCGTCCTCAATTTTTTATCCAGCTCATTGGGCTTTTACGAAATGCTGCGCTCAATTCTCTTAAATACAAGCAGGAGCTGGCTCTGGTTCGGGAGCAAAATATTGACATTACCCACTTTGAAGATGATTTAGAAACCTTTAAAGTAGCCTTTGCTAAAAATTATAATTCAGCTTCTAAGAATTTCAATAAGGCAATCGAAGAAATTGACAAAGCCATTAAGCGAATGGAAGCAGTCAAACAGGCACTTCAGACATCAGACAATCAACTGCGCCTCGCCAACAATAAACTGGATGACGTCTCCGTTAAGAAACTGACCCGCAAAAATCCAACTATGAAAGCTAAGTTTGAGGCGTTGAAGAACGACTAGGAGGAAACGATGCAGATACGACAAGCAATCTTGAAAGACATAGAAGCCTTGCTCCCCCTCTATGAAGATTTAGGCTATCCGACGACTGCTTCTAGTCTGACTAGATATTTGAATACAGCTTCATTACGGCTCTTGTGGGGCTGAAAGAAATAAAAAATTTAATCAACTACTAATAGAATTTTTAGCAGAATAAGGAATCAATGAACGGAATTATTAATTTAAAAAAGGAAGCGGGGATGACCTCGCATGATGCGGTATTTAAGCTGCGCAAAATTTTAGGAACTAAAAAAATCGGTCATGGTGGTACTTTGGACCCAGATGTGGTGGGTGTCTTGCCCATTGCAGTCGGAAAGGCAACGCGATTAGTAGAATTTATGCAGGATGAAGGCAAAATCTATGAGGGAGAAGTTACTTTAGGTTTTTCGACAACGACAGAGGATGCCAGTGGAGAACAGGTGGCTTTCAGTCCTGTGACGGAAATGTTGGATGAAAAATTAGTGGATCAAGTCATTGCCAGTATGGTTGGAGAACAGACTCAAGTGCCGCCTATGTACTCGGCTGTCAAGGTCAATGGGCGAAAACTCTATAAGTATGCTCGATCTGGAGAGACAGTAGAGCGACCGAAGCGTCAGGTGATAATTTACAACTTTGAGCGGACAGGAGCTATTGTCTATGAAAGTGACTTGGCACGTTTTCCTTTTCGAGTTAAATGCAGCAAGGGGACTTATGTGCGAACGTTGGCAGTTGATTTAGGAGCGAAATTAGGATATGCTTCCCACATGTCTCAACTGACTCGCACTTCTGCAGCTGGCATGGCTTTGGAAGAAGCTTTGACTTTAGCAGAAATTGATGAGAAGGTGAATAAAGGAGACTTTTCATTTTTGCAGCCCATTGAATTTGGCATAGGAGATTTACCTAAGGTAAACCTTACGGAAGAGCAGGTTGAAGAAGTGCGATTTGGACGCTTTATTCATATAGATACCAAGGCAGAACAGGTGGCTGGCTTTTATCAAGAGAAATTACAAGCCATTTTAGAAAAGCGCGACAAAGAATATAAACCTAGAAAAGTATTTCTTTAAAATTTTGTGATAAAATAGATAAATGATGAAAACGATTAGAATTAAAAATGAAAAAGACATTCAGCAAATTGAACACACAGTATTAGTGCTAGGGTATTTTGACGGGTTACATAAAGGACATCAAGCTTTGTTTGCTGAAGCGAGAAAAATGGCAGCAGAAAAGCATTTGAAGATTGCAGTGCTGACATTTCCAGAATCTCCCAAATTGGCCTTTGTACGCTACCAGCCTTCTTTAATGCTTCATTTGACTAGTCCAGAAGATCGCTTGCAGCAAATGGAAAATCTTGGTGTAGACTACCTTTATTTGATTGATTTCACCAGCCAGTTTGCTCGTAATACGGCTGAACAATTTTTTACAAAATACGTCTCGCGTTTGAAAGCAAAAGTTGTCATTGCGGGATTTGATTACCATTTTGGTTCAGATCGAGGCAATGCAGAAGATTTGGAGAAACTATTTGACGGACAAGTTATCGTAGTTCCTTCTGTAAATTTCAATGGAGAAAAAGTTAGTTCAACTCGCATTCGAGAAACAGTACTAGCAGGAAATGTCGCCGAAAGCAATCAATTGTTAGGCTATTCGTTATCCACTAGAGGAATTGTCGTTCATGGCAATGCAAGAGGGCGAACGATTGGCTATCCAACAGCAAATCTTGCTCCGCTAGATCGGGTTATTTTACCAGCCGATGGTGTCTATGTGGTTGATGTGGAACACGATGGAAAGATGTATCGCGGGATGGCTAGCGTCGGCAAAAATGTCACTTTTGAAGGAGATGAACTTCGTTTTGAAGCCAATATTTTTGAGTTTTCACAAGATATTTACGGTGATACTATTCGTATTTTTTGGTTGGATAAAATTCGAGATATGGTAAAATTCGACAATGTGGACGAACTAGTCAAACAATTGCAAGCAGATGAGGAAATCGCAAGATATTGGATTCCTGAAAATGATAACCACTAAATCATGTATTAAGCTTCTTATTTTTCCTAAAAAAATAGGAGAAAATTTGTAAAAATACCTAGTAATCTTACATAAAATTTAGTATAATGATAACAGTTACAAATAATAAGAAGAGAAATGCATGGTTACACTATTTTTATCACCGAGTTGTACAAGTTGTCGCAAGGCGCGTGCATGGCTATCCAATCATGAAGTTCCTTTTGAGGAGCACAATATCATGACTAGCCCACTGTCTGCACCAGAATTGCAACATATCCTTTCTCTGACGGAGAATGGGACAGATGACATTATTTCAACTCGTTCAAAAATTTTTCAAAAATTAAATTTAGATATTGAAAGTTTATCAATTTCCGAATTGCTTCGTCTAATTGAGGAAAATCCAAGTCTTTTACGTCGCCCGATTATTCTGGAAGACAAGCGAATGCAAATTGGATTTAACGAAGACGAAATCCGTGCGTTTTTGCCTCGTGGTTATCGTAAACAAGAATTGCGCGATGCAACTTTGAGAGCTGAGATTGAATAATATGAATAAAAATTATCGTTACCCACTAGACATGTCGTGGAGCACTGAAGAGCTTGCTTCAGTGCTTTCTTTTTTGAATGATGTTGAGCAGGCTTATGAAGCGAAAATAGCAGCAGAAAAGATATTGGCATCTTATGAACAATTCAAAAAAATTGTTCCAAGCAAGGCTGAAGAAAAGCGTATCGGACGTGAGTTTGAAGCAGTTAGTGGCTATTCTCTCTATCGAGTTGTTCAAGCTGCAAAACTAAAGGAGAAAGGAACGTTTTCTCTTGGAAAAGAAATTTAATTTTGCCAAGCAAATTGTACTGAATGCGGCTTCTTATATCAAAGAGCATTTGAATGATCAGTTGCAAATTGAGACCAAGTCCAGTCCGACTGATTTGGTAACTCAAATGGACAAAGAAGTTCAAGATAATTTAGTAACCTGGATTTTAGAAGCTTATCCTGCAGATCACATTTTAGCTGAGGAAAATGGCTTACGACATTCTATTTCAGATGGCAATGTTTGGGTCATTGATCCTATTGACGGCACGAATAACTTTGTAGCACAAAAAGCAGATTTTGCTGTTGTTCTGGCTTATTTTGAAAATGGAATTGGTCAATTTGGTATCATTTATGATGTGATAGGAGATAAGTTGTATCACGGCGGTGGTCAATTTGATGTCTATTGCAATGAGCAGAAATTGCCTCCTTACCAAGATCGCCCTTTAAATCAATTTTTAATGGCATCAAATGCTGGGATTTTTGAGCGCAATGATTGGGGAATTGCGGATTTGGCGAAAGAAACTTTAGGAGTTCGAGTGTACGGAAGTGCTGCAATCAGCTTTAGTAAGGTTTTGTCAGGTCAACTGTTGACCTATATTTCCTATATTTGGCCTTGGGATTATGCTGCTGCTTCCATTATGGGCGATAAGTTGGGCTATACTACTTTGACATTTGCTGGTGAGCAACCTGATTTTAAAAGCCGTCAGGGGATTATGATGATTCCAACTATGAAATTGGACGAAATTAAAAAATACATATATCGAAAGCGAGAGGATTAGATGAATTTTCCAAAAGGATTTGAAGAAAAGTACAACAATCTTTTGGGAGAGGAGGCTCCCTCTTTTTTTCTAACTTTCGATGAGGAGCCAGTTTCCGCTTTTCGGGTCAATCCATTAAAAGAGCAGCAAAAAACTTTTCCAAATCCTATTCCAAATACGAACTGGGGTTATTATGGAAAAGTTTCTGGAAAATCAATAGAGCATGTCACAGGATTAGTCTATTCACAAGAACCTGCTGCACAAATGGTTGCCCAAGCTGCAGCGCCACAACAGAATATGAAAGTACTTGATTTGGCAGCAGCGCCGGGTGGAAAATCCACTCATCTATTGTCATACTTGAACAACACAGGCCTTCTTGTTTCCAATGAAATCAATCCAAAACGATCTAAAGTGTTAGTAGAAAATATTGAGCGATTTGGAGCGAGAAATGTTGTGGTGATAAATGAATCTGCTGATAGGTTAAGCCAAGTTTTTCAAGGTTATTTTGATTTGATTGTCTTAGATGCACCTTGCTCTGGTGAAGGAATGTTTAGAAAGCAGCCAGAGGCAATGGAGTATTGGAGTGAATCTTATCCTGCTCAATGTGCACAGCTTCAACGTGAGATATTGGAAGATACGATAAAAATGTTGGCGACGAATGGTGAGTTGATTTACTCCACTTGTACTTGGGCACCAGAAGAAAATGAAAAAATAGTTGACTGGCTGTTAGAAAATTATCCACTTGAATTAGTTGAAATTCCAAAAATCAATGGCATGGTGGCTGGTATTCAGTTTTCGGAAACAGCACGCATGTATCCTCACCATTTCAAAGGGGAAGGGCAATTTGTTGCAAAATTTCGTTTTTGTGGTGAGCAGTCAGCTAAAAAGACAAAGACAAGAAAAAGCTGTTTGACATCGGAGCAGAAGATGTTGTGGAAAGAGTTTCAAAGAGAACATCTTGCCATAGAGCTAACTGGAGAGTTACAGACTTTTGGTGAACATTTATATCTATTGCCACCAGGTCTTCCAGATCTATCGAAACTTAAAATTGCCAGAAATGGTTTGCACCTAGGTGTTTTTAAGAAAAAACGATTTGAACCGAGTTTTGCTTTGGGACTGACTTTAAAACCAAGTGAAGTAAAGCACATAATTGAAATTGATGAAGAGCAGTTTAAAAAGTACGTTGCTGGGGAGACAGTCAATCTCCATCAGAACACTGCAAATGGTTGGTATCAAGTTGTTGTCCAAGGTAATGGTTTAGGGTTTGCAAAAGTGACTGGAAATATTCTGAAAAATTATTTTCCAAAAGGCCTGAGATTTCAATAAAAAATCTTTCCAAATGTCTAAAGATATGCTATAGTGAGATTAGATGTGAAAAGATTAGGGAAATCTTAGAATGAAAATGCTTTCACATCTGAAAAGGAGTTTCATGTGATTAAACACAAAAAAATACTTTGGGCAGTCACTCTCGTGATTTGCAGCATTGGTCTTTCAGCCTGTTCTTCCTGGATTAACCGCGGTGAGGCGATAACAGCAGTTGGCTCAACAGCTCTACAACCGTTGGTTGAAGCAGTTGTGGATAGATACACCGAGGAAAATCCGAAAAAAATTGTAAATGTGCAAGGTGGAGGATCGGGAACTGGATTATCACAAGTCCAATCCGGTGCAGTAGATATTGGAAATAGCGATTTATTTGCAGAAGAAAAAAGTGGTATCAATGCTAAGGCTTTAGTTGATCATCAGGTCGCTGTTGCAGGTACTGCTATCATAGCAAATAAAGGGATTAAGATAAACAACTTAACCACAGAGCAGCTATGTAAAATTTTTACCGGAGAATACACCAATTGGAAGCAAGTTGGTGGTCAAGATTTGGAAATTACCATCATCAACCGTGCCGTTGGTTCTGGTAGTCGAGCAGTTTTTGATAGTGTTATTATGAATGGCAAAGAAGCCAAGCAGGCGCAGGAGCAGGATTCTAACGGAATGGTCAAAACAATTGTTTCACAGACTCCAGGTGCCATTTCTTACTTAGCTTTTTCTTATGTGGACACGAGTGTGAAAAGTTTAAACTTGAATGGCTACAAGCCAACGAAGAAGAATGTGACAACGAACAACTGGCCTATTTGGTCTTATGAGCACATGTATACTAAGGGAGAACCTAACAAATTAGCTAAAAAATTTCTAGAGTATATGATGACAGCAGAAGTCCAAAATAATATTGTTGGTAAAATGGGTTACATTCCTATCAACGATATGAAGGTTACTCGTAGTCTTGACGGAACTATCAGCTCAAAGTAAAAGAAAGAATTTAGGAATAACATGAACGAAGTAGCAAAAAAAATGCTGACAAAGTCAAAAAACTCTCGTTTAGAAACATTTGGAAAAACCATTACTTTTCTTTGCATGAGTTTAATTGTTTTTGTCGTTGCAATGATTTTATTATTTGTAGCGGAGAAAGGACTTTCGACTTTCTTTGTTAATAAAGTAAACATCTTCAGTTTTCTTTTTGGAACAAGGTGGAATCCATCCGGTAAGGAATTCGGTGCTTTACCAATGATTCTGGGCTCTTTCCTCGTAACTCTCCTATCAGCTTTATTGGCAACACCATTTGCAATTGGAGCAGCTGTTTTTATGACGGAGGTTTCCCCTAAAGGCTCAAAAATTCTACAACCAGCTATTGAACTTCTAGTCGGAATTCCATCGGTTGTGTATGGATTTATTGGATTACAGGTAGTTGTTCCCTTTGTTCGCAGTATCTTTGGTGGAACAGGTTTTGGAATCTTATCAGGAATTTTTGTTCTTTTTGTCATGATTTTACCAACGGTGACCTTTATGACAACAGATAGCCTGCGTGCTGTACCGCGGCATTATCGAGAAGCTAGTATGGCAATGGGAGCGACTCGTTGGCAAACGATTTGGCGTGTGACGCTAAAAGCAGCTCGCTCAGGTATTTTTACGGCTATTGTCTTTGGAATGGCTCGTGCCTTTGGTGAAGCTTTGGCGATTCAAATGGTTGTCGGAAATTCAGCGGTTATCCCAACTTCTCTGACAACACCTGCTGCAACCTTGACCTCTATTTTAACAATGGGCATTGGAAATACCGTTATGGGAACCGTTAATAACAATGTCTTGTGGTCGCTTGCTCTGGTTCTGCTTTTGATGAGTTTAGCCTTCAATACTGTGATTAAATTGATTACAAAGGAAAGAGGTAAGAAGAACTATGCACGCTAAAAAGATGGATAAATTAGCAACAGGCGTCCTCTATACCATTGCAGGAATCATTGTTGCTATTCTTGCTTCCTTGATTTTGTACATTTTAGTAAGGGGCTTACCTCATGTTTCGTGGAAATTCTTGACGGGACAATCGTCTTCCTACCAAGCGGGCGGCGGAATTGGAATTCAGCTCTATAATTCATTGTTTCTGTTAGTTATCACCTTGATTATTTCCATTCCTCTATCAATGGGAGCAGGGATTTACTTATCTGAGTATGCAAAAAAAGGTCCGGTAACAGATTTTGTCAGAACCTGTATTGAAATTTTATCATCCCTGCCCTCTGTTGTTGTGGGTCTCTTTGGATATTTGATTTTTGTTATTCAATTTCAATATGGTTTTTCAATCATTTCTGGTGCTTTGGCTTTGACTGTATTTAATCTGCCACAAATGACACGTAGTGTCGAAGATAGCTTACAGCATGTGCATCATACACAGCGCGAAGCTGGGCTTGCACTTGGCATCTCTCGCTGGGAAACGATTGTCCATGTCGTCGTTCCAGAAGCGTTACCAAGTATTGTGACGGGGATTGTCCTAGCTTCTGGGCGTATTTTTGGGGAAGCCGCTGCGCTTATCTATACAGCAGGTCAGTCTGCCCCAGCACTTGACTGGTCAAATTGGAATATTTTCAGTGTAACTAGCCCAATTTCTGTTTTCCGTCAGGCTGAAACTTTGGCTGTTCACATTTGGAAAGTCAATAGTGAAGGAACGATTCCTGATGCAGTAGAAGTGTCAGCTGGATCAGCAGCAGTACTTCTTATCTTTATTTTAATCTTTAACCTTGGAGCTCGTAAGCTCGGAAGTTACCTGCATAAGAAATTAACATCTGCCTAAAAGGAGAAGAAATGACAGAATATAACTGGAATGAAAAACATATCGTTACTTTTCCTGAGAAAGAGGTTGTTTTATCAACGAAGAATTTGCATGTTTACTATGGTAAAAACGAATCCATTAAAGGGGTTGATATGCAGTTTAAGAAAAATAAGATTACAGCTCTTATCGGGCCTTCAGGTTCTGGTAAGTCAACCTATCTTCGCAGCTTGAATCGGATGAATGATACGATTGACATTGCTAAGGTTACTGGTGAGATCTGGTATGAAGGAATTGATATTAACCGTCCAGATATCAATGTCTATGAAATGCGGAAACATATCGGAATGGTCTTTCAAAGACCAAATCCTTTTGCCAAATCTGTTTACCGCAACATCACCTTTGCGCATGAACGTGCCGGTGTTAAGGATAAGAAGATCTTAGATGAAATTGTAGAAACATCTCTAAAACAAGCGGCTCTGTGGGAACAAGTAAAGGATGACCTTCATAAATCTGCTTTGATGTTATCAGGCGGTCAGCAGCAACGTCTCTGCATTGCCAGAGCCATTTCCGTGAAGCCAGAAATACTTCTAATGGATGAACCTGCTTCTGCACTTGATCCAATCGCAACAGCACAGTTAGAAGAAACGATGTTAGAATTGAAGAAGAACTATACGATTATCATCGTGACCCACAGCATGCAGCAAGCGGCGCGTGCGAGCGATTATACTGGTTTCTTCTATCTTGGTGATTTAATCGAATATGATGAAACAGCCAATATTTTCCAAAATGCTAAGTTACAGTCTACAAATGACTATGTTTCTGGTCATTTTGGCTAAGAAAATTGCTGCTTAATTAGAATTTATTAAAGGATTATCAAAATGACAGAACCTATTTTACAAATCAAGGACTTGTCGGTTTATTATAACAAAAAGAAAGCTCTTAATAGTGTATCGTTGGATGTATTGCCTCATGAGATTACAGCTTTGATTGGTCCTTCTGGGTCGGGAAAATCAACCCTCTTAAAAGCAATTAATCGCATGGGTGATTTAAATCCCGAGGTGACAACGACAGGTACTGTGATTTATAATGGGCAGAATATCTACAGTCCACGGACAGATACGGTGGAGCTTCGCAAAGAAATTGGAATGGTCTTTCAACAGCCCAATCCATTTCCAATGACGATTTATGAAAATGTTATTTACGGTTTGCGAATCAATGGCGTTAAAGACAAAGAGATACTAGATGAAGTAGTTGAAACATCATTAAAAGGGGCATCCATTTGGGATGAAGTGAAAGATCGTTTGAATGATTCAGCGATTGGCTTGTCCGGTGGTCAGCAGCAACGTGTCTGTGTGGCTCGTGTTTTGGCGACAAGTCCGAAAATCATCCTTTTAGATGAGCCAACATCAGCACTTGATCCTATTTCTGCAGGAAAAATTGAAGAAACACTTCATGGGCTGAAAGCTCAATATACAATGTTACTCGTGACCCGCTCAATGCAACAGGCTAGTCGTATTTCGGACAAGACAGCTTTCTTCCTAAATGGCGATTTGATTGAGTTTAATGCCACGAAAGAGATGTTCCTCAGTCCGATTCATAAGGAAACGGAAGATTATATCACAGGCAAGTTTGGATAGAGATTGTAATTACTCACTACAATATTGTGGCTATCTTCAATGTTTTGGAGACTGCTGTTTCTCTATATATTTATATATAAATGCACATATGCTTGTAGACAAGAATTATGTAAAAAGATGGATTTTCGTATAAAATTCTTTAGATCTTAGGAAAGGAAAATTTATGCTTAGAGTACAATTTGAAGAAGACTTAGCAAAACTCCATAACCAATTTTATGCAATGGGAAATGAAGTTTTGTCACAGATTAATCGCACAGTTCGCGCATTTGTGACCCACGACCGCGAATTAGCAAAAGAAGTAATTGAAGAAGACGCAGAAGTGAATGAATATGAAGTAAAATTGGAGAAAAAATCTCTGGAAATCATTGCTTTGCAGCAGCCAGTTTCACAAGACTTACGAACCGTTATTACAGTTTTGAAGGCAAGTAGTGATGTGGAAAGGATGGGGGATCATGCCGTTTCCATTGCACAAGCGACGATCCGCATGAAAGGAGAAGTTCGCATCCAGTCTGTTGAGGAAGAAATCAGCAAAATGGGACGCGATGTCAAAAATTTTGTGGAAGCAGCACTTGATCTTTACCTCAATGGCGATGTGGACAAGGCTTACGAAATAGCAACTATGGATGAGAAAATCAATCAGTATTTTGATGATATTCGCGATTTAGCTACACAAGAAATTAAGGCAAATCCAGATTTGATTGTTACAGGTCGTGATTACTTCCAAGTTATTTCGTACTTAGAACGTATTGGTGATTACGCCAAAAATATCTGTGAATGGGTTGTTTACTTTGAAACAGGTAAAATTGTTGAAATGTAGATACTAACTTAAAAAATTTGAGAATCATTTCTCAGATTTTTTATTTTCCTCTTCTTTTTCCGAATAAGAATATGAGGAGGTTTTTTATGTATAGTATTTCATTTCAGGAAGATTCTTTGTTGCCAAGGGAACGTTTAGTTGCAGAAGGTGCAGAACAATTGAGCAATCAAGAATTGTTATCCATTCTTATCCGCACAGGAAATAAAAAAGAAACTGTTTTTCAAGTTTCTCAACGAATTTTATCAACTATTTCTAGTTTGAATGATTTGCGCAATATGACGCTACAAGAATTGCAATCAATCTCTGGAATTGGTCGTATCAAGGCTATTGAATTACAAGCTATGATTGAATTAGGCCAGCGAGTCAGTAAGGCAGAATTGATTACGCAAGAGCAAATTTTAGGTAGTCAAAAGTTAGCGAAAAAAATGCAACAGGAATTGGGGCATAAGAAGCAGGAACACCTTGTAGCTTTATATTTGAATACTCAAAACAAAATCATTCATCAGCAGACGATTTTTATTGGTAGTGTGTCACGCAGTATTGCAGAACCACGAGAAATTCTGCATTATGCTGTGAAACACATGGCGACATCCATTATTTTGGTGCACAATCATCCATCAGGAGCTGTACTGCCAAGCAAAAATGACGATGAAGTGACCAAACATGTAAAAGAAGCGTGTGAGCTAATGGGCTTCATCTTACTGGATCATCTCATCGTCGCAGAGAAAGATTATTATAGTTATCGCGAAGAAACAGACTTGATTTAAAGTCTATTGACAACATAGTCAAACAGCATTCGATCTTTAGGACGTGTTTCAAATAAGAATTCTGGATGCCACTGGACTCCCAGATAAGCGATTTCATCAGTTGTTGTAATGGCTTCAATGGTGTTGTCTTTCGGATCACGGGCAATGACTTCGACATTTTCTGCTAAATCTTTGATACTCTGATGATGGAAAGAGTTGATATGAGATACTTCGCCGTAAATTTTTTCCAAAACAGAACCGGATTTAGTGACTAGTTTTTGAGTAGTATATTCAGCAGAACTGTCTTGCCAATGGTGCTCAATATCTTGATAAAGAGTTCCGCCCATTGCAACATTAAACAATTGCGTACCGCGGCAAACGGTAAAAATTGGTTTTTGTTGCTGGATAGCTTCATGGATTAAGGCTAATTCAAACAAATCACGTTCCAAATAGTAATCATCACTGTCAATTGTTTTTTCTTCGCCATAGAATTGTGGTGATACATTTTGTCCACCCGTTAGGATAAGTTTGTCAATCATCTGGATGTAGCGCCGTGCCATATCTGCATCTCCAATCGGCAATATGATAGGAGTTCCACCAACTTCTTTTACGCCCTCTACAAATCCCTTAGCAGCATAACTCATGATGGCAAATTCATCTTCAGGGTTTGGTCTTTCATTTCCAGTAATGCCGATAATAGGTCTCTTCATAAATAAATGTCTGCTCTTTCTAATTACTTAATGCTCTTTTTTCATAAAATAAAGGAGTGTTTGTAGCTCACTTGTCAAATCAACATATTGAACAACAACATCTTTTGGAACGGTTAAGTGAACAGGAGAAAAACTGAGAATACCTTTTACACCAGCCTCCACAAGAACAGTTGCAACTTCTTGCGCTTTTGCACTAGGAACTGTTAAAATAGCTGTTTTAACATCCACACCTTTTAATTTGTTATTGATTTGTGAAATGCCATAAATAGGAATCCCGTCATTTGTAGTAGTCCCAACTTCAGGATGATCATCTGTATCAAATGCCATAACAATCTTCATTTTGTTCCGTTCGTGGAAACGGTAGTGGAGCAAAGCATGTCCCATGTTACCGATACCAACTAACATCACATTGGTAATGGAATTGTCATGAAGTAAGTCAGCAAAAAAATTCATGAGTTTTTTTACATCGTAACCATATCCACGACGACCTAATTCGCCAAAATAAGAAAAATCTCGACGGACAGTTGCAGAATCAATCCCGATCGCATCTGCGATTTGTTTTGAATTGGCTTTTTCGATTTTTTCGGAATTAAATCGTTTGAAAATCCGATAATACAGAGAGAGCCTTTTAGCAGTTGCGCGTGGAATGGTTGTATTATTTTCAGATTTCACAAAATCACATCCTTTCAAAGACTATTTTATAGAAAGTTTGTGAAAAAATCAACTTATTTGATAAAAATAGAAAAGGAGTAGGACAAAATCAAGAAAATCAAAGATTTTTGGCTTGTTTCCTACTCTTTATTGTTTTACTGATGATTTAAAAATGAGTTTTTAAGCTATTTGTTTATTGTTCTTGTTTAGTGAAAATACCACGTTCTACCAAGCTATCCATTAAGAAATAAAACTTTTCTTGAATGATGTGATTGTCTTCTGATTTAAAAATATTCACTAACCGAAGGCCAGATTTGTCTGTGATATTGATTTTCACACCTGAAAGGTCTTTATTGATAATGATTTTCAACAAAAAGCCGTCTCCACTATTGGGAACATTTTCTAATAAGCGTGTTAATTCGTAATTTCCGACTTTTGTTTCGGCAAATGTGTTATCACGCAAAGTAAATTTTTTTACATTTTCTCCAAGAGAGTAACTGTAGGGGCAGTCTTTTAAGTGAATAGTGGTCTGAAAAGCCATCTATTTTATCCTCCTAAAATTTCTTTTAATGTTGTAGTAAATTGTCGAACTTCTTCTGAAGTATTTTGCTCCGAGAAACTAATGCGAATAGATTCCCTTAAGCGTTCTGAGTCGCTACCATAAAAAGCTTTAAGCACATGACTGGGTTCGATAGCTCCTGCTGTACAAGCAGAGCCAGTTGAGATAGAAATTCCAGATAAGTCTAAACGCATGAGCAATAAATCGTTAGCCTGCTTTGGAAAGCCAAGATTTACGACATAGGGAAGTGTGTGTGAATCATTATTTATATAGTAATGGATTCCGTCAAGTTCAGAGAGAAGTTGCTGTTTCAAACTTTCAACATGTTCTATGTTTTCTTGGTAGCAATTGAGGCTCTCTTTTAGAGCCGCAACCATACCGGCAATAGCCGCTAAATTCTCAGTTCCTGCACGTCTTTTATCCTCTTGATCTCCACCATGTAAAAATTTGTCAAATTTTACATGATTGAAGTACAAGAAGCCGATGCCTTTTGGACCATGAAATTTATGAGCCGATGCACTCATAAAGTCAATTCCTAGCTCGTCAGGATAGACAGGTAATTTGCCTATAACTTGCACAGCATCCACATGATAAGCAGCGGGATGATGTTTCACAACGTCAGCAATTTCTTTGACTGGAAGCATATAGCCTGTTTCATTATTGGCATACATGGTTGAGACAAGTATTGTATCTTCTCGAAGGGCTTCTTTTATCTGTTGAGCCGTAATCTCTCCATTTTTAGGTTGGATATAAGTCGCTTCAAAGCCAAATTTATCCACCAGATATTCAATCGTTTCAAGAACCGAATGATGCTCAATAGCAGTTGTAATAATGTGTTTTCCTTGATCTTGATGGACTAAGGCATATCCTTTTATGGCTGTATTGTTACTTTCTGTCCCACCAGATGTAAAGATGACATGTTGACTATTAGTATGAAGCAGTTCAGCAAGCTCTTGTCGGGCTTTGCGAAGAATTTTACTAGCAGCTCTTCCGTGGCTATGAATGCTAGATGGATTGCCAAAGGTATTTTCCATAACCTGTGTCATAGCAGTAATAGCAGCTTTTGACATGGGAGTTGTTGCTGCATTATCGAAATAAATCAAGATTTCTCCTTATTTCTTTTTATTGTAAGCAAACAGTGGACTGACTGGTTTTCTTTTATGGATACGAACGATTGCATCTCCGATTAGCCCACTTGCAGTAATGTATTGAACATTTTTCGGAGTTTTTTCTTTCGTTACAACTGAGTCAGTAACCAGGATTTCTTTGATAGGAGAGTTATCTAACTTTTCAGCGGCTCCCTCAACAAATAAACCATGACTAGAAACTGCATAAATCTCTGTTGCACCTTCGCGTTCAACGATTTTTGAAGCTTCCGCAAAGGTACGTCCGGTATTTAAAATATCATCAATGAGAATAGCTTTTTTGCCAGCGACATCTCCGATAATGTATCCTTCGTTACGATGAGAATCGTCTTGTGCATAGTCAATAATCGCAATCGGAGCATCTAAATGCTCTGCTAAGCTTCTAGCACGTTTAACACCAGAGTTTTTGGGACTGACCACAACTACGTCCTCGCCAGACAAGCCTTTTTCGCAGTAATGTTTGGCAAAAAGAGGAACGGTGTAAAGGTTATCAACAGGGATATCAAAGAAGCCTTGAACTTGGACAGCATGCAAATCTAGGGTTAGAACACGATCAACTCCTGCTTTTACCAACATATTTGCTACGAGCTTGGCTGTAATTGGTTCGCGAGGAGCGGCCGTTCGGTCTTGACGAGCATAGCCAAAATATGGCATCACAACATTGACAGAATTAGCGCTGGCGCGATTGCAAGCATCCACCATGATGAGAAGTTCCATCAAATGATTATTGACAGGAAAACTTGTTGATTGAATGATAAATACATCAAAGCCACGCACACTTTCCTCGATGTTTACTTGGATTTCTCCGTCTGAAAATTGACGTGATGAAAGTTTTCCAAGAGGCACACCAGCAGCTTTAGCGATTTTTTCGGCAATATCGTGATTGGAATTTAGTGCAAACAACTTCATCTGTGCTTTATCCGTCAGTATATCCATCATAACTTATTAAGACTCCTTTTGATTTCTACACTCCATTTTATCAAAAAATAAGCAAAATTTCAGCTTTTTATTCATAAGTTTTGAGCAAATCTTGCAACTTTAGGTTTTGCATATTTATAATGGATATGATGAGCCTGTAAAAAGTGATTGAATTGTTCTTTTCCAATTTTAGCATCTGTTACTTCTAGCTCTAATTCGTAGTCTGTTTTGTCAAAATAATGATTTTCATCAAGTGCCATCAAGCCAATAGCAGTCTCTTTTTCATAGCGAATAGTTGTCAAGCTCCCTAGAATCTTTAATTTCTCGAGGTTGATAGCAGCCTGAGTCAGCAGAGTGTGTATTTCTCCTTCAGGTAGCACACATGTATTGATGAGAGTGTGAGACTCTTCTAAAGTGAGAAATTGATTGTATTCCATATTACCGACCTGCTGCGGAATTTTTAAAGTTAATTCGGCACGAGTTTCAAAAGTACGAATCCGAAGTGCCATTTTTGCATCTCGAATTGAAAAGTCGGCTGTGTCAATATAGTAGTTTATCTGCTTGGTAGCTTTTATCTTTGAAAACAGTGGTAACAGCTGTTGGTACTCATTTTTTGTTAAAAGTGTTTTGTATTCAATTTCTAGGTGGTTCATTTTCCAATCCTTTTCTTTTGTTTGAAAGCGATTTATGTTATAATAAGTATTGTGTTTATTTTATAAAAAAATAAGTAAAATGACAAGGTGAGTGTATGCAATTAGAGTGGGAAGAGTTTCTGGATCCTTATATTCAAGCGGTTGGTGAATTAAAGATCAAACTGCGTGGGATTCGTAAACAGTATCGAAAACAAAAAAAACATTCTCCGATTGAATTTGTAACAGGTCGTGTAAAACCGATAGAAAGTATCAAAGAAAAAATGGCTTTGCGTGGGATTAAAGAGGAAAATCTAGCGCAAGATATGCAAGATATAGCTGGTTTGCGCGTAATGGTTCAATTTGTGGATGACGTAGAAGAAGTTTTGGATGTTTTGCGAAAGCGCCACGACATGCGGATTATCCAGGAGCGAGACTATATTAAAAACCGTAAGGCTAGTGGTTATCGAAGCTACCATGTCATTATTGAATATCCTGTTGATACAATTAATGGTAATAAAATCATTTTAGCAGAAATTCAAATTCGTACTCTGTCCATGAATTTTTGGGCAACGATTGAACATTCTCTGAATTATAAGTATAAAGGAGAATTTCCAGATGAGATTAAGAAACGTTTGGAAATTACAGCAAAAATCGCCTATCAATTAGACGAAGAAATGGGAAAAATTCGCGATGATATTCAAGAGGCACAAGCTTTATTTGACCCAATTAGTCGTAAATTAAATGATGGCGTAGGAAATAGTGACGATACAGATGAAGAATACAGGTAAAAGAATAGGGATTATCAGTAATCGCAGACGGCAAAGTCAAGAACTTTGTCGCCAATTAAAACAAAAATTAAAGCAAAATCATTTTATTTTGAATGATAATAATCCTGATATTGTCATTTCAATTGGTGGCGACGGGATGCTTTTGTCAGCATTTCACAAATATGAAGATCAGCTAGACAAAGTTCGCTTTGTTGGTGTTCACACAGGACATTTGGGCTTTTATACAGATTATCGAGATTTTGAGTTGGACAAACTAATTGATAATTTAAAATTAGATACGGGCGCAAAGGTGTCTTATCCGATTTTGAATGTGAAAATTTTCCATGGAAATAATGAAATTTGTACAAAGCGTGCATTAAACGAAGCGACAGTCAAGCGTTCTGGACGAACAATGGTCGCTGATATCATTATCAATCAAGTGCATTTTGAGCGCTTTCGTGGTGATGGCATTTCAGTATCAACTCCGACAGGAAGCACAGCTTACAATAAATCGTTGGGTGGTGCTGTTCTCCATCCAACCATCGAAGCTCTTCAGATTGCAGAAGTTGCAAGTTTGAACAATCGTGTGTTTCGGACCTTGGGCTCCTCAATTATCGTCCCTAAGAAAGATAAAATTGAAATTGTGCCGACTTGGAATGATCGACATGCGATTTCGATTGATAATCAAAATTTTATGATAAACAATATTTCTAAAATTGAATTTCAAATCGATCAACATAAGATTAACTTTCTTGCTACACCGAGTCATACGAGCTTCTGGAATCGTGTCAAAGATGCCTTTATCGGCGAGGTGGAGGAATGAGGTTTGAATTTATCGCAGATGAGCATGTGAAAGTCAAAACCTTTCTAAAAAAACATGAAATTTCTAAAACTTTGCTTGCGAAAATAAAGTTTTCTGGTGGGGATATTCAGGTGAATGGCAAAAAGCAAAATGCCATTTATTTGTTAGATATTGGCGACAAAGTTGCCGTCGATATTCCTGCAGAAGAAGGTTTTGGCAGTTTGCAAGCTGTAGAGAAAGATTTAGAAATTGTCTACGAAGATGAACATTTTCTGATTTTGAACAAGCCAGCAGGCGTAGCTAGCATTCCTAGTGTGAATCATTCCAATACAATGGCCAATTTTGTAAAAGCTTACTACATTGCAAATCATTATGAAAATCAGCAAATTCATATTGTGACTCGTTTAGACCGTGATACGAGTGGTCTGATGTTGTTTGCAAAGCACGGTTATGCTCATGCAAGATTAGATAAACAATTGCAAAAGAAAGTCATTGAGAAGCATTATTATGCTTTGGTCAAGGGTTCGGCACCGTTAAAGCCAGAAGGAGATATTATTGCTCCCATAGCGCGTGAAGATAGTAGTATCATTACTCGCTGTGTGGCAAAAAATGGAAAATATGCTCATACGAGTTATAAAGTTTTAGCGCAGTATGATGATATTTATCTCGTGGATATTCATCTTCATACAGGACGAACACACCAGATTAGGGTTCATTTTTCTTATATTGGTTTTCCGCTCTTGGGAGATGACTTATATGGTGGAAGCATGACTGACGGAATAACGCGGCAAGCGCTTCATTGTCATTCATTGCGTTTTTACAATCCATTCCATGAGGAAGTTGTGAATAAATCAAGTCCTCTTCCGGAAGATTTTAAAACAGTTATTCAAAAATTAAGCAATAATTAAGGAGTAAAACATGAAAATTTTTGAAACAATTCGTGAAACATTGCAAGACAAAGAAGTGAAGATTGTCTTACCAGAAGGTGAAGAACCACGTATTCTTCAAGCTACTAAACGTTTGGTAAAGGAAACAAGTATCACACCTGTTTTATTGGGGAATCCTGAAAAAATTCGTATTTACCTTGAAATTGAAGGTGTGACAGAAGGTTATGAAGTCATTGACCCTCAAAATTGTTCATGCTTTGAAGAAATGGTTGAAGCTTTTGTAGAACGTCGTAAAGGAAAAATCACAGAAGACGAAGCGCGTAAATTATTGAAAGAGGATGTCAATTATTTTGGTGTCATGCTTGTTTATCTTGGTAAAGTACAAGGTATGGTTTCTGGTGCGATTCATTCTACAGCAAGCACGGTTCGCCCAGCTCTTCAAATTATCAAAACACTTCCTTGGGTTTCTCGCACATCTGGTGCCTTTCTCATGGTTCGCGGTGATGAACGCTATGTTTTCAGTGATTGTGCAATCAATATTGATCCAGATGCTAAAACATTAGCAGAAATTGCTATTAACTCTGCCTTGACCGCGCAAATCTTTGACATTGACCCTAAAGTGGCTATGCTGAGTTATTCAACTAAAGGTTCTGGATTTGGTGAAAAGGTTGATAAAGTCGTCGAAGCAACAAAACTTGCGCAAGAAATGCGACCAGATCTTGCTATTGATGGAGAATTACAGTTTGATGCGGCATTTGTACCTAAAACAGCAGAATTAAAAGCTCCAGGCAGCAATGTAGCTGGTCAAGCGACTGTCTTTGTATTTCCTAGTATTGAAGCTGGAAATATCAGCTATAAAATGGCAGAGCGTCTCGGTGGCTTCTCAGCAGTCGGTCCTATTTTGCAAGGATTGAATCATCCAGTAAACGACCTTTCACGTGGATGCAACGCTGATGATGTTTATAAATTAACATTGATTACTGCCAGCCAAGCAGTTGGTCATTATTAGAAAGCCAAGACAGAATCCAGAATTCAAGTTCTGGGTTCTCTTTTTATTTTGTGTTATACTAAAGTTATGTTAGATTTGAAAAAATATGGAATTGAGATGTGGGAGGATGAAAAAATTGCCTCCTTTCGCCAAAAATTATTAGCTTGGTATGATGAGAATAAACGTGATTTGCCTTGGCGGAGAAGCAGTAATCCTTATCATATCTGGATTTCAGAAATTATGCTTCAGCAAACACGGGTAGATACGGTTATTCCTTACTATGAGCGCTTTTTAGCCTGGTTTCCGACAATCAAAGATTTAGCAATGGCTTCAGAAGAACGTTTGCTTAAAGCTTGGGAGGGGCTAGGTTACTACTCGCGAGTACGCAATATGCAACAGGCTGCTCAGCAGATTATGACAGATTTTAGTGGCGAGTTTCCTCACACTTACGAGGAGATTTCTAGTCTGAAAGGAATTGGTCCTTATACAGCAGGAGCTATTGCAAGTATTGCTTTTGGTTTGCCTGAGCCAGCGGTTGATGGGAATGTTATGCGGGTCCTGAGCCGTTTATTTGAAGTGAATTTGGATATTGGTGTCCCTGCTAACCGAAAGGTTTTTCAAGCGATGATGGAAATTCTGATTGACCCCCAAAGACCGGGAGATTTCAACCAAGCTTTGATGGATTTAGGCTCAGATATTGAAGCACCTATCAACCCTAGACCTGATGACAGTCCAGTAAGGGAATTTAGCGCTGCTTACTTACATGGAACAATGGATAGATACCCTATCAAAGCTCCTAAGAAAAAACCAGTTCCAGTTTATTTGTATGGTTTGATTATCCAGAATAATCAAGGAGAATTTCTTTTAGAGAAAAATGAAACAAGCAGTCTTTTATCAGGATTTTGGCACTTTCCTTTGATTGAAGTGGAAGAATTTCCGGACGGTGAACAGTTATCCTTTTTTGAAGTGGCAGAAAATCAAGTTGCATTTGAATTATCTCCGCAAGAAAGCTTTGAGCAGGACTATGATGTGGTAGTGAATTGGCAGGAGCAAGCTTTTCCGACAATTCAACATGTGTTCAGTCATCGCAAGTGGCAGATTCGTTTGCTTTACGGTCGAGTAGCAAATATGACAAAAAATCAAAAAGAGGAACAAGTTCTGTGGCTGCATCCTGATGACTTTACCGACTATCCGTTTGCGAAACCTCAGCAGAAGATGTGGCAAGCCTTTCAGGAAGGCAAATTAAAAGGAAATTAAATGTTAAGAGGCAAGGATAACATGCTCCCTGCCTCGCTTTGTGATTGTAAAAGCCACTGTCTAGTTGGTTTATAATATGCTGTGAAGTTGGTGATTTATCTCAGCTTCATTTTTTTATAAGTTAGCGAATGACTTGATTTCCTCAGCCGTCATAGAAGAGTCACAACGGACAGCTACTTGGCCATTCTCTATGTGTAGGAAACCTGGTACAGTTGGGATTCCGTATTCGGAACGGAAAGCTTGGAGCTCTTCCAGTTCACTAGGTTCCTCACTATTGATAAAGAAAATATGTGCTTGGGTTTCAGCGACAACACTAGCTAGCGTAGTGGCGAATTTACGACAGTAAGGGCACGTTTTACGCCCAATGAAAAAAGTTGCGTTTTCTTTATTTGCAATGGCTTGTCGGGCACGTTCAACAGTCGTGACTTCTAAATCTTTGATATCTTGTGTAAATTTATCCATAAAATAACCTCATTTCTTTTGTTCATTCTAGTATGCCACAAATAGGAAAATAATGCAGAGATTTGAAATGAAATGTAAAATATTGAAAGAGAAGTGAAACAGGACAACAGTCTGCTAGACTGTTTGAAGTTGTAAGCAGAGAAAATATTATTTTCTATTATAAAAGCAGTTCGAGCCTGAGATATTATTGTCCCAGACTCGAAGTTTGAATATTGTGGAAGTTAGAATGAGAACTCAAAGCCTTCTTACTTTTTGCTTATTTTACAAAATCATTGATTTCTGCTTCAATTTTTGCAATTTTTGCTTGAGCGTCTTGGCTAGAATTTCCGACAACAGCAATGTAGAATTTGATTTTTGGTTCAGTTCCTGAAGGACGTACAGCAATCCATGAACCATCAGTAAGTGTGTATTTTAATACATCGCTTGGTGGAGTTGTTAATTTCCTTACATTACCGTCAGAATCAGTAGCAGTTTGTACTTTGAAATCTTCTGTGACTGCAACAGCAGTAGCGTTGAATTCTTTCGGTGCATTGTCACGGAACTTGCTCATAATAGCTTTGATTTGTTCCGCGCCATCAACACCAGATAGAGTAACTGAAATAGTCTTTTCAGCATAATAACCATATTCTTTGTAGATTTCTTCGATTCCGTCTGCAAGAGTCAAGCCACGAGAGCGGTAGTAGGCAGCTAATTCTGCAACAACTAATACAGCTTGGATAGCATCTTTGTCGCGCACAAATGGTTTAATCAAGTAACCAAAGCTTTCTTCAAAGCCCATCATGTAAGTGTGATTGTGTTTTTCTTCAAATTCTTGAATCTTTTCAGCGATAAATTTGAAACCAGTTAAGACGTTAAACATGGTAGCGCCGTAGCTTTCAGCAATCTTGGTTACAAGATCGGTAGAGACAATGGATTTGCAAAGTGCTGCATTTGCAGGAAGTGTTCCAGCAGTCTTATGCGCTTCAAGGATATACTTGGCCATAATTGCACCAATTTGATTTCCTGAAAGATTGCGATAGCTACCATCTTTTTGGAGAACTTCAACACCTACACGGTCAGCATCTGGGTCTGTTGCGACAAGGACGTCCGCACCAACTTTGCGTCCCAATTCTTCAGCGAGAGAGAAAGCAGCTTGGTTTTCTGGATTTGGTGATTTGACAGTGGAGAAGTCTGGATCTGGCACGCATTGAGCTTCAACAACCTGAACAGAGTCAAAACCAGCTTGGGCAAATGCTCGGCGTGCTAACATTTCACCTGTACCGTGAAGCGGAGTGTAGACGATTTTCATGTCTTTGCCATATTCGTCAATCAATTGTTGATTGATATTCACGTCTTTTACTTCTTTAAGGTATTCAGTATCAACGTTTTCACCGATGATTTCAATCAATCCAGATGCTTTTTCGGCTTCAACATCAGCTACTTCAATAGTAAATGGATTTTCAATGGCACGAATATAAGCTGTTAGAGCATCAGCGTCATGAGGTGGCATTTGCCCCCCATCTTCACCATAAACTTTATAACCATTAAATGGAGCAGGATTGTGGCTAGCAGTAATCATAATTCCAGCAAAAGTTCCTAAATGGCGAACCGCAAATGACAGTTCTGGTGTTGGACGGAGACTTTCAAATACATAAGATTTAATGCCATGTTTTGCTAAAACAGCAGCAGATTCAAAGGCAAATTCTGGAGAGAAGTGACGAGAGTCATAAGCGATAGCGACACCGCGTTTTTTGAAATCTTCACCTTTTTCATCAATCAAATGTGCTAAACCTTCAGTTGCCTGACGAACGACATAAATATTGATACGATTCGTACCTGCACCAATCAAGGCACGCATACCAGCAGTACCAAATTCAAGATTTGTATAAAAAGCATCTTCTTTTGTCTTTTCGTCCATCGAATCCAATTCTTTACGAAGGTAGTCTGGAAGTTCTGCAAAATCAAGCCATTTTTTGAAATTTTCTTGGTAAGTCATTACGAAATCTCCTTTTTAAAATAGGGAAGCTTATGAAAAATCAGTGAAAACAGGAAATGTCATTACCTATTTAATAAAGGAGTGAGCATATCCAGTTTTCTCAATTTTTCAGCTTTCTGCATTGTTTAACCGTTTTCATTATAGCATTTTTTCATAAAAAAATCACGATTTCACGTGATTATTTTCTAACTTTTTCAAGAGCTGGAATAATGGTAACTGTCAGAAGCGCAGAAATAATCATTTCAGCAATGGAATTGGTTGAAATGACAGAAGCAAGCAGTAGTTGAATGTTTCCGTTATATACTTTGGAGAATAGTAGGAAAATCCCTCCTAAAACAAAAATAGTATTTGTCAATGAACCGACTGTTCCAGCTAAGATAAGTCCGGTCTTATTTTTAAGATATTTATAAACAAAATAAGGAGTAATTCCGATTAAGATTCGCGGAACGAGGGCAATGATGAGCGAATAAATATTCCCATTAGGGACAAACGGGCTAAACAAGTAACTGGTTGGCAAGAGAACAAGTGTGTTCGTAACCAGACTAATGATACCCATTAGCGCCCCTAAAATAGCGCCTACCTTTGGTCCATATAAAATACTTGCAATAATAACGGGAATGTGGACAATCGTTGGTTTGATTGGGACGGGAAAAAGGTTAAATATTACTGAACTCAATAGATGAATGACGAGCATAATCGCAAAAAAGATAGCAATTTGAGCAATATTAGATTGTTTCTTCATAAATCATTTCCTTTACTTTTTTTATAATTGTTTCTACAGAAGCAAGGGCGCCAATTCCGTGGTCACCACAGGCTAGGACGGTTTCTCTAGGCTGAATCATTTGCCAGCCGTATTTTTCTAGTTTAGATAGATTTTCTTGAGTGATTGGATTTTCATACATTTTAGTATTCATAGCTGGGGCTAATACCTTTTTGGCTGTTGATGGCAGAGCAAGTGCGGTACTGGTTATCATATTGTCTGCAAAGCCATTAGCTAATTTAGCGATCGTATTGGCGGAAGCAGGTGCAACTAAGAAAAGATCCGTTTGCTTGGCAATTTCAATATGATTGACCTTGTTTGGCGCAGGCTCCTCCATGACATCTGTATGCACTAAATTTTTCGACAATACCTGCAAAGTCAGCGGTGTAATGAAATTTGTAGCTGCTTGAGACATCAGAACAGTCACCTTTTGATTGTCTTTTGTCAATTGACTGGTCAAGTCAGCAGCTTTATATGCGGCAATGCTTCCTGTGACGGCTAAAGTAATATGTTTCATAAATTGTCCTTTGTGTGAATGTGTGTTACGAGTTGTTGAGCGATTTCCTCTTTTGTGTTGGCTTCTATGACAGAATTTTCTTTGACTAAGTAAGCATGATGTTGATTATTGGAAATATCATACAAGTCATTTGCTACAATTATTTCAGCTTGATTTTTAGCAAGACTGGCACGAGCAACTGTCAGTAATTCTTCTTTAGAAACATCAACTAAGAGTTTAAAACCAATTAGACGGATATTGGGATTCCATTTTTTGACTTGATTGATAATTTTCGGTGTTTGTTTGAGGAAGAGCACCTGATAATCATCTTGTGATGAAATCTTCCCTTGGACGTTTGTTTTGTTCAAAAACTCTGTTAAATCCTGCGAAGCAGTGATTTGGTCAAATCCTGCCATATAAATAGGAGTATAGTCAGAGACAGCCATTGAATGAATCAAAACATCATGAGTTTTGACCAAAGACTGCATTGTTTCTAGCAAATCTTGAACATTTTCAATGATTTGAATGGTTAAATTTGGATGAGCAGCAGGCTTGACAGCATTCTGTGTAGTGACTAAGGTGACCTGATCACCTTGTGCTAAAAAACTCTCCGCAATAAGAGCACCAAGCTTTCCTGTTGAGTGATTCGTAATAGAACGAACTTGATCGATTTTTTCGCTCGTTCCGCCAGAAGTAATCAATAGTTTCATAACTAAATTTTACACAAAAAAAGTTAATTCGTAAATAGAAAAGACTTTTCCGAACGTTTTTGAGAATTTTAGCTTTGAAAGTGTTTGTTTTCTTTATTTTTTGGTATAATAATCCTATCAAAACTGGAGGATTCCAAATGAAAACGGATATAGAAATTGCTCAGAGTGTTGACTTGCAGCCGATTGCTGATGTAGTGAAGAAAGTTGGAATTGATTACGATAATTTGGAGCTTTACGGTAAATACAAGGCGAAATTATCTTTTGACAAGATTCAGGAATTGCAAAAGAAGCCAGTTGGTAAGCTGATTTTGGTAACAGCCATCAACCCAACACCGGCCGGCGAAGGAAAATCAACTATTACCATTGGTTTAGCAGATGCTCTTAGCAAAATTGGCAAGAAAACTATGATTGCGATTCGTGAACCGTCTCTAGGTCCTGTCATGGGAATCAAAGGCGGAGCCGCTGGAGGTGGTTATGCACAGGTTCTACCAATGGAAGACATCAATTTGCATTTCACAGGAGATATGCATGCGATTACCACTGCTAACAATGCCCTTTCTGCTTTGATTGATAATCATTTACATCAAGGAAATGCTCTAGGAATTGACCAACGTCGCATTATCTGGAAGCGCGTGGTAGATCTGAATGACCGTGCTTTGCGGCATGTGACCGTCGGTCTGGGCAGTCCGGTTAATGGAATTCCGCGGGAAGATGGTTTTGATATTACGGTTGCATCTGAAATCATGGCTATTCTGTGCTTAGCGACAAGCATTGAGGACTTGAAAAAACGTCTAGCTAATATTGTTATTGGTTACCGTTATGATCGGACGCCTGTTTATGTTCGAGATTTGGAAGTAGAAGGGGCTCTTGCTCTCATCTTGAAAGACGCTATAAAGCCCAATCTAGTACAGACTATTTATGGAACCCCTGCCTTCGTTCACGGTGGACCGTTTGCAAATATCGCCCATGGCTGTAATTCTGTTCTGGCGACGACAACAGCTCTGCATCTGGCGGACTACACGGTGACTGAAGCTGGCTTCGGTGCGGATCTAGGGGCTGAAAAATTCCTAGACATCAAAACGCCCAATCTGCCGACTGCTCCAGATGTAGTGGTTATTGTTGCAACTCTTAGAGCATTGAAAATGAACGGTGGTGTCGCCAAAGAAGATCTGACAACTGAGAATGTTGAAGCGGTTAAAGCAGGTTTTGCCAACCTCAAACGCCATGTGGAAAATATCCGTAAATTTGGCATTCCAGCTGTTGTAGCAATCAATGAGTTTGTTTCTGATACAGAAGCTGAAATTGCTGAGTTGAAAGCACTTTGTGCTCAAATTGATGTACCTGTGGAATTGGCTAGTGTCTGGGCAGATGGTGCTGACGGTGGATTGACTCTTGCGGAAGTTGTGGTCAAAACGATTGAAACGAGACCTGCCAAATACACTCGACTCTATGATAATAATCTGACAGTTGAAGAAAAAATCGAGAAAATTGTCAAGGAAATCTATCGTGGAACAAAAATTAATTTTGAAAAGAAAGCAAAAACTCAAATTTCTCAAATTGTCAAGAACGGCTGGAATAAGCTGCCAATTTGTATGGCCAAGACCCAGTACAGTTTTTCAGATAATCCAAATCTTCTGGGAGCGCCAGAAAACTTTGAAATCACTATTCGCGAAGTAGTTCCAAAATTGGGTGCAGGTTTTATTGTCGCCCTAACTGGTGATGTTATGACGATGCCCGGTCTGCCAAAACGCCCGGCAGCCCTCAATATGGATGTTGCACCAGATGGTACAGCTATTGGACTATTTTAAAACGAAAAAGGTTCGAGAGAGCCTTTTCTTTTTGAATTTGGTAAAATATACATGGTGATATACTTCATTTTTATGAAAGTAATAAGAAGAAAGGAACGTTCGGATGAACATCAGATTAGCAAATAAAAACGACGCCGCTGTTCTTGTAGCTATTTACGCACCTTATGTGGAGAAAACAGCCATTACTTTTGAGTATGATGTTCCGTCGATGGAGGAATTTTCTGGTCGGATTGAGAAGACCTTGGAAAGGTATCCTTATCTGGTGGCTGAAGAAGAGGGAGTCATTCTGGGTTATGCTTATGCTTCGACTTATTATGGTCGAGAGGCATACAACTGGGCTGTTGAACTATCGGTCTATGTAGCTGATGAGAATCGTGGCAGAGGGATTGGGAAGCAGCTTTATGACAAATTGGAAGAAATTCTTGAACAGCAAGGTTTTGTTCATTTTCTAGCTTGTATTGCTCTGCCGAATGACGCCAGTATTTCTTTCCATAAAAAACGTGGTTATCAGCAAGTAGCGCATTTCCCAAAAATCGGCTATAAATTTGGCTGCTGGTATGATACAGTTTGGTTGCAGAAGAGTTTAGATAAACCAGCAAGACCAATTAAATTATTCAAAGATATGAATGTTGAAAGTGAATGGTAATATGAAAGTAGAAGATATTTTCCAAGGATTAAAAGAAGTAGCAAACCCTGAAGATGCTATTCACATGAAAGCATACATGAAAGACCAGTTCGAGTTTTTAGGGGTCAAAACACCTATTAGGCGGCAAATTTCTAAAATATTTTTTAAGAAAAGTCACAAGTCTACGATAGATTGGAAATTTATCAATCAGGCTTGGGAAAATCCCTATCGTGAAATGCAATATGTGGTGCTGGATTATTTACAACTAAAACAAACATCTTTAGCCTCAAACGATTTAACAAAGGTAAAGAAATTGGCGCAAACAAAGCCTTGGTGGGACACGATTGACTTTTTGTGTCGCTCGGTAGGCTATATTAGTTTGCATTATCCTGAGACAAAGAAATTTGTGTTGGAGTGGAGCAGGGATGAAGATTTTTGGCTGCGGCGCCTTGCCATTGAACAACAATTGCTTCAAAAAGAAGAAACAGATGTCCAGTTGCTGGAACAAATCTTGGTTAATAATCTTGACCAGACCGAGTTTTTCATCAATAAGGCTATTGGCTGGGCTCTGCGAGATTACTCCAAGACCAATCCCGACTGGGTGCTGGAGTTTATTGAAAAATACAAAGACAGGCTGAGCAAATTCAGCATTAAAGAAGGAAGCAAGTATTTGTGAGATTGATAGATGAGGAAGTTTTTCTATCAGTAGTTAAAAACTGATGAAGAGGATCGATAAATGAAATATCGCAGGCAAGTATTGATGAACTAGCAAAAACCGAACCAATTCTCTTTGTGAGCATTACCCAAGAGGATTGGTTCGGTTTTTTTCTTACTTAGCTCCTAGTTTGCTTTCGATTTTCATTAAGTGTTAGATATTTTTTTGCTCTAAGTGATGTATATGATTGTATCTAGTATAATGAATGATAATAATCGTCAAAATAGTAGTGACTGTCCAGATAGCATATTGATGAATGAAACGTGTGAGAAATCCAGTAAAAATAGCACCGCCGATGAAACTAGCGACAATCATAGAGTAATTAGCCGCTTGCCTTCTAATAATATGTCTGCGGTCTTTAAAACGAATATATTCATACCAAGCAGTGACCATTCTCCGATAGTTTCCTGAAGTCATCATAATCATGTAGGGATAAGACTCGATTTTTGAGCCTGTATAAGTTAGCATGACCATGCCTGTAGAGGTTGCAAGCAATATCACCCAGATAAAATAATGAGAATGAAAAAAAGGAAAGAGGAAAGTCGTGAGAGTCAATGGTAAGACTCCCCAAGTACGCCAATGTGAGCTTTGCGCCCGTTCCTTAAGTAGAATACCAAGGATAAAGCCACAGGTAAAGAAGACAAGCGAAAGGATACGGTAAGCCGTCTTTACGGTTGGACCATCCCAGTCGGCTACGATTAAAATAATATTCCCTGTCTGAGTGGCGATTAGTGTACTAAATTGTATATGCGAAAAAACGTCTAGGCAACCACCCACAGCTCCTAGCAAGATAGCCATTGTTCGCCTATCTTGAGGCATGGGGACAGGCTGTTTCGTAGTATCCATAACTTTATCCTCCTAAAAACTATTTTACTCTTTTAAGGCACCAATTTCAAATATGGATAAGCTAGAAAATCTCTCATAAAAAATAGTTTGACTTTTAGGATTCTCTATAGTAGAATGCTAGATATGCGATGAGTCGATAGGTGGCGCAAGCCACATATTGAGCATGGGAGGTCATATACGCAGGAGCGGACCTTGATGAGTTGTGTGAACCTGCTCATCACACGTAAGTGCCCTCAATCCCTACTTTTTAGTGGGGATTTTTTTCTTATAAGTCTTTTCAATTCTTTATAAAAGTAGTATAATACCAGCAATACACAAATTTTTTGAAAATTCAGAGAGGTATGTTATGGGATACACAGTTGCTGTGGTAGGTGCTACAGGTGCCGTTGGAGCTCAAATGATTAAAATGCTGGAAGAATCAACTCTTCCGATTGAGAAAGTACGCTACTTGGCTTCAGCTCGTTCTGCTGGGAAAGTCTTGAAGTTCAAAGACCAAGACATCACAATTGAAGAAACAACGGAGACTGCCTTTGAAGGTGTAGATATCGCTCTCTTTTCAGCAGGCGGCTCAACGTCTGCCAAGTATGCTCCATACGCTGTCAAGGCAGGAGCGGTTGTCGTTGACAATACCTCTCATTTCCGTCAGAATCCTGATGTTCCTTTGGTTGTACCAGAGGTCAATGCACATGCACTTGATGCTCATAACGGAATTATTGCCTGCCCAAATTGCTCCACTATCCAGATGATGGTAGCTTTGGAGCCGATTCGTCAGAGATGGGGCTTAGAGCGCATCATCGTATCTACCTATCAGGCCGTGTCCGGAGCTGGTATGGGAGCTATTCTTGAAACTCAGCGTGAACTGCGTGAGGTCTTAAATGACGGTGTCAATCCGCGTGATGTTAAGGCTGAGATTTTGCCTTCCGGCGGTGACAAGAAGCACTATCCGATTGCTTTTAATGCTCTTCCTCAAATTGATGTCTTTACGGACAATGACTACACCTACGAAGAGATGAAGATGACCAATGAAACCAAGAAGATCATGGAAGATGACACGATTGCGGTTTCTGCTACTTGTGTTCGTATCCCTGTTCTTTCAGCGCACTCAGAGTCTGTCTACATCGAGACAAAAGAAGTAGCACCCATCGCAGAGGTCAAAGCAGCTATTGCGAACTTTCCAGGAGCAGTATTAGAGGATGATGTTGCTCATCAAATCTACCCTCAGGCTGTTAATGCTGTCGGAAAACGTGAGACATTCGTGGGACGAATTCGCAAGGATTTGGACGCTGAAAAAGGCATCCATATGTGGGTGGTTTCAGACAATCTGCTTAAAGGTGCTGCTTGGAATTCTGTTCAAATCGCTGAGACCTTGCATGAACGTGGCTTGGTGCATCCAATAGCAGAAGTTGTTTTTGAGATGAAATGAAGTATGAGATAGCATTCATATTATTGTACTTTGCAAGCTAGGAGAGGAAGGATGAAGTTTATGTCTATAGAAGATTTAAAAAAGGTAAGAATCATAACAGCACTTGTAACACCGTTTAAAGAGGACGGTAGTATTAACTTTGAAGCTCTTCCTAAGCTGATTGAACACCTTCTAGCGCATCATACAGAAGGACTGATTATCGCAGGAACGACAGGCGAAAGCCCAACTCTAACGCATGAAGAGGAGCTGGAATTATTTGCAGCGGTTCAAAAGATTGTAAAAGGGCGAGTTCCGTTGATAGCTGGAATTGGTACGAATGATACTCGAGATTCAGTTGAATTCGCGCGTGAAGTTGACAAATTTGGTGGTTTTGCTGCCGGACTTGCAGTGACCCCTTATTACAACAAACCGACTCAAGAAGGTCTATATCAGCATTATAAAGCGATTGCGGAAGCTTCAGATCTGCCAGTTATCGTTTATAATGTTCCTAGCCGAACGGTTGCTGGTTTGACAGTAGAAACTTCCTTGCGCTTAGCACAATTGCCAAATATTATTGCAATCAAAGATTGTACAGGCATAGATGCTCTTACCCATTTGGTTGAAAACGCTCCACAGGACTTTCTAATTTATACTGGGGAAGACGGACAAGCTTTTCATGCAAAGGCAATCGGAGCACAGGGGGTTATATCTGTTGCGGCTCATACTAATGGAGATGACTTTTATGAAATGTTTGCTGCTTTAGATGAGGGTAAGCTGAAAAAAGCTGCTCAGATTCAACGTCAGCTGTTACCAAAAATAGAAGCTCTCTTTTCTGTGACAAGCCCAGCACCACTTAAAGCTGTGCTAAATTCTCAAGGGTTTGAAGTCGGACCACTCCGCCTTCCATTGGTTGCTTGTACAGAGCAAGAAAAAGCCTCTATTCTTCCATTTTTTGAAGATTGAAATAACCATTTTAGATTTGTAAAATGTTGGGAACATTTACGATGAACTAGTGAATTTTTTATTACGTAGGACTTTAGCATTTAAATCTGCAAGAAGAAATGTTTGAAAAGACAAAACTAAGCTGAATGGAAAGACTGATATTACTAGATTGTCATATTTTCTGTTATGATAAGATAAGAGTGGGATATTTAGTATAATAGAAATGGATAAATTGAAAGTTGATGAGAAGTTGGAGCATATGAAGAAAAGAAAATTGAGAATCAGTTCCATTGAAATTATGGCGATTTTAGGATTATTAATTTGGCTACTCACAATATTTTTAAGAAAATATTATTCAATTAATTCAGTTGTTCCTATATTTTATGTCACACCCTAGTTTTGGAGGAGCATGGATTGGAACAGCTATGCTAAAACAACCTTTTAGTCCAACATTCAGTGTAAATAAAGTCTCAACTATTGAATTTTCTAAAAAGACACTTATGTATATATGTATAGTGGTTGTACTGATGTCTTTTATTAATGAGTTATTACCATTGGGTAATACTAGTGTAGTATTTGACGTATACGATGCGCTTGCTACTGTACTAGCGGAAATCATAGCTTTTAACATACCTGTCATTCTAAAAGAAAAGACTTTAATAGATTACCGTTGATTTTGGGAAGATTAAAAAACCAGTGTCGAACTGAACAAGGAATAAAAACACATTAGACGGTAGAATGAAACATTCTATCGTCTTTTCGTATTAGTTCTTACCATTTTCTCTTTTTCCGACAATTTAATAAATCTACGAATCAAAAGGGATAGCTTTTCACTCCAATTATAAAAAATGATCAAAAAGTCTTGTAATTTTTTTCTTATGTTACGATTGTTAATAGTTAGAAAAAATTGTAAAATTAGTGCAGTAAAAGCTTAGCCTTTGATGTTTTTAGACAATAGTTTCATTTTTTAATAGCTTTTTTGATTTACAATAAAACATGTGAAATTTCTTTCTTCTGCGCAAACCTATAAATTCCGTACAAATTTGATGGGGGATAAATTTTCCTATCGTTTATACTATAGGCAAGGAGGTAGGAAGATGAATTTATACTTTGGTGATATTCCGATTTGTTATTCTCATTCGACGGCTATGGCCTTACAGGCTGCGGGCTATGATTTTCGCTCGGACTACCTAGAAGCGATCATGGTCATGGGTAATGGAGCTACCCTTGTGAAAAAAGACGACAGACATCCTTTGGTTTTCTTTGATAATGGCATGCCAGATGAGTCCATTAGTCATTGTTTACAAATTCTTGGATTTGACTATGAGGAGTTTTTCTGTGATTCTTCAGAGCCAGTCAATGTGATAGAACTAAAAGAAAAACTCAAGACATATCTAGACCATGGATCTGTTATTGTAGGTCCTTTGGATATGGGATATCTGACTTATAATCTCAATCATAGCCATCTACGAGGTGTGGATCATTTTGTTTCAGTTTATGACATGGATGAGCATTGGATTTATTTCCATGATCCGGCAGGCTATCCTTGTGTGAAAATGGATTTTCGTGATTTTTGTAAAGCGTGGAAAGCAGAAGCGATTGACTATAAAAGAGGAGCTTATTCCATGTGGGGAAATTTGCAAAGAAATAAGCTTCCAACAAGTCAGGAGATTTATCACAGTGTCTCTATTATCATGAAACAACGATATGAAAATGGTGAGGTTGGTATAATTGAGGACTATGCTAAAACTATTCGAGCAAACGGCTTAAATGCGGAACAAAAACAACTTCATCAATTTTTTTCATTTCGTTTGGCAGCCGTTAGAAGTCTTTACTTGAGTCAATTTTTGAAAGGTTATGATCCTGTCAGAGCAGACTTGAAGGAAAAAATTGCTATGCTTTTTAGCCAAGCCTATCTGGACAGCAGGCAGGAAGCCTATAGTTCTTTAGCAGATACCCTGATGGAGATTGCCCAATTGGATGGACAGTTTAGGGATTTGTGCCTTCAATGTATCAAGGGATAAAACTCTGAAAGATTATTGTACTAAAGGTAAAGAAGTTAGAGATTTTGGTATCTTTACATAGGATAGAAAAATGAATAGAGGTAAAATATGCAGATAATTCAATTTTTTAATGAAACAATTAACTACATTGAAAGCGTGCTGGATAGCGAAATAGATGAAGATAAAATTACCCATTTATCCACTTATTCTTATCCTATGTTTAGCAGACTCTTTTCTATATTAACAGATACAACATTGTCAGAGTATATTAGAAGTCGAAGGTTGACAGAAGCGGCTGTTTTACTGAGAGATACCAATATTAAAGTTATTGATATAGCGATGAAGTATGGATATGAATCATCTGATTCATTTGGGACTGCATTCAAAAAATTTCATGGATTTACACCTTCAGAGGTAAGAAATGGAAAACCATTCAAAATAGTTTCACGAGTGCAGCTAGCACTAAGTGTAAGAGGAGGAAGAAGTATGAACATCACAATTCAAAAGAAAAATTCATTTACAGTTGCAGGTAGGAATGAACAAAATATCAATTCATCATTATGTCCGAGTGTTTGGAATAAACTATATGGAGAATATCGTCATGATGAATTAGCAAGATTGGGAGAAGGTCAAAGTGTCGGTGTTTGTTACAATGTAGAACAACCAAGTACTATTAATTACATAGCAGGGTATATCGTTACAGATGTAGATAAAGCAAAAAGTATGGGCTTAGATGTTTTGAAAGTTGAAGAAGCAGAATATGCCATTGTAGAGTTAACAGGAAGTGTTCCGGATTGCATTCATAATGGGTGGAAATATGCAATGGAAGTATTTTTTCCAGAACATGGTTATGTTCATTCAGGAAAACCTGACTTTGAATATTATTATGAAGGGGATATGGATAGCAAAGACTACAAAATGGAACTTTGGATTCCAATTGTAAAAGCATAATAAATATAAGATAGTTAGAGCAGATCTTTATGGTCTGCTTTTTTATTTTTCCAATAATTTAATAAATCTGCTAACTAAAAAGAATAGATTTTCGTTCTAATTATAAAAATTATTAAAAACTCTTGCAATCTTTTTTTTCTTATGTTACAATAATCATTGGTTTGAAAAAACTGCCTAAGACAGTAGGGGAGCTCGACTCATAAAGATCCTACCGAGGACAAAACGGATCATGTAAAAGAAACGTATTGTACTTTCGTGTCTAGGTTTGGGCGCGTTTTTCTTTTGGAAAAATTTCCCAAGCAAAATAATTACGGAGGTGAAACACTAAATGAGTGAAGCAAGTATTGCTAAAAAAGCGGAACTAGTTGATGTAGTTGCTGAAAAAATGAAAGCAGCTGCAAGTATCGTTGTTGTGGATGCTCGTGGTCTTACAGTTGAACAAGACACAGTTCTTCGTCGTAATCTTCGTGGAAGCGAAGTTGAGTATAAAGTTATTAAAAACTCAATTTTACGTCGTGCATCTGAAAAAGCTGGACTTGAAGGTCTTGCTGATGCATTTGTTGGACCATCTGCTGTTGCATTTTCAAATGAAGATGTTGTAGCACCAGCAAAAATCATCAATGATTTTACTAAAGAAGCTGATGCACTTGAAATTAAAGGTGGAGCTATTGAAGGTGCTGTTGCATCTAAAGAAGAAATCGTTGCTCTTGCAACTCTTCCAAATCGCGAAGGACTTCTATCTATGCTACTATCTGTGCTTCAAGCACCAGTTCGCAATGTTGCTCTTGCAGTCAAAGCGGTTGCAGACAACAAAGAAGAAGCAGCTTAATTTTAAGTTGCGCGTAGCCTATGCTACAAACTAATAATAAATAACGAAAACATATTTGGAGGAAATAACAATGGCATTGAACATTGAAAATATTATTGCTGAAATTAAAGAAGCTTCAATCCTTGAATTGAACGACCTTGTAAAAGCTATCGAAGAAGAATTTGGTGTAACTGCAGCTGCTCCTGTAGCTGTAGCTGCTGCTGGTGCTGGTGAAGCTGCCGCTGCAAAAGATTCATTTGACGTTGAATTGACTGCAGCAGGCGACAAGAAAGTCGGCGTTATCAAAGCTGTTCGTGAAATCACAGGTCTTGGTCTTAAAGAAGCTAAAGAACTTGTTGACGGAGCACCAACTGTTGTTAAAGAAGGCGTTGCAACTGCAGAAGCTGAAGAAATCAAAACTAAATTGGAAGAAGCTGGAGCTTCAGTTACTCTTAAATAAGAAGCACATAGCAATTTGAGAGCGGAATCCCGATTTACCAGTCTTTGATTGCGATAAGCAAATGAAAAAAAACAGGTTAAATCATTTGATTCCCTGCTAAACATCCCTGTCAAAATTTATTTGGCAGGGATTTTTGTTTTTTTAAAGAATTATTTATCTCAAGTGAGAACTGTTTTCATAATTCTCGCTTTTTTGTATTTAAGGAGGAAGCATGTAGAAGGAAATACAATTGTCATGTTACATCGTGATTTTCTATCTAGTCCGACAAAAGGGATACTAAACTTATAAGGAACTCAAAGAACATTACGAGGAAGCGACTGGGGGACTCTTCTCGAAGAGAGAAATCACTAGTCAACTAGAAATCGCCCTCCAAGAGCAACATGGAGTGGACTTTGAATACCCTGAAAAAGAAGATTATCTGGAATTGGTTCAAAAATTAGAAGAGTTTGATTCCAAGGACGCAGTCTTTTATCGTAGCATGGTAGAGTGGTAGGAGGGTTATGACAGATTTTCTGATTCTTCCTCTTATCCTCATGGTGGTGGGCATGATTGCCTTGATTCTCTGGAAGCTCTTAATCCTAGACAGTGGTGTGTTTTTTATAGGACTGGCTTGTGCTATTCTTTTTACAGAGGTTTATGGATTCTATCTTCTCTTTACAGAACCTGAACTTTATACAGCAGACCTGACACAAAATGGATTTCTGAGTTTTACTTGAATCATTATTTTAATAGATGTATAATGTATTTAGAGAAAAACAAAGAACTTCCTAAGAGATCGGAAACTATAACCAATCAATGCAATATTTGCAGTTAATAGATTAGAAATGATAATATGGAGAGGAGTGCTAGCCTCTCTATTTTTCCAGGAGGACATTATGAATAAAATTTTTCACTATCTGGATAAGAAAACGAAATTTTATACTGTCATCGGGGCACTGGCAAATGGAGGATTGGCTCTTGCTCAACCTTTAGTAGTATCTCGAGCTTTGTCCTTAAACCAAGGAGAACTAACCTATTTTAAGATAGTGCAATTTGCTCTTTTTGGTTTTACAGTCTACTTTGTCTTGTATAGCTTGATGCTCTTTTGCAATCACACGCATAACGTATTTCGACGTGAGATTCAGATGAATATGAGAGCAGATTTATTTGGTAAGTTAATGACAAATAAGGATTATAGTGAAGATGAAAAAATCACCATGCTCACACAGGATATGGAGTATTTGGGGGATAATTATTTAGAAAAGTACATTAACATAATTTGCTGGGGATTTGTTGCTTTACTAACAGCAATTTATATTATTACGCAAAATCTGTTACTGGGGAGTATTTTTGTCTTCTTTACTATCTTACGCCCTATTCCTCAATATTTAATGAACAAAAGGCTCAAACATACTGGTGACGATATGGCTCAAGGCAGAGTGGAGGTTCATAATCAGGTATCTGACAGCATCCGAGGAGCGCAGACTCTGCTCATGAATCAAGCGATTCTGGAAAATAGACAAAAATTATGGAATGTGAATTGGAAATATCAACGAGCTATCCAAAAATTTTGCTTCACCCATAATATCGTCTTCTTTTGTAATGGCTTTATGGTATTTCTGAGTCAGGTTTTACCGCTTGTGTTAGGTTTCTTCTTTTCCATGAATGGTCATAGGGTATCTGTCGCTAGTCTTGTCGCCATGTATATCGCAGCTGGTCAGTTGGTGAGTCCTATCCAGACAATCATGTATGATACAGTAGATATACAAGGGGCAAAAACGACTGCGGACAAGATTTATGGAGTATTAGACAGTAAAGATGATAAACAACTGGCGAAAGATGATATGCAAGAACTTCGTGCCCTGCACATCCAAAATTTAAGTAAATCTTATGGTAGCAGACAGCTTTTTACCCATCTGAATTTGGACATCCAAACTGGTCAGAAAGTTTTAATCAAGGGACCGAGTGGCTGTGGGAAATCGACCTTGTTTCGGATAATTATTGGTGAGGAGCAGGCTGATGAAGGTCAGATTACTGGTGTGACAACAACTAATAACTATACATCTCATTTTGTATCTAGTGTTGGTATTATTAGCCAGCATCCATTCCTTTTTAATGACACAGTTCGATATAATTTGACTTTGGGACAAGTCTTTTCTGATGAAGATTTGTGGTTTGTTTTAAAACAAGTCAAGCTCGACAATGAATTAACAGAAGGGTTGGACTTTGTTGTCAGTAACAATGGTGACAATATTTCGGGTGGTCAGAGGGTTCGGATTGAACTGGCAAGATTTCTTCTGCGTAAAAAGGATGTTTTACTAGTAGATGAGGTAACTGCTGCCTTGGACGAGGAAAACAGCAAGATGGTGCGTGATCTACTGTTTTCTCTACCTGTTATGATGCTAGAAATTGCTCACCATATTGAGGATGAAAGTAGATATAATCAAATTTTAGACTTAGGAAAATATTGAGCTATTTTTGATAGCTCTTTTTTTGTGATAGAAGCTCCAAGCTATATATAATACGCTTGAGCTAATTTATAGAAAGTATAGGAAAACTCCCCTTATAGTTTTAGTGAATTTTTGTTTTTTTCATTGTCCACTATAAGGGAGTATATCACATCATGGCGTGGGTGGGTTTTTGTTTTCTTGAGAATTCCCTTTATTCATGATAAAATAAAAAAGATAATGCTAGTACTTGGAGAGAAAATGAACTATTATAATGTTGGAAAGATTGTGAATACGCAAGGTTTGCAAGGTGAAATGCGTGTACTATCGGTGACGGATTTTGCAGAGGAACGTTTTAAAAAGGGAAGTATGTTGGCCCTTTTTGATAAGAAAGATAATTTTGTCATGAATGTGGAAATTTCCAGTCATCGTAAGATGAAAAATTTTGATATTATCAAATTCAAAGGAATGTACCATATCAATGACATTGAGAAATATCGTGATTTTACTTTGAAAGTGGCTGAAGAAGATTTATCGGATTTAGATGAGGGCGAATTTTATTATCATGAAATTATTGGCTTGAATGTTTATGAACAGGATATTTTGATTGGAACAATTAAAGAAATTTTGCAGCCGGGTGCCAACGATGTCTGGGTGGTAAAGCGCAAAGGCAAGCGTGATTTACTATTGCCTTATATTCCGCCTGTTGTGTTGAATATTGATCTTGAAAATAGTCGAGTGGATGTGGAAATTCCGGAAGGACTGGATGATGAAGATTGACATTTTAACATTATTTCCGGAGATGTTTGCCCCGCTGGAGCATTCAATAGTTGGCAAGGCGCGTGAAAAAGGATTGTTAGAGATTCACTATCATAACTTTCGGGAAAATGCAGAGAAATCACGACATGTTGATGATGAGCCTTATGGAGGCGGTCAAGGGATGTTGCTCAGAGCGCAACCAATTTTTGATGCTTATGATGCGATTGAGAAAAAACAGCCACGGGTTATTTTGTTAGATCCCGCTGGTCGAACGTTTGATCAAGCCTATGCGGAAGAGCTTTCCCAAGAAGAAGAATTGATTTTTATTTGTGGACATTATGAAGGTTATGATGAGCGGATTAAAAGTTTGGTGACAGACGAAATCTCGCTTGGAGACTATGTTTTGACCGGTGGAGAATTGGCTGCCATGACGATGATCGATGCGACGGTACGGCTGATTCCTGAAGTTCTTGGTAAGGAAGCCAGTCATACTGATGATAGTTTTTCATCAGGGCTTTTAGAATATCCTCAATATACTCGCCCGTATGATTTTCGTGGAATGGTTGTGCCAGATATTTTGATGAGTGGTCATCATGAAAATATCCGAAAATGGCGTCTGTATGAGAGTTTGAAAAAGACTTACGAGCGTCGTCCAGATTTGCTAGAAAAATATGAGTTCACAGCAGAAGAAACTGAAATGCTGGAAGAGATTCGTAAAGAAAAAAGCGATTGGTAAGAGTAAAAGTTTTCTAATGCTATTTAGAAAGCTTTTTTATTATTGTTAAAAAAACAGATAAAAAATTCTTGACAGCTAATTTCTATCATGGTATCATATTAACCAGTTAATAAACTGGTTAAACACTAGTTAAGGAGTGGTTTATGAAATTAAAGAAATATCTATTTTCTATTTTTGTGGTAGGATTGACTTTGTTGTTGACAGCGTGTGGAACAAGTCCAAAAAAACAGAGTAAAGGTCTGAAAATTGTAACAAGTTTTTATCCGATTTATGCTATGGTCAAAGAAGTATCAGGCGATTTAAATGATGTTCGGATGATTCAATCAAGTAGTGGGATTCATTCATTTGAGCCGTCGGCGAATGATGTAGCTGCTATCTACGATGCGGATGTCTTTGTTTACCACTCTCATACCTTGGAGTCGTGGGCAGGGAAATTAGATCCAAATCTAAAAAAATCCAAAGTGAAGGTACTTGAAGCTTCAGAAGGGATGAAGCTGGAGCGTGTGCCGGGATTAGAAGATGTAGCTGCTGGTGAGGGAGTGGATGAAAAGACTCTTTACGACCCACATACATGGTTAGACCCAGAAAAAGTGGCAGAAGAAGCACAGATTATCGCTGATAAACTTTCGAAGATTGATAGTAAAAATAAAGAAACCTATCAAAAAAATGCGAAAGAACTAGTAGATAAGGCAAAAGAGTTGACTAAAAAATATCAACCGATTTTCAAAGTGGCGAAACAAAAAACATTTGTGACGCAGCATACGGCCTTTTCTTACTTGGCAAAGCGATTTGGATTGACCCAATTGGGGATTGCTGGGATTTCACCAGAGCAAGAGCCTAGTCCACGTCAGCTGACGGAAATTGAAGAGTTTGTGAAACAATACAAGGTCAAGACAATTTTTGTGGAAAGCAATGCGTCATCAAAAGTTGCGAAAACTTTGGTCAAATCTACAGGCGTTAAACTAAAACAATTAAACCCTTTGGAAGCTGATCCGCAAAATAATCATACTTATCTTGAAAATCTAGAAGCCAATCTAGCGGTATTGGCAAAAGAATTGAAAAAATGAGGAGAATCATGAAGAAAAAATATCTTATCGGTTCTGTTGCAGTTGTTGTCTTAAGTTTGTGTAGCTATGAGCTAGGGCGTCATCAGACAGTATCTAGCAAGGAAAATAACCGTGTTGCTTATGTAAATGGAAAATCTAAAGCAAACAAGGGCAAGCAAGCAGAGAATTTGTCGCCTGATGAAGTGAGTGCAAAAGAAGGAATCAATGCGGAACAGATTGTTGTCAAAATTACAGACCAAGGTTACGTAACTTCTCACGGTGATCATTATCATTATTATAATGGGAAAGTCCCTTATGATGCCATTATCAGTGAAGAGCTGATTATGCGGGATCCAAACTATACCTTGCAGCAGTCTGATATTATCAATGAAGTGAAAGATGGCTACATTATCAAGGTAAATGGGAAATATTACCTTTACTTGAAAGATCCAAATCATACCAGTAATGTTCGTACAAAAGAAGAAATTGCTCGCCAAAGGGCAGAGTATAGCGGCAAAGGCCATAAGGGAGCGAAAGGTGGTGCTGTAACAACAGCTGTCAAAGAAGCTCGTGCACAAGGTCGTTATACGACGGATGACGGCTATGTTTTCAATCCGACAGATGTGATAGAAGATACTGGAGATGGCTTCATCGTACCGCATGGTAATCATTTCCATTATATTCCAAAGAAAGATTTGTCTCCTAGTGAGTTAGCTGCTGCTCAGAGCTATTGGGACAACAAACACAAATCTGGCGGTACGACATCAACTCCGAGTCCAAGTCCAACGCCATCAAGACCATCAAATGGCGGAACTACACTACCTTCTATCCATTACCAACCATCAACGCCGGGAACACAGACCCATCAGGGCAATAATTATCATGCGCAGCCATCACAACCAAGTCATCAGAATACTCCATCTGCTCATCAAGAAATCATCAATCTGTTAAAACAACTGTACTTGATGCCGTTAAACCAACGTCATGTGGAATCTGATGGTTTGATATTTGACCCGGCACAGATTACTAAAAAATCTTCTAGTGGGGTGGCAGTGCCACATGGTAATCATTATCATTTCATTTACTATAGTCAAATGTCGCCACTAGAAGAAAAAATTTCGCGGATGATTGTTCCTGGTACGGACTATTCAGAAGCGAAAAAGCTAGCTGGTCAAAGTAATCAACAGACAAACCCAAGTAAACCGAACCAAGATACGGGCAAGGATCAAACACAGCCAAGCAAACCTAATGATGGCAAGCAAACTGAGCCAAGCAAAGAGCCTGAAAAGCCAAAAGAAGAACCATCTGAGACAGAAGTGACAGATGAACAGATTCAAACCTTTATCAATAAGGCTGAAAGTTTGATAAGTAAGGTGACAAATGCTAGTCAAAAGGCAAACTTTGAAGAGCAACTCGCTGGTATCAAATCTGGCTTCACTCTTGGAACAGAAGAAAAAGCAACAGTGCTTCAAAAAGTGAAAGATTTGTTGTCTGAAATCGTCAAGGCGGTTGATCCGGAAACACAAGCGGGACTGACAAAGAAAAATGCTGAAATCGTTGCTGCTTTCAAGAAAGTCTTAACACCAATTCGTCAAACGCTTGAAAGCAAAGGGGATAAAGCACAACTGGCAACGGTTGAAGACCTCATGCAACAGGCTGCCAATCCGAATGTGGATAAGCTTGCCTTATTGGATAAGGTTTTGAAATTGTCAAGTGAGGTACAGCACCCTGACCGCGCAGGCAAAGCAAATTCGCAAATTGCTTATACGGCTGATGAAGTAGCATTAGCTAAAGCTGCAGGTCGTTATGCAACATCGGACGGTTATATCTTTGATCCACATGATTTGACGGAAGACCAAGGCGATGGCTATACAGCTCCGCACATGAATCACAGTCATTATATTCCTAAGAGCGATTTGTCCAAGTCAGAAAGACAGGCGGCAGAAGCTTATATGAAGAATAAAAAGCCTCAAAAATCTGAAGATAACCAAACGAATCCAAATAAGGAAACAGCTTTGTCTATTTACAATCGTGTAACCCCAGCTAAAAAGGTGCCAGTTGAAGCGATGCCTTATAACACAGCCTATGTTGTAGACATGAAAAACGGTCAGCTCATCATTCCGCATCATGACCATTATCATAATATCTCTCTTTCTTGGTTTGATCAAGGACTTTACAAAGCACCTGACGGCTACAGCATGGAAGATTTCCTTGCGACCGTGAAATATTACGTCACTCATCCAGAAGACCGTCCGCATTCTGACAATGGTTTTGGTAATTCTAGTCAGCATGGTAAGAAAAATCAATCAGATAACGGAAAGAACTATGCACCAAATGAAGAGCCAGAAGATAAGAAAGACGACTCTGCAAGTAAAGAGGTAGATGATGAAAAGGAAAATTCAAAAGGGACTGAAAAACCAACAGTTAATGCTGAAGAAGAAGCTGAAAAGGCACGCGCAGCAAGCTATGGATTGTCTCTGCAAGATTTCCGAGCAAAAATGATTAAAATTGCTTTTAAATATGGTTTGAGCTTAGAAAAGTTTACCTATCATCCTGAAAACAAGACGGTCAGCTATACTGATACAACAGGTGCTGTCAAGTCTATCAATGTACTCACAGGAGAATTGGTTTCTTAACAACGCCCCCCTCAAGAGTTGGAAATTTATTTTCCAGCTCTTTTGTTGTTCTATGTTTATAAAGGGAAGTTTATCTTGTCCGCCGGGCGGATAAGATAAACTAAAAGAGATTCACACCGTCCGCCGAGCGGACAAGACAAACCAAAAGGAATTCATTCTGTCCGCCGAGCGGATAGAACAAACCAAAACTAATTTATCCTGTCCGAGGGTCGGCTTGCTTCAACCAAAATTGATTCACTTCGTCCGAGGGTCGGATTACTTCAACCAAAATTGATTCACTTCGTCCGAGGGTCAGATTACTTCAACCAAAAGAGATTCACTCCATCCGAGGGTCGGATTGTCTCAACCAAAATTGATTCACTTCGTCCGACCCTCGAACGACTTTTTATAAACTAACAAATCTATCATTTTTGAGGAACGACTTTATTGGTGGTATAATAGGTTATGAAAAAGAGGGAAGGGAAACACATCATGCGGGATAGACCGGATTTTACAACGATAAAGACTTATCAAGAGTTTTCTCAATATTATTGGTATCGTGCAGAATTGGCAGACATTTGCAAACGATTGGGGAAGGAGCATTCAGGGGTCAAAAAAGAGCTAGAAGCACAAATCAAACAATATTTTGCAGGGAATGTTGCTCAAAAGAAAGTCCGTTTAAAGACTAAGAAAGAGAAAGATGTAGAGCTTACTTTAGACACGCCCTTACTTACTTGTGGTTTTGCCTTTAATACCCGATTTCGGGAGTTTTTCGCTCAGCAGACGGGTAGCAGTTCATTCAAGTTTACAGCGGACATGGCGGCAGCTTGGCGAAAGGTAAAAGCTGAGGGAAATGACCGATTTACTCTGCGAGACATGTTAGCCATTTATCAGGGACAATCAACTTACGCAAAATACGATAATGCTAGTTGCCAATGGAATCAATTTCTCAAAGACTTTTGTGCTGATGAGAATAATGCTGCTTTCCAGCCAAAACTAAAAGTTGCTGCTATTCTTTGGCAGAAAGTGAAACATTCAACCGCTCCTAAAGTCTATCACCAGCAGCTAGTAAAGAACTTTTGGGATGATATTTCTATGTATTGGAAAGGGAAATAAGAAGAATGATTTGTCCACTTGCGAAAAAACAGTCGCGAGGCTGTTTTTTTGATATAATAGAAAGTATGAATCAATCAGAAAAAATTTCAAATTATCAATTACTTTTAGCGCAGCTTGAAGCATTACTAGAGGGCGAAAGCAATGCGTTGGCGAATCTCTCAAACAGCTCTGCCCTGCTAAACCAAGCCTTGCCTCATTCTGTCTTTACTGGCTTTTATCTTTATGACGGAAACGAGTTGATTTTAGGACCTTTTCAAGGTGGTGTCTCCTGTGTACATATTGCGCTAGGAAAAGGAGTCTGCGGTGAAGCAGCAGCCAAACGGCAGACGATGATTGTAGAAGATGTGACCCAACATGGCAATTACATTTCCTGTGATAGCAGAGCTCGCAGCGAGATTGTAGTACCAATGGTCAAAAACGACAGCCTAGTAGGGGTGTTGGATTTGGATTCTCATCTGGTGGCAGATTATGATGAGATTGACCGAGAATATCTGGAAAATTTTGTGGCTCTCTTACTAGAGAAAACAAGTTGGAATTTTGAAATGTTTGGAGACAAAGCCTAATGTATCAAGCTTTATATCGAAAATATAGAAGCCAAACCTTTGGTCAGCTAGTCGGTCAGGAGGTTGTGGCGACAACCTTGCGGCAGGCAGTTGAACAAGATAAGATCAGTCATGCCTATCTCTTTTCAGGTCCCAGAGGAACTGGGAAGACCAGCGTAGCTAAGATTTTCGCTAAGGCGATGAATTGTCCTAACCAAAAGGGTGGCGAGCCTTGCAATGAGTGCTATATTTGCCAAGCCATTACCGAAGGAAGCCTAGAAGATGTCATCGAGATTGACGCGGCTTCCAATAATGGTGTGGACGAAATCCGAGATATTCGTGATAAATCTACTTACGCTCCCAGTCTAGCGAAGCACAAGGTTTATATTATTGATGAGGTTCACATGCTCTCAACGGGCGCTTTTAATGCGCTTCTTAAGACTTTGGAAGAGCCGACAGAAAATGTCGTCTTTATTTTAGCAACGACGGAGCTGCATAAAATACCAGCAACCATTCTCTCGCGCGTTCAACGCTTTGAGTTCAAGTCGATTAAAACCAAAGATATTGTAGAGCACATTGCGTGGATTTTGCAGCAAGAAAATATTGACTTTGAAAATGAAGCGGTGCAGATTATCGCAAGACGAGCAGAAGGCGGTATGCGAGATGCCCTATCTATCTTGGACCAAGCTCTCAGCTTGACTCAAGACAATCAGCTGACGACGGCTATTTCTGAGGAAATCACGGGTTCTATCAGTTTAGAAGCACTAGATGCGTATGTAGCAGCTGTATTAGCGCATGATACATCAGTGGCATTAAAAAATCTTGATGTCATATTCGACAGCGGCAAAAATATGGCTCGTTTTGTCACTGACCTGTTACAATATCTTAGAGATTTGCTCATTGTTAAAACGGGTGGAGAAAATACGCATACGAGTGAAAGCTTTTTAGAAAACCTCAAGACTCCGCAGGAAAGATTGTTTGAGTTGATTGAGATTGCAACGAAGAGCCTTGCGGAAATCAAGAACAGCTTGCAACCCAAGATTTATACAGAAATGATGACCATTCGACTGGCTGAAGGGCAAGATAAAGCAGAATTACCCTCCAATATAGCAGGCGAGATAGAAACGCTCAAAGAAGAAATCAACCAGCTTAAGAATCAATTGGCAAGTTTGCAGTCAAGTTCTGCACCTAGTAAGCCAGTACAGCCAACACGCTCAGCCAAAACAAGCAAGGGTTATCGAGTAGACCGCCATAAAGTGAATGCCATTCTGCAAGAAGCAGTTGAAAATCCTAGCCTGGCTCGCAGTAATTTAACCAAGTTGCAGAATGCTTGGGGAGAAATTATTGAAAGTTTAGCCGGAGCAGATAAGGCACTTTTAGTCGGCTCACAACCCGTCGCAGCTAACGAAAACCACGCTATTCTTGCATTTGAGTCAAGCTTTAATGCAGAACAGACCATGAAACGGGAAAATCTCAACACCATATTTGGGAATTTATTAAGCAATGCTGCTGGATTTTCACCAGACATCTTGGCGGTTTCTATGACAGATTGGACAGAGATTCGGGCTGAATTTTCGGCTAAAGCGCGTGGAGAAAATGCACCACAAGCTGAAGAAAAAGAGAATATAGTCATTCCAGAAGGATTTGATTTCTTAGCGGAAAAAATTACCGTTCAGGAGGACTGAATTTAGATTTTTCTGCTGTTTCATGCTATAATAGAATCATGACAAGACAACAATTTCTTACAACAGCTTTTTTCACAGCAATTGAAACGTATTTTTTTAACGAAGCAATGATGTCAGGACACTATTTATTCGCTGTTTTCTGGGCACTTTTAGTGATTCGTAATTTACAGGTGAGCTATGTCATGGGAAAAATAGTGGACGAAATTGACAAACATATCAAACGTAAAAAATAACAAGAAAGGTTGGGGCAAAAATCCTCAACCTTTTCTTTTCAATTTGAAAAAATATTCTACTTGCTGTAAAATAAAAGTGCAAAGATAAAAACACAGTTTCGGTTGGTAGTCCGAACATATTCGTGACAGGCTAGATTTGTTTTTCTAATGACAATTGAAGTAGGTCACGACTATCAGTAACCCTCCTCCTTGGTTGTCCCTTCTTTGTAATGTATTTAAGGAGGATGCTGTATGGAACATGTTTCATTAGAATTGACCATATACTTTGAAAATGGCTTTTATTATGGCCTATTTGAGCAAGAAAATGCTCAAGGTTTGTCCGTTTGTCGGGTGACATTTGGAGTTGAGCCCCAAATGAACGAGGTTTTGGAATTTGTTAATCAGAAGTTTTCACAACTACAATTTAGCCCGGCTGTTGCACTAAAGAAAAAAAGACATTGTGCAAATCCTAAACGGTTGCAGCGATTAGCAAAAAAAGAAATGAAGCGTGAAAAACGTTCAACGAAATCACAAGATGCACTAAAACTGCAACAAGAGTTAGATAAACAAGCTAAACGTTCCAGATTGAAAGCTCAAAAAGAATATGTACAAAATAGGAAATTCCAACTAAAACAGCAAAAACGCAAAGAAAAGCACAAAGGTCATTGATTTTGTGCTGAAAAAGAAGGAGACAAGTTGATGTTTACTCAATTTATCTCCTTTTTTTATTTACCAACTTGTTAAAGAAACTTCACCGCTATTTAGCCACATTTCTTGTCCAGTATCTAATTGAACTAATAGCTGACCGCTATCTGATATTTCCTTGGCAATTCCTTTGTAGTCTTTGTCATTTTGGAAAAAAGTGACCGTCCGACCTAAGACAAGGGAGTGTTGTTTGTAAAGGTAAATCAGCTCGTCTGGCTCACATTCATAGAAATCTTTCCAAATCTCAGCAATGAGTTCATTGCGCGTGATAGGTTGCTTTTCGTGAAAGAGAGAGGCAGCCTTATTTTTTAACTTTTTCGGAAAATCAGAGATTGCGAAATTGATGCCCACTCCAATAATCACATCAGTGACTAAGCCCGTCTCGACAGAAGTAATAGCTTCGGTTAAAATTCCGGCTATTTTCTTGCCCTTGTAGCAAATGTCATTGACCCATTTAATGTCCATTTCCATTAAAGTGAGGTCTTTAATAGCCTTATAAATGGCTCCAGCAGTCAGGATAGTATAGGCGGGAATTTGTTGAAAAGGGAGATTGGGTTTCAAGTGAAGAGACATATAAATCCCACCTTGATCTGGAGCAAAATAACTTCTGCCAAAGCGTCCACGCCCGGCTGTCTGAGAAGAAGCCAGATAGAGCGTGTTGGCAGGATTACCAGCTTCAATTCCTGCTTTGGCATCAAGTTGAGTGGATTTGCAGTTTGGATTGAAGGAAACTTGAATGGGAGCAGTTTCTTCGATTTTTTTAGCAATCAATAAATCACCTGAAAGGAGCTTATAGCCTTTATTTTTTATCGATTCAATATGAATGCCTTCTTTTTCCAAATGTTGAATGGCTTTCCAGATAGAAGTGCGTGAAATTCCTAACTCCTGTGCTAATTTTTCACCACTGATATAGTCAGATTCTCGACTTAAAATGTCAAATAAAATTTCGTATGTTTTCATTTCTATAAACTGCTCTTTCTAAGGGTTAGGGTGGTAGCAAGTGTTACCATGCGTGGAATGGTCGAGCCAGGATGTTGAAATTCCTCGTGCAGCAGTTGCAAGCCTTGTCTGCCCATTTCTTCTGTAAAGACAGTAACCGTGCTGAGTGGTGGATAGACGTACTTTGCAATAGATGTATCGTTAAAAGCAATCAAACTAACACGATCTGGTACAGGGATGTCCGCTTCTTGAAGTGCTCGAAGGGCGCCAACAGCTAAGGCGTCACTTGCCATGAAAAATGCAGTTGGAAATTGGTCACCTAAATTTTCAATCAATTCTTTCATCATAGAATAACCTGATTCAGATGAAAAGTTTCCTATTTTAACGTATTTTTCCTGATAAAGTTGTTTTTCGGTTAGATAATTTTTAAAGGTTACCAAGCGTGGATCAGATAAGGTAGTGGTTTTGTCAGAAGTTTGTTCTTGCCCCACTAACAGCCCAATTTGTCGGTGTCCCTTTTCTAAGAAGTGGTTCAAAACAGTTGTAACGGAATTTTCAAAGTCTGTCGTAACGCAGCTATGTCCATAGGTAAGTGTATTGCTATCAATAAAAACAAGCTGCTCTGTGTGGAGTTCCAGCTCCTTTATCTTTTGAGGGCTGAATTTTCCAATCGCGATGATGCCGTCAATTTGCTCAAGATGATTTAATGTTTCATTATTGAAAAAGCGCATAACATCATAATCCAACTCTTGGGCTTTTTTCTCTACCCCAAGACGAATGGCATAGTAGTAGAGGTCGTCTAGTTCCTCCTCTTCTGTGTACCATTCTACGATCGCAATTCTGCGGTTTTGGGAATATCGTTTGTCTCTTCGCTTTGTCTTTTTATATTCTAATTCTTCTGCAATATCAAAAATCTTTTTTCGGGTGCGATCACTGACTGACATGGCAGGGTCGTAGTTGAGTACGCGAGAGACCGTAGCGGGAGAGACCCCAGCAGCCTGAGCAATATCCTTAATCGTAGCCATTTGATTTGGTCCTTTTTAATTTACTGTCTACATAAATTATAACTCAAAAAATAGTAAATATCAAAGTTAAGTTTAGTAAAACTTAACTTTGTTCTCGAAATGAGCTGGGTGAAAAGCCAAAATATTTTTTAAAAGCCTTTGAAAAGTAAAGGGGATCTGAGAAACCGACAGAATAGGCGATAAATTGGATAGGCTCACGGGTGCTTTCGAGGAGTTGTTTAGCTCGATGCATGCGTATATAATGCAGATACTCTTTGGGAGAGAGTCCATTGTATTCTTTAAAAATGGTTGTCAAATAGCTGCGATTGACATTTAGTTCATTAGCAATACCTTGAATGCTCAGTTGTTCAAGCGGATAGCGAGTTTCTAGAATACGTTTGGTATCTATATACAACTGATAAGTGGAATTTTGTTGTTTCAGGAGCTGTTGGTTTGGTGCGAGTTTCCCCAGTTTAAATAGTAGTTCATAGAGCATGGCGAGAAGTTGTAAATGACTTAACATAGTAGATTGGGAATGTTCAGCTTCTTGAATAATATCTATAATAAACTTTCCCAAACTATCAGTAGGACTAGTACTTGAATTTCTTAGAAATCCTGTTTTGCCAATTTCTGATAAGTTAAAATAATCCGAAACCTTTGTTCCACTAATTCCGAGCCAATAATAGGACCAAGGATCCTCAAAATCTGCTTTATAGTAAGTTAGTTCGTTTGGTTTTAGTAGAAATAAATCACCAGCTTTCAGGAAAATTTGTTCTCCTTTATAGTGAAAGACACCTTTGCCTTTTGTAATAAAATGAAGGACGAAACCGTCACGAATAGCAGGCCCGAAAGAATAGTTCGGCTGGCAATCCTCATAGCCGTAAAAGTCTAATAATAAATCAATTGTTCCCGTCTGGTATTCAGAAAATATAAGCATACTTTTTACATCTCCGTACATTAGAAATAGTATTGTATTTTTTATTGTCACCTAACATTTTACCATATTTCCCTAACATAATTCTATTTTAGGAAGCGATTTCAAAAGGTAAAATATTAGTAAATATGGAGGTTCAGAAATGGCTATCAAAATAGACAAGCATCTATTCTACATCAATACAAAAGATTCCAGTCTTATCATCGAGGAAAGGGATGGCTACCTTTTGCTTAAACACTTAGGCAGAAAAATCGAATCCTATCATTTTTCCAATACAGTATTTGAGCGAGATCATGCTTTTTCTGGTAATCCGAGGTCGAATGAGCGGAGTTTTAGCTTAGATACCCAGCGGCAGGTTTTGGGGCAGCATGGTTTAGGAGACTTCCGGCAACCTTCTCTGCAAGTCCAACATGCTAATAATGAAGTAACAGATTTTCGGTTTGTTGAAAGTCAGCTGATTAAGGGAGGTTTGGAAGTTCCAGGACTGCCTAGCCCTCACAGTACAGAAGATGCAGAAACACTGGCCTTTATTTTAGAGGATACAGTAGCTCACTTACGCCTCACTCTCTATTACACAGCTTTTGAGGATAGCAATACCATTGCAACCTTTACTAAGCTGGAAAATATCGGTAGAGAGACAGCAGTCATACATAAGAACTTGAGCTTAATGACAGATTTGCCGGCAGGTGCTTATGATGTGATTAGTTTACAGGGAGCTTATGCTAGGGAAAAAACAGTTCGTCGTCACAAGCTAGAACAGGGGATTTTCAAAATAGCTTCCAACCGAGGAGCTTCTGGTCACGCGCAGACTCCAAGCCTTATCCTTTGTGACAGTGAAACGACGGAAGAGGCCGGTCAAGTTTGGGCAATTCAGCTCCTTTATAGCGGAAACTTTGAAGCTTGGATTCAGCAAAATCAGTTGAGTGAAGTTCGGCTAGGTATCGGTATCAATGAAGATAACTTTGCTTGGAAACTGGAAGCGGGGCAGACTTTCTATAGTCCTGTTGCTCTGTTGAATTATTCGGCTCAGGGTTTGACTGGTCTTAGTCATGAGAGCCAAGCTTTTGTTCAAGAGCATATCATTCCTAAAGCTTTTGCGAAGCGAGAGCGGCTAATTCTAATCAATAACTGGGAAGCAACTTACTTTGATTTCAAAAAAGAGAAGTTGCTAGAGTTAGCAGATGAGGCACAGAAAGTTGGTATTGAGCTCTTTGTTCTCGATGATGGCTGGTTTGGCAACCGTTTTGATGACAATCGGGCTTTGGGCGACTGGTTTGTCAATGAAGATAAGATAGGTGGCAGTTTGACGGAGCTCATAGCAGAAGTTCATAGTAGAGGATTGCAATTTGGTTTATGGGTTGAGCCAGAAATGATTTCCGTAGACAGTCAGCTTTATCGGGCACATCCAGACTGGGCTATTCAAGTGCCTGATCGGGATCATACCTACTCTCGCAATCAACTCGTATTGGATTATGCTAATCCAGATGTGGTAGCCTATATCAAAGGAACACTGGATCAGCTGTTGAGTCAGCACGATATTGACTACATAAAATGGGATATGAATCGTAATATTACCAATCTTGGGAATGGCACTAACTATCTGGCGACCAAAATGCAGTCGCATAAGTATATCTTGGGGCTTTATGAAATTGTAAAATATTTGACAGAGAAATATGAGAATATTCTCTTTGAGTCCTGCTCAGGTGGCGGTGGCCGAAATGACCTTGGTATGATGCGGTATTTCCCTCAAGTCTGGGCTAGTGACAATACCGATGCCATAGCTCGCTTGTCAATCCAATATGGGTCTTCTTATCTTTATCCGACTATTTCAATGGGTGCCCATGTGTCAGCTGTACCTAATCATCAGATGGGACGGATTACACCTCTTGAAACACGAGGTAACGTTGCTATGATGGGAAATCTGGGTTATGAATTGGATCTGACCAGTCTTCCTCAAGAAGAGTTGAATGAAATCGCAGCTCAAGTTGCTCATTATAAATCTATTCGCAGAATTATTCAATTCGGTCAGCAATTTCGATTAATTAATCCGAGTCAAGGTTCCAACGAATCAGCGGTGCAGTTCAACTACAAAGAACACTCGGTTGTAACTTATGTAAGGGTTTTAGCAACTGTCGAAGAGATAGAAACCACACTAAAACTCAAAGGATTAGAAGAGGATGCGCTCTATTCACTGGATGGTACCAATCAACTATATTCAGGTGCAGAGTTGATGTATGCTGGTTTGACCGTTGTTCTCCCTCAAGGAGATTTCCTCAGTAAACAGTATGTTTTTGTTAAAAAGCAATAAGGAGAAGGAATAATGAAATGGTATAAAAAAATTGGTCTCTTAGTAACAGCAGGACTAACCCTTCTGGGTCTATCAGCTTGCGGCAACCAAGGGGAGTCGACAGATGGTAAGGTAACGATTGAGTACTTTAATCAAAAGGGTGAAATGGTTGATACCCTTCGTGAGATTGCTAAAGACTTTGAAAAAGAAAATCCGAATGTGCATGTGAAAGTGGTAAACGTCCCTAATGCTGGGGAAGTACTCAAAACGCGCGTTCTGGCTGGAGATATCCCAGATGTTGTCAATATCTATCCCCAGTCTATCGAATTGCAAGAATGGGCTAAGGCTGGGTACTTTGAAGATTTATCTGACAAAGACTATATTAAGCGAGTTAAGAATCATTACGCAGATAAATATGCGATAGATGGAAAGATTTACAATATTCCTTATACTGCTAATGCATACGGTATCTATTACAACAAAGATAAATTTAAAGAACTGGGATTGAAAGTTCCAGAGACTTGGGAGGAATTTGAGGAATTAGTTGATAAGATTATAGCAAAAGGGGAAACACCTTTTGCCATTGCAGGAGCAGATACTTGGACCTTGAATGGTTATCATCAGTTAGCTCTTGCCACTTCTACAGGAGGTGGTAAGGAAGCGAATGATTACCTACGTTTTTCCAAGCCAAATGCCATCAAGTCTTCAGATTCAGTGCTTAAAGATGATTTCAGGCTGTTAGATTTATTCCGCAAAAAAGGGGCCATGCAGACCAACTGGCAGGGAGCAGGCTATACTGATGTTGTCGGTGCCTTTGCTAGAGGCGATGCCCTGATGACTCCAAATGGTTCTTGGGCTATCACAGCAATCAATGCGCAAGATCCTAAGTTTAATGTTGGAACTTTCCCTTTCCCTGGAAAGCAAAAAGGACAAAGCTTGACCATTGGAGCGGGAGACCTAGCTTGGTCTATCTCGTCAAGTAGTAAGCACAAGAAAGAAGCCAATGCTTTTGTTGAATATATGTCACGTCCAGAAGTTATGCAGAAATATTATGATGTGGACGGCTCACCAACAGCTATTGAAGGTGTCAAGGAAGCAGGTTCAGATGCACCGCTAGCTGGTCTTGCTGAATTAGCATTTACAGACCGACACCTCGTTTGGCTAGCTCAAGACTGGACCAGTGAAAGTGATTTTTATACCTTGACCGGGAACTATATTACAACTGGAAACAAAGAGGATATGGCGAAAGCACTAAATGCCTTCTTCAATCCGATGAAAGCAGACGTAGAGTAGGAGTAGATCTACTATGAAAAAATTGATTGAGAAATATTGGGGCTGGCTCTTTGTCATAGTTCCCCTTGTACTACAGGCTGTATTCTTTTATGTGCCCATGTTTCAGGGTGCCTTCTACAGCCTGACAAACTGGACTGGTTTGACCTATAATTATAAGTTTGTCGGACTCAATAACTTTATGCTCCTCATGAGCGATCCTAAGTTTATGAACGCGATAGGATTTACATTGATCATTACTATTTGTATGGTGGTTGGTGAGATTATGCTGGGAATCTGGATAGCGCGAGCTCTCAACTCGAAGATAAAGGGAAAAACTTTCTTCCGAGCTTGGTTTTTCTTCCCCGCTGTCCTATCTGGATTGACTGTGGCTCTTATCTTTAAGCAACTTTTTAACTACGGGTTGCCAGCTATAGGGAATGCCTTAGGAATTGAATTTCTTAAAACCAGCCTACTAGGAACAAATGGTGGCGCAATCTTTGCAGCAATCTTCGTCTTGCTTTGGCAAGGGGTAGCTATGCCTATTATCATCTTTCTAGCTGGTCTACAGTCAATTCCTGCTGAAATAACAGAAGCAGCTCGAATTGATGGAGCTAGTAGCAAACAAATCTTTTGGAAGGTGGAACTTCCTTATCTCCTACCAAGCGTTTCCATGGTATTTATCTTGGCTCTAAAAGGTGGTTTGACAGCATTTGACCAGGTCTTTGCCATGACAGGCGGCGGTCCGAATAATGCGACCACCTCTCTAGGACTTCTGGTATACAACTATGCCTTTAAGAGCAATCAATTTGGTTATGCCAATGCCATTGCAGTTATCTTGTTCCTCTTGATTGCGGTTATTTCTATTATCCAGTTGAGAGTATCTAAGAAATTTGAAATCTAAGAGGAGAAACCTGATGAAAAATGCAGAAAGAAAAGCTAATTTCAGTAAATATATCTTGCTAACACTGGGATCTATTATCATTTTAATTCCACTCTTAGCAACAATATTTAGTTCCTTTAAGTCTACCAAAGACATCGTTAATAATTTTTTCGGATTTCCGACTCAACCGACCTTAGAGAATTTTCAACGCCTTTTGGCTGATGGTATCGGAGGCTACTATTGGAATTCAATTGTAATCACGGTTGTATCTTTGGCTGTTGTCATGATTTTTATTCCCATGGCTGCTTACTCTATAGCACGTAATATGTCTAAGAGAAAAGCTTTTAGTATTATGTATACGCTCTTGATTTTAGGGATTTTCGTTCCTTTTCAAGTTATCATGATTCCTATTACAGTTATGATGAGTAAGCTAGGTCTAGCTAACACTTGGGGATTAATTATCCTCTATCTGGCTTACGCTGTTCCACAGACTCTCTTTCTCTATGTAGGTTACATTAAGATTTCCATTCCGGACAGTCTGGATGAGGCAGCAGAAATTGACGGTGCTGGAAAGTTTACAACTTATTTTAAGATTATTTTTCCTATGATGAAACCCATGCATGCGACAACCATGATTATCAATGCCCTCTGGTTCTGGAATGACTTCATGCTTCCTCTCTTGGTACTCAATAAAGACTCCAAGATGTGGACTCTGCCACTCTTCCAATATAACTACACAGGTCAATACTTTAATGATTATGGACCAAGCTTTGCTTCTTATGTTGTTGGGATTATCACCATAACTATCGTCTATCTCATCTTCCAGCGCAACATTATTGCTGGAATGAGCAACGGAGCAGTGAAGTAAGTTCAAGATACAAAGACTGTAAAAAGCTCACAATGTATACAAAGGCAACCACATCCGTAAACTACAGAATTAGTAACGGCTGTGGAAAATAGGGAATCTGAAAAAGAAGCTTCAGCATCTTGGAAGATTCATCTTTCGCACAGAGCTTAGGGCGTGTTCTATTCAGCGCACGGGAAAGAGTATATAAGACAAGATTTTAGAGGAGAAGACTATGGCTATTCAAAATAAGACCATGCTGATTACTTACTCAGACAGCTTGGGGGAGAATTTAAAAGATTTATATGACAATTTAGAAAAGCATTTTGGGGATGCGGTTGGAGGAGTGCATTTGCTTCCTTTCTTCCCATCAACTGGTGACCGGGGATTCGCCCCAGTAGACTATGAAGAGGTTGATTCAGCCTTTGGTGACTGGGAGGATGTAGTAAAGCTGGGCGAGAAATATTATCTCATGTTTGACTTTATGATTAACCACATTTCACGCCAGTCCAAGTATTATAAGGATTTTCAGGAAAAGAAGGATCAGAGTGAGTATCGTGACCTCTTTCTCAGCTGGGATAAGTTTTGGCCAGAAAATCGTCCGACGCAAGCTGATGTTGATTTGATTTATAAACGTAAGGATCGGGCGCCTAAGCAGGAAATCGTCTTTGCAGATGGAAGCACCGAGTATCTGTGGAACACCTTTGGTGAAGAGCAGATTGATCTAGATGTTCGCAGTCAGGTAACTAATGATTTCATCAAGAAAACATTGCGTCAACTATCAGAGCATGGCTGTGATCTGATTCGTTTAGATGCATTTGCCTATGCAGTCAAAAAGTTAGATACCAATGATTTCTTTGTTGAGCCAGAAATCTGGGATCTCTTAGAAAAAGTCCAGCAGCAAGCTGCTGAGTTTGGGACGGATATTTTACCAGAAATTCATGAGCATTATTCTATCCAGTTCAAGATTGCAGAGCATGGCTACTTTGTCTATGATTTTGCGCTGCCGATGGTAACTCTTTATTCTCTATACAGTGGTAAAGCTGAGCGTCTAGTCAAGTGGCTTGAGATGAGTCCTATGAAGCAATTCACAACACTGGATACTCATGATGGTATTGGGGTTGTTGATGTTAAGGATATTCTGACTGATAAAGAAATTGACTTTGCAACCAATGAACTATATAAGGTTGGGGCTAATGTCAAGCGTAAGTATTCCTCAGCTGAGTACAATAATCTGGACATTTACCAGATTAACTCGACTTACTATTCAGCCTTGGGCGATGACGACAAGAAGTACTTCATTAGTCGTCTGATTCAGGCTTTTGCTCCAGGAATTCCACAGGTCTATTATGTTGGTTTCTTAGCTGGGAAAAATGACCTTGAGCTGCTAGAAAACACTAAGGAAGGCCGCAATATCAACCGTCATTATTACAGTAATGAGGAGATTGCTGAAGAAGTCAAGCGTCCAGTTGTGCAAGCCTTGCTCAAACTTTTCAGTTACCGCAACCAGTCTGCTGCCTTTGACCTAGATGGCACTATTGAAGTGAATCTACTGGATGAAAATAGCCTCCGGATTGTCCGTAGCAATGCAGACCAGTCTGTGACAGCCCAAGTGGTCATCAATCTCAAGGACCTGACCTACAGTGCGACAGAAAACGGACGGGCCGTCACCTTTGAATAGATATAAAAATAAACTTTCGAACTTCTAAAACTGTATCTTATAAACTAATTCAGCTGTAAGGTTTTCTTTGATATAGTTGGATTTAGTTTGACAGATGCATCATCTGGACAAGCTTTATATGATGAGTATAGAGAAATGAGGCAAGATTTTGACTCTCGGATATATTTTTTACAAAAAGTAAAATGGTGAGTAAAATTTTAGTAAAGTTATTGATTTTCATTCCTTAAAGGGATATAATAGAAGTAAATAAAACGATTACAAAAGGAGACTTTTATGTCAACGACTCTTTCAATTCAACAATTGCGTTCAGACTTTGCAACAATTTTCGGAGCAGAAGCAGATCACACATTTTTTTCACCGGGACGCATTAACCTGATTGGTGAGCATACAGACTACAATGGTGGTCACGTTTTTCCTGCGGCTATTTCGCTGGGAACTTACGGAGCGGCGCGCAAGCGTGACGATAATTTACTTCGTTTTTATTCAGCGAACTTTGAAGACAAAGGGATTATTGAGGTGCCTTTAGAAAATCTTCGTTTTGAAAAAGAGCATAATTGGACGAATTATCCAAAAGGGGTACTTCATTTATTGCAAAAAGCGGGGCATGTCATTGACAAAGGAATGGACGTCTATATCTTTGGGAATATTCCAAATGGTTCAGGTCTCTCTTCATCTGCCTCTTTAGAGCTATTGACAGGAATTATTGCAGAGAAATTGTTTGATTTAAAATTGGAACGTTTAGATTTAGTAAAAATTGGTAAACAAACAGAAAATGAATTTATCGGAGTTAACTCTGGTATCATGGATCAGTTTGCCATTGGTATGGGAGCGGATCAACGGGCAATTTACTTAGACACGAACACGCTCGAATACGACTTGGTACCGCTTGATCTCAAAGACAATATGGTTGTCATCATGAATACAAACAAGCGTCGTGAACTAGCAGACTCCAAGTACAATGAACGCCGTGCAGAGTGTGAAAAAGCAGTCGAGGAATTAAAGCAAAAACTCTCTATTGCAACCTTGGGTGAATTAAATGAGTGGGATTTTGATGAATACAGCTACTTAATTCAAGATGAAAATCGACTCAAACGTGCTCGTCACGCTGTATTGGAAAATCAACGGACACTTCAAGCTCAAGCTGCTTTGCAAGCTGGCAATCTGGAAAAATTCGGTCGCTTAATGAATGCGTCTCATGTCTCACTTGAACATGATTATGAAGTCACAGGATTAGAGTTAGATACCTTGGCTCATACTGCATGGGAGCAAGAAGGAGTGCTGGGCGCTCGCATGACAGGAGCAGGATTTGGCGGTTGTGCCATTGCTTTGGTTCGCAAAGATGCAGTGGAAGCTTTTCAAAAAAATGTTGGGCAAAAATATGAAGAAGTCGTAGGTTATGCACCGAGCTTCTATATTGCTGAAATCGCTGGTGGCAGCCGTGTGTTGGATTAAGCGAGCGTTTTACATAATAGTAATAAGGGCTGACGAGGATTTCAGCCCTTTCTATAAAAGAAAGGAAAATCAATGGCACGAAATTTACTGAATGCCTTTGTAACAGAGGTCATAGCAAATAGCTCTTTTACAGAAATTGACCGAATTTATTTGACAAATCGCGTCATGAGTCTGGTTGGAGAAGAGGCTGCAAAGCAAGAGACAGCAGCAACCAGCTTAATTGATCTCAAAGATGATTTACTAGAAGTTGCTTTAGCAGTTGGAAAAATCGGCTCAACTCTTGCAGAACAGGATATTCTTGGGGCAGAGTTGATGAATTTAGTCACGCCAGCACCTAGTCAGCTCAATCAGCAATTTTGGCAGACTTATGAACAAGATCCTGAACGAGCTATTGCTGATTTTTATGAGCTTAGTAAGCGCAATGATTATATCAAGGTCAAAGCCATTACTAAGAATATTGCCTATCAAACACCGACTGAATATGGTGATTTGGAGATTACAATCAACCTTTCTAAACCAGAAAAAGATCCCAAGGAAATTGCAGCAGCTAAGAAAGCCAAGACGAGCTACTATCCAGCTTGCCAGCTTTGTTTTGAAAATGAGGGGTATCAAGGGCGGCTAGATCATCCGGCGCGAGCGAATCATCGAATTATCCGCTTTGACTTAGCCGGACGAGAATGGGGCTTTCAGTATTCTCCCTATGCATATTTTAATGAGCATTGTATCTTTTTAGATAGCAAGCATACTCCTATGGCTATCAGTCGTGCTACTTTTGAACGTCTTTTGGACATTGTAGAGACTTTTCCAGGTTATTTTGCAGGCTCCAATGCGGATCTTCCTATCGTAGGAGGCTCCATTCTCACTCACGACCATTATCAAGGTGGACGACATACTTTTCCTATGGAAAAGGCAGAGCTGGACAAAACTTTCATCTTTGCAGGTTTTGAAAATGTAGAAGCTGGTATTGTCAACTGGCCCATGTCGGTTTTAAGGTTGCAATCAACTGATAAATCCGCATTGGTAGATTTGGCGGATAAAATTTTACAGAAATGGCGCAGTTACTCCGATCCGACTGTTCAGATTTTAGCTGAGTCAAATGGTGAACTACATCATACGATTACTCCAATAGCACGTCAAAAAAATGGTAAGTTTGAGTTAGATTTGGTTCTTCGGGACAATCAAACGTCAAAAGAATATCCAGATGGTATTTATCATCCGCATAAAGATGTTCAACACATCAAGAAAGAAAATATCGGCTTGATTGAGGTCATGGGCTTGGCAATTCTCCCATCTCGTTTGAAAAATGAGTTAAAAGAAGTTGAAGAATTTCTTTTGGGGCAAATAAAAGAAGTGGCTCCTTATCATCAAGTGTGGGCTGAACAGTTAAAAGCTAGCCATTCAAATATAACGGTAGAATCAGCTCAATCAATTGTGCGTGCTTCGGTCGGTCAGATTTTCAAACGTGTCTTGGAAGATGCAGGTGTTTACAAGTACACAAAAGAAGGTCAAATCGCCTTTATGCGTTTCGTTGAATCAGTTGGTCTTAAGAAATAGCGCCCTTTTTATGATATGATATAAAAAATAGGAAGGAATGGTTATGGCAATTTTAGTATTAGGAGGAGCTGGTTATATCGGCTCCCACATGGTTGATCGATTGGTTGAAGCAGGACAGGAAGAAGTCGTCGTTGTAGATAGTTTGGTCACAGGGCACCGAGCTGCGGTTCATCCAGCTGCTGTTTTTTATAAAGGGGATTTGGCAGATAAGGATTTCATGAGAAGTGTCTTTTCAAAACATCCTGATATTGATGCAGTGATTCATTTTGCAGCTTTCTCGCTGGTAGCAGAGTCTATGACAGATCCGCTTAAATATTTTGATAACAATACAGCTGGTATGATTGCGCTTCTGGAAGTCATGAATGAAGTTGGTGTTAAGAAAATTGTCTTTTCATCAACTGCTGCAACATATGGTATCCCTGAAGAAATCCCTATTTTGGAAACGACACCGCAAAAACCAATCAATCCTTATGGTGAAAGCAAACTGATGATGGAAACGATTATGAAGTGGGCAGATCAGGCTTATGGTATCAAGTTTGTGGCTTTGCGTTATTTTAATGTAGCTGGTGCCAAACCAGACGGTTCTATTGGTGAGGACCACGGACCGGAAACACATCTTTTACCAATTGTTCTTCAAGTTGCTCAAGGAAAACGAGAAAAGATTGCTATTTTCGGAGATGATTACAATACACCAGACGGTACAAATGTTCGAGATTATGTACATCCGTTCGATTTAGCAGATGCTCATAGTTTGGCAGTTGATTACCTTCGAAAGGGCAATGAGTCTTCAGCTTTTAATCTAGGCTCGTCGACTGGTTTTTCTAATCTGGCAATCGTTGAAGCAGCACGAAAGGTGACAGGACACCCCATTCCACTTGAAATCGCAGGTCGTCGTCCAGGGGATCCGGATACACTTGTTGCATCGTCTGACAAGGCACGTCAGGTCTTGGGTTGGCAACCGAAATTTGACAATATTGAGATGATTATCGAAACAGCTTGGAAATGGCATTCGATCCATCCAAATGGTTACGCTGATTGACATTGAAATCCAGCAGGAAACCTGTTGGATTTTTACTTTGTGGGAATTTTCAGTTGTAATCTTTTTATTTCAGCTATCATTTGAAAAACTATCTTCTTCATGTTACAATTAGAAGAGTAAATTAAATACATAGAGGTAATATCGTGGCTTTTGGTGATAATGGACAACGGAAAAAAACAGGATTTGAAAAATTGACTTTGATTGTAGTTGTTATCATGTTATTGGTAACGGTTGGAGCAATCTTTGCAAGTGCACTTGGTGCTTTGAGCAATTTCTAATCCTCAAACGCTTGAAAGAGCGTTTTTTTAGAGTGAAAAACGAGAGAAGAGAAAAATATGAGTATGTTTTTGGATACAGCTAAGATAAAAGTCAAGGCTGGCAATGGCGGTGATGGCATGGTAGCTTTCCGCCGTGAAAAGTATGTCCCAAATGGTGGACCTTGGGGCGGTGACGGTGGTCGTGGCGGCAATGTTGTTTTTGTCGTAGATGAAGGGCTTCGCACTTTGATGGATTTTCGCTACAATCGTCATTTTAAGGCTCAGTCTGGTGAGAAGGGAATGACCAAGGGAATGCACGGTCGTGGTGCAGAAGATTTGATTGTTCACGTACCACAAGGGACAACCGTTCGTGATGCTGAAACAGGGAAAATCCTGACAGACTTGATTGAAAATGGGCAAAAGTTCGTCGTAGCTCACGGCGGTCGTGGCGGTCGTGGCAATATTCGCTTTGCGACGCCTAAAAATCCAGCACCAGAAATTTCTGAAAATGGTGAACCGGGTCAAGAACGCGAACTCCAGTTGGAGCTGAAAATTTTGGCAGATGTTGGTTTGGTTGGATTTCCGTCTGTTGGAAAATCCACACTTTTGAGTGTCATCACTTCTGCTAAGCCGAAAATTGGCGCTTATCATTTCACAACTATTGTACCTAATCTTGGAATGGTTCGGACGCAGTCCGGTGAATCCTTTGCTGTGGCAGACCTGCCTGGCTTGATTGAAGGAGCCAGCCAAGGTGTAGGACTTGGAACACAATTTCTTCGCCATATTGAGCGAACTCGTGTCATCTTGCATGTCATTGATATGTCAGCTAGCGAAGGACGTGATCCTTACGAGGATTATCTTGCTATCAATAAGGAATTGGAATCCTACAATCTTCGCTTAATGGAGCGTCCACAGATTATTGTCGCTAATAAAATGGATATGCCTGAAAGTGCAGAGAATCTAAAAGTCTTTAAAGAAAAATTAGTAGCAAATTATGATGAATTTGATGAACTGCCACAGATTTTTCCAATTTCAAGTTTGACGAAACAAGGCTTGTCAACGCTTTTGGATGCAACTGCAGAATTGCTTGATAAAACACCTGAATTTCTGCTTTATGATGAGTCTGAAATGGAAGAGGAAGCCTATTATGGCTTTGATGAAGATGCTCCAGCTTTTGAAATTTCACGCGATGATGATGCTGCCTGGGTTTTATCTGGTGATAAGTTGGAAAAACTCTTTACCATGACGAACTTTGACCGTGAGGAGGCTGTCATGAAATTTGCACGGCAACTACGTGGTATGGGGGTAGATGAAGCATTGCGGGCGCGTGGTGCTAAGGATGGTGACTTAGTTCGCATCGGCAAGTTTGAATTTGAATTTGTAGACTAAAAAGGAGCGATTTTATGGGTGATAAACCAATATCCTTTCGTGATAAAAATGGCAATTTCGTTTCTGCAGCTGACGTTTGGAATGAAGAAAAACTCGAAAAACTTTTTAACAAACTCAATCCGAACCGAAAATTTCGCTTGGAACGTGAGAAATTAGCACAAAAGAAAAAAGAATAGGACTTGCTCATTTTTGAGCCAAGTCCTATTCTTTAATTTGTAGCAATTTCATTTAATAAGTCTTGTGCAGTCGTTGTTGGATTGACACGAACACGGTTGAGGGTTAAAAGTCCGTCATTAAGAGAAGCTAGTCCGTTGTTGGTTGTCAATCCCATTTTATAGCCGAGGCTTTCAGCAATTTGTGTCGTTGTTTCACTATAACGTCCTGAAGGATAAGCAACCGTCGTTGTATTTTGGGAGAGGTTGCTATCTAGATATTGCTTAGAAACTTGCAATTCTGTCGTTTGTGTTTCAGCATTTGCAAGGGATAAATCTGGATGATTAACGGTATGATCTTCAAAAGACATTCCCTTTTGCTTCATTTCCTTGATTTGCTCAAGCGTCAGCATATCCTCGCGTCCATTTTCGACAAAACCAGTAATGACATTATTGGTTGCCCGCATTTGGTATTTTTGAAGAAGTGGGAAAGCATTGGTGTAAAAATCTCTCAAACTATCATCAAAGGTCAACCAAACGACTTTTTTATTTTTCGGAAGGACATTTTCAGTCAAAACTTTATAGGCTTCCTTTGGCGTGAGAGTATAATAGCCAGCGTCTTTTAGAGCTTTCAAATGACTTTCAAACGTTTCAGGCGAGACAATCAAACCAGCATTTGCTGCTTCAGAAGGATCCATATTGTGAATCGCATGGTACATCAAAATAGGGAATTTAACAGGCTGATCTTGCCTTATCCATTTCACTTTGCTTACTTTTTCACTAGATCCAGATGTTTCTTTAGTAGTTGCTTGAGAAGTAGAAGATTTTCTCACTTGTGAAGTGGCAGTTCTTGTATGGTTATTAGCCAGATTTGTTCCAGAGCGTTTCCACATAAATGTTCCTGCAATCACTAGAACAACCAATAAGATGAAGCTTATAATAGCACGCCGTTGTCTCCTCTTACGAATACGATTTCGTACAGAACGATTACCAGAATGTTTTCCCATTATGTGGAACTCCTTTTACTTTTAAATCACTATGTATATTTTACCATATTTCTGACTAACCGTTCACAATTTTTTTAAAATAGATTTCTATTATTTTTATAAAAATCCTGAAGTCTGCTTACTAGAAAAAAACGAGTTTATTTGCTATAATAAAAAGAATAAAAGCTCAAGGAGTAGTCATGTCTATTAAAATTGCTTTACTTGGTTTTGGGACAGTTGCTAGTGGTGTTCCATTTTTATTGAAAGAAAATAGTGAAAAGATTGTGCAAGCAGCTCATTCAGAAATTGAAATTGCGAAAGTATTGGTAAAAGATGATGCTGAAAAAGAACGCTTGTTAGCAGCAGGAAATCATTTTAATTTTGTCACGACGATTGATGAAATTGTAAATGATAATGAAGTAACGATTGTCGTTGAATTGATGGGGCGTATTGAACCTGCAAAAACTTTCATCACTCAAGCGTTAGAAGCAGGTAAACATGTTGTCACTGCAAATAAAGACTTGCTGGCAGTTCATGGCGCTGAGTTGCTTGAGATTGCTGCAAAACACAAGGTGGCTCTTTACTATGAAGCGGCAGTAGCGGGAGGAATTCCGATTTTACGCACGCTTGTTAATTCCCTAGCTTCTGATAAAATTACGCGTATTCTCGGTGTGGTCAATGGAACGTCCAACTTCATGATGACCAAAATGGTAGAAGAAGGTTGGTCTTATGAGGCGGCACTTGCTGAAGCACAGCGACTTGGATTTGCAGAAAGTGACCCAACCAATGATGTGGACGGAATTGATGCTGCATATAAAATGGTTATTTTAAGTCAATTTGCCTTTGGAATGACGGTTAAATTTGAAGATGTCGCCCACCAAGGCATTCGCAATATTACACCAGAAGATGTAGCAGTTGCGCAGCAATTAGGCTATGTTGTCAAATTAGTTGGTTCCATTGAAGAAACGGAATCAGGTCTCGCTGCAGAAGTCACACCGACCTTTTTACCAAAAACTCATCCTCTTGCTAGTGTGAATGGCGTGATGAATGCAGTCTTTGTGGAATCTATCGGTATTGGTGAGTCAATGTATTACGGTCCAGGTGCCGGACAAAAACCCACCGCAACAAGTGTTGTTGTAGATATTATTCGGATTGTTCGACGGATTAATGAAGGAACCGTTGGAAAAGCCTTTAATGAGTTTCGGCGTGAATTAGTTCTGGCTAAACCAGAAGATAGTAAGAGCCCGTACTACTTTTCGATATTGGCACCTGATGCGAAAGGACAAGTTTTACGCTTAGCAGAAATTTTTAATGCTGAAAATGTCTCCTTTAAACAAATTCTGCAACAAGAAACAGACGGAAATACCGCACGAGTCGTAATTATTACCCATGCTGTCAATAAAATACAGCTAGAAAATGTCGCTCGAAAATTGCAGGCAACTTCTGATTTTAAATTATTGAACACCTTCAAAGTATTGGGAGAATAAAATGAAAATTATTGTACCTGCAACGAGCGCGAATATTGGTCCAGGATTTGACTCGGTTGGTGTAGCTGTCAGTAAATATCTAACCATTGAAGTTTTGGGAGAAAGCGACCGTTGGCTAATTGAGCATGATTTGGAGCGGCGTATTCCTTCAAATGAACGCAATTTATTGATTAAAGTGGCGCGCAGAATTGCTCCAGCTATTCAACCTCATCATTTAAAAATGACAAGTGATATTCCTTTAGCGCGTGGTCTGGGTTCTTCTAGTTCCGTTATTGTTGCAGGAATTGAACTTGCAAATCAATTGGCAAATTTGCAGTTGTCAAATGCTGAAAAATTGAATCTTGCGACGAAAATTGAAGGACATCCAGATAATGTAGCACCTGCTATTTATGGTAATTTGACGATTTCTAGTTATTTAAACGAGAAAGTTTCAACTGTAGTGACGGAATTTCCAGAAGTAAGCTTTATTGCCTATGTTCCAAATTATGAATTGCGTACTAAAGACAGCCGTGGCGTTCTTCCAAAAGGTTTATCTTATCGTGAAGCTGTCACTGCAAGCTCTGTAGCGAATGTGGCTATTGCCGCTTTAATGAAGGGCGATATGGTAACAGCGGGGCGTGCTATTGAGTCCGACCGTTTTCATGAGCATTTTCGCCAAGGTTTGATTAAGGAATTTCCAAAAATTAAGATGTTGGCAAAGAAAAACGGTGCGTATGCGACTTATCTATCAGGAGCAGGACCTACTGTGATGGTTCTAGCACCAAAAGACCAGTCGAATATGATAAAAGAGAAAATAGAAGAGCAACAATTTAAAGGACAAGTTTTTGAGCTTCAGGTTGATTGCCGAGGCGTTCGAGTAGAAAAATGAGAAGAGTGAAGAGGGTGGAACAGAACTAAATGAAATAAAAATTTAGTTCGTAATCTTACCCTCACAAGGTTGCTCAATAGTCTGAGCACCTATTGAGGTGGCAGATAAGGAAAACGAAGTTTTCGCTAAAAGTGTCATTCCGAGCTTGAAAAAGTGAACCGCTTGGAAAGCTCTATCTGCCACCTCAAGGCAGTACTTTGAGCAATCAGTCGCTGCATCGTTGATTTATTACATAGTATGCTTTTAGGTTGGGAATTTTTGTCCTAACCTCTTTTAATATTCTTACAAAAAATTCCCTCTTGTCTATTTATTCAAATGTATGCTATAATAAATAAAGAATATATAAAGGAGTCCGGCTATGAATAAACTTGATTTGCAGGCACTTGCGGATGAGTTAGGGTTGCAATTTGATGAGACTTCATCTGTTATTTTTGGTCAAAAAGATGGTTATACTTTCTATATTGAACAAATGAATCAAAAAAATCAATACCGTATTTGTTGTTCGGTAAAAAATGGCGAAGCGTTGCCTTCTTTGGAAGAATTTAAAGAGTTGACGAAATTTTCTAAGGCATTGAAAACCTATCAAGTTAATTTGTATAAATCAAGCTTTGATATTAAAGTAGGTATGACCAAAGGAAAAACACGTGAGCATATTCGTCAGGGATTACAAGACATTATCGCGTTCTTGAAAGAAAGAAATCTGACGAATGTTTGCGAGCAGACCGGAAAAGCAGGGCAAGTGGATGTTTATCAGGTAGGAGGAAATTTGTTGCTTCTTTCACCAGAAGCCTTTCAGGAATTAAGTTCGGATTTGTCTATCGCCAATCAAGCTTATGATCATCAAAAAGAAAGTATCTTAGCAGGTACAGTAGGGGCATTTCTGGGAAGCTTGATAGGGGGAATTGTTATCTTAGTGATTGCTCAACTTGGTTATGTAGCTGTTGTCTCAGGAATTGTCATGGGAGTTTGTACAGTAAAAGGGTACGAATTGTTAGGTAAAAAGTTGTCTAAAGTTGGTATCGCGATTAGTGTTGTTTTTATGCTTATCATGATGTTGGTTGCGCACCAATTTGACTATGCAATTCAGCTTGCAAAAGCAGAAAGAGCAGATGTTTTTACCGCTTTTACTTATCTGACAAATTATATCTTAAATGGCAATGAAGTACATATTTCTTATTGGACAAATCTTGGTTTGCTATTATTGTTCACAGGTGCTGGGGCTGTGGGAACGATTATCAGTGCTCTTTCCGCACAATCACAGAAATATCTTACAAGAAAATTAGGGTAAGTTTAAATATTTTAAGGCTTGGATTTTCATCTGAGCTTTTTTAGATTTAACTTACAAACTATTGAATATTTGCTATGGTTATTCATCAAAATATTTAGCATGTTATTTTTACTTAGTCTAATTGAATTGTCGTCTCAACTATGCTACAATCAAGCTATGATGTTCAATAAATTAACCAGAAAAAGTCGTATAGATCAATACTTAATAAAAAAAATGATTGCCTTTCGGCAAATGAGTTTCATTAAAATTACACAAGAAACATTGGTATCGCTCTTTCCTTTTTTCTTGCTAACAACGACAACAATGGTTTTGTCAGAGTCGGTTTTTTCAGTAAATGGTTATATTAACAACCTATTCAGCGTTCGCTCTTGGTTTCCTCATTTTTCAACTATTAGCTTAGTCACGACAAATTTCACCTATCTGATAGGGGGATTGGCAGGACCATTAGCGACTTATTTTAGTGCAAAATACACAGCTGGTTATTATGGTCGTAGTACGGGGACAGCTGGGATTACAGCCTTTATTTTTAGCTTATTAGTTAATTCGCGCGAATTATTTTCGGTGGTTTTAAATGACGGCGCTTTGACGAAAATCAATCTTCCTGTCAATATCAATCTAATTGTTGCGATATTGATTGGTTATGTGGTGGGACAAATTTTTCGATTTTCAAGTCCGAATGATGACCACATTGTAGATGAGCATTTTATTTATTACCCTAAAACGTTGCGCCCTATCTTTTGCTCGTTTGCTCTGGCTGTCTTGGTTAGTTTTCTCATTAATCTGGGCAATCGACACAATGTTTTTTCAACAATTGCAAATTTTTTGTCAGGCTTAATTGTCAATAGAAACAATATCTTTGTCATTGAAATGAATACTGCCTTACGGACTTTTAGTGCTTGGATTGGAAATAGTAATTCATTTAATGACCTGCCGTTTGTCAATGACTCCTCTGCCTTGGATAATCTCAATTATGCTTTGAAACATCATACTACAACAGGGGTACCTTATCTCTTTTCAACGACCAATCTGTATGATGCTTATGGAACGTTTTCAGGTCTGGGCGGAGTTTTAGCTCTTCTCGTAGCTATTCTCTGGAAATCTCGAAGTGACAAAGACCGAGATGTGAGTTTGAAAAGTATTTTTCCTTCACTTTTCAACCATGGTGTAGCCTTTATGGTTGGGATTCCTATATTTTTCAACTTTCTATTTTTAATCCCTTTTATCCTCGTACCCATGCTGAATGTCTTTGTAGCTAGTATTTTTCTATATTTTAGAATAATGCCTCCGGCTGTTTATCCAGTTCCTAGCGGAACGCCAAGTGTACTCTATGCTTTTATTGGGACAGGTGGAAGTTTGCGAGCATTAGCAGTAGGAATTTTCATTTTTATTATTGATGTTCTCCTTTATATCCCCTTTGTGAGATTTAATGACCGGATTCATGAGGAACTCAGACAAATGGATCAGAAAGGAGGCGAACATGACTAAAAAGGTAAAAATAGTGCTACTAATTGTTCTAATTTTTTTGATAGGACTAGCAGTTCCCTCTTATAGTTGGACGAGAAAAAATATTGATCAAATTGCTAAATTTTATAATGCTCGGATGTCGCCAATCATTATGATACCAGGTAGTTCTGCTACGGAAAACCGCTTTGATGGCTTGGTTCAAAAGCTCAATCAAAGACGTCGCGGCGTGAAGCATAGCTTGCTCAAAGTTAAGGTCTGGAATGACGGACGAATTACATATAGCGGATCTATCGCAGCGAATGATAATGAGCCAATTATTGTGATTGGTTTTGAAAATAATAAAGATGGCTATAGTAACATCAAAAAACAAGCCAAAATGGTTGACACTGCCTTTGAAAATCTCCAAGGAAAATACAATTTCAATAATTTTAAGGGCTTGGGTCACTCAAACGGTGGTTTAATTTACACAGCTTTTATTGAAAATTACCTCGGCAGCTATGATGTGGAATTGAAGAAGTTGATGACAATCGGGACGCCTTATAACTTTACTGAAACCAATATCAACAATAAAACTGAGATGTTAGCTGATTTCATTAAAAATCGTGAAAATATTCCGACCACTTTAGCTATGTATTCTGTTGCAGGAACCATTACTTATGATTCAGACGAATTGGTACCAGATACGAGCGTGAGTGCAGGGAAATATATTTATCAAGGACAAGCGGCGCACTATACTGAAACCACAGTCACAGGTGCGGATGCCCAGCACTCGGACTTGCCAACCAATGATGAGGTTGTCTTCTTAGTTCAAGAGCGCCTTGTAGATAGACAAAACCAGCGAAATCAAAGAAATTGAGAAGGAGTAGGACAGACGCCTAGGGCTGCTGACACAATCATGGTCATCTATCCTAATCTCCTCTTTTTGTTGTTATAAATTATGAATCGGACGATAATTGCTATTCATTTTTTGCATACCACTCTGCAATTTTGCTATTGTACTTTTTCTGAAAAGAGCGTTATACTTATGATAAAAATTGCGAAAAGAGGAAATCACATGCAAAATATAATCTTAAACAACGGTGTCGAAATTCCAATTTTAGGTTTTGAAGTGTACTAAATTGCTCCCAAAGATACCAAGAGTGCTGTGCTAAATGCTATCAAGGCAGGTTATCGTCATTTTGATACTGCTCAAGCCTATGCCAATGAAAAGGAAGTAGGCGAGGCGATTCGAGAGTCTGGGATTGACCGCAAAGAGTTTTTCATCACTAGTAAAGTCTGGTTATCCAACTATGGATACGACAAGGCTTATGCCTCGGTTTTAGAATCTCTTGGCAGAATGGAGTTAGATTATCTGGATCTTATGTTGCTCCACCAACCTTTTGGTGACTATTATGGTACCTACCGTGCTTTGGAAAAACTTTACAAAGAAGGAAAACTTCGAGCGATTGGTGTGTCTAATTTTTATCCAGATTGTCTCAGCGACATTGTAGCTTTCAATGAGATTACACCACAAGTCAATCAAGTGGAAACTCACCCACTGAATCAACAGATATTCGCACAAGAAAATATGATAAAAAATAAGGTACAAATTGAATCTTGGGCTACTTTTGCAGAAGGTCGTGGTGACATTTTCAACAATCCAATTCTCAAAAGTATTGCTGATAAACATGGTAAATCCACTGCACAAGTCATGGTTCGCTGGCAAGTTCAACGGGGAATTGTTTGCTTGACTAAGTCTTCACGTTTTGAGCGAATGAAGGAAAATATTGATGTTTTTGACTTTGAACTCAGTGCAGAAGATATGACAAAGATTGCAAGTATGGACACCCAAACCAGCCTTTTCTTTAATCATCAAGAAGCCAGCACAGTAGATCTCTTTTTAGGATTTCTGGGGAGAAAATGAGAACAGGATTTTCGTTTGATTTCAGAAAATAACTATGTTACTTTTTATTCAGATAATATTTTAATAACAATTGGGTATAATTACTTGATTTTCGTTTGAAAAAGATTATTATATATGTAAGTAATCGGATGTAAAGAATGCTTTATTATAATTTTTGAAAGGTTATCTAATGTTAACTCCAAAATTTAGTCTATTTGTTCTTGCTAGCTATTTTATCTTACCAATTATTGCATTGTTATTTCCAAACAAATATGTTAAATTAATCGTATTTGTGATATTTCTATTAGAAAATATTTTGGTGATAGGTCTGTATATAAAGGGCAAGTATTTTAACCAATCATCTTATTTTACAATACAATAGTAACAATAGTACCAAGAAAAAGCCTAACTTTTTATTTTGATTGAGTTGGGCTTTTTCATCTTATTCAGTTTTAATATTAGAACGATATTGAGTTGATTAATAATCTTATTTTATAGTGAATATATCTTGTTTTTTTCATGAGTATGGACTATTTAGTTTTCACCAACTCCTGTAAAATAGCTTTGTTCTTCTTCGAAACGGAAATGTAGAAAGTCTTGGTAGCTTCTTTGTCCGAGATAGGAATCTGGATACGTTGGCTATTCACAGTGGATTCTTCAGTGTTTTGTTGAGTAATATTGGTAGAAAAAGTTGGTAATGCAGAAGCATTTACTAAATCAACAAAGGCTGCCCGATCTTTTTGAACAATAAACTTTGTTTGCGTCAGTTGATTGACTAATGGCTGCTAAATGCCTAGATTCGAGCGCAGCAGCATAGTCAAATTAGCAATTCTGCAAGTTTTATCTCTTTTCGTGTGGCATACGGGTGAGTCAAAGGAACGGATAAGTAAAGTTGCTCCATGAAAAGCTCCATGGAAAGAATATGCTCTTTTTGATAGGATAGTCCGTTACAATGAAGTGAACGTTTTCGTCATCCAGAGCTTTTTCCAATTCGTCATTCGTCTTTTGCTCAATTTGAATGTGTTGCTCCAAGCCTTTTTTTATACGACTTTCCAGTTCAAAGATGGCTTCCGGTGCATTAACACCACCAAAAATAGTATTTTCTTTTAATGCAAAATGTTGTACATCATCGAGAAACTTTTGTTTTTGTTTCAGAAATTTTTTGGTTAGTTTAACTGTTTGATGACCGGTTTCCGTGAAACCTAATTTATTTTTTCTTCGCTCAAAAAAAATAACTCCCAATTCATCTTCCAGCATTTGCATATTTCGAGTTAAGGATGGCTGAGAGATGAGTAGGACTTCGGCTGCTTTAGACAAGGTTCCCTCCTGTGAGAAAACAATGAGTTGCTCCAAGTGTTGTAAATTCAGCATGATGTCTCCTTTTTGATCAATGAGTTGGACAGCTTTGACTATAGGTAAAATGAATACCAGTATCATCTATCGTTATTGTACAATTTTTCATTTATCTTGTAAAATGAGAGCAGAGAGCAGCACAAGTCGTTCAAAACTATTTTTTAAAAGCTCTTGACAAATCTATTTATCTATCTTATACTTAATACAATTAATACAACTTTAATCATGTCCCGTGAGGCATAAAAGTAATCGTTAAAATGGATTAGTATGCTAATCTACTATTTTACTGTAAACTTTTGGCTCAGGACTTCCTGAGCTTTTTGATTTTTAGGGCTGTATTCAATTAATAAATGTAGTCTGTGAGCTACGATTAAGGAGAATGTGCATGTCTTTAGACAAAAATAATAAGCGAGCATTAGTTGCTGCGATTGTTGCATCAGGAACAGACGACTTAAATGTCATGTTCTTAGCTTTTTCGATGTCGTCTATCATTTCAGAATTGGGCGTTACAGGAGCCCAAGGGGGCTGGATTGCGACGATTACCAATCTAGGAATGTTGGTTGGTGGTTTGCTCTTTGGCATACTGGCTGACCGTTATCACAAGTTCAAAGTCTTTAAATGGACGATTGTTATTTTTTCATTGGCGACAGGACTGATTTACTTTACACAAAATATTTATTATCTCTATCTCATGCGTTTCATTGCTGGGATAGGTGTTGGCGGAGAGTATGGAGTTGCCATTGCGATTATGGCAGGAATTGTTCCTGTTGGAAAAATGGGACGTATTTCATCTCTGAACGGAATTGCAGGGCAAGTTGGTTCTATTACTTCAGCACTTTTAGCAGGTTGGTTAGCGCCGGCACTTGGCTGGAAAGGCCTTTTCCTCTTTGGACTTGCGCCTATTGCCTTGGTTTTGTGGATGATGTTAGCGATTGATGATGATCATATCCGAGATAATGGCAATGTGACATTAAAAGCAGAAGGGCGCCAGTCTGTTAAAATGAGCGAATTGTTTAAAACACCAGCTCTAACAGCTCAGACGGTAGCACTAATGGTCATGACGACGGTACAAATTGCTGGGTATTTTGGGATGATGAACTGGCTTCCAACCATTATCCAAACAAGCCTGCATATTTCTGTAAAAGATTCCTCACTTTGGATGGTCTCAACGATTTTGGGAATGTGTCTGGGAATGCTCACTTTCGGTCAAATCCTTGATAAATGGGGACCAAGATTTGTTTATTCAATCTTTCTTTTAGCTTCTTCTATGTGTGTTTACCTCTTCCAATTCGCCAATTCAATGCCAGCCATGATTGTCGGTGGTGCGATTGTTGGTTTCTTTGTAAATGGAATGTTTGCGGGTTATGGCGCGATGATTACGAGATTGTATCCAGCTCACATTCGCTCCACGGCTAATAATGTCATCTTAAATGTCGGACGAGCAATTGGAGGCTTCTCATCTGTAATTATTGGGAAAATTTTAGATGTTTCAAGTGTCTCAATGGTAATGATTTTCCTAGCAAGCCTTTATTTGATTAGCTTTGCTGCCTTGTGGACGATTAGGAACTTAAAAGCAGAACGTTACTCACAATTAGGAGAAGAATTAGTCGTAAAAGAAGCGTAATATACCAAGTTTTAATGAAAGTCTGTTCATTTGAATGACAGGCTTTTTGCATTTCATGATATAATGAAATCAGGCAAGTATAGGAGGAAATGGGATGAATTTTAAACAGCTGTCGTATTTTCAGGATATTGTTCGTACAGGAGTTTTACAGAAGCAGCAGAAGAAAATTTTATTTCGCAATCAGCCATGTCCCAGCAGATGAAATCATTAGAAGAGGAACTTGGTGTGACCCTTTTTGAGCGCAAGAATCGCGGATTTCATTTAACGAGAGCTGAGAAATTTTTTATCAAAAAAGTCAACGGTTGCTAGAAGATTATAATGGCTTGGTAGCTGATACACAAGTTTTGACAGGAACACAGCCAGTTTCCATGCGGATAGGTCTATTGTGGGGAATGACAGAAAGCGTACTGCCCCAGATTTTAGCTGAATTCAAAGAGCGTTTTCCAAGTGTTCAGTTGGAGATCATGGTAGGAAGTCATGAAGAGATTGGCACGGCACTGCGCCAGCAAAAGTTGGATATGACCATTAGCGACCAGCGAAAAGCATTTTCTGGCAATTATGCGAATATTTGCTTAACTTCTTTCCCGCTTTATATCAGAGTTGGACATACTCATCCTTTATCCCAATCAAAATCTGTTCAGATGAAAGACTTGCAGGTCTATCCAGCTTTGTTATTAGCTGTGAAAGGACAGGAAAAGATAGAATCTGATTATTATCGTGACAATCTTGGTTTTCAGTCGGAATTTAATTTTGCTTATTCTCCAGAAGAAGCAGCATTGCAACTCATGGTTTCTACTGCTTATTTTACTTTTGAAAAAATGACTACTAAGGCAACTTCAAACCTTTATTGCGAATATTGCGAATTTCCTCTTTTGCAGAATCAGCAACCGATAGAGCGAGACTATTTTCTTTTTTATCATTTGGAGCATGCTCATCCTTACACAGAAGATTTTTTAGAAATTGCTAAACGTTATTTCAGATAAGTTTTTCTTATCTGATTTTTCTTGTAATTCAAATTGATTTGTCAAAAGCAAAGCCGTACAATAAGAAATGTAAAGAAGAAAGTGAGGAAATATCATGGATATTGATAATAAAGTCTCTTTTCCGGATTTGCTAGGCTTATCTGAAACGGATCCAGAATTTGTTGCACTTTTTAAGCAATTCGCTTTTCAGGAAGTGCCGAAAGACCTCCCCTTCTCATTAGATGAAAGAAGATATTACTTAGCCACTTTAGCTGTTTTAGTTGGCAGTCAAGGGCTTGAAGCCTATAAAGAGATTCTTCCCGTTGCTTTGGACAATGGGGTGAAAGCCGTGGAAGTCAAAGAATTGCTGTATCAAGCGGTTGCTTATCTAGGTCTTAGTCGGGTTTATGCCTTTTTCGCACCTACGAATACGATTTTTACCAATCAAGGAACTTCTCTTCCTTTGGCTAGTCAAAAAAATACGAAAAATCAAACTCGCTTAGAAGCTGGTGAAGAAGCTCAGATTGCAATTTTTGGCGACCAGATGAAGGGTTTTGCGACAAAGGGAGAGCCGGATGTACGCCATATCAACAAATGGTTAGTCGATAATTGTTTCGGTGATTACTATACTCGCTCTAGCCTTGATTATGCTGAGCGTGAATTATTGACATTCTGTTATCTTTATTCTCAAGGGGGCTGTGAACCGCAGTTGAAGGGACATATTGCAGCCAATCTTTGCTTGGGAAATGATAAAACGTTGTTAATTGCAGTCATCTTTGCCTGTATCCCTTATATCGGTTATCCGCGTACTCTCAATGCGCTTAGTTGTATCAACGAAGTTGCAAATGCACAACAGTAAATTTATCACAAAGGAAGTAGAAAAATGAAATATCAAACAAAAGAAGCCTTTGATAAGGCAAATCATTTCGGACTTGGTGCATCAAATGATGCTTATGCTCAATACTTTATCGGTCAATCGTATCTAAATGCCCTCGGTGCAACAAAAGATGGTGTAATCGCTCTTCATAATGTTACTTTTGAGCCTGGCTGTCGAAATAATTGGCATATTCACCATGCTAGCAAGGGTGGTGGACAAATTTTGATTTGTACGGCTGGTGAAGGTTGGTACCAAGAAGAAGGAAAAGAAGCCGTTAGTTTATCTGAAGGCTCTGTGGTTGTTATTCCAGCTAATGTAAAACATTGGCATGGTGCGAAAAAAGATTCTTGGTTCAGTCATATAGCGCTTGGTGTTCATGGGGAAGATTTGTCAAATGAATGGTGTGAAGCCGTTTCAGACGAGGAATATAATCAATTAAAAGATTAGAAAGTTACTGTTAGCATGAAAAAAGTTCTTATTTTAGGAGCCAATGGGCAAATTGCTCGTTTGGTGATTCCAAGATTATTACAGGAAACAGATGTACATTTGACGCTTTATTTGCGAAAAAGTGCTCGTTTACAGTCACTTGAAAGTGAGCGAGTGGATGTTCTTGAAGGGGATGTCAATGATTTTGCAGCCTTGACAAGAGCCATGAAAGGTCAAGATATTGTCTACGCCAATCTCGGTGGACAGTTTGAGCCTATGGTAGCAAATATTGTTAAAGCAATGGAAGAAAATCAAGTTTCTCGTTTGACTTATTTGTCTAACAATGATTTTGCTAAGGTGGGAGAATTAACAGAAAAAGGGGAGTTTTACAAGGGAACAATCATTTCAAGAGTAAGTATTGCGGATTTGATTGTTCGTATCATAAAAGAACCGTCTTTACACAGTTATGCTAGTCTAGGCATTTCAAAGCCAAGAACAGACGGCGATAGACCTATGTATTAAAGAAAATAGCATAAACCTATGGTAAGAAAGTTTGTGCTATTTTTAATTGCATGATTTTATTCCATTTTAAATGATAGGATAACAGTTTATCGCTACACAGAGAAATGAAAATGCTAGAAAAACTCCCAACGCGATACAATAAAGGTGTTCAAGCCTATTGTAAAGCGACAGGAGAAAATATAGCATAAAAATTTCATTGTTTATCACATATAAGAGTGGAACAGATGATTATGATTTACTTATCAAATTGAACTTCTTCTAACAGGTACTCAATGAATTTATCCCCCATTTTAGACAAGCTAGCTTTTTCGTGTTTGATATAAACTAGCTCAATAGGGTCATCAATATCTAGCGGAATGGAAACAATATTGTCACCGTTGAGATTGCTGTTGAGAATACCAGTTGCGATAGTGTAACCGTCAAGACCGATTAAAAGATTGAAAAGGGTTGCTCGGTCACTGACAACGATGGATTTTTTATGGTGTTCTTGGGATAGGATTTCTTCTGAAAAGTAAAAGGAATTGTGGGTGCCTTGGTCATAGCTCAGATAAGGAAAATCTTCTAGATCAGCTAATTGCACCAGTTTTTTCTTTGCTAGAGGATTGCTCTTGCTGACAAAGATATGGGGCTGTGCGGTAAAGAGATGAGTGGCAATCAAGTGATTGTCATCTAGCATTTTGGAGAGGACATCGCGGTTGTAGCTGTTGAGAAATAGAACACCAATTTCACTACGGAAATTTTTGACGTCATCAATGATTTCCCAAGTTCGGGTTTCCCGCAGGAAGAGCTCGTACTTTTCCATGTCACTCTTTTTGAGCAGAGATACGAAAGCATTGACCACAAAGGCGTAGTGTTGTGAGGAAACGCTGAAAAGTTCTCGGTTAGCAACGGGATTTTTATAACGTTCTTCCAGCAGCTGGGTTTGCTCTACTACCTGACGAGCATAGGAAAGAAATTCCATGCCGTCCTTAGTCAAGGTAATGCCCTTGGGATTGCGGATGAAAATCTCAATACCCATTTCATTTTCCAAATCACGCACAGCATTAGACAGACTTGGCTGGGTGATGAATAATTGTTTGGCAGCTTCGTTCATACTGCCCGTTTCGACGATTTTGATAATATAATGTAATTGCTGAATTCTCATAAGCCTATTTTATCACATTAGCATTGACAAAACACTTGTTAAGTTGTAAAATATGTTAAATTTAACCTTTAAGAAAGTCCAGCGAGGCTTCCAAGGTTTCAGGTGAAGGAAGAGTGGGAACAAGTCTGCTCTCTATTTTCGTGAGACCTTGCGTGTGTATGCGAGGTCTTTTTTGGTAAAGAAATGAGGTAGAAATGGTAAGTAGTTCGTGTAAGAAAAGATTTGGAAAAATCATGTTGGAGAAGATGAACATTGTGCATCAAGAGGAAATTGCTCCGCGAATTTTTGCTATGGATTTACAAGGGGAAATGGTTAGCCAGATGAAGGCTGGGCAGTTTCTACATATTCGAGTCCCAGATGATACAAAGCTTCTACGGCGACCTATTTCAATTTCAGAGATTGATAAAGAGAGAAAAATTTGTCGGATTATTTACAGGATAGAAGGGGCAGGCACAGAAATTTTTTCTAAATTGCAGAAGGGTTTTCAGTTGGATGTCATGGGTCCTCAAGGAAATGGGTTTGATTTATCTGGTTTGGACATTGAAGATACAGCCTTAATCATAGGAGGCGGTATTGGTGTTCCGCCCTTGCTGCAGGTAGCAAAAGAATTACATAGCAAAGGGGTCAAGATCACTTCAGTTCTTGGATTTGCAACAAAAGCCGCCGTTATTTTGGAAGAAGAGATGAAAAAATACGGTCGTGTCATCGTAACAACAGATGACGGCTCTTATGGTCGCAAAGGCTATGTTTCCTCTGTTGTGAATGAGTTGCCAGAAAGTTTTACTGCGGTTTATGCTTGCGGTGCCCCTGGTATGCTCAAATATGTTGATGAAACATTTCGTAGTCATCCACGAGCTTACATTTCTATGGAGTCACGAATGGCTTGTGGAATGGGGGCTTGCTATGCTTGCGTACTTCATGTGGCTGGTGAGGATCAATCAGTCAATAAGCGTGTCTGTGAAGACGGTCCAGTTTTTGAGACTGGTACAATCGTGATGTAGGAGGTTGATATGTCTAACAGTCGTTTAGCAATTTCTCTTCCTGGTTTGGAACTGAAAAATCCAATTATTCCAGCTTCGGGGTGTTTTGGTTTTGGTCAGGAATATGCCAAATATTATGATCTCAATGTACTTGGCTCCATAATGATTAAGGCGACCACGCAGTACCCTCGTTTTGGCAATCCGACGCCACGAGTGGCAGAAACACCAGCTGGTATGCTCAATGCTATTGGACTACAAAACCCTGGGGTAGATGTGGTGTTGACAGAAAAACTTCCTTGGCTGGCTCACCATTATCCTAATCTTCCGATTATTGCTAATGTTGCGGGATTTTCTAACGAAGAATATGCTTTTGTTGCAGAAAAAATATCTAAAGCTCCAAACGTCAAGGCTATTGAACTTAATATTTCCTGCCCCAATGTTGATCATGGTAATGGGGGCTTGCTAATTGGTCAGGTGCCAGATTTAGCATATCAGGCTGCTAAGGCAGCGGTAGACGTGTCGGAAGTGCCAGTCTATGTAAAATTGACACCTAGTGTAGCAGATATTACACAAATAGCGAAAGCAGTTGAAGATGCAGGAGTTTCTGGTTTAACCATGATTAACACTTTAGTTGGAATGCGATTTGATTCAAAGAGCAGAAAGCCGATTATTGCAAACGGAACAGGTGGCATGTCGGGGCCGGCAATTTTTCCAGTTGCCTTGAAGTTGATTCGTCAGGTAGCACAATCTAGTAGTTTACCAATCATTGGTATGGGTGGAGTAAACTCAGCAGAAGCAGCCATTGAAATGTTTATTGCGGGAGCATCAGCGATTGGTGTTGGGACAGCAAATTTTACAAACCCTTATGCGTGTCCTAATATCATTGAGAACCTACCTAAAGTTATGGATAAGTATGGCATTGAAAGTTTGGAAAGTCTGCGAGCAGAAGTTAGAGAAAATTTTCTTGCTTAATTGATGTTTTACTTGACAAGAGATAAAGTAAATTATAAAATAATTGAAATAAAACCTTTAAAGAAGTCCAGAGAGGCTACTAAGGAAGATACGGTTAAAATGGCAGTTGCTGCCAATTTTCGTGTAACCTTGCCTCGGGCAAGGTTTTTCTATAGCTCGTAATAAGGCAAATTTAGAGCTATTGATGATTAGCTAGTGCTACTAAGCAACTTCACCGTTTGATGTAGTATAGTCAGTATTGAAAGGTGGCAGAGCTATAGATTCTGTCAAAAGGTTAAAAATGGCGAAAAGCCTATAAAAAAGGAGAAGAATCCATGCGTGAAGAACGTCCTATTATTGCCCTTGATTTTCCGTCATTTGATGATGTCAAGGAGTTTTTAGAGCATTTTCCAGAAGACGAAAAGTTATATGTCAAAATCGGTATGGAATTTTTCTATGCCATTGGGCCGGAAATTGTGCATTATCTGAAAGGTTTGGGACATAGCATTTTCCTAGATTTGAAATTGCACGACATCCCAAATACAGTGCGCTCTGCCATGTCAGTTTTGAGAACCTTTGGGATTGATATGGTGACGGTTCATGCGGCAGGTGGCGTGGAAATGATGCGAGAAGCCAAGAAGGTTTTAGGTAATCAGGCAAAGCTAGTAGCAGTGACTCAGCTGACTTCTACCAGTGAGGAAGATATGCGGGATTGCCAAAATATCCAAACAACTGTTTCAGAATCTGTTGTCAACTATGCCTGCAAAGCTAAGGAAGCTGGACTGGACGGAGTTGTTTGTTCGGCTCAGGAGGTTAAGCTGATTAAAGCCGCAACATCAGAAGATTTTCTGTGCGTCACTCCAGGTATTCGACCAGCTGGTTCTGAAATCGGGGATCAAAAACGGGTTATGACGCCACAAGAAGCTCATCAAATTGGTAGTGACTACATTGTGGTTGGACGTCCAATCACACGAGCAACTGATCCAGTAGCTGCTTACCGAGCTATAAAGGCGGAATGGGTGAATGGTTAGAAAAATGTATCGAGCAATCATTGACAGACCAATAGGTTACAAAGACAACTTTGGCAATTGTTATCCTATCAACTATGGTTATATTCCGGATTTATTTGTTGGAGACGGCGAAGAACAAGATGTTTATATCATTTCGGAAAAAATACGAGAACCTTTGGAATCTTTTGAAGGAGAATTGATTACTGTTATTCACCGACAAAATGATGTGGAGGATAAGTGGGTACTGACCTCTACAAATGAGAATATTACCATAGAAGATATTAAAGAAAAGACATATTTTTTGGAACAATATTTTGCTTCCACTATTGAATTATTGTAAAGGAGAAATCATGACTTTAGCAAAAGATATTGCCCGTGACTTACTGAAAATTGAGGCTGTTTACTTGAAACCGGAAGAGCCTTTCACTTGGGCGAGCGGTATCAAGTCTCCAATTTATACAGACAATCGTGTGACCTTAGCCTATCCAGAAACGCGGACGTTGATTGAAAATGGCTTTGTAGAGAAAATCAAGGCTGAATTTCCAGAAGTAGAAGTGATTGCTGGAACAGCGACAGCGGGTATTCCTCATGGTGCTATTATTGCAGACAAGATGAATCTGCCCTTTGCCTATATTCGTAGCAAACCAAAAGATCATGGGGCTGGAAATCAGATTGAAGGTCGGGTAAAATCAGGTCAAAAAATGGTCGTGGTTGAGGATTTGATTTCAACTGGTGGTTCTGTTTTGGATGCTGTTGTAGCAGCGAAGCGGGAAGGTGCAGATGTCATTGGAGTAGTGGCTATTTTCACTTATGAATTACCTAGAGCAGAAAAGAATTTTTCAGATGCAGGTGTGAAATTAGTAACCTTATCTAACTACACTGAATTGATCAATCTGGCAGAACAAGAAGGCTATGTTTCAGCAGAAGGTTTGGCTCTACTTGAGAAATTTAAGCATGATCAAGAAAATTGGCAGGGATAAGAAAGATGAATCTAATAGAACTAAGTAGGAAGTATCCTCAGGCAGAAGTTTGGGCACATCCAGATGAATTTCCAGACTTATATGATTTGACATTGAGAGGAATTAAGCAAGCGACAAGTTCTTGGTTTGAAGAGTATGAAAAAGACAAGGTATCGTTACCTAAAGTTGGAGAAGTCTCCATCATGCTAGATAGAATGGAGAATCCTAGTCGAGCCTTGGTTATGGTGACAAAAAAAGTTCTTGTTCGTCCCTTTCATCAAGTGACAGCAGAAGAAGCTTTTTTAGAAGGGGAAGGCAATCGTAGTTTAAGAGATTGGCAGACTATTTTTGGTGATTATTGGCGTAAAACCTTGCCAGAAGAAGGATTAGAATTTTCAGAGTCTGGTTTGGTTGTTACAGAAATTTTTACTGTTTTAGAAGATTATCTTTTAGACAATGAAGAAAACGGACGTAGCAAGTAATTAGACGTTAAGCAGCAATCTGACGATTGTTGTTTTTTAAAATAGCGAAACACTGTAGATTTTGTTATAATATCCCTATGTTAAAAATGTATTCTTTTTTCTTTTCGGCTTTGCAAAAAATTATGTTACTGATTGGCTTGCATTGGTTTTTTACTGCGATTATTCATCTAGGGACAATTTCAAGTCTTGCTTTGATTGGAACAGTCATACTAGTATTTCTAGCTTATCGTTATCTAGAAAATTTAAAAAAATGCTACCACTACCTGATGAAGCACAAAGTTGCTATTATGATAGCGGTAATTATATTTCAGTTAGCAATGCTTTTGTCTGCTCAGTTGCTGATTCGGCGAGATGCAGCAGTTGTTTTCAACGGTGCTTTCAAATATTTAAAAGAATCTTCTATTTCCAGCTATTTGACACGCAATCCGAATAATCTGTTTCTCTTTTTGTATGAGCGCTTTTTTTATAATATCTTTGGAAGTTCAGCTTTATGGATTTTGCAAGGGTTAAATATATTTTATGCCGATATAACGGCTCTCATTTTGTACAAGGGAATGAAAAAACATGTGAGCAAGTCTGCTGCTGATATGACATTTAGTTTGTATGTCTTGCTAGTTGGCTTTTCACCTTATTTTTATTCGATGTACACGGATATATGCCTTCTTCCGCTCATTGCTTTACAAATATTCTTACTTTTTGATTTATTTGAACTTCAATGGCAGGATAAGAGAGGACTCTTCATAAAGACAATCGGATTGGGCTTGATAAGTGGTCTTGCAGTTTTGATTCGACCAACTGTGTTGATTGTCATTATGGCAGGTTTTATGTTGCTATTTTTCAAAAAGGAATGGAAGAAATTTATCCTAATCTTTTTCACCTTTCTCTTATCATTTGGCGTAGCTTCTATCAGCGGAAACTATCTGAAAGCGACGCAAAGAGAAGTGACATTGATACAAGAGAAAGGATTGTCTAAAAGTCCTCTGCTCTTTATTGACTTAGGGTTGACTTTTATTGGACACGATCAAGAAGACATGAAAGAGGGTTTGCTTCAATACATTGATGTGGATCAGAGAGAACAGTATAATAATGGAATGTTTAAGCAAGAAAATGTAAAAAAAGAAATCAAACGACGTTTAAAAGAGTATTCGTTTTTTGGATTTCTCAATCATCTTTACTATAAGCATTCATTAACTGTTTCAGAAGGAACTCTAGGCTGGTTGTATCGAGATGTGGAATATGAAAAAACGCCCTATATTTCTCCTCTTTATCCTTATACAAAAAAGAATCCTGTGGCGCAGTTTATCAGAACTTATTTTCTGAGTGTCGATAAGAATGAGTATCGGTATTATGAGATTGTGAAGCAGGTTATTTGGATTGTGATGAGTCTGGGTCTTGTTTTTGCCTTGTGGAAATATCGTGCAGATGATAAACTCAATATGCTCAGTCTTGCAGTCTTTGGTGGTTTGTTGTTTTTGCTCATTTTTGAAGGTGGAAAGACGCGGTATTTAATACAATTTTTACCGCAAATTATCATATTGTCTGCATTAGGGTTGACTAAATATTTACCGGATTGGTTAAAAAGCGAGAAAGGAGAAAAGATAAAATGAGAAAATCGTTTTACACTTGGTTGATGACGGAGCGCAATCCCAAAAGCAAAGCACCGAAGGCGATTTTAGCAGACTTGGTGTTTCATGAAACAAATTTCCCTAAGCACACGGATGATTTTGATGAAGTTAGCCGTTATTTGGAAGAACATGCTGACTTTTCCTTTAATCTTAGCGATTTTGATGCGATTTGGGAAGAATATCAGGCTCATTAGTTCGGAGAAATGATAGAATTTTCCGAGTTACTTTGCTATAATAATAGTAAATAATGTGAAGAAAGAGGTTCTTTATTTGCAAGAACATTCAGTAGAAATTACCTTACAGCATCCGGATGATGCTTTTCATCTTTTTGGTTCCAATGAACGTCACTTGCGTTTAATGGAACAGGAGTTACAGGTAACCATTCATGCAAGGACGGAGGTTGTCCAGATTATCGGTAGCGAAGCAGCTTGTGAGGAGACTCGCCAGGTGCTTCAAGCTCTGCTAGTTTTGGTGAATCGCGGGATGACGATTGGGACGCCAGATGTAGTGACAGCTATTACAATGGTCAAAAATGGTGAAATTGATAAGTTTGTGGCTCTGTATGAGGAAGAAATTATCAAAGATTCTTATGGCAAGCCTATTCGTGTCAAGACCCTAGGGCAGAAAGTGTATGTCGATAGCATTAAGAACCATGATGTTGTCTTTGGGATTGGACCAGCAGGAACAGGTAAGACTTTTCTTGCCGTAACTTTGGCTGTGACAGCGCTGAAGCGAGGGCAGGTCAAACGGATTATATTGACTCGTCCGGCGGTTGAAGCTGGTGAGAGTCTAGGATTTTTACCAGGGGATCTAAAAGAAAAAGTAGACCCTTATCTACGACCAGTTTACGATGCATTGTATCAGATTTTAGGCAAGGATCAAACAACGCGCCTTATGGAGCGAGAAATCATAGAGATAGCCCCCTTGGCTTACATGCGTGGACGAACATTAGATGACGCTTTTGTCATCTTAGATGAAGCGCAAAATACGACTATTATGCAGATGAAGATGTTTTTGACACGACTTGGTTTTAATTCAAAGATGATTGTCAATGGGGATATTAGCCAGATTGATTTGCCGAAGAATAGTAAATCAGGTCTCATTGATGCGACAGAGAAATTGAAAAATATTAAGCAAATTGATTTTGTTTACTTATCAGCCAAGGACGTTGTTCGTCATCCTGTGGTTGCAGAGATTATCCAAGCCTATGAACATTCTACTGAAGTGGTGCATCATCATTTTTCTAAAGAAGAAAATTCTACTTTAGTTAGTCACGAAATCGTCAGCGAGCCAGTCAAGGAGTTGGAAGATGATGAAGGAATATCTCTTGACTAATCTGGACAAGTTGCACACGACTGATTTTGAGGAAGTACGCTTGCAAAAGAATCTGCTACGTGACTGATGACTATCAATGCATCTTCCTATGTCATGATCACAGGACACAGAAAGTAAGAATTAAAAAATGATTGACCAACTATCTAAGTATTACAGTTGTAGAATACTAACTGAAAAGGATATTCCAAGTATTTTATCTTTATATGAAAGCAATCCTCTATATTTTCAGTATTGTCCACCAAAGCCAAATTTGGCAAGTGTAAAAGAGGACATGCTTCGTCTACCTGAAGGTAAAGCTAAGGCTGATAAGTTTTATGTTGGATTTTGGAATGGCTCTGACCTTGTGGCTGTTATGGATTTTGTCTATGCATATCCTGATGAGGAGACTGTTTTTATTGGTTTGTTTATGGTTGATCAAGCCTATCAGAGGAAAGGGATTGGCAGTCAGATTGTGACAGAAGCACTAGCTTATTTTACTAAGAACTTTCGAAAAGCACGTTTGGCTTATGTTAAGGGAAATCCTCAATCTCGGCATTTTTGGGAAAAGCAGGGCTTTAAACCAATTGGATGCAAGGTTAAGCAAGAACTCTATACGGTTGTTATCGTTGAACAGAGCTTAGGAGATTAGAAATGGCATCAAGTAAGAACTATTTGGAATTTGTTTTGGAGCAATTATCAGAATTAGATGATGTGACTTACCGTTCCATGATGGGAGAGTATATTCTTTACTTCCGTGGCAAGATTATTGGCGGCATTTATGATAATCGCTTTTTAGTTAAACCCGTGCAAGCAGTCTTAGATAAGATTGACCAACCTTCTTTTGAGTTTCCATACGAAGGTTCCAAAGAAATGATTTTAGTGGAAGACCTTGATAATAAGATGTTTCTAGATGACCTGATTTTAGCTATGTATGATCAACTGCCAACACCCAAACCTAAAAAGAAAAAGCAAAGGTGAACGAAGCAAAAAAGAAGCCTGCTAAGGCCCTGTCTTTGCACGGGCAAAACTTTATATATAAAAAGAAGCTGAGACGAAAGAGCTCAGCTTCCTTTGGTTTATATAGTTGTCATTACAAGACGCAGTGGTTGGGCGAAACTCTGTTGACTTTATTCAATTTAGAGTTTCTTATGCACAATTGAGTCTGGAACGAAAGTCTCCAGTTGCAAAGTATACAGTACAATAAACCAACGATGCAGTAGCTGATGACACAAAGCACAGTGGGTAGGACTTGCGAAGTCACCCTTTTCTTTTCAAAATTTATACTAAATCATTGATATCGGTGTAGTCACGATTAAGCCCTTCTGCGACGGGTCGGCTAGTGAGATAACCTTTATAAGTAGTCATTCCTTGTTGTAGCCCCAAATCATCTGCTATAGCTTGTTCAAAACCTTTGTCAGCCAAAGCTTCAATGTAAGGAAGTGTTACATTTGTCAGGGCAAGAGTTGATGTGCGAGCAACAGCGCCAGGTATGTTGGCAACGGCATAGTGAAGTACACCATGTTTTTCATAGACAGGTTCATCGTGAGTGGTTACACGATCAGCAGTTGCAACAACTCCACCTTGGTCAACGGCTACGTCAACGATGACAGAACCTGGACGCATTTGGCTGACCATATCATCCGTAACGAGTTTAGGTGCTTTGGCACCAGGGATTAGCACGGCTCCAATCACTACATCAGCATCTTTGACGCTTTCAGCAATATTGAAAGAATTAGACATAAGGGTCTGGATTTGATGACCAAAAAGGTCTTCTAGTTCTGACAGTCGTTTAGCGCTGATATCAAGAATAGTGACATGTGCTCCCAGTCCTAAAGCGATGCGAGCTGCGTGTGTCCCAACAACTCCACCTCCGATGATAGTGACTTTTCCTTTAGGAACACCAGGAACCCCGCCTAGTAGCACGCCAGAACCGCCTTCTTGTTTGGTTAAAAAGTGAGCTCCAATCTGCACAGCCATTCTCCCTGCGACCTCACTCATAGGAACGAGCAGAGGGAGTTTTCCTTCTTGGTCACGAACAGTTTCGTAAGCAATCCCTGTTGTCTTACCCACAATCATCGCATCGGCCAATTCAGGCGCAGCAGCCATGTGCAGATAAGTGAAAAGCGAGAGGTCATCACGTAAGAAGCTGTATTCAGCAGCTAAGGGCTCTTTGACTTTGACAACTAGATTAGCCGCCCAAGCTTCGGCTGCAGTTGCAACAACTGTCGCTCCCTGTGCTTTATAGTCAGCATCTGTAAATCCAGAACCAAGGCCGGCTTTGGTTTCAACTAAAACCTGATGACCTTTTTGGACAAGACTATGAACGCCAGCTGGTGTTAAAGCAACACGATTCTCATTGTTTTTAATTTCTTTTGGAATACCGATTAACATAGATTTACTCCTTTTTTTGAGATGTTTTTATTGTATATGAAAACGCTTTAAAAATCAAGGCGAAATCAAAAAACATTGATTTCGGTGAGTATTTGTGTTATGCTATGAGGCAAAATAGGAGGTTCGTGCAAAATGGAAAGTATTTATCTAAAGCTAGCTGAAAACCGAACTTTGGAAACAGAGCGCCTGCTCTTGCGGCCTGTGACCTTAGATGACGCTGAGGATATGTTTGAATATTCCTCTGATGAAGAAAATACTCGCTACACTTTTTTACCTAATAAAGATTTGGAAGAAACTAAAAATATTATTGCTCGTTTATTTATGGGGAGACCACTTGGGAATTGGGGAATTGAGTTAAAAGAAAATGGAAAACTGATTGGCAGCATTGACCTACACAAGCTAGATCCGGTCCTCAAAAAGGCGGCTATCGGCTATGTGATTCATAAGAATTACTGGAATCAGGGCTTGGCAACGGAAGCTTTGAAAGAAATAATCCAGCTGGCTTTTGAAAGTTTGAATATGAATATGTTGGTGGCTCTCCATGATGTGGAAAATCCAGCTTCAGGACGGGTTATGGAAAAAGCTGGTATGAACTTTTCTCACATAGATCCGTATGCTGCCTTGGATTTACATAAAGAAGGTCGAATTTTTCAGAGAGCTTATTATCGTTTGACAAAGGAAGATTATTTTAAAAAATATTGATGTGAATGTGAGATTTATAGGAAATTTCAATGGTGACTAGGTTCTTTTTGGAACGTTCTAGCAAAATTTTTTTCTTTTAATGAAAACATTTTTCAAATCTATTGACAAGAATCTGTCTGCATGATATAGTAGATAGGTACTGCTGATTTAGCTCAGTTGGCAGAGCGCATCCATGGTAAGGATGAGGTCGCCGGTTCGATCCCGGCAATTAGCATGAAAAACAGGAAAAAGCCCAATTTTAATGGGCTTTTTTGCATTATAAAAACAGAAATCAATATTGTTATTGTTTTCACATTCTAATAGAATAATTAAGAAACATCAATGATTTCTTTGTTGAAAGAGTATTTTAAAGCTAATCATATCAACGCTTTTAATTTGTATCTTAATCCTATGATGTTGCAGCAATACAATCAATACTGGACGCACATTGATGACGATATTAAGACATCCAATTCACCAGCTATTACAGGCGACGGTATTCTCCTAGGTCAAAGTGTCGGTGCAGACTTAGTCGGTATGGGCTTCTCTCAAATGATGCCGGTTTCTGACCCAATTACGGGCGCTTTGTTCTCCGGTTTACAGGTACCTCCAGCTAACTTTATCATGGTCAATACTCAAGGAAAACGTTTTGTAGATGAGTATGGTAGTCGGGATAAATTGGCTCAGGCAGCGATTGACAACGGTGGTCTTTTCTATCTGATTGCAGATGAAAATATCAAAGAAACAGCTTATAATACCAGTCAAGAAAAAATTGATGCGCAGGTAGCGAACGGAACACTCTACCGAGCAGATAGTTTGGAAGAATTGGCTCAACAGCTACAAATGGATCCGCAAGTCTTTGTCAAGACGATCACAGATTATAATGCTTATGTTGATGCGGGCTATGATCCTGAATTTGAAAAGGGAGCTTTCGACCTCAAGGTTGAAAAGGCGCCGTTTTATGCCACTCCTCGAAAACCAGCCGTTCACCACACTATGGGCGGTCTTAAGATTGATACGGAAACGCATGTTATCAATAAACAAGGACAAGCTATCCAAGGTCTCTATGCAGCTGGAGAAGTAGCTGGTGGACTGCATACCGGAAACCGTTTAGGTGGCAATTCCCTTACTGATATTTTCACTTTTGGACGTATCGCAGCCGAAACCGCTATTGCAGAGAAATGTTAATCTTGATTTTTAGGTAGAAATCCTCTCAGTTTTGGGAGGATTTTTTGTAAATATTCTTGACAAGCATTTCTTTTAATGTTAAAGTATTAACTAATTAAAAGTAGAAAGGAGAATGTATCATGAATGATGTAAAACAAAACAGTACTCAGGTATATCATACGACAGAACTCCTTTCTAGCACAGCACTGTAATTTATTTTTGATGAAAAAATAAATAAAACAAGTAAGCTCAGGACAGGTTTATTCTGTCTTGGGCTTTTTTGTGCGTTTCGGGAAGGATTAGGATGATTAAAAGTTTGTTTGGATATATAAAAGAGCATAAATGGTTATATTTATCCATTGCTCTGGTTTTACTATTGTATGATTTTACCATGTTGATTCCAACACAGGTGATTCAGCGTTTGGTAGATCATCTGTCGCATCATAGTTTGACACAGCAGAATTTAATTAGAGACGTTGGTTTGTTAGCTTTGGTGACAATTTGCAACTATCTGTCGGCTTACTATTGGCATTTAAAGATATATCAGTCGTCCATTGACTATAAGTTTCTCATGCAAAGAAGGGCTTTTGAGAAATTGGTAGCTATGAGAACGCCTTTCTACGAAAAATTTCGTTCTGGCGATATTCTAACGCGTTTTTCAACGGATGTTGAGGGAATGATGGAGATGGCTGGCTATGGGATTGTCATTCTCTTATACGCAGGAGGCATGATTGCCTTTGTCGTTCCGACCATGTTTTTTATCTCATGGGAAATTAGCTTACTGGCTATGCTTCCGCTTATGATATTGATGATATGGATTTATGTTCTTGGTAAAAAACAAGATAAATTAGTTGAAAATAATCGTGAAGCAGTGGCATCTTTGAATGATGAGGTATTGGAAACGATAGAGGGAGTCCGAGTTGCGCGTGCTTATAGCAAGAAAACAACTCAGAAAGAACAGTTCCAATTGCGCACGAAAGCTTTATCTAAGGTTGGCGATCAAATTGCCGGCATTCAGTATTTTTACGCACCGCTCTCCTCGGTCTTTATTGCTTTATCAACGATTATTGTGCTTCTTATTGGTGTTGCTTTTATAAAAACGGGACAGTTGACAATTGGGCAAGTGATCGCTCTTCAATTGTATATGATTAGCCTGATTGAACCTTTTTGGATGTTGTCGGACTTTATTTTGGTCTATCAAACAGGGAAAACATCTTTTAAAAAGGTCACAGAATTGATTGAAACGACAGATGATATGGAAATGAGTGGAAAAGAGGAGTTGCAACATCTTATCTCTATTCGTTTTCAGGATTATTATTTTACTTACCCACAAGCAGAAAACCCCAGTTTGCGTAACATAGCTTGGCAAATCGAAGCAGGAAAAACGTATGGTATTGTTGGAAAAACTGGCTCTGGTAAAACAACCTTAGTTCGTCAGCTTCTTCAGCAATATCCCATTGGACAAGGTGAATTTCAGATAAATGGAAAATTTGTTGGTCACTATTCACGTCAGTCGATTGAAGCGATGATTGGCTATGTCCCACAAGAACATATTTTATTTTCAAAATCCGTCAAAGACAATATTGTCTTTGGCAAGAGGAATGCGACATTAAGTGATATTGAGCGGGCTATTGAAACAGCGGCATTTTCAGAAGATTTAAAACGAATGCCAGACGGACTGGAAACTCTTATTGGTGAGAGGGGAGTGTCAATATCTGGCGGTCAAAAACAAAGAATTTCTTTGGCACGTGCTTTTATTAGACAACCAGAAGTCCTCATTTTGGATGATTCTTTGTCAGCAGTTGACGCTCAAACAGAGCGTCGAATTATCAAAAATCTTCAGGATATGCGAGCTAATCAAACAACGATCATTGTGACACACCGTTTGTCAGCTATCCAGCAGGCAGACTGGGTTCTTGTCTTAGAAGATGGACAAATTGTTGAAGAAGGGACTCCGAACCAGTTGCTTAATAAAGGAGGTTGGTACGCCGAACAATATCAGCGGCAGCAACATCAGAAAGGAGGGAGCGAATGAGTATCATTAGTCGTTTATTAAAAGAACTAAAAGTTGTTCGAATTGCATTTTTTCTTGCGGTTGGAATTGCTGTCTTAGCAACGGTGACTAGTCAACTGTCCCCTCTCTTTTTGAGAAATATGATAGACGGACCGCTTACACAGATTGGAAACGGAAAAGATTGTCAGGTTCAGCTTTTGCAATTAGCTGGATTATACCTAATTGCTGTAGTTTTTGGGAGTGCCTTGACTTACTTAGGCGATCGACTTTTAGCGCATTGTGGCAACAAAGTAGCCGAACATCTGAGAAATGAAGCTTATCAAGTCATGCAAAATTTGCCGATTTCTTACTTTGATGATAAGCCGGCAGGGAAGATTGCGACCAGAATTGTAAATGATACGGAAACCTTACGAAGACAATTTTATGCTAGTTTGGTTAGTGTTTTGATTCAAGTTCTTCGGATTGTTTTTACCTACGCTCTATTGTTTTACCTTAGTCCGCTTGCTGCCTCAGTGCTGTTGCTATTACTTCCTGCTTTTTATGGAATTCAGGTATTTTATAAAAAACTAACGGACAAGCCGATGAAAGACTTTTATGATTCACGGAGTGACATCAATAATCAAGTGAATGAATTGATGCATGGAGCTAGTCTGATACAGCTATATCATCAGGAAAAAATAGTTCTTTCAGAATTTGATGCAACTGCCCGAAAAATGAGCCAAGCTGATAAACAAATTGTATGGGTAAGCGCTCTTTCGTCTTGGCCGTTAACGGAATTTTTGAAAAATGCAGTGCTTGCTGTTATTTTGACAATAGTTGGTCAGCAATTTTTAGGCGGTCATAGCGTTATTACCGCAGGTGTACTGTTTGTCTATCTCAATTATATTATTGATTTATTTGATATGATGGGTTTTCTGGTTCGACTTTTCCCGAATGTACAACGATCGTTGGAAACAGGAAAACGAGTTTTAGAATTGCTAGATCAACCTCAGGAAGCGGATGAGAAAACGCAGTTAATAGTCAATAAAGGTGAGGTTGTGTTTGAACATGTGAGCTTTGCATATGAGAAAGAAAAGACTATTCTGTATGATATTAGCTTTAAGGCAAATCAAGGAGAGACAATTGCTTTGGTGGGACATACCGGCTCTGGAAAATCTTCTATCATGAACCTACTTTATCGTTTCTATGATCCCCAAAAAGGGAAAATATATATTGATCAACAAGACATCCAACAATATTCTCGGGAAAGTCTTCGTAGTCACATGGGGATTGTTTTGCAAGATCCTTATCTATTCACAGGAACACTAGCAACTAATGTAGCGATGACTCATTCAGGCATCAATCGTGAAAAAGTTTTGGAATCTTTAGAAAAAGTCGGTGCAGGGGACTTGCTGGCTCGTTGTAAAGAAGGAATTGATGAGCCTGTAAGGGATAAAGGGGCAGCATTTTCAAGCGGTGAACGTCAACTGATTTCATTTGCTCGAGCTCTCTATGCTAATCCTCAAATTTTAATATTGGATGAGGCAACTTCTCATATTGATACAGAAACCGAAGAAATGATTCAAAAAGCAATGGCTGTGGTCAAGGAGGGGAGAACGACTTTTATCATTGCTCACCGTTTATCCACCATTCAAGAGGCAGACCAAATTTTGGTTATTTCTGAAGGAAAGATTGTGGAGCGAGGGCAACATGATACATTGGTAAAACAAAATGGCATCTATGCGCAAATGAGCCGCCTCCAGCAACAAGTATAAGTTTTGAAAGAAAAAATATGAAATAAAGAGCAGAACGAAATAGTAAATGATTTATAAATCAGGCATCCCTATCTGAAATATGGTATAATGAAGTGATACTAATAAAGTGGGTGTAATATGTATATAGAAATGGTCGACGAGACAGGGCAAGTTTCAGAAGAAATCATCAAGCAAACACATGATATACTGGAATTTGCTGCTAAAAAGATTGGCAAAGAAGAAAAAGAAATGGCAGTGACATTTGTTACCAACGAGCGCAGCCATGAGCTGAATTTGGAATATCGAAATACAGATCGTCCGACAGATGTTATCAGCTTGGAGTACAAGCCTGAGCTGGACATTGCCATTGACGAGGAGGATTTACTAGAAAATCCTGAGTTGGCGGAAATGTTAGAGGATTTTAATGCCTATATCGGAGAACTCTTTATTTCCATAGATAAGGCGCGTGAACAAGCAGAAGAATATGGTCACAGCTTTGAGCGGGAAATGGGTTTTCTTGCAGTACATGGTTTTCTGCATATCAATGGATACGATCACTATACGCCGGAAGAAGAGGCGGAAATGTTTGGTTTACAGGAAGAAATTTTGACTGCTTATGGACTTACAAGACAATAATACAAATAAACGCAAATGGAAAAATCGAGATGTGATTTCGAGTTTAGAATTTGCTCTGACAGGGATTTTTACAGCAATCAAAGAAGAGCGCAATATGCGCAATCATGCTGTTTCAGCAGTTGCGGTCGTGCTTGCAGGATTGCTTTTTCGGGTATCTGCGATAGAGTGGCTCTTTCTCTTTTTGAGTATTTTTCTAGTCATTTCTTTTGAGATTATGAACTCTGCTATTGAAAATGTGGTAGACTTAGCTAGTGATTATCACTTCTCCATGCGAGCTAAAAATGCCAAGGATATGGCAGCAGGAGCTGTTTTGGTTGTTTCCGGTTTTGCGGTTATAACAGGAGTGATTATTTTCGTTCCGAAAATTTGGAATTTACTTTTTTAACATGAAAATCGGAGAATCCTTTCCGATTTTCTTATATTAGACTAATAAGGAATAAACGAGGTGAAAAATGACCTTTAAATCAGGATTTGTTGCTATTTTAGGACGTCCAAATGTTGGAAAGTCTACTTTCTTAAATCACGTTATGGGGCAAAAGATTGCTATTATGAGTGATAAGGCTCAGACGACTCGTAACAAGATTATGGGGATTTACACGACAGATCAGGAGCAGATTGTCTTTATTGATACGCCAGGGATTCATAAGTCAAAGACTGCCTTGGGCGACTTTATGGTAGAATCCGCTTACAGTACCTTGCGTGAAGTGGATACAGTTCTTTTTATGGTTTCTGCCGATGAAAAACGCGGTAAGGGTGATGATATGATCATGGAGCGTTTAAAAGTGGCTAAAGTTCCTGTTATTCTGGTCATCAATAAAATTGATAAAGTACACCCGAATCAGCTGCTGAGTCAGATTGATGATTACCGCAAGCAGATGGACTTTAAGGAAGTTGTGCCAATTTCTGCTCTTCAAGGCAATAATGTTTCGCATCTGGTTGATATTTTAAGTGAAAACTTAGAGGAAGGTTTCCAATATTTCCCAGCTGAACAGATTACCGACCACCCTGAGCGCTTTTTGGTTTCTGAGATGATTCGGGAAAAGGTTTTATTGCTGACACGTGAAGAAATTCCGCATTCGGTGGCGGTAGTCATTGACAGTATGAAGCGGGATGAGGAGACTGATAAAGTGCATATCCGTGCTACCATTATGGTGGAAAGAGACAGTCAAAAGGGCATTATCATCGGCAAAGGCGGCTCTATGCTTAAGAAAATCGGCTCTTTGGCACGCCGCGACATTGAACTCATGCTAGGTGATAAAGTCTTTCTTGAAACTTGGGTTAAGGTCAAGAAAAACTGGCGGGACAAAAAGCTAGACTTGGCAGATTTTGGATATAACAAAAAGGAGTATTAGAGGCTGAGGAAGATGAGGTCGTTATTTGTCGCAGAAAAAGGACAGCAAAATGATAAGAGTATTGTCTTTTTGCATGCTTCTGGTTCTAGCAGTCAGATGTGGGCATATCATATCGCTGAGTTAAAAAATGATTTTCACTGTATAGCTGTTGATTTGCCTGGACATGCTTCTAGCCGCGACATTGGGTGGACAAATTTTAATGATGTTACAGAATGATTGCTGATATTATCAAAAACAGGGCTCACGGCAAGCCGCACCTTGTTGGACTATCGTTGGGAGGCGGTCTCGTTCTTAAATTGTTGGAAAAACATGCTGATTTATTTGATAGAGCGATTGTTGACGTTGCTAATCATGAACCGATTAATGGGCATGGTAAAGTCATTGCCGTTGTTTACATCATGTCGCTATTAAAAAACACTAAGCTAATTGGTCAACTTTATGACAAAAATAATGCAGGATGATGGGGTCGCTGAAGAGGATTGCCGAGGCTTTATTGATGATTTGCAAAGAGCATCCAGAAAATCATTTCGCCGAGCAATGTTACAGGCAAATCTGCTGAGGATTACTGCAAATTTTGACAATCCTGTTTTCTTTGTTTCGGGCGGTAAAGAATCGAAGTCAATTCATGAATCTCATAAAGAATAGGTAAGAAAAAACAGACTGAGTGATAGTGCCTATTATCCAAATAAAGGGCATGCGTGGCTGTTTAGTGATATTGTCACGCATATACAATTACTCCGCTACTTTTTTCAAGACGGAGCATTTCCAGATAAATTAAAAGGTTTCTAAATATGGACTACATTTCCTACATTCGCTCAAAAGTTAGGCATGATAAAGTTATCCTGACCTTTGCTGGTGGTATTTTAGCAGATGACAAGGGACGCGTGCTGTTGCAACTACGCGGAGATAAGAAAACATGGGCTATTCCAGGTGGTGCAATGGAGCTTGGCGAATCCACTCTTGATACTGCTAAGCGTGAATTTTTTGAAGAAACTGGCATTGAAGTAGAAGCTACTCGTTTTCTCAATGTTTACAGTAATTTCGAGGAAGTTTATCCGAATGGTGATGCGGTGCAGACGGTTGTCTTCATCTATGAGCTGGCGGCGGTTTCATCAGTGAATATTGCAGATTTTCACAATGAAGAAACTCTACGCCTGCGTTTCTTTTCTAAGGAAGAAATTGAGAATTTAGAATCTGTGAGTAGTAAGCATCGCCTGATGTTAGCTGAGTATTTTGATGACAACTTTGCGATGGGACATTGAGTTGAGATTGACATATAATCCGTGATTAATTTATTTTTTAAGGAGGTGGGGCAATGGAATTTGTAAATCTTTTAGTGGAAAATGTGGAACGAGCCGAGGAGCGTTTTTTGTCGGTGCTGACTAATTTATCTGTGGAAGAAGCGAATGCTTTTCCGGTTGCGGATACAGTTCCGTCCATTAAGTCTGTGACTTGGTTGACTTGGCATACGGCGCGGGAGCTGGATTTTCAGATTGCTGATTTAGCTAAGACCGAGCCAGTCTGGTTCTCTAAAGGTTGGAAGAAAAAGTTTGCCTTGGATTTGCCAGATGATACGGAAGATTGGCACCATACTCCTCAAGAAGCGCATAGAGTTGTGGTGACAGATATTGAGTTGCTCAAAGACTATCTGTCTGATGCGGTTGCGGCAACAATTGCTTATTTATCAGAGGTGAATGAAGCCAGTCTGGACGATGTTATTGATGAGAATTGGACTCCAGCTGTTAAGCGTGGGAATCGCTTAGTATCGATCATTGACGATGCTGCTATGCATTCAGGTCAGGCAATCTATGCTCGCCGCCTGCTAGGAAGAGAAGATTGAAAAAGGTAATGGTAGGGGAAATTCGAGCGGTCGAAAAATCTCATCTAGCTGACTGGGCTTACTTTGCTCATTTAGCTTGGAAGACAGAGAAAAAGAAATTACTAGCAGCATTTTCTGAAGGCAAATTTCCTAATGAATTTTTGTACTACATAGAAGGAGAAGCCGTTGCTTGGATCAGCTTATCTATGCGTTCGGAGTATGTGGAAGGAGCAGAGCAACTTCCTATCGCATATATTGAAGGCATAGCGGTAGCACTTGCTTTTCAAAGAAATGGCATCGCTCATCAACTTCTAGAGTTTGCACAGTCGTGGGCGAAAGAAAAAGGAGTGTACCAGCTAGCTTCAGATTGTGATATGGACAATGCAGTCAGTCAAGCTTTTCACAAGAGTGCGGGATTTGAAGAAATAAGTCGAACTGTTCATTATATGTTACATTTGGATAAGAAAGGATAAAGATTTTATGCCCGAATTACCAGAAGTAGAAACGGTACGCCGTGGTTTAGAGCGGCTGGTTAAAGGAAAAGAGATTGAAAAGGTAGATGTCCGTTATGCCAAGATGATTGGAACGGGGGCAGATCCTTTTGTCTTAGAATTACCAGGGCAAAGCATTAATGCTGTTGGGCGTCGGGGCAAGTATCTGATTTTTTATTTGACGAATTGGGTGCTGATTTCGCATTTGCGAATGGAAGGAAAGTATCTTTTCTATCCTGAAGAGGTCCAGTTGACGAAGCATTCTCATGTAATTTTTCATTTTACAGATGGCAGCAGCCTCGTTTATCAGGATGTTCGGAAATTTGGCACGATGGAGTTGTTGAGAAAAGAGCAATTAGAATCCTATTTTACTAAGCGAAGACTAGGACCAGAACCGACTGAATCAGATTTTCATTTACCACCATTTAAAGCTGCTCTGAAAAAATCTAAGAAATTGATTAAACCTTACCTGTTGGATCAAACTTTAGTAGCTGGTCTTGGCAATATCTATGTAGATGAAGTATTATGGCGGGCGCAGATTCATCCGGCAAGAGCAGCTCAAAGTTTGACTGCTGGAGAAGCAGAGAAATTACGCAAGCAGATTATTGCAGTCTTGCAGCTAGGTATTGAAAAAGGCGGTTCAACCATTCGCACCTACCGCAATGCTTTGGGAGAAGACGGAACCATGCAGGATTTCCTACAAGTCTATGGAAAAACAGGCCAACCTTGTACTAGATGCGGTCACGAAATTGAAAAAATCAAATTAGCTGGTCGTGGAACTCACCTTTGTCCACATTGTCAAAAAATGAGGTAGGACATGGCAAAAATAATCGGAATTACAGGCGGTATTGCTTCTGGCAAATCGACAGTCACAAATTATCTCAGGCAAAAGGGCTATCAGGTCATTGATGCGGATCAGGTGGTTCATGAATTGCAGGCGAAAGGCGGTAAACTCTATCAAGCATTGGTCAGCTGGCTAGGGTCTGCTATCTTGAACGAAGCAGGTGAGCTTGATCGTCCTAAACTATCTCAGCTCATTTTTTCTAGCCAAGAAAATTTAGCGAAATCTTCCCGGCTACAAAATGATATAATTCGGCAAGAGTTAGCCAATCGACGCGACCAACTGGCTAAGATTGAGGAGACTTTCTTTATGGATATTCCGCTCTTATTTGAGCAGGATTATGCAGACTGGTTTGATGAGGTTTGGCTAGTAGATGTGAGCAAAGGCACTCAGCTAGAACGTTTGATGGCTCGAAACAATCTTAGTCAAGAAGAGGCTCAACAACGCATAGCAGCTCAGCTTTCTTTGGCAGATAAAAGACAAAGAGCTGAGATTGTGATTGATAATAACGGTGCGCTTTCGGATACTTTAAAGCAGGTGCAGGCGCTTTTAGACAAAGAAAGAAGATGATTTTATTAAGAATCAAGTGAATTGGAAACGGAATTTATGGATTGCTTGGCTGGGGAACTTTTTTATAGGTGCTAGCCTGTCACTAGTTGTTCCCTTTATGTCTTTGTACGTGGAAGAATTAGGCGCCAGAGGCTCTATGGTTGAATTTTATTCAGGCTTGGCGGTTTCGAGTACAGCTTTGACAGCCGCACTTTTGTCGCCTGTCTGGGGGAGTTTAGCTGATAGGTACGGTCGCAAACCAATGATGATTCGGGCAGCTTTTGCAATGACCTTTACGATGGGAGGCTTGGCTTTTGTACCGAATGTATTTTGGCTCATTGTATTGAGACTGTTAAATGGGGTGTTTTCTGGTTATGTCCCGAATAGCACGGCTTTGATTGCCAGCCAAGCACCCAAAAAACATTCTGGATATGCCTTGGGAACATTGTCAACAGGTGTCGTAGCGGGGACTCTGATGGGACCACTCTTAGGAGGAATGGTAGCTCAAAGTTTGGGAATGAGAAATGTTTTCCTTTTGGTTGGATTTTTCTTGTTTGTTGTTACTTTGTGGACCATTTTTGGGATAAAAGAAGATTTTCATCCTGTCTCTAAAGGAAAAGAAGTTTCGACCAAGCAACTATTTCAGCGAATTCCTCAAAAATCAATCCTTTTTGGTTTGTTCATTACTAGCATGGTAATTCAGATGATTGGACAGTCCATTTCCCCTATTTTGACACTTTATATCCGCTCTTTAGGACAAAAAGAAAATTTGTTATTGGTATCTGGTGCAATCGTTTCAGCTATGGGAGTTTCAAGCATATTTTCATCTAGTTGGCTGGGAAAATTAGGAGATAAAATGGGAAATCACCGTTTGCTTCTGCTGGCTCTTTTGTATAGTTTTGTAATTTATATTTTCTGTGCGAGGGCTGGTACGCCACTTGAATTGGGAATTTATCGCTTTCTATTTGGATTGGGCACTGGAGCTCTTCTGCCCGGAGTTAGTTCTTTACTGAATAAAATCACACCTAAAGAAGGTATTTCACGGATTTTCAGTTACAATCAAACCTTCTTTTATATTGGTGGCGTTATTGGACCGTTAATGGGGTCAGCTATTTCTGTTCATTTTGGCTATCATTGGGTTTTCTATAGCACAGCAGGTTTAGCTTTATTGAACTTCTTCTTTTTATTGTTTAGTTTTAGAAAATATTTAGGAGCAAAGGAAATCAGTGCGAGTAAAAATTAATTTAAAGTGTTCTTCTTGCGGCAGTCAGAATTATTTAACGAGTAAAAATATGAAAACACATCCAGAAAAGGTTGAGGTATTAAAATACTGTCCCAAAGAAAGAAAAGTGACCTTACATCTTGAATCAAAATAAGTTTTATGGTAAAATAAATGAGATTTTAAGGAGTTTGATATGTATAATTTATTATTAACCATTTTATTAATTTTATCAGTATTTATTTTAATCGCAATTTTTATGCAACCTACAAAAAATCAATCAAGTAATGTATTTGACGCAAGTGCAGGAGATTTGTTTGAACGACCAAAAGCCAGAGGATTTGAAGCAGTTATGCAGCGTTTGACGGGAGTGATGGTTTTCTTTTGGTTGTTGATTGCATTAATGCTGACAATCTTATCTAGTAAATAAAATGGGCTTTGACTTTGTCTTTGCCTATTTTTTCTGTAGTAGATGAGTAAAGGCGACTTAAAGTTTAGAAAACATAAGAAAAAAGGAAAGAATGAAAGAAGAAATTTTAAGCTATTTAAGAGAAAAAAAAGAAGCTAGTATGGATGAACTGGCGCAGGGATTAGGGAAAGAAAAGGCGAAAGACTTTAGAAACCTAGTCAAAACGATTTCTGAAATGGAGCGAAAACGTCAGCTGGCCTTTAGCGATGCAGGGAAAATCCAGCTTCGCAAAGAAAAGCAAATGCTTACCTTGAAAGGAATCTTTCACGCCCATAAAAATGGCTTTGGTTTTGTTACCTTAAATGAAGAAGAGGATGATCTTTTTATTGGTCGCAATGATGTCAACTATGCGATTGATGGTGATACGGTAGAAGTTGCAATCACTAAGGTTGCAGATCGCAGCAAGGGAACATCTGCTGAAGCCAAGGTTATTGATGTTTTGGAACACAGCTTGAAAACAGCAGTGGGTCAGCTTATCTTAGACGAAGAGAAGCCTAAGTATGCTGGCTATATTCGGTCAAAAAATCAGAAAATCAGTCAACCTATTTATATTAAGAAGCCTGCTTTGATTTTGGATGGAACAGAGATTTTAAAAGTAGAGATTGATAAATATCCAACTAAAAAGCATGACTTTTTTGTAGCTAATGTTTTAGATGTGGTCGGTCATAAGGATGATCCAGGGATTGATGTTCTGGAAGTTTTGGAGTCTATGGACATTGTGTCTGAGTTTCCAGAAAGAGTTTTGAAGGAAGCATCAGCGATTCCAGAGACGCTGTCTGAAAAGGATTTTGAAGGACGTTTAAATCTGCGTAATGAAATTACCTTTACCATTGACGGGGCGGATGCGAAAGATTTGGATGATGCAGTTCATATCAAGAAGCTGAAAAACGGCCATTTTGAACTAGGAGTTCACATTGCAGATGTTTCTTACTATGTCAAAGAAGGATCTGAGTTGGACAAGGAAGCCCTCAATCGAGCGACATCGGTTTATGTGATTGACCGAGTGGTGCCTATGCTACCTGAGCGCCTGTCCAATGGCATCTGCTCGCTCAATCCTAATGTAGATCGGCTGACGCAATCGGCTATCATGGAGATTGACCAAAAAGGTCAAGTTGTCAAGCATACTATTACTCAAACAATCATTAAAACTACTTTTCGTATGACCTATAGCGATGTGAATGACATGATTGTAGGAGATGAGGAAAAACGAGCAGCTTTTAAAGTGATTTTACCGAGTGTTGAAGCAATGGTGGAACTTCATACAATTCTTGAGCGGATGCGATACAAACGTGGAGCTCTTAATTTTGATACGAAAGAAGCTAAAATTTTGGTCAATAAGACTGGACGTCCAGTAGATATTATTTTACGTCAGCGGGGACTTGCGGAGCGTATGATTGAGTCCTTTATGCTGGTGGCCAATGAAACAGTGGCAGAGCATTTTGCTACGTTAAACCTGCCCTTTATCTATCGGATTCATGAAGAGCCTAAGGCTGAGAAAGTGCAGAAGTTTATTGATTATGCTTCTACTTTTGGCGTTCGGGTCTACGGAACGGCTAATTCTATGAGCCAATCTGCCCTTCAGGATATTATGAAAGCAGTCCAAGGTCAGCCTTATGAAGAAGTGCTGTCTATGATGCTTTTGCGTTCCATGCAGCAGGCTCGTTACTCAGAGCACAACCACGGTCATTATGGTTTGGCAGCCGAGTTTTATACTCACTTTACTAGTCCGATTCGCCGTTACCCAGACCTTCTGGTTCACCGTATGGTGCGCGATTATGGGCATTCTAAAGAAATAGCAGAGCATTTTGAACAAGTCATTCCAGATATTGCCAGTCAGTCTTCCAGCAGGGAACGGCGAGCTATTGAAGCAGAGCGAGAAGTAGAAGCTATGAAAAAGGCTGAGTTTATGGAAGAATTTGTGGGAGAAGAATTTGATGGTATTGTGTCAAGCGTTGTTAAATTCGGTCTTTTTGTTGAACTTCCAAACACAGTTGAAGGTTTGATTCATGTAACCAACCTGCCAGAATTTTTCCACTACAATGAACGCAATCTAACTTTACAGGGTGAAAAGTCAGGTGTTGTTTTCCGTGTCGGTCAACAGATTCACATTAAGCTAGTTCGGGCTGATAAGGCTACGGGAGAGATTGACTTTGAATACCTACCTAGTGAATATGACGTGATTGAAAAAAGAAAGCAATCCAATCGTGATAGGCGTCAACAGTCGCATCAAGATAACAGAGGACGAAGAGACAAATCTCCAAAAGGAAAAGTTCCTAGGGATAAGAAATTAAAGAAAAACAAGGGCAAGAGACCCTTTTATAAAGAAGTGGTAAAGAAAGGAAGCAAGAATGGCAAAGGGAGAAGGAAAGGTCGTAGCGCAAAATAAAAAAGCACGACACGACTATACGATTGTTGATACGATTGAAACGGGCATGGTTCTGACCGGAACTGAAATCAAAAGTGTGCGGGCTGCACGAATTAACCTGAAAGACGGCTTTGCTCAAGTCAAAAACGGAGAGGTCTGGCTCAGTAATGTTCACATCGCTCCCTATGAGGAGGGCAATATCTGGAATCAAGATCCTGAACGTAGGAGAAAATTGCTATTGCATAAAAAACAAATCCAGAAATTAGAGCAGGAAACCAAAGGAACTGGAATGACTTTGGTTCCCCTTAAAGTTTATCTTAAGGACGGTTATGCCAAGTTACTTTTAGGATTGGCTAAAGGGAAACACGACTATGACAAGCGTGAATCCATTAAACTTCGTGAGCGAAATAGAGATATTGCTCGGACGATTAAGGCTTATAATGTGAGATAATGTACAAGATATAAAAATCGGAAGTTGTTTCCGATTTTTCAGTAGTTTGAAATATTTTATCAGTTAATTTTTATCAAAACCCCTTTTCTAACATGGCAAAAGCTGAGAAATTTTTTCAGCTTTTTATTTGTTTTACGAATAAATAGATAAAGCAAATTTTCATTCAACTTAGGAGGAAAGATGTTAGAGACAATCATTGAAAAGATGAAAGAGTATAAAATTTTGATTGGTTTAAGTTTGATTGGTTTGATAATAGCAGGATTTTTTATGATAAATGGTCAATCTAGTAGACGATCAAATGTAGCAGAGCTCGCACAGGAAACAGTTACGAGTTCGGAGGCAGAATTAGAAGAAATTTCAACTGGAACGAAGAAAAACTCACAGAAAGAAAAAGCAGAGCCTCAAACGAGTTCCAGTGAAGAATCAGAATTTTTAACCGTAGATGTCAAGGGTGCAGTCAAAAATCCAGGTATTTATCAACTGAAAAAGACTAGCCGTATCAATGATGCGATTCAAAAAGCAGGTGGTTTAATGACAGACGCTGACAGCAAGTCTATCAATTTGGCGCAGAAACTAACGGATGAAGCTGTTGTTTATGTGGCAACTATGGGTGAGAATGCGGCGAGTGTTTCAAGCAATACAGGACAATCTTCAACGTCAGGAACTAGTGAAGTCGCATCGCAAAAAGGGAATAAGGTCAATCTAAATACAGCTGATTTATCTGAGTTGCAGACCATTTCTGGTATTGGTCAAAAACGCGCGCAAGATATTTTAGATTATCGGGAGGCAAACGGGAAATTTAATTCCGTTGATGACCTGAAAAATGTATCAGGAGTAGGTGCTAAAACACTAGAGAAATTGAAAGAATATGTCACAGTGGATTAAAAGATTTCCGATTAAGCCGATTTACATTGCTTTTTTGCTCGTCTGGTTGTATTTTGCAATCTATCAAAGTAGCTGGTTAGGCTGGTTGGGTTTTATCTTTCTGGTGATTTGTCTTTTTCGCTTTTATTCACCGAAAGAATGTTTCATGACCTTCATGATCCTCTCTTGTTTTGCTGGTTTTTTCTTTGTTCGTAGGGAAATAGCAGAGCAGAAGACGAAAGTAGAACCTTCTCCCATAAGACAAGTGGCAGTTCTACCTGACACGATTAAGGTAAATGGTGATTCGCTTTCTTTTCGTGGTAAAGCTAATAGGCAGACTTATCAAGTTTACTACAAATTGAAATCAAAGGAAGAACAGTTGGCTTTTCAAAATCTCTCTAGTCTGGTTACATTGACCGTTGAAGGGGAATTTGAAATCCCTGAGAAGAAGCGTAATTTTGCTGGTTTTGATTACCAATCCTATTTAAAAACGCAAGGGATTTATCGAATTTTAAAAGTGGATACCATTTTATCGAGCCAAGATAGAATCAGCTTGCACCCTTTTGAGTGGCTTTCTAGCTGGCGAAGAAAAGCACTGGTATTTATCAAGAACCATTTTCCAAATCCGATGAGTAATTACATGACAGGACTCTTATTTGGTGCCTTGGATACATCCTTTGACGAAATGAGCAATCTTTATTCTAGCTTGGGAATTATTCATTTATTTGCGCTGTCTGGCATGCAAGTTGGCTTTTTTATGGAGGGATTTCGCAAGTTACTGTTAAGGCTGGGGTTTACACAAGAAATGGTTCGTAAATGCCAATATCCATTTTCTTTCTTTTATGCGGGAATGACTGGATTTTCAGTATCCGTTGTACGGAGCTTAGTTCAGAAATTATTATCGCAACATGGTATCACTAAGTTAGATAATTTTGCTTTAACGATGATGATATTGTCCTTGATTATGCCGTCCTTTCTTTTGTCGGCAGGAGGAGTTCTCTCCTGTGCTTATGCTTTTGTCATTAGTGTGATAGATTTTGAAAGTCTGACTTCTTGGCGAAAAGTTGTTGTAGAGAGTAGCGTTATTTCACTTGGTGTTTTACCAATTCTAATCTTTTACTTTGGTGAATTTCAACCTTGGTCTATTTTGTTGACATTTGTTTTTTCACTAATTTTCGATACAATGATGCTGCCAGGCTTGATGTTTATTTTTCTTTTTTCGCCTTTGATAAAGCTGACTCAAGTCAATCTTTTATTTGAAGGTTTAGAAAATAGTATTCGTTGGATAGCAAGTGTCTTTGGTAAACCAATCGTTTTTGGGCAGCCCAGTCCGCTTTTGCTGATTGTCATGTTACTTGTACTAGCTATTTTGTACGATATTCGGCAAAATAAAAAGTGGGTAATATTTCTTAGTCTGTTTCTTTCATTACTATTTTTCATAAATAAATTTCCTTTGCAAAACGAGATCACAATGGTTGATGTCGGACAGGGAGATAGTATTTTTCTGAGAGATTGGAAAGGAAATAATGTATTGATTGATGTTGGTGGACGTGAGGAAATTAGAATAAAAGAAGCTTGGCAAAAACGAGCAACTAGCTCAAATGCAGAGAAAACTTTGATTCCTTACCTAAAAAGTCGTGGCATAGATACGATTGATACTTTAGTCTTAACAAATCCTAATCCAGATTATGCAGGAGATGTATTAAAAGTGGTTAAAAAGTTTGCGGTAAAGAAAATTTTTATTTCCAGAAGTAGTTTGAATGATGCAGACTTTTTAAATAAATTAAAGGAGACAAGGACGTTTGTTCATGTCGTAAAACAAGGAGACAAACTTCCTATTTTTGATCATCATTTGCAAGTTCTTTCTGGTACGAATAAGAATGATCAATCGCTAGTTTTATATGGTCAATTTTTTCGTACAAGGTTTTTATTTATGAGCAATTTAACAGAAGAGGATGAAATAAAGCTAATGCAACTTTATCCAAAGCTAAAAACAGATGTCTTGAAGGTTGGGCAACATGGAGCCAAAAATTCATCACATTCAAAATTTTTACAGCAAATAGAACCGGCAGTTGCACTCATTTCTGTTGGGAAAAATAACCAATCCAAATCTCCGAATCAAGAGACGATAGAGCGATTGAATCGCTTCAATGCGAAGATTTATCGAACGGATAAACAAGGCGCTATCAAACTTTCAGGATGGACAAAATGGCAATTAGAAACAGTTCAATAGCCAGAGTTCTAAAATGGAGATTCCGTTGATTTATTAGGAAAAGTATGATATTCCTATTAGAAATTAAAATGTTAGGAGATTTATGATGTTTACAGCTTATAAAAAGTTTTGGACTCACTATGCTGATTTTGAAGGAAAATCAACTAGATCTGACTATTGGTGGTCTGTTTTGTACAATGTTTTGATTACACTTCCATTTGGTATTATGGCTTTTGGGTCAATTTTGGTTGCAATCTTCAATGTTGTACAGCAAGCGACTTATTATGATTATGAAGGAGGATTTGATCCAAGTATTTTTATAAGTAGTTTAGGTTCCGAATTTTTTATCATTATTTTATTGAGTGTTTTTGGGATAGCAACTTTAGTCCCAAATTTGGCGATTATTGTGCGTCGTTTGCGGGATGCTGGCTATCATTGGGCATTTATCTTTTTATATGCAGATCCTATGCTTTTGATGTGGGTTCCAATTTTAAATATTTTGGCTGCCGTTGCTATGTTACCATGTTCTATCGCTCTAATTGTCCTACTTTGTATGCCAACTAAAGAAGTGAAAACATCTACGGTTCACCAAGGACAATTTACGACACAACAAGCACAACCTCAGCAACAACCTGTTCAAGCACAACAATTTACTCAACCACAAGAATAAGCAGTTGAACCTGAAACAACACCAAATCAACCTCAACAAGAATCTGCGACTACAACTGAAACTCCAGAACAAGTTGTTCAATCAGATGAGAAAGAGTTGGACTCAGCTATCTCTGAAGATAACTAAACTAGAAATGCTCCAATAATATATTGGGGTATTTTTTAGAAATGACGATTTTTTTAATATCATTTTTATGAATTTATTCCTGAATAAGCCAATCTTATATCTCATTTATCTCATTAGAAAAATGACCTATTTAAGCTAATTTTTAGTCTTTATTTGGATCGTTGTGATAATCAATGATAAAGCAAATGATAGCAATCGCAAAAATAAATAATCCAAATCCGATAATAGTTTTTATTATGATATTTGAAAAGTAAAATAAAGCAATAACCAAAAGTAAAAATACAATAAACCAAGACCACATAAAATTGCTCCCTTCTCAATTTATTATAACATAAAGGAATATTCTGAATAATTGTAATCCTTGATTTTATTCGATTGTTTAGATAGAAAAGCATAGTTTGATTTCATAGGATTTTGTCAAAAGGGATGTCTCTACACAAAAAGTCAGCTAAATGAAGGAAAATTTGGTATGATAAAGATAATTATGTAGCTAGGAGAATGACCATGGAAAATAAGGTACGCTATAATTGGGCAACTTTAGGTACAGGTGTGATTGCTAATGAATTGGCACAGGCCTTGGAGAAATTGGGTGGAAAACTCTATTCTGTTGCCAATCGAACGTATGCAAAAGGTGTGGATTTTGCACAGAAATATGGTATTGAAAAAGTTTATGATCAGATTGATGATGTATTTAAGGACGAAAATGTGGACATTATCTATATTTCCACACCACATAATACGCATATTGATTTTTTACGAAAAGCATTAAAAAACGGGAAACACGTTTTATGTGAGAAGTCCATTACGCTCAATTCAGAAGAATTGGAAGAAGCAGTTTTATTAGCCGAACAAGAACATGTCGTTTTGGCAGAAGCGATGACGATTTACCACATGCCAATCTATCGAAAATTGAACAACATCATCTCCAGTGGTCAATTAGGTGATTTAAAAATGATTCAAATGAACTTTGGTAGCTACAAAGAATATGATATGACAAATCGTTTCTTTAATCGTCAGCTTGCTGGCGGTGCACTGTTAGATATTGGCGTGTATGCCTTGTCATTTGTTCGGTGGTTTATGACATCTCGACCCAATCAAATTCTTTCACAAGTGAAATTTGCACCAACGGGCGTTGATGAGCAGGCGGGGGTTCTTCTGACGAATGCTGAAGGAGAAATGGCAACTTTGACCTTGAGTCTCCACGCTAAACAGCCTAAGCGAGGAACAATTGCTTATGATAAAGGCTATATTGAAATATATGAATATCCTCGAGGACAAAAGGCGGTTATTACCTATACGGGGGACGGGCATCAAGAAATCATTGAAGCTGGAAAGACGAGTGATGCTTTAATGTATGAAATTCTTGATATGGAAGAAGCAGTAGCTGGTGACAAAAATGAGATGTATTTGGATTATAGTCGTGATGTCATGAAAATCATGACGGATTTGCGAAAAGAGTGGGGCATGACTTATCCAGAGGAAGAAAAATAACGATATAGAACAGGAGAAACAATGGAACACTCAGCTTGGCATAGTTTGATTAAGCAACAATTACCTGATGGTTATTTTGGTAAAATTAATTATTTTTTAAATCAGGTTTATTCATCAGGCACAATCTATCCGCCGCGTGAAAAAGTATTTAATGCGATACAAACGACGGATTTAGCAGATGTAAAAGTAGTGATTTTGGGACAAGACCCTTATCATGGTCCGCGTCAAGCGCAGGGGCTGAGCTTTTCAGTACCAGATGATATTACAGCGCCGCCTTCTCTTCAAAATATTTTGAAAGAGTTAGCAGATGACATTGGCATCAAAGAATCTCATGATTTGACACCATGGGCACGGCAAGGAGTCTTGCTGCTGAATGCCAGTTTGACTGTTCCTGCTGGGCAAGCAAATGGACATGCCGGTCAAATCTGGGAACCGTTTACGGATGCTGTGATTAAGGTTGTCAATGAAAAAGATACACCTGTTGTCTTTATACTCTGGGGCTCTTATGCACGCAAGAAAAAAGCCTTGATAACTAATCCTAGACATCTCATTTTAGAATCTCCTCATCCGAGTCCCTTATCCGCTCATCGTGGATTTTTTGGCAGCAAACCTTTTTCTAAAACCAATGCCTTTCTAACAGCGCAAGGGATAGAGCCGATAAATTGGTTATTATAAGTAGTTTTATATAGTGGTATTTTCGAAAGGAGAAAAATGGTTAAGTTAGCAACGATTTGCTATATTGACAACGGCAAAGAATTTTTATTGCTACATCGAAATAAAAAGCCTAATGATGTTCATGCTGGTAAGTGGATTGGTGTTGGGGGTAAATTAGAGAAAGGTGAAACGCCGCAGGAGTGCGCTGTAAGAGAAATCTTTGAAGAAACAGGTTTGCGGGTCAATAAGCCAGTATTAAAAGGTATTATCACGTTTCCAGATTTTACACCTAACCATGATTGGTATACCTATGTATTTAAAGTGACGGAGTTTGAGGGAGACTTGATTGACTGCGATGAGGGGACTTTGGAATGGGTGCCTTATGAACAAGTTTTGTCCAAACCAACTTGGGAGGGAGATCATACGTTTCTATCTTGGATTTTAGAAGATAAACCATTCTTCTCGGCTAAATTTTCTTACAAAGGAGAGAAGTTGGTGGAGAGTCATGTTGATTTTTATGGAGAATAAGGAGAAAAGTACATGTTGTTAATTAAAAATGGTCGTGTCATGGACCCTAAGTCTGGTTTAGATCAGATTTGCGATGTTTTGGTTAAGGATAAAAAAATTCTTAAAATTGGTCAGGATTTGAAGGCAGAAAACGCTCAGGTGATTGATGCGACTGGATTGGTGGTGGCGCCAGGGCTGATTGATATTCATGTTCATTTTCGTGAACCTGGTCAGACGCATAAAGAAGATATTCATACGGGTGCTTTAGCTGCGGCAGCGGGTGGATTTACAACGGTTGTCATGATGGCAAATACCACTCCAACGATTTCAACAGTAGAGACGTTGAAAGAAGTATTAGAATCTGCCAATCATGAAAACATTCATATTAAGTCTGTTGCAACCATTACAAAGAATTTTGATGGACAGCATTTGACAGATTTCAAAGCGCTTTTGGAAGCGGGAGCTATTGGTTTTTCAGATGACGGAATTCCATTAAAAAGTACAAAAGTGGTACGCGAAGCTTTGGAAGAAGCTGACAAAAATGGTACATTTATCTGCCTTCACGAAGAGGACCCAGAACTCAATGGTATCCTTGGGTTTAATGAGCAGATTGCCAAAGAACATTTTGGATTTTGCGGTGCGACTGGGGTCGCTGAATATAGTATGATTGCGCGTGACGTGATGATTGCTCATGCAACCAATACTCATATTCATATCCAGCATTTATCAAAAGCAGAAAGTGTGAAAGTCGTGGAATTCGCTCAGCAATTGGGCACTCACGTAACAGCAGAAGCAGCGCCGCAGCATTTTTCTAAGACAGAAGAGCTATTGCTGTTAAAAGGAAGCAATGCCAAGATGAACCCGCCCCTTCGTTTGGAATCAGATCGTTTAGCTGTCATTGAAGGACTTAAGTCTGGAGTTATTTCAGTCATTGCGACAGACCATGCACCTCACCACGCTGATGAAAAGAATGCAAAAGACATCACCAAAGCACCATCTGGCATGACAGGTCTAGAGACATCACTTTCGCTTGGCTTGACGTATTTGGTGGAAGCAGGTCATTTGACACTCATGCAGTTGCTGGAAAAAATGACAATTAACCCAGCGCAACTCTATGATTTTGAAGCGGGTTATCTTGCTGAGAATGGGCCAGCAGATCTCACCATTTTCGATGCAGATGCTGAACGCATGATAACAGAAGATTTTGCCTCAAAAGCAGCTAATTCACCATTTATCGGTGAAAAATTAAAAGGTGTTGTTCACTATACGATCTGTGATGGACAAATTGTCTATGGAGGCAAATCATCATAACAAGCATAAGGTTGGAAGTGTTTTTCAACCTTATTGTATTTTAAATTTCTTATAATTTTTAGAAAATTTTCTGTTTATTAGGATAAAAAATGATACAATAGAGAAGTTAAAATAGTCCCGAAAAGGTAGTCAAAGGTTAAATATTAACCATAGAGACTAGTGCTTTGTAACTTTTTAACGTAAGTCTGTTTACAGATTTTCAAGTAACTTCCTAGCAATAATAGAATTTTTAGGAGGGAATATTTCATTAAAAGGGGGACATGAATATGTCAGAACGTAAACTTTTCACGTCTGAATCTGTATCTGAAGGACATCCAGATAAGATTGCAGACCAAATTTCAGATGCTATTTTAGATGCTATCTTGGAGCAGGATCCAGAAGCTCATGTGGCTGCTGAGACAGCTGTCTATACAGGCTCTGTCCATGTTTTTGGGGAAATATCCACAAATGCTTATGTGGATATTAACCGCATAGTTCGCGATACAATTGCAGAGATTGGTTATACAAAAGCTGAATATGGTTTTTCAGCAGAAACAGTGGGGGTGCATCCGTCGCTTGTTGAGCAATCACCAGATATCGCTCAAGGGGTGAATGAAGCCCTTGAAATTCGTGGAAATGCTGAACAAGATCCGCTTGATTTGATTGGTGCCGGTGATCAGGGGCTGATGTTTGGTTTTGCTGTAGATGAAACACCTGAACTAATGCCGTTGCCTATTTCTCTCAGTCACAAATTAGTCCGTCGTTTAGCAGAGCTTCGCAAGTCTGGAGAAATTTCCTATCTTCGTCCGGATGCAAAATCTCAAGTAACGGTTGAATACGATGAAAATGACCAACCAGTGCGCGTGGATGCTGTCGTTATTTCTACACAACATGACCCAGAAGTAAGCAATGAGCAGATTCATCAAGATGTGATTGAAAAGGTCATTAAAGAAGTAGTTCCAGCAGAGTATTTGGATGAAAAAAGTAAGTTTTTCATCAATCCAACCGGCCGCTTTGTTATTGGCGGACCTCAAGGAGATTCTGGTTTAACTGGACGTAAGATTATCGTTGATACATACGGCGGTTATGCACGCCATGGAGGTGGGGCTTTCTCAGGAAAAGATGCCACAAAAGTCGATCGTTCTGCTTCTTATGCAGCGCGTTATATTGCTAAAAATATTGTTGCAGCAGGATTAGCTAAGAAAGTAGAAGTTCAGCTAGCCTATGCTATCGGAGTTGCACATCCAGTATCAGTCCGCATTGATACTTTTGGTACAGGTGCAGTTTCAGAAAGCAAGCTTCAAGAAGCAGTTCGACAAATTTTTGATCTTCGTCCAGTGGGTATTATTCAAATGCTTGATTTGAAACGACCAATTTACCGTCAGACTGCTGCCTATGGGCACATGGGACGTACGGATATTGACCTGCCGTGGGAAAAACTTGATAAAGTAGATGCTTTGAAAGCAGCTGTGAAATAACAAGTAGGTCGCTTAGACCAAAAATCTTTAGTTTCAAAATAAACCAGTAGCGCAGTTGGCTGATTACTCAAAGCAGAACTTGGATATAGCGAACAGAGCTTGTGCTAAGCAAGTCTCAAGACTATTCGTTTTTCAAGCTCAGAAAAGAGTACTTTTGATAAAAAACTTTTACCTCTCAACAGTCTAGGAAATTGTTGAGCAACCTTTCGGGGATGAGATTACGAACTAAAAATTTTCAAATTTTAGTTCGATCTCACTCCTTTTTTAATGTTACAAAAATAAAATGGCTCTGTAATCGTTATATAACAAGAATGACAAGTCAAAAGAGATTTTTTTAAAAGGATAGGATTTTCCCAGAAACTGTGTTATAATAAAGTGCAGTATATTTGATTAGAAATTCCTTGAAAGAGCTGAAAATGAAAAAAATTGTAATTAATGGTGGTCGCCCCTTAAAAGGAGAGGTGACTATTAGTGGTGCTAAAAATAGCGTAGTCGCTTTAATTCCGGCGACAATTTTATCTGATGAAATCGTGACATTGGACTGTGTGCCAGATATTTCTGATGTTGTGAGTTTGATTGACATTATGGAAGCTATGGGAGCTACTGTTGAGCGCCAAGATGATACACTGAGAATTGATCCTCGTGGTATAAAAAATATGCCCATGCCTTATGGTAAAATCAATAGCTTGCGTGCTTCTTATTACTTTTATGGTAGCTTGCTGGGCCGCTATGGCGAAGCAACAGTTGGTTTGCCTGGTGGCTGTGATTTGGGTCCACGACCTATTGACTTGCATTTGAAAGCATTTGAAGCCATGGGGGCTACTATGTCTTACGAGGGGAATTCCATGAACCTTTCGACAGGTGGTAAACATCTCCACGGAGCTAGTATATACATGGATACGGTAAGTGTTGGGGCGACCATTAACACCATGCTTGCGGCAGTAAAAGCAAAAGGGCGCACCGTTATTGAAAATGCAGCTCGTGAGCCTGAAATCATTGATGTAGCGACACTTTTGAATAATATGGGAGCACACATTCGAGGAGCTGGTACGGATATTATTGTCATTGAAGGTGTTAACAAACTTCATGGTACTCGTCATCAAGTCATTCCAGATCGAATTGAAGCAGGAACTTATATCTCAATGGCTGCTGCAATTGGTGAAGGCGTGCAAATCAACAATGTCCTTTATGAACACTTAGAAGGCTTTATTGCGAAATTAGAAGAAATGGGAGTTCGCATGACCGTTTCTGAAGATAGTGTGTATGTCGAAAAGCAACATGACTTGAAAGCAATCAATATTAAGACGGCTCCTTATCCAGGCTTTGCTACAGACTTGCAACAGCCTATTACGCCACTTTTATTGACAGCTAAAGGACGTGGCTTAATTATTGATACGATTTATGAAAAGCGAGTAAATCATGTCCCTGAGTTAGCAAAAATGGCAGGTAAGATTTCAACGAGTGCCAATCATATTGCTTATGAAGGACCTAATCAATTGCAAGGTGCAGCGGTCAAAGCAACTGATTTGCGGGCAGGAGCAGCTCTTGTAATTGCAGGATTGTTAGCTCACGGAAAAACTGAGATTACAAATGTAGAATTTATTTTGCGTGGTTATTCAAATATTATTGAAAAGTTGACTAATTTAGGAGCAGACATTCAGCTTGTTGAAGAATAACTCTAAAATAACGTTGGCACGATGAAGTGAGATAGCTCAGTTGGTACGCCAGCTGAGCTTTATCTTAGAGGTAAGATATGAATTTGTGGACAAAATTGGCAGAGTTTGCCTTTATAGAAACAGAACATTTAGTATTGCGTCCATTTTCCTTTATGGATAGTGAAGATTTTTATAAAATTACCTCCAATCCTGAAAATCTACGCTTCATTTTTCCTGTGCAGGCTAATTTACAAGAAAGCCAACATGTATTGGCTAATTATTTTATGAAACATCCTCTTGGAATTTGGGCGATTTGTGATAAAGATTCTGAGAAAATGATCGGATCTATCAAATTTGAAAAGATAGACGAAATCAAGGGCGAAGCAGAGCTTGGTTATTTTCTTCGGCATGATTATTGGGGACATGGTCTGATGACTGAGTGCGTCAAAAATATTGTTTATTTGGCATTTACACAGTTTGATTTGAAGCGACTTTATATTATAACTCATCTGGAAAACAAAGCCAGCCAAAGAGTTGCCGAGAAGACAGGATTTTTTTGTAGGCGGCAGTTCAAGGGGAGCGACCGTTATACACGTAAAATGCGGGATTATTTAGAGTTTTGCTATGAAAAAGGAGACTTTCATGAGTAAACATCAAGAAATTATCGCTTATTTGGAAGAATTACCAGTAGGAAAGCGTGTTAGTGTACGCAGCATTTCCAATTATTTAGGAGTAAGCGAGGGGACTGCTTATCGTGCAATTAAAGAAGCAGAAAACCGTGGATTGGTTGAAACGCGTCCTCGTAGTGGCACTATTCGCGTAAAATCTCCCAAAGTAGAGCTGGAGCACTTAACATTTAAAGAAATTGCTGAAATTACGAGATCAGAAGTATTAGCTGGTCAAGATGGACTTGAAAAGGAATTCAGTAAATTCTCAATCGGGGCAATGACCGAGAAGAATCTCTTACGTTATTTAACGGAAGGAGGTCTCTTGATTATTGGAGACCGCACCCGTATTCAGTTATTGGCTTTGAAGTATGAAAATGCTGTTTTAGTGACAGGTGGCTTAGAAGTGAGTTCTGATGTTTTAAAATTGGCGAACCGCTTAAGCATTCCTGTTCTAAGATCCCAACATGATACCTTTACAGTTGCAACGATTATCAATCGTGCCCTGTCCAACATGCAGATCAAAACAGATATTTTAACCGTGGAACAGGTTTATCGTGGTAGTCATGAGTATGGTTTCTTAAAAGATACAGATACCGTTCGTGATTTTATGGATTTGGTTCGAAGAAACCGTAGCAGTCGTTTTCCTGTTGTTAATCAGCATAATATGGTCGTTGGCGTGGTGACTATGCGTGATACTGGTGACAAGTCTCCTCACACTATTTTGGACAAAGTCATGACGAAAAATATCTATGCCGTTACTTTAAACACCAGCATTGCCAATGTTAGCCAGCGCATGATTACAGAAGACTTTGAAATGGTGCCAGTCATTCGGAGCAATCAAACTCTTCTTGGAGTCATTACGCGTCGTGATGTCATGGAAAAAATGAGTCGGGAACAAATCTCCAGCCTACCAACTTTTGGTGACCAAGTCTCTCAAAAACTTCGTCATATCAACAATGAATTTTCTTTTGTTGTGGAACCTTTTATGTTAGAAAGTAACGGTGTTTTGTCTAATGGGATTCTAACAGAGATTTTAACGACAGCAACGCATCAATACATGACATCTGGCAAGAAAAATATTATTATTGAACAGATGATGATTTATTTCTTGCAAGCTGTTCAGATTGATGAAAGTTTGACACTTCGACCAAGAATTGTTCGACAAACAAGGCACTCTGCTATTTTGGATTACGATATTTATTTAAAACTTCAATTGGTTGCAAAAGCGACCATTACAGTAAAGATAAACTAATACCTCAGATATTAAGGAGAAAGAATGATAACTTTAAAATCACAACGTGAAATTGATTTAATGGAAAAAAGCGGCGCATTTCTCGCCAGTATTCATATCGGTTTAAGGGATTTGATTAAGCCAGGTATTGACATGTGGGAAATTGAAGAATACGTCCGCAGACGTTGTAAGGAGGATAATGCTCTTCCGCTTCAAATTGGCGTAGAAGGGAGCATCATGGACTACCCTTATGCCACTTGCTGCTCATTGAATGATGAAGTGGCACATGCTTTTCCACGTCATCAAAAATTGGTTGAGGGTGACTTAATTAAAGTAGATATGGTTGTTGGCTTGGTTGATAAAGCAGAATTGGATGTTTCTAAACTCGATTTCAACAATGTAGAGCAGATGAAACACTATACAGAAAATTTCCGTGGAGGTGTTGCGGATTCTTGCTGGGCTTATGCAGTTGGTCAAGTGAGTGAAGAAGTGCACCAACTGATGGACGTGACAAAAGAATGCCTTTATCGTGGAATTGAAGCTGCTCAAGTTGGCAATCGAATTGGTGACATTGGTGCAGCGATTCAAGAGTATGCGGAAAGTCATGGCTATGGTGTCGTTCGTGACTTGGTAGGACACGGTGTTGGACCAACCATGCACGAAGAGCCAATGGTGCCTCATTACGGACGCGCTGGACGCGGATTGCGTCTTCGTGAAGGCATGGTTTTGACAATTGAGCCAATGATTTCAACAGGTACTTGGGAGATTGACACAGATTTTGAAACGGGTTGGGCTCACAAAACGCTGGACGGTGGACTTTCTTGTCAATACGAACATCAATTTGTGATTACCAAAGATGGTCCTGTTATCTTAACCAGCCAAGGAGAAGAAGGAACTTATTAAAAATAAGAATGGAAAGGGGCTTTTTGCTCTGTATTCTAGTAGGAGACGAGATGAAAAAGTTTGTTTCTAAGATTGGACAGAACCCGTTTTTACAATCCTTTTTTAAATTTTATCAAGCATCCGAGATTGATTTGACAAGCATTGCGGTGGCATATTATTTGCTGATTTCGATTTTTCCGTTGCTATTGATTGTTGTGAATATATTGCCTTATTTTCAAATTCCGATAACAGAATTTTTGGAAGCAATGGAAGATGTTCTGCCTGAATCGCTGTATGAAGTCGTTGCAAAGGTTACCCGAAATTTGCTAACTCAGCCTTCTTCTGGCTTGTTGAGTTTTTCTATCCTTTCGGCTCTATGGGCATTTTCACAATCAATGTCATTTTTGCAAAAAGCATTTAATAAAGCTTATGGTGTTGCAAAAGATAGAGGTCTGATATCACATAGATTATTTAGTTTAGTCATTAGCTTGGGGTTGCAATTTCTCTTTGCCTTGTCTCTTTTACTGACAATGTTTGGGAGAATGTCGCTTCGCTTGCTTCATAGCTTTTGGGAGTTTGATGATCAACTATATGCCAGTTTGCAAAGAATGACCCAGCCAACTATTTACACCTTGCTGTTTCTTTCTTTACTGATGCTTTATTACTTTTTACCCAATGTAAAAATCAGGAAAATTCGCTATGTTCTGCCGGGAACGATTTTTGTAGTTTTTACGATTGGGGTATTGTTAAATTTATTTTCCGTTTATTTGGACACTTATGTAAATCACTTAATGGATGTCCGATTTTTTAGTTCCATTTTTGTTGTCGTCGTCATGATTTGGTTTACCCTCATTGCCCAAATTATGATTATTGGGGCAATCTTAAATGCAAGTTACCAAGGATGTCACGAAAAAGAATTTGAAACGAGACATAAACAACTGACCGCGCGACTCATCAAAAAAACAAAAAATGAAAAAAGAAGATAATAATTTTTGTTCATGATAAGTTTCTTTACAAGCTATCAAGAATAAAACTTCTTCTGTAGTGTGAACAATGCAAGTTTCTAAATCTAATGAGAAATTTTATATTGAAACTAAATTTCCAAGTATCAGAAAAAACCATCGTAAGTAAACTTTCGATGGTTAATTTTATTTTTACAAGATTAGAGTCACGTTATTTTTTTCTAATAAAATTTCTTCGGGAAGATACGGGCTAGCCAACTCTTTCCCGTTGAGGCAGAGTCTCGTGAAGCCTGATTCTTTATGGTTAGGATTTTGGACAGTGATGTGAAGGTGTTTACCGCGGAAGTTCTTGTCCACAATGAAGCTATCCCAATTTTTTGGAATAGCAGGACTGAGTCTCAGACCTTTCAGGTCAGGACGCAATCCAAGAATTCCTTCAACACAACCAACCATAATGGTGGAAGCTGTTCCTGTTAACCAGTGAACGTGAGAGCGTCCGAAGTGAGGACTAGCTGGGCCTTCTGTGAATTGTCCATAGCAGTATGGCTCTAGTTGTCGAATGTCAGCTTGATCATTTTGTGCAGCAGGAGCATTTTCTATAAAATAAGTGAAGGCTCGTTCTCCTTGACCACGAAGTGCTTCGGCTAAAATCAACCAACCTTGAGATTGGGAGAAGATACCAGCGTTTTCTTTATTCCCTTGGTTGTAGATAACGGCTAGTGCTCCCTCAAAGGCATGGCCATGGTAAGGAGGATCCATGAGTACGGCACCATAAGATGTATTCAAACGATTATAAATATTGTCCATGACAAGATCAGTTTGTTCTTTGCTTGCTAAACCACTTATAACAGCCCAGCTTTGAGGGTTAAGCCAGAAATTAGCCTCTGGTGCTTGGCTTTCTCCGATGAGTTCCCCCTTTTCAGTGAAACCACGAATAAAACGATCATTATCCCAACAGAAGTCTTGGATTTTTTGTTCCATATCAGCTTTGATCTTTTCAAGGAAGGAAAGATAATCATCGTCTTGTTTATAACTAGCGAAATCTTTGAGAATCTTCAAGGCATAGTAGAATTGCAGAGCAACAAAGGAAGATTCGCCTTGAGCACCTAAACGTAGGCAATCATTCCAGTCAGCATAAAGTCCGGCGGGCATGCCATGTGGTCCTAAATGATCTAGGGAAAATTTGATAGCGGTCTGCAAGTGTTGGTAAACAGTAGCTTCTCCATTGTTGGCATATGGGATGACTTCATCAAGGAAGGCAATATTTCCCGTCTCTGCTATATATTTATAGATAGTTGGGAAGAGCCAGAGAGCATCATCAGCACGGTAAGCTGGGTGACCTGTTTCTTTAACATAAGAAGAATCATCAGGTGTATTTTCATGGCCGGGCTTATGAGTAAATTTAACTAGTGGCAATCCACCGCCATTATCTACTTGGGCAGATAGCATGAAGCGGATCTTCTCGACAGCCATTTCGGGTTTGAGGTGGATAATTCCTTGGATATCTTGTACTGTATCTCGATATCCGTAACCATTTCGTAAGCCACAGTAGATGAGTGAAGCTGCACGTGACCAGATAAAGGTCATATAGCAGTTGTAAGCATTCCATGTATTAATCATAGTATTAAATTCAGGACTCGGTGTTTGAACCTGTAGGTTTATGAGGCGTTCTTCCCACTCAGAGCGTAGATCATTGACTTCTGCTTTGACTATTTCTTTAGGTTTATCATAATTTTTTAGAATGGCTTGCGCTTCTGGAGATGATTTTTCACCAAGAATAAAGACAAGAGTTTTGCTTTCGTTTGGGGCAAGCGTAACTTTACTGGCTAAAGCTCCACAGGCATTTTCATTGTAACTTGTCAGATTGCCTAAATCCCCTGTGCTGATACCAGTAGGTTTATCATAACCGTTATAGCGACCAAGAAAAGTTTTTTTGTCACCGCAGAAGGAAGCGACAGGATTTCCTGCTAAGCCAAAGAAACGTTCGGTTACATTTTTTTCATCAACCTGTTCATCATCGTCTAGTGTGTCTAAATTACCATGAATCTGTTGGATAAGACGGTTGTCTTTAAAGAGAGTGCGTGTGATGAAGAGTGAATATTGTAAATTGACTTGGTCTTGTTCATAGTTACCGTGATTAGTAAATTCAGCATAGCCTGTCAGAGTTAGGTTGCGGGTATCATTAGAGCGATTAGTCACTTCTAAAGCCCAAACTTCGTAACTTTGACCTTTTGGAACATAATAAGTTACTTCTGAATGAATGCTGTCATAATCGGCCATCATTTTAGTATAGCCCATACCGTGGTGACATTCACTGTGGTAATCCGTTAAATCTTTACCAACAGGTTGCCAAGAGGCTGACCAAAATTCCTTGCTGTCATCATCTCTCAAATAGATGTAGCGACCAGGCTGATCAAAATTGTTAAAAACATAACGAAGGATACGTCCGTTGGCACCAGACTTGGCAAAACTGTAACCGCCAGCATTGTTAGAAATAATAGCACCATATTCTGGTGAGCCGAGATAGTTGACCCAAGGTAAGGGGGTATTAGGCTTATCAATCACATATTCTCGATTGACATCATCGAAATAACCATATTTCATGAAAATCTCCTTTAAATTGTTAGATATTTATTTTACGTGTATTGAGTTATTATCTTAATTTAGTGTAATAGTGATATTGTGCATGTTCTCATTATTGAGTAGTTCTAGTTGTTTTTTGGTTAAGAATACAAAAGCAGCATCTGTGATATTTAAAGGTTGATTGTCACAGTTAGCTGATGCTACAACATAATCACCGAAATCCTTATAGTGAGGATTGTTATAGGTGATATGGAAATTTTTACCTGCAAAGGGAACTACAATAGAAGTTTGGCCATTATTATCAAACTGCTCTGCCAGAAGTTTAGGATAAAGCACAAGATCTCCTGATTTTCCTTGAACTCCAAAGACTTCAGTAACCATTGTCAGCATGAACCAACTAGCAGCTCCTGTTAGATAGTGGTAAACGCCTCGACCGTCAGTTCGGAAATATTCGGGTATACCTGGATAGATGCAGCTAGTTTCAAAATTCAAAGATGTATCAGCTAGCGCTTTGAGAGCTTTCCAGCCCTTTGTAGCAAAGCCACGACGATAGAGAGCATAAGCATACATGACAGTCATATGAGAGAAGACCGCACCGTTTTCTTTTTCGCCATAGGCAAAACCAAACATACGACCAAGATCAGTTTTAACTTCTTGAAAGTCGGTATTTAAGCGATAACCGCCAATTTCTGGGCGGTAAAGGTAATGGTCGGCGCTGGAGATAATCTTATGGATTTGATCATCGGTTGCTACATGATTCATAATTGGGAAAACTTGTCCTGTTAGCATCATGTGGCTCTTGTCCTTATAGTAACCATCGGTAGCTCTGCCATTATTATCGTAGTAACTGTTATACCAGCCTTCTGTTTCATTGAGATCTATCCATTCTTTTTGTTGTAAATGTTGACGCAACCAAGTAGCTTTTTGAATAAGATTAAGAGCAATTTCTGACAAGCTCATTTGAACTTTGAATCCATTGACCTTATGTTGACACTGCTTAACATAAGCATCTAAGATTTGATGTTTGCGAGCAACTTTTTCATAAATATCGGTGTCATTTTTCAGCAGAAGACCGATTTCTTCTAAAATCTCAACAGATTTAGTTTGTGTTTTACTTTCGAGCAAGCGAATGAGTGCTGCTAATTCCATGAGATTCCCAGCATAAGCTGCGGTAAAGGCGACACTTTCACCGTTTTCGTCTGCCATATCAAGAGCATCATTCCAGTCGGCACCTCGGAGACGGTAAATATTGTGTTGACCTACTTCATAAAATCCAGTTAAATGTTGGATGAGCAAATGTTCTAAGATACTGCCTGTGTAAATATCATTATCAGTAGATCGTTGTTTATTGCCGTAATCTTCGCTCCAAAGGTTATCAATAGCTGTCCCTCGCTTGACATGAGCGTCCTTAAAATAAGAGACTTCTTTCATAAGAATATCAATGTCGCCTGTCTGGTCAATATAGAGTTTGGTTGTTATCAATGGCCAGAGAGCATGGTCCATCCAAACACGGCTAATACCATTACGGTCAGCAAGGAATTCTCCCTCACCTTGACCGATGATAGTAGCGTTCGTTCCATCAAGACGGACACCTTTGTAATTATTAATAATCATATTTCTAACTTCAGTAGGTTCCATGAGAAGTAGAGAGAGGCAATCTTGCCATAAGTCACGCCATCCGCGGCCCCCACGTCCATAATCGTGGTGAGGCAAGAAGGAACAACCAAAAATACGTCGTAAAAATGGTTGAAAGCATACCCATTTCATAAAATTATCGAACTCAGCTTCTTTGGTGTGGAAGTCAACTCCGACCTTATTTAGCCAATAGGATTTAGTGACTGTCAGACTTTGTTGAACTGTTTTTAGGTTACGATATTTTTCAGAAATAGTATCAATATTTTTTTCGTCGTTTTCAATTCCCATAAGAATGATGAAACTCTTGCTTTGACCAGCTTCTAAAGTAAAAGGGGCAAAACGAAAGGCTCCCATGGCTTCTCGACCATTAATTTTAGCATGAGCAGATATGCCTTTTTCATTGTTGAAAATTGCAGCTGGCTGGATGAAACTTCCACTTTTGCCAATAAAAGATTCAACAGTTGGATAGAAGGCTTGAGGTACTTGTCCAGATTCATCAAAACCAAGGACATAATAGATCTGATGATTGACGCGATGACCGCGTTCATCAAAAGACATAGTTGGGCAAACCAGAACACCGGATTTAGTTGTCTTGATACGGTGTAGCATAGAGGTGACATTACGGTGATCTCTAATGTTGTCTGCACTACGTCCAAAAATTGGAATAGCTGCATAGGCAGTAAGCGTTTGAGTATCATCAGAAGTGTTTGTGATGTCTACTTGCATGATTTCAACATTTTCATTATGAGGAATGAAAGACGTTACCTTTGCTTTTAAAGATAGATTTTTGAGATGACGCTCTAGTTTCTGCCACATAAATCCAGCTGTTAGCTGGCTTTCCTCTTGATCAATGCTAAATTTTTGTGCTTCTTGCTTAGCAGAATTTCCTGTTACTGAAGCGACTTCTCCATTCTGATTTTTAATCCAAAAATTTCGAGTGGAGCGGTTGTTATGTAGATTATCAATACTGATTGGCTCTAATAAGAAGGTTTCTTGATCAATTTTAGCATCGCCTCCCAGATTAGGACTAATTGCACTTTTTAATCCAACTTCTGAAGCAAGTGGGAAGTACAAGGAATTGATATTTTCAGGTTGATGAATGGTAAATTCTCCAGTATCATTAATAAATTTCAATTGCTTCATGATTTCTCCTTTTCAATGATGTTTTTATACTTTTTATTTTAGAGAAAAGGTTTTCAATAAAAAATAAAAAAGGAGAGAAAAATATCATAAATATGACATGAAATTAATTATTCAATGAACTGCCAAATTTTTAGAGATAGAAACTAACTGAGATTAATGACAATCAGGCGCTTTGCATCGCTGATGATATAGAAAAAATTCCCCATTTATTAGAATATTTTTTAAAAAATATTTCCATTAAATACCTTTTTTTATTTAAGAATAGAGAAATAAAAAAAGTAAAATGAGGACAGAAATTTGATATTTTTTGAAAAAATATAATATAATGACTTCGATTTTCAGAGTATAATGCAAGTACAAAATACATGAGGGAAAGCCTCAGACAAATAAAGGAGAACTTTTTATGAACAAAAAAGTAAGCGCTTTTATCGCGATTGCTCTTGCGGCTGGAACAATGGTTGGTTGTTCTGCAAAATCCAATTCTTCAACATCTGGAAAAGAAGGGAAAATTATTAATATCTATTCTTGGAACGATGAATTCCGTCAACGTGTAGAAGCAGTTTATCCAGAAGTTAAAGAAACTTCAAAAGATGGTACCATCACAAAACTTAAAGATGGTACGGAGATTCATTGGATTATTAATCCTAATCAAGACGGTGTCTATCAACAAAAGCTAGATGAAGCTTTATTGAAACAAAAATCAGCATCTGCTGATGATAAAATTGACCTTTTCTTATCTGAAACAGACTATGTTAATAAGTATTCTTCTAAAAAAGCGAACGCTGCTATGCCATTGAAAGATTTGGGCATCGATCCTAAGAAAGACTTAGCTGACCAATACAATTTTACAAAAGTTACTGCTTCTGACGAAGATGGTGTTCAACGTGGCTCAACATGGCAAACTTGTCCAGGTGTCCTTGTTTACCGTCGTGATATTGCTAAGGCTGTTTTTGGAACAGATGATCCAAAAATTATTGGCGAAAAGGTTAAAGATTGGGCTACTATGAAAGCCACGTCTAAAGAATTGCAAGATAAAGGTTATTTGACTTTTGCTTCTTATGCAGATACTTTCCGTCTATATGGTAATAATATTAAGAAACCTTGGGTTAAAGCTGGTGAAACAACTATCAATGTTGGACCAGAAGTGATGAATTGGGTGAAAGATTCTAAAGAATGGCTTGACGCTGGATACTTCAATAAAACTGTTAAAGGACAATGGACAGACGATTGGAACAAAGCTATGAGTTCTAAATCAAATGTTTTTGCTTTCTTATTCCCTGCTTGGGGTATTGACTTTACCTTGAAACCAAACTGGGACGGTGCTAAAGGTACATGGGCTGTGACGAATCCACCCCAAGAATATAATTGGGGCGGATCTTACATCCATGGTGCAGAAGGAACTGATAATCCAAAACACGTCAAAGATATTATTTTAGCTTTAACGGGTAATAAAGAAAACCTTCTGAAGATTTCTAAAGACTATTCAGACTTTACTAACACCAAGAGCGGTATGGAAGAAGCGGCAAAAGATGACAAATTTGCTTCAGATTTTCTTGGCGGACAAAATCCTTTTAAATACTTCGCACCAGTTGCTGAAAAGATTAAAATGGCACCATTATCAGCTTATGATCAAGGTTGCGTCGAAGTTTTCCAAAATTCATTCAATGACTATCTTCAAGGAAAAGTAAGCTTTGATAAAGCCAAATCAAATTTTGAAACAGCCATTAAAGAACGTTATCCAGAAATTACAGATATTAAATGGCCAAAATAGAAAATACTATCCGCAGTGTTGATAGACATCACGGATAGGCAAAGGAGTAAGAAAGATGAGACAAAAACGCAAACACATCAATTATGGAAAATGGGGATATATTTTCATACTCCCCTTCTTCCTGAGTTTCTTTATTTTCTCTTTTGTTCCGCTAATTGACACGGTGCGTTATAGCTTTTATGAATATTACCAATCAGGAATTAGAGAAATTGGGCCGACTTTTGTAGGATTGGGAAATTATATCAACTTACTTAAATCAGATATGTTGAGATATGCAGGGAATACTATGATTTTGTGGCTGATTGGTTTTATTCCGCAAATCGTTATCGCTTTGCTTTTAGCCAATTGGTTTGTAGATGCACGCTTGAAAATTCGTGGTAAACAATTTTTCAAGGTGGTCATTTATCTTCCAAACCTAATTATGGCGTCAGCATTTGCTATGCTTTTCTTTACACTTTTCTCAACTAACGGACCTATCAATTCTATTTTGGAAACTCTTGGATGGATTAAAGAACCAATTGACTTTATGGGCACAGCTTTTGGAACACGTTCATTGATTGGCGTTATGAACTTCTTGATGTGGTTCGGTAATACAACTATCATGCTTATGGCAGCCATTATGGGAATAAATCCAGATATTTTTGAAGCTGCTGAAATTGATGGTTGTAACAGTCGTCAGCGTTTCTTTTATATCACTCTTCCTATGATTCGACCAATTCTTGCCTATACGTTAATTACGTCTATTATAGGTGGGCTTCAAATGTTTGATGTACCGCAAATTTTGACCAATGGTCAAGGGGCACCAGACCGTACGTCTACGACACTCATTATGTTTTTGAATAATCATTTAAAGAGTAAAAACTATGGTATGGCGGGTGCATTGTCAGTTTACCTATTTGTTGTGAGTGCTATTCTTTGTTGGTTTGTCTACAAGATGACTAATAATGAGCTAAAAATGACAAAACATAAAATGAAACAAAAGGCTAGAAAGGCATAGTGAGGTGATTACGATGTCAACAAAAATACAAAATCGACTACGCATCATTGTGGCACACTTCGTATTGATAACTTTATCTTTTATGTGCCTCTTCTTTTTCTACATTTTAATAATCAATGCAACTCATTCACATGCCGAGTTACAAAAAGGCTTTTCAGCTTTACCGGGAAGTTCTTTATTTAGTAATCTTTCAAAAGTTGCTAACGATGGCAGTTTCCCAATGCTTCGAGGCATTCTCAATAGTTTAATTATTTCTGGTTGTACAGCAGCTATCTGTACTTACTTTTCAGCACTAACTGCTTACGGACTTTATGTCTATGATTTCAAATTAAAGAAAATTGCCTTTACCTTTATTTTGGCAATCCTAGTTATGCCAACTCAAGTTACATCAATGGGTTTCCTTCGTCTGATTACTAATATGGGAATGTATGACAGTTTGTTACCTTTAATTATTCCAAGTATTGCATCGCCAGCTGTTTTCTATTTCATGTACAGTTACTTGCAAGCTTCTCTACCGGTTTCTTTAGTAGAAGCTGCAAGGATCGATGGTTCTAGCGAATTTCGCACCTTTAATACGATCGTTCTTCCCATCATGAAACCAGCTATTGCTGTTCAGGCCATTTTTACTTTTGTTGGTTCGTGGAATAACTATTTCATTCCAGCTTTGGTTATCCAATCAAAATCCAAGATGACAGTACCAATTCTTATTGCAACTTTACGTGGTGCTGACTATATGAACTTTGACATGGGCAAAATTTATACAATGATTTTAGTAGCCATTGTTCCAATCATTATTGTTTATCTCTTTCTTTCAAAATATATCATTGCCGGCGTTACTCTTGGTGGTGTCAAAGAGTAATGGTACTTTTGTAATATTTGTTTAATTGACTTTAATATTATCACTTAATTAAATATGAGGATTTTTTATGACTAAGAAAACAGTTTTAAAATATATGTGTTACGCAGCGGTTGTATGTAGTTTTCAAGCAGGTTTAGTAGTGGCTTCCGCAGATGGGAGAGCAACAGAAACTACTCAGTCAGATATCAATGTAACGACATCTACAGATTCTACATTCAATTCAAAGCAATTAGTGACTTCTGAAACTACAAGCGAGGAAACCTCAACTAGTAAAGATGCTTCTCCTACTAATTCGGAATCAAAAGATTCTCAAACTAACGACATACCTGATTCAGAAACAGACACTAACCACGTTAAAGCTACAGATGCTGTTGGTGTAGCAGTACAAAGTGATGCCACGGAACCTACTGAAAAACCTCAGTCAGAAGTAGCTGCCAAAAAGGTTCTACCTATTCAGTATCATACAGATTTTGATATTTATGACGATACGACAATGGAACGATCAGATTGGTCAAATGGGAATCCATTTAACTGTCGTTGGGTGCCAGAAAATACTCGTGTTAAAGATGGAAAATTGACTTTAACGCTAAATGAGAATGGTAAGGGAGAATATAATTCAGGAGAATGGCGTACACGGCAGTTTTTTGGTTTTGGAAAATTTGAAGTACGCATGAAAGCCATTAAAAATCCTGGTGTAGTTAGCTCTTTCTTTACCTATACTGGTCCAAGTGACGATAATCCATGGGATGAAATTGATATTGAATTTTTAGGAAAAGATACAACGAAAGTACAGTTCAACTATTATACTAACGGTCAAGGCAATCACGAATACATGCATGATTTGGGATTCGATGCGTCTGAGGATTTTCATACCTACGGTTTTGAATGGCAGGAAAATAAAATCATTTGGTATGTTGATGGTAAGGCGGTTTATACAGCAACTGATAATATTCCGACAACACCAGGGAAAATCATGATGAATGCTTGGCCGGGTATTGGGGTAGATGACTGGTTACAGCCTTTCGATGGTAAGACCCCATTGGTAGCAACTTATGATTGGGTTTTTTACAAAAAAACTACAGCTAAAGAAGAGGATACTCCTAAAATAGAGGATGATGTTAAAATACCTAATGATAATGATGATGATCAAACATCAGTTGAACCAGAGAAAAATGAAACAGTTCCTATGCAAACAGACAAATCAGAACAAAGAAAAAATACGAATGATATTCAACAAGTGGCCACTAAAAAAGCTATTAATGTAGATCAAGCTGCACAACAAACAGAAGAGAGGAGCATAGTTGGTAAGCTTCCTAAGACAGGTACAAAAGACAGTGCCTTAATTAGCTTAATTGGACTTGTCCTTATTATTTTAAGCAATATGGTATTGCTTTTTCGGAAAAATTATCATTAAAATATTTGAATAAAAATGTGAACTTCTTCAATTTATTTATTGAAGTAGCTCTTTATTAAAAAATAGTGAAGAAAGCATGAAGTCATTAACAATGAAAAATAAACTAACTCATTATGAAACAAAATTTGAACAATATGAAGCTAGTCATATGGAACTACGAAACGGAGCAAATGGAGACATGTTTAATTGTATCTGGAAGCCAGAAAATGTGATTTTTAAAGATGGACTTATGTCTCTAAAGATTGATAGTGATGGCCAAGGCGGTTATACTGGAGGGGAATGGCGTACTAGAGATTATTTCAGCTATGGTTTTTATCAAGTCTCAATGAAACCGATTAAAAATCCAGGTGTTATTACGTCTTTCTTTACTTACACAGGTCCAAGTGACGAAACAAAATGGGATGAAATTGACATTGAATTTTTGGGTAAAGATACTACAAAAGTTCAGTTTAACTATTTTACAGATGGCAAAGGAGGACATGAATATCTATTTGATCTTGGGTATGATGCTTCTGAGAATTTTCATACTTATGGGTTTGATTGGCAAGAAGCTAACATTACTTGGTATGTAGATGGCAAAGCTGTTTACACAGTAACTGAAAATATTCCAGAAACTCCTGGAAAAATTATGATGAATGCTTGGCCGGGTATTGGCGTAGACACTTGGTTAGATGCCTATAATGGGCAAACGCCGCTTTGTGGTTATTATAATTGGATTACTTACGATGAAGCAAAAGAGATTAAGTAAGTTTCAAAATCTCCAAATTTGGAGATTTTTTCTTATTTATAATAAGGAAACAACAGATGTGGTATAATAAAGTTAAATATCACTTTTTTAGAAATAGCATTTTGAACTCTAATTTGTTGCAAAATAGCTAAGTGTTAACCTATATTTTATAGTTGGAGGATTTATGAATTACAAAGATGAATGGAAGTTATTTGCTGCAAGCGATAATGCTGATGAAATAGAGCATCGCCCATTAACCGAAGAGTTTCTCTTTTATCAAGCTGTTGCTAATGGAGATATTGAAACCGTTCGTAAAAATTGTGAACAAGAAAGGTTTACACAAAAAGAAGGTGTTGGGAAATTATCGCGAAACCCTGTAACTAACTTAAAATATCATTTCGTTATCACAACCGCTCTAGTTACACGGATGTGTGGACAAAATGGTATGGAACTTGAGCAAGCCTTTCGCCTTAGTGATTTTTATATTCAAAAATTGGATGATCTCCATACAGTTCAAGAAGTCCAAAATTTGCATGATGAAATGGTTATTGATTATACCGAAAAAATGCGTCGTAGTATTCAAAAAGATATAACTTCTAAGCACATTGCTGCTTGTAAAGATTATATTTACTGTCATATTAAAGAACGGATTACTGTCGAACAATTGGCCTTAGAATACGGTGTTTCATCAAGTTACTTATCACGCTTGTTTAAGAAAGAAGTTGGTATTTCAGTGAGTTCCTATGTCAGAAATAAAAAAATGGAAGTAGCTAAAGATTTATTGAAATTTAGCGACTATTCTATGATTGAAATTGCAAACCACCTGTCATTTTCATCACAAAGTCACTTTATCCAACAATTTAAGGAAACAGTAGGTATTACACCTAAAAAATATCGTGATACGCATCATACACTCAAATGGGATAAAAATGTCATATCTGAAGAGACTTAGGAGTGAGGTACTCCTTTTTTTATATTTTATCTAATATGCAAGCATACATCTAAACACTTCATGATAGAGCTAAGCAACATGTTAAATATTTTTAAAGATTATTTTTTATGATATTTTTATTGCATTTGCAATAAAAATAGTTTATAATAATTGTCAAAGGAGACAATATGATGATTTTGCGAGAGATTGGTATTATCGCTCGAGCGTTGGATTCAATGGCGAATATTGAATTTCGCCATGTTGATTTGGCCAAAGGGCAGTACCTTTATTTGGTTCGTATCGTAGAAAGTCCCGGTATTATTCAAGAAGAGCTTTCTGATTTGCTGAAAGTTGATCGGTCAACTGTTGCTCGCTCCGTCAAAAAATTAGAGAGTAAAGGTTTGATTGAAAGAAGAAGTGCAGCTGGAAATTTAAAAAATAAAGAGCTTTTTGCGACAGACACAGGAAAAAAACTTTATCCGTTTATCTTAGCAGAGCACACTTATTCTGAGCAGCAGGCTTTGACAGGATTTTCCAAAGAAGACGCTCAATTGTTAGAAGACATGTTAGAAAAGGTGCGACAGAATATTACTGATGATTGGGAATTGGTTAAAAAAGGACAAAAAAGAAATTATTGAGAGGTGTAAAATGAAAGTCACAGTTGAAAATGAATTTTGGGAATTATTCCCTCAAGCGCAAATTAGCATTATGGTTGTTAAAGGTTTGGATAATAGCGTTGACGAAAGCAAAGACCCTTATTTTAAATCTTTGTTAGATAAGGGAAGCAAGCGTGCAGAAGATTTTATCGTAGATGAAATCTTTACGCAAAATGACGTGATTCAAGAATGGCGTGGTGCTTTTAGTAAGTTTAAAACTAAAAAAGGTGCGCGTTCTTCTATTGAAGCTCTTTTAAAAAGGGTAAGTCAAGGTCGTGAGTTCAATCCAATCAATCCATTGGTGGATATTTATAACAGTGTGTCACTTTCCTATGCTGTTCCTTGTGGTGGTGAAGATATTGCTAAGATTCAAGGAGGCTTGCATCTTGGAAAAGCGCAAGGAGGCGAACCTTTCTTTCCACTTGGTGCAGAGACAGACGCACCAGCTCTTCCAGAGGAAATTATTTATTATGATGATGAAGGAGCTGTTTGTCGTTGTTTTAACTGGAGGGAAGCGCAACGGACAATGCTGACTGAAGGCACAACGGATGCAGTATTAGTCATCGAAGCAATCAATGAAGACCACGCTAAACGCGCGCAAGCAGCTATGCAGGAATTGCAAAGTTTAGTTGAAGATTATTTTGGAGTCAAAGGAGAAATCACTCATCTAACAATTGATAATCCAAGTGTAGACATTTAAGAAAAAAAGAGCCTTCAAGCTCTTTGAGATTGCAGACAAACCACCATTTTGGGCAGGTTTGTTTTTTTATTTCTTTGATTTATTTTTAAATACAAAGACTTTACTAAAAACATAATTGAGCACAATAATAACGATTTGAGCAAATAAAGTTTCAATAGTATTAACTGCTTTGATGTCATTGTGGACAAATTGACCAATAATGTTAGGAAATGTTGTGACAAAAATGAGTGTGAGTCCCATGTCCAGCAGAAAAGTAGAGAGTCGCGCAAGAGCAAACTTGACAAAACGAGCGCCCCAGCCCGTTCTTTCTTGTTTAAAAACGATCGTATCATTTGTCGCAAAAGCAAAAAGAATACCAGCGATATTTCCTAAAGCTGTAGCAAGTAATTCATTACTCGTCAAAGCATAACAAAGCATACGTGTAAGAACTGCAACAACAGTTGTAGCAACACCAAAAAATAAATAGGATAAGATTTCGTTATTGAAAAAGCGTTTTATATAATTTTTCATAGATTTAGTCTATCATATTTGCAAAAAATGTGCTATACTTGAAAAGCTGTATTCGTTTTGTCAATACAGCCCTTGGCGCTTAGTTCCCTTTCGTCAAGCATATTACACGCGGTTTAGCCGCTAAAGGAGAAAATATGGAAAAAATTACTGTTCGTGATATGGCTCAGATTGCTCTCGTTGCTGCGATTTACGTTGCTCTGACAATGACACCGCCCCTGAATGCTATTAGCTACGGTGCCTACCAATTTCGGATTTCTGAAATGATGAACTTTATGGCTTTTTATAAACCAAAGTACATCATCGGAGTCACGTTGGGGTGTATGATTGCAAATTTATTTAGTTTTGGAATCATCGATGTCTTTGTCGGTGGTGGTTCAACCTTGGTCTTTTTGAGCTTAGGTGTGTATTTCTTTAGAAAATACATGAATGAATACTTGTTTAATGGACTAATCAATAAAGCTTTCTTTTATTTTGCGATTTTCTTTTCACTTTCTATGGTGACCATTGCAGCTGAATTATACATTGTTGCTAAAGCACCGTTTTTCTTGACCTGGTTTACGACAGCAGTAGGAGAGTTTGCTTCACTCATCATTGGTGGAATTTTAATGGACAAGCTAAATAAGCGGATTGATTTAGGAAAATAATTTTCGTTAATATTAGATTCAATAAAAAATATGCCCAAAAATTCTTCGGCATATTTTTGTTTATTTAGAAATTAAAAAATATAAGACCATATCGTTTTATGATTTTTGTAAAAACAATGAATTTTCTAGCTAAGTTTATTTTGCACCTAATAATTGTTCTTTACAATGGACGAGTTCAGTTATAAGGGCACAGTATGGCGTGTCTACACCATATTGTTGTCCCTTTCGTGCAATAGCTCCGTTGATATAATCGATTTCTGTTAAACGATTGTGCTCGTTCAAATCTTGATACATTGACGGATAATGCAAGCCAATTGTATCACGATTATAACAATTCTTTTCAATGTAGTCCACGGTTTCTGTGACATTCAAGTCTACATTTTCGTGTTTTGCAACTTCTGCAAACTCGCTAACAATTTTCACAACAATATTATGTGCAGGAGTAGTGTCTCCAAAGTCTGCCATATTAGCAAGCAAAAGGGTACACAAACTATTCATCGTTCCGTTGACACAAGCTTTTTTATAAATGGCGTATAAGATGTTTTCTGTGTATTGCGCATTTAATCCGGCAGAATTCAAGGTTTCAATGACTTTATAAGCTGCTTGTTCGGCTTTTGGATCTGCGACTAAATTCTTCAAAGCGATTGAGCCGTTTCCGAATAATTTTGCACGTCCAGGTTCTTCCATACCAGCAGTCCACATGGTATTTCCAATCATAATTTGATTTCTTGGGACGTATTTTTCAATGACTTCTTCGTGACCAATCCCATTCAATAGGCAGAGAACAGCTGTATTGTCTCGTATTAAAGGCTGAATATCTGCTAACATTGCTTCTAGCTGCATGGCTTTTGTAAACAGAATAATTAAGTCATTAGATAAGGTTGGATCTACTTCACTTTGAAAGTAGATTGGTAATTTAGCAACAACTTCTTCGCCATTTAAGTTCGCTTGTAAGCCATTTTTTTGGATAGCTATGACATGCTCTTCCCAACCATCTATTAAAGTCACTTTATGTCCTGCTTGATGCAACATCAAAGCAAAGCGACTACCCATGGCACCGACACCTGCAATTGTAATATTCATACTAACAATTCTCCTAGCTTTTTTATTTATAGTATATTTTACTTCTTTTATGTATTTTAATCAATTAAATTTTTAAAATTTATAATATTTGCTACAGTAACGATTATTTTTCTGTTATTTTACATTTTTGTCTAATTTTTTGTAAAGAATATAGGTAAGAATGCTGTAGAAACGCATGAATTATGATAAAATAGAAATATGAAAGACAGAATGTTAGAACTGGTGAAGTTGCTCAATCAGTATGCTCATGAATATTATACGACTGATAATCCAAGCGTATCGGACAGTGAATATGATAAGCTGTATCATGAATTATTAGATTTAGAAAAGCAGTATCCAGAGTTCGTTCAGCCTGATAGCCCAACTCATCGTGTGGGAGGTAAGGTTTTAGAAGGTTTTGAAAAATACCAACACCAGTATCCGCTCTATAGTTTGCAGGATGCTTTTTCACGTGAAGAGTTAGATGTATTTGATGCACGGATTCGGAAAGATTTTCCAGATGTTAGCTATCTATGTGAACTAAAAATTGACGGTCTCTCCATTTCTCTTATGTATGAAAATGGGATTTTGGTTGCAGGAGCCACTCGCGGAGACGGTTCTGTTGGGGAAAATATCACAGAAAATCTGAAAAGAGTGAAAGATATTCCTTTAAAGTTGCCAAGCGAAGTTGATATGACTGTCCGTGGTGAATGTTATATGCCACGTAGCTCTTTTGACGCGGTGAATCAGCTACGCCAGGAAAACGGAGAACCAGAATTTGCTAATCCGAGAAATGCAGCGGCAGGAACATTGCGTCAGTTGGATACGGCGATTGTTGCCAAGCGAAATCTTGCAACCTTTCTCTATCAAGAAGCCAGTCCAACAAGTGCGACGAGCCAAGAAGCTGTTTTAAATCAGTTATCTAAAAATGGATTCAGCGTGAATGAGCGGCATATTTTGGCACATTCGATGGATGAAGTGTGGCAGTTTATTGGACAAATCGCTCAAGAACGCGACCAGTTACCGTATGATATTGACGGTGTTGTAATCAAGGTAAATGATTTGGCGGTACAAGAAGAGCTTGGTTTTACCGTAAAAGCACCTAAATGGGCGATTGCTTACAAATTTCCAGCCGAGGAAAAAGAAGCGCAGCTTTTATCAGTTGACTGGACGGTTGGGCGGACTGGAGTTGTTACGCCGACCGCCAACTTGATGCCTGTGCAATTAGCAGGGACAACGGTCAGCCGAGCCACTTTGCACAATGTAGATTACATTGCTGAAAAAGATATTCGCAAAGACGATACAGTTATCGTTTATAAGGCGGGCGACATTATTCCGGCTGTTTTGCGAGTGGTTGAAAGCAAGCGCCAATCAAAAGAGAAATTGGAGATTCCAAAGAATTGTCCAAGTTGCAACAGCGAGTTGATTCACTTTGAAGATGAGGTTGCTTTGCGCTGTATCAATCCACGTTGTCCTGCACAAATCAAAGAAGGCTTGATTCATTTTGCTAGTCGCGATGCCATGAATATCACTGGTCTTGGTCCTGCTGTTGTAGAAAAGTTATTTGATCAGCAGTTGGTAAATGATGTGGCTGGCATTTATCGCTTGACTGTCGAAGATTTGCTGCAATTGGAAAATTTTAAGGAAAAATCAGCTAATAAGTTGTATACTGCTATTCAGGCTTCCAAGGAAAATTCTGCTGAGAAATTATTATTTGGCTTGGGCATTCGCCATGTTGGAAGTAAAGCCAGTCAGATTTTGTTGGAGCATTTTCATGATTTGGAGCAATTAGCAAAAGCAAAAAGAGAAGAAATTGCTGCGCTGGATAGTCTAGGAATGGTGATTGCTGAGAGTCTTTCCAGCTATTTCGCACAAGAAGGAACTCATATTTTATTGTCGGAATTAAAAGAAGCGGGGTTAAATTTCACCTACCTTGGCGAAAAAGTGGCAGCAGATGCAGCGCTTTCTGGATTGACCGTTGTTTTAACAGGAAAATTGGAACGTCTCAATCGTTCAGAGGCGAAAAAGAAATTAGAAAGTTTAGGTGCAAAGGTGACGAGCTCGGTCTCTAAGAAAACAAGTCTAGTCGTTGCCGGAGCAGATGCAGGAAGTAAATTAACAAAAGCTCAAGAGTTAGGAATTGACATTCGTGATGAAATTTGGCTTGAGAGTTTATAGAGGTTTGTATGGAAACAGCTAGAAAAAGAGCACGATTGATTTATAATCCGACCTCTGGTCAGGAAATTATTAAAAAAAATATCGCAGAAGTTTTAGACGTTTTAGAAGATGTAGGCTATGAAACAAGTGCTTATCAGACGACGCCAGCTCCTTTATCAGCTCAAAATGAAGCAGAGAGAGCAGCCAAAGTGGGATTTGATTTAATTGTTGCAGCTGGTGGCGATGGGACAATCAATGAAGTGGTCAATGGGGTAGCACCGTTGGAAAATCGTCCAAAGTTGGCGTTTATTCCAACTGGTACGACCAATGATTATGCACGCGCCCTCAAGATTCCAATGGGGGATCCAGTGGCAGCAGCTCGTATCATTGAAAAAAATCAAACCATAAAAATGGATATTGGTCAGGCTTATGGGAAAAAATATTTTATTAACATTGCTGCAGCGGGAACTTTGACAGAATTGACCTATAGTGTTCCAAGTGAAGTCAAGTCACGTCTAGGCTACCTTGCCTATGTCGCAAAAGGAGCAGAAATGCTGCCAAAATCTAAATTACGTAAAGTACATATTGAGCACGACCACGGTGTGTTTGAAGGCAAGGTCTCTTTAATCTTTGTTGCCTTGACAAATTCAATCGGCGGTTTTGAAAAATTAGCGCCAGATACAGTGCTAGATGACGGTAATTTCACCTTAATTTTGGTGAAAACTGCTCGGTTGTTTGATATGTTGGCGTTGATGATTCAAGCAATCAATGGTGGTCAACATGTGACAGATGTGAATGTAGAATATTTAAAAACAAGTAAGTTAAAGTTAGAAGTTTTAGACAAAAAAGCCCCATTCATGTTAAATCTGGATGGCGAATATGGTGGAGATACTCCTGTTGAATTGGAAGTTCTTCATAACCATTTAGAATTTTTTGCAAATATTGATGAGATTAGCGATAGTGCTTTGTCATTGGAGAATAAAGAATAATCAGGAGAATGTGATGTTAGACTATCGTGTCTTAATCCATTACCATAATCAATTAGGAAATTATGCAGCCTATAATATGTGGAAATGGCAAATGAATAAATGGGGAGAAGAGAGTACTTTTTCCCAGTATGATGATTTCGGGATTCAAGGGACCTTGTCCTATAAAAGCGAACAAGCTTTGAATAATGTCCATGTCATTGTAAAAACAACCGATTGGTCTCACCAGTCGGTTGACTATTCCATCCAGTTGTTACCGCCTCATTTAGTGACTGAGGTTTGGATTATCGAAGGAGACAGTCAAGTTTATTATTCTAGGCAGGCTGCTATGACTAGTCCGTATTATGCAAAGCAAGATCCTCATGCTTTTGATATGGCATTAGATAACAAACGTTTTGATCAACATTGGGGCTATCAAGGTTGGCTAGGTTGTCGGTATGATGGTAAAAAAGCTGAATTTAAACTTTGGGCACCGACTGCAAAAAAAGTTCAGCTAGTAGTCTACAAGAATAGCACTAACAAAGCGAAAATCTGGAAGGTCTACGACTTACAAAGAGGAAAAGATTTTTCCAAAGATCATGCTAAAAATACAATCGGAGTCTGGTCTCGGGTGATTTCGGATGACTTGGCAAATAAAGCCTATCAGTACCAGCTAGAGTTTGAACATCACAAAACAGTAACACGCGATCCGTATACGGAAGCCGTAACGGAAGATGGAAAGCGTTCTGTCATTTTATCGCCTGCGGAGCGAAATCCAAAACATTTCCAAGCGAAACAAAGGCAACAGGCAATTTGGCGTCTAGAGAATCCTTGTCAAGCTGTTATTTATGAGATGCATGTACGAGATTTGACGAAATCTAGTAGTTCTGGTGTATCTAAAAAACATCGAGGTACCTTTTTAGGCGCCTGTCAAAAAGGAACAAAAAATAGAACAGGTCAAGCGACAGGATTTGATTATATTCAGTCATTAGGTGTCAATGTCATACAATTGCAGCCCATCTCTGATCGACACAAAGAGTATGATCAAGACGGAAATGTAATGTATAATTGGGGCTATGACCCTCAAAATTACAATGCTCCTGAAACGAGTTTTTCAACAGATCCAGCAAACCCGTCTCAAGGAATGCGGGATTTAAAAACGATGATTCAAGCCTATCATGATGCGGGCATTTCCGTAGTGATAGATGTTGTATACAACCATATTTATTCGACTCATGATTCACCGTTTCAACAAGCAGTGCCTGATTATTACTATCGAATGAATCCAGACGGATCTTTCCAAAATGGAACAGGTGTGGGGAGCGAGACAGCCAGCGAGCATGAAATGTTTCGTAAATACATGATTGATTCTATCCTTTATTGGGTAAAAGAGTATAATATTGATGGTTTTCGTTTTGATTTAATGGGCATTCATGATATTGAAACGATGCGTCAAATTCGGGAAGCGTTAGATAAAATTGACCCGAGAATTCTCACATACGGTGAAGGTTGGGATATGGGGACAGGCTTGCTTCCGCTTGACAAAGCCAAAAAAGATAATGCCTTTGAATTACCTAATATCGGATTTTTCAACGATACTGAACGTGATGCTATCAAAGGCGCAGAGGTTTATGGTGGTTTGAAAGCTGGCTTTGTAAGTGGTCAAGCGACAGAATCAATTGTTGCCAAGGCAATTCTAGGAAGTAGTGAACTAGGAACCTATCTGGAGCCAAAACAAGTCGTTAATTATGTAGAAGCGCATGATAATTACAATTTGCACGATTTGTTAGCTGAACTGCACCCAGATGATGATGAATTGACTCGTACTAAGCGGATTGAATTAGCAACTGCGATGAATCTCCTCTTGCAAGGCATGAGTTTTATGGAGTTGGGACAGGAATTTTCACGTAGCAAACTAGTGGCAACTGGAGCAAATGGGAATGCCATTCAGGCAGATTATAAGCGTGCTATGAACAGTTATAACGCTCCCGATGCTGTCAATCAAGTAGACTGGGATTTATTAGCTCATCATCAAGAAAGTATCAACTATATCAAACAGATGATTCGTTTAAAAACGACAACAAAAGAATTTTCTTACCAGCATTATGATGACATTTACCAGCATGCCTTTGTACATTCGGCGCATTCCGGAAGCGGAATTGTCATTTTTGAAGTGAAAGATGATAATTATTACCTCGTTATTTTTAACGCAAGTGGTGATAGATACAATATTGAAGATATTGGAAATTTGAAACTTGTAGCTGGAAATAGTCGTCAAGTTAGCGATTCTTTTGTTGAAGATCTGACAGCTACAGTCTTTGAAGTCGTAGAATGGTAATATCAAAAGATGTCAAGATTTTTTCTTGACACCTTTTCTTTCTTGTGATAAGATAGAGTATGTTGGGAGTAGCTCTGCTATTCCTAAAAATAAAAAAGAGAAAAGAGAAATTTTTAAAATGGCAGTTAAAATCCGTTTAACTCGTATGGGTTCTAAGAAAAAACCTTTCTACCGTATCAACGTAGCAGACTCACGTTCACCTCGTGACGGACGTTTTATTGAAACAGTTGGAACATACAATCCACTTGTTGCTGAAAACCAAGTAACTTTAAAAGAAGATCGTATTCTTGACTGGTTGTCAAAAGGTGCTCAACCTTCTGATACTGTTCGTAACATTCTTTCAAAAGCTGGCGTAATGAAGAAATTCCACGATTCTAAATACTCTAAATAATAGAAGTGCAGGTTGACTATGGACACGATTGAAAATCTTATTATTGCGATAGTGAAACCTTTGATTTCACAACCAGATGCTTTAACTATCAAGATTGAAGATACACCAGAATTTTTGGAATATCATTTAGATCTTGACCCTAGTGATGTTGGACGTGTAATCGGTCGTAAAGGTCGCACGATCTCTGCGATAAGAACGATTGTTTATTCTGTCCCAACCGAAGATAAAAAAGTCAGAATTGTTATTGATGAAAAATAAAAATGGAGCCATTCAGGCTCTATTTTTTTAAAATCTATATAGAAAGCATGTTTGAATTTTATATTAAAAATCCCAATTCTTCTAATGCTTTTTCGACATAGTCTAAATCTTGTTGCGAATCAGCTTCTACTAGATGATAATGGACACCGTCTGTCAATTCAGATAAACCGCGGAAATTGGTCTCGTGAATTTGTTGAATGAAATGCTGAACATCTCTGCGACAAGTTAATTTCAGATAGGTTTGAATTTCCCCATAAACGGGATGCTCTACCATAATATTTTGAACTCGTCCACCGTTATCTACAATTGCCAGTAATTCCACTTCAATATCTTCAATCGTATGCTTAACTTTAAAAAGCTGGTGATAATATTTAGCAGTATCATTCGTTTTGTAAATATAGCCTCGATTTGTACTAATAATAGGGGCGCCATCTGCTCGTAAAACGGCAATGTCTTGTACAATGATTTGTCGAGTAACATGGAATTTCTCTGCTAAAATTTGTCCATTTAAGGGAGTTTCCGCAGTTTTTAAAAGCTGTAATAAATCTGTTCTTCTTTGTTTTATCATAAATTCATTGTAGAATAAATCTGTTAAATATTCAAGATTTAGCGGATTTTTTGTAGAGCTTTATAGATAAATTGTGCAATGATAAAATCAACGATACTATGAATAATAGTTCCAACTCCTACGAGGATGAAAAGCAGATAAAACATATTTGCTGGAAAAGAAGTTGAGGCGTAAAAGATGAGGCAAGCAAGGACTTCAGCAATTGCATGAATAAAGGCAAGGACAATATTAAGAATCCAAGTCTGGATTGGTTTATCTAAAGCTTTAGGATATTTTTTTAGATAAAGAGCGCCTACCAAGCCGAAGAATATGTGCGACAGGGCGCGAAGAACGATAACAATGGGATAACCAGCTACTAAAAAACCAAAAGTAGATCCTAGAATAACGATCAAAGCCATTAACGGCGAGATAAACATGGCTAAAAAGATGGGAACATGGCTTGCCAAAGTGTAGGATGCAGGTGGAATAATAATTTTTGCAGGCATAACCATCGGAATAACAATAGCTAGTGCAGTCAAGAGAGCTGTAAGAGTTATAAATTGATTTTTTGTTTTAGGTTTCATAATTTTCTCCTTTTTACTGTATATACACAAGTATAGTATACTGTTTTTTCAGATAATGTCAAGAGAAAATTTTGATAGAATAGGACAGAATTCCTAAACAATCTGTGTCATTTCTGTTAGAATGTCAGTAAGAGGAGAATATTATGATAGATGTAAAGAAACAACCAGAGTATATTTCCATTGATTCTTCCTTACGTTTGCGAAAGTATGATGGACAAGCTCATCTCGCTTTTTTTTGGTATCAAGACCCTGAGGTGATTCATTTGATAGATGGTAGTCGAGAGCCTTACACGCTTCAACGAATCAAGAAAATGTATGACTATCTTACTCAGCGTGGAGAAGTGTATTTTATTGAAGTTTTGACAAATGCAGGTTGGCAGCCGATTGGTGATGTGAGTTTTTGGCAAGAGGACATGCCGATTGTTATTGGCAATTCAGCTTATCGTGGTCAGGGAATCGGGAGGACAGTTGTTCAGGCATTGGTTGAACGCGGACGCAAGTTGGGTTATAAGCGCTTGTATGTTCAAGAAATCTATGATGACAATGAAGCTTCTAAGAAGATGTTTGAGTTAGTAGGGTTTTATCCTTTGGAAAAGACTGAAAATGGGCATCGCTATGCTTTGGATTTGACGCTTTCTTTGTCAGCTATTCAATCAAGTCAATTTTATCTTTCTAAAAAGAAATTAGAGCAAGTACAGGCATGGTTTGATACAAAGGACATAAACGCTTTAAAGCCTTTACCAATTAAGCGATTGAAAGATAAAATCTTTTTCACTGATGGCCACAGCAGAGCATTTATAGCCTATCAAGCTGGTTTTGAAGAGATTCCAGTTTATGCAGAAGAGGACAATTTGAATTGGGATTTCTATTACTATTGCCTTAAAACTTGTGAAGAAAAAGGAATTTTTACGATAAAAGATTTAGAAAATCGTATCTTGTCTGAGTCGGATCATAGGAAAAAATGGTTGGATTGGTGCCAGCGAGTCGCGAAAGATTTTGAAGAATAAATAGTGATTATGTTATAATAAACAAGAAAACACTTTCACATAGAAGAGGTCAAAAATGATTTATGAATTTTGTGCAGAAAATGTGACTAATTTGGAAAAAGCCATGCAGGCTGGTGCTCGACGAATTGAACTTTGCGATAATCTAGCAGTTGGCGGAACAACGCCTAGTTACGGTGTCATAAAAGCGGCTGTTGAGCTAGCAAAACCTTACAATGTGACCGTTATGACGATGATTCGTCCACGCGGGGGAGACTTTGTATACAATGACTTGGAAATGGAAATCATGCTAGAAGACATTCAAATGGCGCGCAGCGCTGGGACACACGGACTTGTTTTTGGTGTTTTGACAACTGCTAATAAAATTGATTATCCAAAAATGGAAAAATTATTAAAAGCCTCGCAAGGGCTGGAAGTCGTCTTTCACATGGCTTTTGACGCTACTCCAAGAGAACATCAATTTAGTGAAATGGACTGGCTAATGGAACATAGCGTGAAACGGATTCTAACTCACGGTGGACTGGCAGAAGAGCCGATTCAAGAGCATTTTTCTTGGTTATATGAATTGATAAATCATGCAGCTGGTCGGATTGATATTTTACCAGGAGGCGGTATTACGGTTGATAATCGTGATGAAATTGTTGCAAAGCTCGGCGTCAATCAACTTCATGGTACCAAAATTGTATTTTAGAAAGTGAAGATCATGTTAGACTTATTTGAGAAATATCAAGCAAATCCAGAAAAATTACAGGTATTTGGTTTTGAAAAAAGAGGAGAAGAGTTTGTTTATTCTCAGGAAATAATGAATGGTGATTTTCTGTTACAGCTAAAACTTCAGGGTGAGAAGCTGGACTATCAAGTGTTTGACCAAGAGACTGGTGATGAATACGTGCAAGTCAAAATGAGGACTATGACAGGTGAATTTGTCGGTCAAGTCCGTGAAGCTTGTCAGGAGATTTTTTTGATGATTCGAGCTAATTGTTTTGAGGAAGTTGGCTTTCTTTATGAACAGAGCAGCCGCTTGCAGGATTATGTAGCGAAGACCTATGGCGGACGACTGGAATATCTCTGGGAGAATTCTTCAAAAAATGGCAATCTTCATGCTGGTGTTTTTCGACATCAGGATACTAAAAAATGGTATGGTATTTTTATGACGATAGACTGGTCGAAGTTTGAAAATGGCAAAACTGGTCAAATAGAAGTGCTGAATGTCAAAAACAATCAAGTGTCTGATTTACTTAAAAAAACAGGGATTTACCCAGCATTTCACATGAACAAAAAATATTGGCTGAGCCTGCCCTTGGATGATACTTTATCAGATACAGAACTTTTTTCCCTTTTGGATAAGAGCTTTGAATTGACCCAAAAGAAATGAGGAACACAGTTAGGTTGCGCTAGCTGCGTTTTATTTTTACAGATAATGCAACAAAATAGTGTATAATGGTAATCAGTAATAGCAGAGGAGAGAGCATGAATCTTATTAGAAAATTGGGCTGGTTTTTCAAACTGGAGAAAAAACGTTATATTATCGGAATTCTAGCCTTGTCTTTGGTTAGTGTTTTTAATTTAATTCCTCCTAGAGTAATCGGCGTGGTGATTGACCGCATTGCTAGCCGAAATCTAACGTCAGACCAGTTGCTTTTAAATCTTTTACTTTTGGTTGCTTCAGCCTTTATTATGTATGGTCTGCGTTATCTTTGGCGTCTATATATTTTTGGTACAGCAAATCATTTGGGACGACTTTTGCGTTCTCAGCTTTTTGAGCACTTTACCCAAATGGCACCGTCTTTTTACCAAAAATATCGAACGGGAGATTTGATGGCGCATGCAACGAATGACATTAACGCAGTTGTAAGTGTGGCAGGTGGGGGTGTCATGTCGGCGGTAGACGCCTCTATTACAGCACTGGTAACGCTGTTGACTATGTTTTTTGTTTTAGACTGGCGCTTGACTTTGATTGCTATTTTGCCATTGCCATTTCTTTCTTGGGGAACCAGTTTAATTGGACGAAAAAATCATGAGAGCTTTAAAGCAGCTCAGGAGGCTTTTTCTGACTTGAATAACAAGGTACAGGAAAGCGTTTCAGGGGTTAAAGTAACGAAATCTTTTGGCTATCAAAAAGCAGAAAGTCACTCTTTTGCTAGGACAAATCAGGATGTCTATGAGAAGAATATTCTCGCTGCTAAATACAATTCTCTCTTCGACCCTATGGTTCTGATTTTCATTGGCTTATCTTATGCGTTAACTTTGATTTTTGGAGGAATCTTCATCTCTAGAGGGCAATTTACAGTTGGGGAGTTAGTGACGTTTATTACTTATCTAGATATGCTGGTATGGCCTTTGCAGGCGATGGGTTATCTCTTTAATATTAGCCAGAGAGGAATGGTTTCTTATGAGCGGATTGAGCGACTGTTGACAGAAAAGTCGGATGTCAAAGAGACCAACAATCCCGTTTCCCCTATACAAAATGGTCGTTTGCTTTATGATATTCAGCGTTTTTCTTACGAGAAAGCAACCACTTTATCCAATATTCATTTTGCATTAGAAAAAGGGCAGACGCTAGGAATTGTTGGACAAACAGGTTCTGGCAAAACAACACTATTACGCCTGCTCATGCGAGAACAGGATATTCAAGAAGGTGCTATTTATCTGAATGATCATGATATTCGAGATTATAGCTTAAATGATTTGCGGAGCTTGATTGGTTACGTGCCACAAGAGCAGATTCTTTTTGCGATGTCAATTGCGGACAATATTCGTTTTGCAAATCCAGACTTGTCAGATGACGAAGTGATTCAAGCTAGTAAACTTTGTGGCCTTTATGAGGATATTATTGCCATGCCGGAAGGCTTTCATACGATTGTTGGTGAACGTGGAGTGTCACTTTCAGGAGGCCAAAAGCAACGTTTAGCGATGAGTCGTGCACTCGTTCTGAAACCAGATATTTTAATCTTAGATGATTCTTTGTCTGCTGTTGATGCTAAAACAGAGCATTTGATTTTAGAAAACCTTAAGGGAGAAAGAGATGGTAAAACAACTATTATTACTGCTCACCGACTGTCAGCAGTTGTTCATGCAGATTTGATCTTAGTTATGGAAAATGGGCGCATTAAAGAGCGAGGCACACACCAAGAATTGCTGGCTCAAAACGGTTGGTATGCGCGCACTTATCATAATCAGCAATTGGCAGAAAGTCTGAAGGAGGAGTGATTATGAAAAAACAAGCAACTTTTCATCGCCTTCTGACTTATATGTGGCGTTATAAATGGGTGAGCATTTTGGCACTTACTTTTATCTTTGCAACAACTTTGGTAACGACAGCTTTGCCACTTTTGGCTCGGTATTTCATTGACCATTTTATCAGTCGTCATCAGATTATGGCGGGATTTTATATTCTGATTCTCTATTATGCTCTCTTTCTGTTGAGGGTGCTATTTACTTTCTTAGGACAGTATTCTTTTGCCCGTGTGGCATATAGCATTGTTCGCGATCTGCGTCAGGAGAGTTTTGAAAATATTGAGCGGTTACGTATGGCTTATTTTGATCAAACGGCTGCAGGAGCGATTGTCTCCCGTTTGACGAATGATACACAAGCGGTAGCAGATATGTTTAGTAGCATCTTCTCAAGCTTTATAAGTTCCATTTTTATTCTTGTTGTAACAGTAGTGACGATGTGCACCTTGAATTGGCGCTTGACAGGACTTATTGTACTCTTTTTACCAGTCATGCTGGGCTCCATTTTACTTTATCAACGCTTATCTAATCGTCTCCTCAAACTCGTCCGAAGCAAACTGAGCGATTTGAATGTCAAACTTTCTGAAAGTATTGAGGGGATGCGAATTATTCAGGCGTTTGGTCAGGAAAAACGCCTGATAAATGAATTTGAAACGATTAACGGCGAGCATTTGGAGTATACAGTTCGCTATCTCAATATCAATAGCCTTTTTCTGCGTCCAGCTATGTCTTTGCTGAAAATTTTAGCTTATGCAGTTATTTTAGCTTACTTTGGCTTTACTTGGCAGGTTGCAGGAGTGACAGCAGGGGTTATGTATGCTTTTATACAATATGTCAATCAACTTTTTAATCCTCTGATTGATTTGATGCAGAATTACTCTGTTTTACAGACATCTATGGTGGCTGCAGACCGTGTTTTTGCAATCATAGACCGCAGAGACTATGAGCCCAATCAAGCTAATCTTCCATTGGAAATTACAGCTGGGAATATTGAATTTCGTCATGTTTCCTTTTCATACGACGGCAAGCGTGATGTTCTGAAAGATATTTCATTTTCAGTCAAGCAGGGGGAAACAATCGCCTTTGTCGGTGCGACTGGCTCAGGCAAGTCTTCGATCATCAATCTCTTTCTGCGTTTTTATGAATTTGAAAGAGGAGAAATTTTAATTGATAATCAAAACATTAAGGATTACAGTCAAGCTGAATTACGCCGCAATATTGGTTTAGTTCTTCAAGATCCTTTCCTCTATCACGGTACCATTGCTTCTAATATCCAAATGTATCAGGAAAATATGAGTCGAGAAGATATTGTAGAAGCTGCTAAGTTTGTGGATGCTCACGACTTTATCACTCAGCTTCCTGCAGGTTATGACAGTCCAGTAACTGAGCGAGGTGCGACTTTTTCAAGTGGACAAAGGCAATTGCTAGCTTTTGCTCGAACAATCGCTACCAAGCCCAAAATCTTGATTTTGGACGAGGCAACCGCTAATATCGACTCAGAGACCGAAGAACTTATCCAAACTTCGCTAAAAAAAATGCGCCAAGGACGAACAACGATTGCCATTGCTCACCGTCTGTCTACCATTCAGGACGCTAACTGCATTTATGTCATGGAACAAGGCCGTATCATTGAATCTGGCACACACGAAGAGCTTCTAGCGCTTAAGGGGACTTATTATAAAATGTATCAATTGCAGGCTGGAATGATGAAAGAAGAGTGATATGTTAAAGAAGGAGGCTGGGCAAAAAGTGTCCCAGCTTCTATCAGATTTAGTAATAAACGAATAACGCAGTAGGTGATTGGACTCTTCATTCGCTTTTCAAGCTCAGAAGAGCGCTTTTGGCGAAAACTTCGTTTTCTTCATCTGCAACCTTAAACAGCTTGATAACTGTTTAAGCACCCTTGCGGGGGTGGGACTACGAACTAAAAATTTTCGATTTTTAGTTCTGTCCCACTCCCTTATAAATATTCATTTAAATGTTGTAAGACTTTTTCTAGATCCTCGTATTTAATTTTTGCGTATTGATAAGGGCAATCCTGTATATAACTCGCTTCAAAAAAATCCAGTGGCAGATTGCTATGTTTGAGGGAACTGATAGATTTAAGTCCACGTAGATCTAGTAAGATACCATCTCTATTGAGAAAGTAGGAAAGTTTGAGCTGATTTTGGCTTAAAAGTTTTCTAGCTCTCGTCAATTCTTTTTCTTGTTGATTGAGAAGAGAAAGACGATTTTTTTCAAACATGAGATTGTCAATATAAAGGGATAGAGCTTTCTGCATGATGAGATTGCTGTCGTAGTCTACTGCTTTTTTGTAGGTTATAAAAGTGGGCTGAATAGCTGGAGGAAATAGCAGAGCTGTTATCCGAAGGGCAGGGAAGAGGCTAGTAGAAAAAGATTTGATATAGATGACATGCTGGCTGTCGTCCAAGTAATGAAAGGTTAGTTCGCGTTTGCTGTCAAAGTCAGCCAAATAATCATCTTCTATGATATAAACATCATAAAGCCGAGCAAGACGAATGATTTCTTCCTTCTCCTTTCGACTGTAAGAATGCCCCAAGGGATAATGAAAGCGTGGGATAGTATAGAAGAATTTGATACGACCAGATTGAAAAATCCTCTCCAATTCTCCTAAATCAATTCCTTCTGGAGTTCGCTCAATTGTTTGATAAGGAAGTTTTTGGGCAGTTAGCAAATCATTTATCCGATGATAGGTAGGCTGTTCAACTAGAATTTCATATTTTTCATTTGGAAAGGCAATTTGCGAAAGAATATAAAGAGCTTGCTGGGTACCAGATGTCAGAACGAGTCTATCAGCAGAGGTGTAGATAGCTGAATCTAGAAGCAGCTGCTGGACAGATTGTCGCAAATCCTCTAGCCCCTCTTGTTGCGAGTAGTAGTTAAAAAGATAATTCTCACGTCCAATCAGCGTTTCATTGAGACAAAGTCGAAAGTCTTCATAAATTTGGTAGTGGTCATCTCTGACGGTTAGCTCCATGTCCTGCTGATCCTCCAGACTATTTTCCAACACATAGTAGCCACTTTTAGGAACCGCATAGATATACTTTTGATATTTCAATTCCATTAGCGCCTTTTGAGCTGTATCCTTGCTACAGCGATAGTATTCTGCCAGCTGACGGACAGAAGGAATCTTTTGTCCCTTGGACAATTTCCCGCTTTTAATATCTTGGCTAATCTGATCTACAATACATTGATACTTAGGTTTTATCATCTTAACTGTCCCCATACAGAAGAAATTTTCTTTATTGTAGCGTATTTTGAAATCTTTTACAATCAGGAAATGATAGTTTGGATTGTGTAGGATTCCCCCATAGATTTCTCCCTACCAATAATTAATGTAAAAGAAATTTAATGAAATAGTTATCTGAGTAATACATTAGCGGAATTGTAATTTAGGCTGAAATGGTTTATAATGAAAGGTAGCAAGTATATTAGGAGGCCGTCTAATGGAGAGAAAAATTAAAAAATCGGTAGTTGCGACCGGTTTAGCTGCAACCACTATTATTTCAGGCAGTTTATCACATCAAGTAAATGCCGAAGAAGTAAAAACACAATCTACTGAGCCAAAGACATCTGAAAAAATCACCAAACCAGTTACAGAAACAGATGTTCAATCAGCAAAGCTGCAAGCCGATGCTGCAAAGGTTCAAACAGATGCTCAGCAAAAAGTTGTAGAGCAAGTCAAAGGAGATGTAAATACTTCAAAGGACGCGGTGGCAGATAGCGAAAAAGCTGTTGCAAATGCTGAGGCAGAAAAGAAAGAAGCAACTCCAGAAGTTATTGAAACCGCAAAAGAAGAAGTGGCGACATCAGAGAAGACGGTTACAACAGAGGAAAATAAAGTTCAAGCAGCAGAACAGTCTGAAACAAAGGCAAAAGAAGCTGTTAAAAATCAAGAAAATGTTGTTGCAGGGCAACAATCACTTGTTGACGTTGCACAACGCGAATTAGACACAGCTAAAGCTCCAGTTGCCAATGAAGAACAAGATCTTAACCGCGCAAAGGAAGAAGAAAAACAAGCTGAAAAGAATTTGGCAGAAAAGCAAAAAGATCTTGCTAAAGTGAAAGAAGAAATCGCTAATCTTCCTAAAGAAATCAATTCAGCGACTGAGCAAGTCAAGCAAAGTGAGCAAAAAGTTGCAGAAAATCAAGCGGCTATTGATCAAAAAGCCGCTGAAGTAGCCCGTGCTGAACAGTCAGCTACCAATAGAAGAAATGTTGATTTAAACAAGGCAACCTATGGTGAATTTTTGCAACATGCTAAAACAAATGGAGCCAACCAAGCGATTCGTAATGCAGCTGCTGAAGCTCTAGCGACTTATGAAAGAGCTAAACATGAAGACGGTATTACAGTTGGTTCTGATTCAACAAGTCCAGCAACTTTGGAAAATAATTTAAAAGCGATTGAATTGGTTAGGGCAATCAATGCTTACCGTAGACAAGCTGGATTAAAAGAACTGTTGATTGATCCTTACAAAAATCCAGCCAGCCAAGTCCAAACTCTTTATTTTAGAAGAGCAAATTGGCATATGGGCAAATATTTTGGCAATGAAAACGTGGCCATTAATAGCTCTGTAAGAGGAGCGGTTGACTACTGGTATAAAGAAAAAGCCTTATATATGGCTGAGGCAGCTAAGTATGGGCTAACAACAAATGAGCGAGACATTGATTCCAATAAAATTTATACTACTCTTTACAAGCGAGGTCAGCTTGATTTCTTCTACAAAGTTGGTCACTATCTTCAAATGATGGATAAAAACTTTAATTCGATTTCAGCAGCATATTGTAGTGATCCAAATCCATATAATAATTTATATGAAGTTGGTTTCCACACAGTATCTAATGAACGCTTCAATAACGGTACTCTTCTTAGCGCAGATGCTTATGAGCAAGCAATCCGTAATTTTGCTGGTACTGCAAAAGCCGCAAATGCACAAGCAACAGCAGCCAAGAATCAATTAGGTGTGTTGCGAGCTCAAAGAACGGGTTATGTATCTACTTTAAATATCCAAAAGGCAAAATTAGCAGACCTTCAAAAATTAGCTGCGAATCGTTCGGCTGCTCTTGCTACTGCGAATGCTGGAGTGATTACAGCCGAAGCGGCTTTGACAAAAGCGAAACAAAATGTTGTGACAAAAGAAGCAGCTTTGAAGCGTGCAACTGCAGCTATTGCATCCAAGTTGGCGCCAAAACAAGCAGCATTAGCAAAAGAACAAGGATTACTAGAAACCGCTAAAAATAAGTTAGCAGAACTAAAGAAAGCCTTAATTACAGCAGAATTGAATGTTGCTAAAGCAAAAGATGCTTTGCAAGCTAGTCAAACCAAGCTAAAAGAAGCACAAGATAACTTGGAAAAATTACAAAATGCACCACAAGTACTTGAAGCAGCTCAAAAGGCTCTTCAAGCTGCACAAGCTGACTATGCCTCTAAGGTTAAAACGTTAAAAGATGAAGAAGCAAAACTAGAGATTTCTCGTTCAATTTATACCAAGTTACAAGAAAACTATGAGCAATTGAAAAGTCAACTTCCTCCGAAGGCTCAAAAAGAAACAGGTAGAAAAGTACAAAACTTACACTTATCCAGAACTTACCAACCAAAACCATTGTTAGTTAGACAACAAAATACTAGTCAAAAAGTTCTGCCTGCTACAGGTACTAAAGCAGATCAGGTTGCTGCATTAGGATTGCTACTTGGTTTAGGAACTCTAACTAGTGCTCGCCGTCGTAAAAGAAATAACGAAGATTAAATAATTGAAGATTTTAGAAAAAGTCTAATCTTTCGCCCCAAAGACAAACAACTCTGTTTTTGAGTGTTTGTCTTTTTTTTAATCAATACAATCAAAAGCAAGCATTGAAAACCGTAGCTTTTGTCTACCAACTCTCCCATAGTATCCATCATTTTGAGAATTGGTGGAAAAATAGTATAATGTTTTTACTGTACTAAGTACACAAAACTAACAAGTTTAAAGGAGTTTCCTATGCAAGTTATCAAACGTAATGGAGAAGTTACTGATTTTAATCCAGATAAAATTTATCAAGCTATTTTGAAAGCAGCACAAACGGTTTATGTCTTGACAGACGATTTACGTCAAAATTTAGCGCTTGTGACTAAAAAAGTAGTGTTAGATCTGGAGGAAGCTGGTGTTGAACGAGCTACTATCAGTATGATCCAATCTATGGTAGAAAATCGCCTGCTAGGTGCTGGTTATATCACTATTGCCGAACATTATATTTCCTACCGCTTGCAACGTGATTTAGACCGGAACGGTTATGGCGATCATATCGCAGTCCATTTGCATTTTGAACAAATTCGATAATAAATTTACAGCCTAGATTACAGAATGAAGTAGTTGGCAGATTTTTTTGAAAAATTTGCTAAAATTCAACTCTCTTTTAAGTTAATAATATTGCTTGTTCTACAAAAGTTTACACATTCCCTTGATTTCTGGGACTTGACAAGTGTATTTTAATATGATAAAATTTAAAAGATTTTAAGCTTGAAGGGAGTGAAAAAAATGTCAAAAACAGTAGTACGTAAAAATGAATCCCTTGACGATGCTCTTCGTCGTTTTAAACGTGCGGTTACTAAAGCTGGTACTCTTCAAGAAACACGCAAACGTGAATTCTATGAAAAACCTTCTGTAAAACGGAAACGTAAATCAGAAGCAGCTCGTAAACGTAAAAAATTCTAATTGAGCAAAATGACAGACTTCGGTCTGTTTTTTGTTTCTATTTAGATAAAATCGAACTCGTATTCAATAAAAACCAATAGCTTTAGCAGTTTTACCGTATGGACATTATCTGTCATCTCAAAACTCCACCGCAAGTTTAATAGAAGTAGCAGCTGGAGGGGCAGGTTAAGGCAAACAGAATATCAAGAAACCGCGAGAGTAAACAAAAACACTGAGTTTCATCAGTGAATTTTTTCATAATTATTTGCTTTCGAGCAATGCTTTGATTTCTTGAAGAACTTCTAATTCAGTTGGTCCTGCAGCTTCTTCAGCAGTGTCTTCTTCTTTTTTAGTAAGACTTTGCGCTTTTTCAACAGACTTGACGATGAAGAAGAGAACTGTTCCGATGACGAGGAAATTGATAACAGCACTTAAGAAACTGCCGTATGCAATTCCATTCCATTTTAAACTAGCAATTTGTTCTACACCAGCAGCTTTTAAAGCTGGATTGAGAAAGAGTGGAGTAATAACATCTCCAATAAGCGAAGTCACAATAGCTCCAAAAGCATTGGCAATGATAACACCGACTGCCAAATCAATTACATTGCCGCGAAGCAAAAACTCTTTAAGGTCCTTTAACATTTTCTTTTTCCTTTCAAAATACTAAACTATATTATATCTAAAAAAAGGGGAAAGTCAATAAAATGTCTAAAAAATATAGTGAATATTTTACTTTTTGGTAAATTTATTATAAAATGTAAGTTGTTATTCTATGATAAATTGGGGGTGTTGTCTATTGATTGATAAAGAAATCATTTCTGATATTAAAAATAGCGTCAATATCGTCGAAATCATAGGAGAAGTCGTTGCTCTAACAAAGGCCGGAAGGAATTATCTGGGGCTTTGTCCTTTTCATGGGGAAAAAACTCCATCATTCAATGTAGTAGAAGAAAAACAATTTTATCACTGTTTTGGCTGTGGAAAGTCAGGTGATGTCTTTAAATTTATTGAAGATTATCGTGGTGTTTCTTTTATGGACGCTGTACAAATTGTTGCAGATCGTGCAGGGATTCCATTAGAAATAGAGCATAGTAGAAAAGAGCAGTCAACACATACACATCCTCATCAAGCACTTTATGACATTCATGCGGAAGCTGCAAGGTTTTACCATGCAGTATTGATGACAACAAAGATAGGAGAAGAAGCACGTTCTTATCTTTATGAACGTGGCTTAACAGATGAGGTTATCAAGCATTTTCAAATTGGTTTAGCGCCCAATGAAAATAATTATCTTTATAAAAGTGTTAGTGGGAAATTTGACGAGCAAGTCATTATGAATTCTGGTTTGTTCAACTTAGCTGATAACAATTTGGTTTATGACGCTTTTCAAAATCGGATTATGTTTCCATTGACAAATGATACTGGGCAAGTCATTGCTTTTTCAGGTCGTATTTGGCAAGCAAGCGATATAGAGCAGAAAGTTGCTAAGTATAAGAATAGCCGAGGTACACCGATTTTCAATAAAAGTTATGAGTTGTATCATCTGGACAAAGCCAAACCGACTATTAAGAAAAGTCACGAAATTTACTTAATGGAAGGCTTTATGGATGTTATAGCCGCTTATCGTGCTGGAATTGAAAATGCTGTAGCGTCTATGGGAACAGCATTGACGCATGAGCATGTGGAGCATCTTCGTAAGTTCGCAAAGAAAATTATTTTAACGTACGATGGTGACAAAGCAGGACAAGCAGCGACAGCAAAAGCTCTGAATGAATTGCATAATTTATCAGTTGAAATTGTCAGGATTCCTGATAATATGGATCCGGATGAATTTATCAAAAAAAATTCTGCTGATGAGTTACAAAATTTACTGACTAAAACACGAATTAGTGATATAGAGTTTCTTTTGAACTATCTGAAGCCAGATAATATCGAAAACTTGCAAGCTCAAATTGAATTTGTTGAACAAATGTCTCCGCTGATTGCACAGGTTCAATCAATCACTGCACAAAATTCCTATATTTATATGTTAGCTGAATTGTTACCTGATTTTGACTACCAGCAGGTAGAGCAAGCTGTTAATAATCATCGTTTAGTAAATAGAAGAGAGCAACAACAGCAATCGCATCAACAGGTGTCAAGACTTGACATTCCGGTAACACAGCAAGTATCACGGCTAATTAAGGCAGAGAGTCATCTTCTGCAGCGGATGATTGATAATCCTGTAATTTTAAATGATTATCGTTTGAGGAAAGATTTTCATTTCGCAACAGTAGAATTGCAGACTTTGTACGATATTTTAAAAACAAATGGCGAGGTAACGCCACAAGATTTGTCTGAGCAAAATGATTCGGTACAGCAAGCTTGGTATCGGGTCTTAGAAGAAAATCTACCAGAGGAAGTTTCTGAGCAGGAACTGATTGAAGTGGAGCAAACGCGAGATAAGGAATTGCTTCGCAAAGAAAATCAATTGATTGGTAAAAAAGTCCGTGAAGCATCTCATAGTGGGGATGCAGATACGGCATTAGAAGAGCTAGAGCGATTTATTGCTCAAAAAAGGAGAATGGAGTAAGAATGGCTACAAAACAAAAAGAAGTAACAACTTTTGATGTTCAAGTTGCAGAATTTATTCGCAACCATAAAAAAACTGGTACAGCAACCGATGATGAGATCAATGATCAATTAGTTATTCCATTTACTTTAAATGCTGATGGTATTGAGGATCTTCTTCAACGAATTCAGGACGCAGGGATTGCTATTACGGATAAAGAGGGCAACCCAAGTGAACGGGTTTTAAATACAGAGGAAGAAGAAGCTGAATTAACAGATGAGGAGTTGCTTGGTAGCAATTCTGCTAAAGTGAACGACCCTGTCCGTATGTATTTAAAGGAAATTGGTGTTGTTCCGTTATTGACCAATGAAGAAGAGCAAGAATTAGCTGTTCTTGTGGAGCAAGGCGACTTAGAAGCGAAACAACGTTTGGCAGAAGCTAATTTGCGGTTGGTTGTCTCTATTGCTAAGCGCTATGTTGGACGCGGCATGCAGTTTCTTGACTTGATTCAAGAAGGCAATATGGGATTGATGAAAGCCGTTGACAAGTTTGACTATACCAAAGGTTTCAAATTTTCGACCTATGCCACTTGGTGGATTCGTCAAGCGATTACTCGTGCGATTGCTGACCAAGCGCGTACGATTCGGATTCCGGTTCACATGGTTGAGACAATCAATAAATTAGTGCGGGAGCAACGAAATCTTTTGCAAGAATTGGGACAAGATCCAACGCCAGAGCAAATTGCGGAGCGCATGGATATGACACCGGATAAAGTCCGTGAAATTTTGAAGATTGCGCAAGAACCGGTCTCTCTTGAAACTCCAATTGGAGAAGAAGATGATAGTCATCTTGGCGATTTCATTGAGGATGAAGTGATTGAAAATCCAGTTGATTACACAACACGTATTGTCCTACGTGAGCAATTAGACGAGGTTCTTGATACATTAACAGACCGTGAAGAAAATGTACTACGTTTGCGTTTCGGTCTAGATGATGGTAAAATGCGTACGCTGGAAGATGTTGGAAAAGTCTTTAACGTGACTCGTGAACGGATTCGACAAATTGAGGCCAAAGCCCTACGCAAATTGCGTCATCCAAGTCGCAGCAAGCCACTTCGCGATTTTATTGAGGACTAGTAAATAAAAGGAGGCACCATGGCATACACAAACGAACAAATTGATGATATTAAAAATCGTATCTTGGAAAGTTTGGAACAAGTTATTGACCCTGAATTAGGAATTGATATTGTAAATCTTGGTTTGATTTATGAAATTCGGTTCAATGGTGAAAATGGTGAGACGCAGATTGATATGACCTTAACAACAATGGGCTGTCCACTGGCTGACTTATTAACTGATCAGATTCATGATGCGATGTCAGATGTACCTGAAGTGAGCAAAGTAGAAGTGAGGCTGGTGTGGTATCCAGCATGGACTGTGGATAAAATGAGTCGCTACGCACGCATCGCCCTAGGGATTAAATAAGAATATGGCAGCATGACTTGATTATGCTGCTTTTGTTTTGCTCAAACATTCAGAATATGTGCAATATTTTAACTTTATACTTTATATCACTTGAAGTATTGTAAGAATCTGTTATAATGGTTGAACATACTGAATTTTAGAAAAGGGAGAGAAGATGATTAAAAAAGGAGCACTGACAGGATTACTATTGTTTGGAATATTTTTCGGCGCAGGAAATTTAATTTTTCCGCCAACTTTAGGAGCTTTGTCTGGCGAACACTTCTGGTCAGCGATTGCAGGATTTGTGCTTTCAGGAGTTGGAATTGCTATTTTAACATTGATTATCGGTACTTTAAATCCCAAAGGCTATGTTTACGAAATTTCTAAAAAGATTTCTCCTTGGTTTGCGACCAGTTACTTGGTGGTTCTGTATCTAGCGATTGGTCCATTTTTTGCCATTCCTCGGACGGCAACGACTTCTTATGAAGTTGGGATTGCACCATTGCTTTCGAGTAATATGACTGGATTAGGACTTATTATTTTTACAATCTTGTATTTTGTGGCTGCTTACTTGATTTCATTAAATCCTTCCAAAATTTTGGATCGGATTGGTCGGATTTTGACTCCTGTGTTTGCCATTTTGATTGTCATTCTAGTCATTTTAGGGGCGATAAAATATGGAGCAGCTGCACCGCAAGATGCTAGCACGGAATACGCAAAAGCAGCTTTTGGGACTGGCTTTCTTGAAGGATATAATACGCTTGATGCACTTGCCTCTGTTGCTTTTAGCGTTATCGCTGTGCAAACATTGAACCAACTCGGCTTTGCTAATAAAAAAGAATATATCTCAACGATTTGGATTGTTGGAATTGTTGTTGCATTGGGATTTAGTGCGCTTTATATTGGATTAGGATTTCTTGGAAATCATTTCCCAATTCCGACTGATGTAATGGCGTCTGATGCCAATAAAGGAGTTTATGTCTTATCTCAAGCTACACAAGCTATTTTTGGTCCGACAGCACAGATTTTCCTTGCAGCCATGGTAACAGTGACCTGCTTCACAACTACGGTTGGTTTGATTGTTTCAACATCAGAATTTTTCAATAAAACCTTTCCTAAAATCAGCTATAAAACTTTTGCAACAGTCTTTACCTTGATTGGATTTGCAATTGCAAATCTTGGTTTGGGAGCGATTATTCAGTATTCAGTTCCTGTCTTGCAAATTTTGTACCCGATTACCATTGCGATTGTAATGATTGTGATTGTCAATAAGTTTGTTGCCTTATCTAAGATTGGAATGCAGCTAACAGTCGCAGTTGTAACAATTATTGCCTTTGCGAATATTATTGGCTCGCAATTTAAATTGACTAGTGTGAGTAATTTAATCAATGCTTTGCCATTTGCGCAAGCTTCAATCCCTTGGCTGGTACCGACGATTGTTGGGATTGTGTTGTCTTTGTTTTTGCCAAATAAACAAAAAAGTGACACATTTGAAATGGAATGATAAAAAAGAAGCTGAGACAAAAGTGCTCAGCTTCTATTAGATTTAGTAATAAACGAATAACGCAGTAGGTGATTGGACTCTTCATTCGCTTTTCAAGCTCAGAAGAGCACCTAATCACCCTTGCGGGGGTGGGACTACGAACTAAAAATTTTCGATTTTTAGTTCTGTCCCACTCCCTTTTTTATGACCATATCAAATTCAAGTTTTTACAAATCGTATCCTCTATTTTTAGATAGTGAACCAGTGTATACTTTTCTTAGAAAGAAAATGAGGAGGAAAAGATAATGATATCTATTGTGTTTTTGATTTCTGTATTTCTAGCGGGAATTTTATCATTTTTCTCGCCTTGTATATTGCCATTGCTTCCTGTATATGTTGGTATTTTATTGGATACAGATGAACCAAGAACAATCATTATTTTTGGAAAGAAGATTGCTTGGTATGGAATTATAAAAACACTATGTTTCATTGCAGGATTATCCGTAGTCTTTTTAATTCTTGGATATGGCGCTGGCTTTTTGGGAAAAGTTCTCTATACAGAGTGGTTCCGCTATGTATTAGGAGCAATTGTTATTTTTCTCGGTGTTCATCAAATGGAACTGATCAATTTTAAGCTACTACAACGACAGAAAAGTGTTCAATTAAAAAAAGATAAAAATAGAAATGATTTTTACAATGCTTTCTTGCTAGGTGTGACCTTTAGCTTTGGTTGGACACCTTGTGTAGGTCCTGTTTTGAGTTCTGTTCTCGCAATTGCAGCTTCTGGTGGTAATGGAGCAGTACAAGGTGGCTTCCTCATGTTAGTTTATACCCTTGGTCTTGCTATTCCATTTCTCATTTTGGCGCTTGCCTCTTCTATTGTTTTACGCCATTTTGGGAAAATAAAACCTTATATGGGACTACTAAAGAAAATTGGCGGGTTACTTATCATCTTGATGGGAATTTTACTTATGCTGGGAAATCTTAATGTTCTAGCTTCAATATTTGGTGGATAAAAGGAGGAATCTCATGAAAAAAACAATGTTAGTCATCACAGGTCTTGTTTGTGTTGCTCTGTTGGGTGCCTGTGGAAATCAAAAATCAGCTAGTGGAACTAAGTCTGGACACGGACAATTTACAAATAAAACGACAGCTACAAAGTTGAATCAAGACGAAGCAGCTCCTGATTTTGAACTAAAAGGAGTTGACGGGAAAACTTATAAATTGTCAGATTTCAAAGGAAAGAAAGTTTATCTCAAATTTTGGGCATCTTGGTGTTCTATCTGCTTATCTACATTAAAGGATACTGATGAGTTAGCTAAAAATGCTGGGAAAGACTATGTAGTTTTGACGGTTGTTTCACCGGGGCATGTTGGTGAAAAATCTGAAGCAGATTTTAAAAACTGGTATGAGAAATTAAATTATAAACATTTACCTGTTTTACTAGATCCTAGTGGTAAACTATTGGAACAATATGGTGTTCGTTCCTATCCGACAGCTGCATTTATTGGAAGCGATGGAAAATTGGTAAAAACTCGTCCTGGACTTATTAAAAAAGCAGAAATTGAATCAACTCTTAAAAGCATTAAATAGGAGGGGAGGATGATGGATCATAAAATGAAATGGTTATTATTTGGTGGAGCAGTCCTGCTGGTTTTAGGTTTATTTGTGCTAGGAAGTCGCATGATGCCAACCCTTAAAAATCAATCTGCTATTAATCAGATTAAAGAAGCAGCTGTTAGCCAGGCTGAACCGGTCAAGCAAAAGAAAGCGGACCTGAAAAATGCAAATTTAAAGCATATCTATTTGGCAGGAGGTTGTTTCTGGGGTGTAGAAGAATATTTTTCGCGTGTAGATGGAGTGGTTGACGCAGTCTCTGGTTATGCTAATGGCACTAGCGAAACCACGAAATACGAACTAATCTCGCAGACAAAACATGCAGAAACGGTTCATGTAACCTATGATGCCAATAAAATCTCTTTAAGAGAAATCTTGCTACATTACTTTAGAATTATCGATCCAACCAGCAAAAATAAGCAAGGCAATGATCGTGGAGTGCAATATCGTACAGGCGTGTATTATAAAGATCAGGCTGATGTAGAAACGATTAACAAAGTCTTTGACGAGCAGAAAGAAAAATTTAAAGAGCCGTTGGCGGTCGAAAAACAACCATTAAAACATTTTATTAAGGCTGAAGAGTACCACCAAGATTATTTAAAGAAAAATCCAAATGGCTATTGCCATATCAATGTTAAGCAGGCTTCTTATCCAGTTATTGATGCTTCCAAATATAAAAAGCCTAGTGATGCAGAGATTAAAAAGAAACTATCCGATGAAGAATATGCTGTAACACAAAAAAATGATACTGAGCGTGCTTTTTCTAATCGCTATTGGGATAAGTTTGATGCAGGTATTTATGTAGATGTTGTAACAGGTGAGCCACTTTTCTCTTCCAAAGATAAATTTGAGTCTGGTTGTGGCTGGCCTAGCTTCACCCGTCCAATCAGCCCAGATGTCGCAACTTATAAGGAAGATCATAGTTTTAATATGACACGGACGGAAGTTAGAAGCCGTATTGGAAATTCTCATCTAGGGCATGTCTTTACGGACGGACCAAAAGATAAGGGCGGACTTTGCTACTGTATCAACAGTTTAGCCATTCATTTCATTCCGAAAGACCAAATGGAAAGTAAAGGCTACGGTTATTTATTAAACTATGTGTAACAGCAGTTTTCACAGAAATTTGCTATAATAAGTTTAATAAATAATAGGGGTGCGCTAGTGTATTCAATTATGATTGTAGAAGATGAATACCTTGTTCGGCAAGGTATTTCGTCTTTAGTAGATTTTGAAACATTTGATATGGAAGTCATGGGCGAGGCTGAAAATGGCTTGGATGCTTGGGAAAAGATACAGCTTGCACAGCCTGATATTGTCTTGACAGACATCAATATGCCACATATAAACGGGATTAAACTAGCTCAATTAGTCAAAGAACAATATCCTTCTGTTCATATTATCTTTTTAACGGGCTATGATGACTTCGATTACGCTTTATCAGCAGTAAAATTAGGTGCTGACGATTATTTACTAAAGCCGTTTTCGCGGGAAGATGTGGAAACGATGTTGTTTAAAGTCAAAGAAAAATTGGACAAGGAGCGAAAGCAGCAGCAAGTTCATGAACTGGTTGAGCAAGCAGAATTTTCTGATTTAGAACAAGCAATTCATGATCGTTTAACCGATACAGAATTATCTCTTAAATCACTCGCTTTTCAACTAGGGTTTAGTCCGTCTTATTTGAGTGTTCTCATCAAAAAAGAGCTGGGCTTGCCATTTCAGGATTACTTAATTCAAGAACGGATGAAGAAAGCAAAATTACTGCTTTTGACAACTGACTTAAAGGTTTATGAAATTGCAGAGCAGGTAGGCTTTGAAGATATGAACTATTTTTCTCAACGCTTCAAACAAGTCGTTGGAGTGACACCGCGGCAATTTAAACGAGGAGAAGGGCAATGAAACGTTATTCGCTTCTGATTCAGTTAGTGATTTATGTTTTTATTATGATATTAGCTCTTTTGGGAATTGTCGGTGGGATTTATTATCAGACTAGTTCGGTTGCTATTCGCCAGACAACTGAGCAAAATACACGCAAGACCATTCAGCAAAGTGGTCAGTTTATCACTTCTTATTTACAAAAAGTTAAACAGACAACGAGTAGTTTGGCTGAAAATGAGAAAATAAAGACATATGCACAAACACCAAGCCAAGAAAACGCTGAACAACTTCGGCAATTATTCGCAACGATTTTAAAAACAGATTCGGATTTGGTATCTGCTATTTTGGTAACAAAAGACGGAAATCTCATCTCAACAGATCCTGAATTAACCATGAAGACATCCGCTGATATGATGAAAGAAAAATGGTATCAGGATGCTATCCATAAAGGTGCTATGCCGATTTTGACACCAGCACGAAGAACCGTCAGTCATACAACTGGTGAAAAATGGGTGATTTCAATCATGCAGGAAGTTGTAGATAAAGATGGTAAAAATCTAGGGGTTGTTCGCTTAGATGTTGGATACAAGACGTTGGAAGCTTATTTAGATCAACTACAGTTAGGAAAAGAGGGATTTACCTTTATCGTCGATGCCAATCATGACTTTGTCTATCATCCTAAAAAAGAAGTTTATTCTTCTCACGCTGAAATGAAAGCGATGGCGCCCTATCTTTCTGTCAAAAATGGCTATGTCAAATCAAAACAAGCTTATGTATCTCAATATCAAATTCCAAATAGTGGTTGGACATTGATTGGGGTTTCTTCAATGGAACAATTGCATGCAGTTCAAACACAGATTTTGTGGTCTTTTATTGGAACAGGGTTGTTTGCTTTGGGTGTTTGTCTAATAGGGATTTGGTTTGTGCTTCGGCTTTGGATTAAGCCTTTGCGAGATTTACAAGCAACCATTTTAAAGGTTGGAAGCGGGCATTCAGATTTGAGGGCTAATGAAACCGGCTCTCCTGAATTAGTTGATTTGGCAAGACAATTTAATATTATGTTAGACCGGATTGATCAATTGATGATTGCAGTCAAAGAAGAGGAACAGAATGTCAGAAAATATGAATTGCAGGCGCTTTCCAGCCAAATCAACCCGCATTTTTTGTACAATACGTTGGATACAATTGTATGGATGGCAGAATTTAATGACAGCAAGCGTGTGGTAGAAGTCACAAAATCACTGGCTAAGTATTTCCGTTTAGCTTTGAACCAAGGACATGAACAAATTTCTCTCAAGGATGAAATTGATCATGTTCGGCAATATTTGTTCATTCAAAAACAGCGGTATGGAGGGAAATTACAGTATGAAATTGATGAGTTAAGTGCTTATGATAATTATCAGATTCCAAAATTAATTTTGCAGCCTTTGGTTGAGAACGCCATTTACCATGGTATCAAAGAAATGAATCGTCAAGGGATGATTCGAGTTAGCGTTTCTAAAAATGACACGCAGCTCATCGTTTCAATTTATGACAATGGTCGTGGCTTTGTCGCCAGCGAAACTACAAATGCTACACTCGTTCGCTTGGGTGGTGTCGGTTTGAAGAATGTTAATCAGCGTTTGCAATTACAATTTGGTAAATCCTATCACATGGAAATTAAATCTGAAGAAAATACTTATACGGAGATTCGTCTCTATTTTCCAAGGGCAAATAAAACCAACTGATGAAAGATTTCAGTTGGTTTTTAATATTTAATTCCCAACACTGGAGAATTTTTTCATGCCGTATTTGAATAGAGCGTAGTTGATAGTAAAAATAACAAGTAGGACTAAAGGAAGTAGCAAACCAATCCAGCTTAGATTTAAAAAATAAAGAGCTGGAAAAAAAGAAGTAAAAGCATAAGGAAATACAAAAATTAGTATCAATTGGATAAAGGTTGGGTAAATTTTGATAGGGTATTGTGCCATTTGATTGAGGGAGAAAATCCCCATTGTGATAGGGAAAGATTCGACAATCCAAAAAGCAAGAGCAGTAGGTCCTAATTGAATAGCAGCATAGAGTAAACCAATACAAATACAGATAAAGACAAAGAGAAGTAGATGAAAAATGTTCCAATGCAGTCCGAGTAAATGATAGGCTTGATAAGTTGCAATAGCTCCCATTAGTGTTGTGCCAAATCCTTGTAGCTGCACACGTTCACAAATTAGCTGAAAAAGAGGATTGATGGGCATGATAAGCAGGCGTTCAAACTCACCTTTGCGAATATAGCGGCTTCCAAACATCCAAAGATTGTCAAAGAAAATCAGGTGAACTGAACGTCCGATAGTTGCCATTCCATAAATAAATAGCATTTGTCCATAGTTGAATCCGGCAATTTCCTTGATATTTGCAAATAATACATTTAAAAAGATTAAATAAACAATCTGTTCAATCAAAGAAGAAATAAGTCCAATAAAGAAGTCCAACCTATAAGACATACTAGCAATCAAGTAAGCTTTGAGGTTATAAAAATAAATGTTGATGTATTTCATCTTCAACCTCCTAAAATGACTAAACGACGTTTAGCTTGATACCAAAGAAAAGCAATGAAAGCTGAAAGTATCGGAATCCAAGCCAATTGAATCCAGAAGAGCTCAAAATTAACCTGCCTTTTCAAAAGGATATTGACCGGAAAATTAACAGCAAAGCTATAAGGTAATAGTTTCAAAATGTTTGCAATATTTTCTGGATAAAAACTTAGTGGCAAAAGCGCTCCTGAAGCGAGTGAAAAAAGCCCGTTTCTGAGAATCAAAATTCCCCAAGTATTTGCCGTGAAGAAGGCTGTTAAGCTAAATCCTAAATCTAACAGGAGGATGATAAACATTCCTAATAAACTAGAAAATAGGAAAAGCAATCCTGTCTGCCAATTTGGAAGATAAAGCTGTCCTTGAAGCAAAGGGATAACTAATAAAATTGGAATGAATTTGATAATTTCAACGATTTTGACAGCAAAGTCTTGGAAAAAGAGAGAAGTAATGAGGGAATAAGGATAGAGTAGCTCACCAGTAATATTCCCATCAACAATCATTATAGACAAATCCCGTCCAATGCTAAAACTATTTAGATTTCCCAGTAGATTTGCAAAGATAATATAGGTTGTGAAAGTTTCTAAAGTATAACCATTGACTTGAGATTGGGTGAAAAAAATGGTTTTCCAAACGAAAATAGAGACTAGAACTTGTATGAAAGTACGAATCAGGGTCGCGACAAAGAAAGATTTATATTGAAGTTGCGTAATAAGAGTTAATCGTGTGATATGAATATATTTACTCATCAAGCCCCTCCTCATAAATTTGTTTGACGATATTTTCAATTGTCAATTCTTTGATAGCCAGGTCTTCGATTGAATAATGCTCAAAAATCTGATTGATAACTTGGGCATTAGTATAAATATCCGTCTGATAATGAATATTGAAATGATAAGAGTCAATTTTCTCAAAACTAAAACCATTGATTTGGAATAGCTCTTCTATTGGCGTTTGCGTTTTGAAAGAAATGGTTTTAACTGTTGAAAACTTTTCTCTTAATTGCGTCAGACTTCCGTCATAAACCTTTTTGCCCTTATCAATAATGAAAATTCGTTTGCAGAGCGACTCAATATCCTGCATATCATGAGACGTAATGAGGAAAGTTGTCTGATACTCTTTATTCATAAAGCGAATGAAAGAGCGGATGGTTTCTTTTACACTGGCATCAAGACCGATTGTAGGTTCATCCAAGAAAACAACGGCAGGTTGATGAATGAATATAGCAGCAAATTCGCAGCGAACTCGTTGCCCGAGCGAAAGATTACGAACAGGCTGGTGAATAAAATCTCCTAGCTGCAACAGGTCAATTAATTGCTCCAAGCGTTCCTCAAAAACTTTATCAGGAACGTCATAGATTTTCGCATGCAAAATAAAAGATTCCAGCACAGGAATATCCCAACGTAAATGTGATTTTTGTCCGAATAAAACGCCAATCTGCTTATTGACTGCTGTCCGATGTTTCTGTGGGGTAAGTCCATTAATTTTAACACTGCCTCGATCTGGATAAAGAACACCTGTCAGCATTTTTATAGTCGTGGATTTTCCGCTTCCATTCGAACCAATATAACCAATAATTTCACCTTTTTGAACCGTTAATGAAATATTCTGTACAGCATGAATTTGTTTTTTCTTAGGGCGAAAAAAGGCTTTGATAGAACCTTTAAGACCTAATTCTTTCTCGACAATACTATATGTCTTATATAATTGATTTGCTTCAATCATCATTATCTCCTTGTGGCAGAAAACGTTTGCGTATATTCATTATTATAACAAGTTCACGAAATCTGTGCAAGTGAATCTTATGGAATGATCTTTTACACAGAAAAAAGGATGAGACAAAATTGCTCAACCTTTTTTTGATTTCTTTAGATCAATGACTGGAAGCAGCAGAAGTAGCATCTGCCTCACTCGTGCTCTCGCTGTGGCTGCCTGCATCAGAAGCACCGGAAGTAGCATCAGCTTTAGCCTGTCCTCCTGCAGGAGCGAATGGACCGCTTCCGCCAACCAGCTGCTGACCAGTTGTTTCCAAGTACCATTCCAGCCATGGTCTGAAATTGAAGACAATTTCATTGATACCAGCGTAAGAGCCGTCTGGATAGTACATGGCCTGATAATTGTGTGTATTTAAAACTGGTGAATGCGGATTTGGAATCAGGGTGCGGACATATTCTTGATTGCCGTTACGCAAGGTTCCGACCACCCACTCTACATTTTTCATTCTGCCAGCCGGAAGTGAATTGTGAACCGTTGATAGGCGGTTTCCTGACTGAGATGGTACACGTTTTGCCAGCATGGTATCAGGGTCTTGATGTGCATTGTTGTAGTAGAGGAATTGGTTGTTGTCATCGGCGTAAGTCAGTTCAAAGGGCATGGATTTCAAGAACATATTGATCTGATCCACCGTTAAAATACCGTGGTCTAGTTTTACATAGGTATCTCCTGAGACAGCGCCCACCATGGCAGCGGCTTTTTCAACCCATTCAGGATCATCTGGGTCAATGCCTTGAATCGTTGTTGCGATAGGTTTGGTAACATCTAAATCTTCTGGTTCAATTGGTTTTGGTTTTTTCAATTTTGAAACGACCTCTACATATTTCATAAAATTATCCAAACAGGTTTCAAGGAATTTGACGGTTCCTTCGTTGGTAATATTTCCCTCATCGTCAAAGCCTTCTTTGGCTTTTCCAAGCAGAAATTCATTTCCGGGAAGAGTATAAGCATTGACACCTGGTGCGTCAAGAATTTTGCGTAAATGGACCTGTGCGCGTGAAGTTCCTTGATCGTAGTAAGAAGCGCCCACAATCATGACAGGCTTGTTTTCAAATGGATGAACTTCAAATGACAGCCACTCAAGCACGCTTTTCAGAGCGGCGGTAATGGTATGGTTGTGCTCAGGTGTTGCGATAATGACTCCGTCTGCACGGGTGATTTTGTTGTATAGGAGGCGAAGCTGGAAAGATTCGTCCCATTTTTCGTCTTGATTAAACATCGGAACTTCATCAATTTCCAAGACTTCCAATTCAAATTTTAGTTTAAAATGCCTTCTGATAAATTCCAGTAATTTACGATTATACGATTGCTCTGCATTTGAGCCTACAATTCCTACAAATTTCATTGCGTCATTCTCCTTTACTTACAAGTTTTCCCAGTCGAAGTTTTCAGCTTCTTTGTGCAATAATTCCTGCGCACTAGATAGCTTCTCGGTAATTTTCACAAAAAGACGGAAATCATCAAAGAGTGCGTCCAATTTCTGAATAGTTTCAAGGTCAATGAGATTGCCATCTTTATCAAATGCTTGCAGAGAGTGCGACAGCAAAAATTCAGAGCCAGGCATGACGGAAGATTTCAACTCAGGGGCATCCAAAATCTGGCGAAGCTGTAACTGTGCACGAGACGAACCCAAGGTTCCAAAGGAAGCACCTGTAATCATTACGGGTTTATTGAGCAATGGGTAAATGCCGTAAGATAGCCAAGCCAGAGCACTCATGAGCGAAGCTGGGATAGAGTGGTCGTATTCAGGCGTTCCGATAATGACCCCGTCAGCCGCTTCGATCTTTTCAGCAATTTCCGTTACAATAGCTGGAAGTTTTTTGTCTGCGGGTTTATTGAAAATGGGAATATCTTTGATTTCCACTAGTTCAATTTCTGCTTTATCCGCAAAATGTTTTTGCATATATTGTAATAGTTGGCGATTGGTGGAACGTTTTGAATTTGTGCCAACTAAACCGATGAGTTTTAACATAATTATTTCCTTTCCGATATTAAAATAGCAATTCTGGTTTTAAACCAGAAGAATAGAATAATTGATCTTCTTTTGTAATCCCTAACGCTTCAATCTGTTCTTCTTTTTCGACTTGTTCTAGAATAGACGATGGGCTTTCGCCAAATAATCGGGTTGTCCAAATTTCACCGTCTACAGAGCGATTAGACACAATCGTTAAACTAGCGACATCTGTCTCCACAGGATAACCTGTCTTACCATCAAGAATATGGTGATAGGTTTGCCCTTGTTTTTCAAGGGTTCGCTCATAAATTCCTGAAGTCACAACGGATTGATTTACGATAGGAAGAATAGCCCGATTATTTCCGCGTGTTAATTTTGGATGTTGAATCCCAATCCGCCAAGGACGCTTGGAAACTTGGTTGATTCCTAGGGTTAATACATTCCCGCCTAGATTGATGAGAGCAGAAGTCACGCCTTTATTTTTTAAGAACTCCATCACTTTATCAGCAATATAACCTTTTGCAAGTGCTCCAAGGTCAATTTTCATTCCTTCTTTTGCTAAAAAAACACTAGAAGAAGCAGAATCGAGTTTAATAAAAGTAGGTTCTATTAAAGAAAGGCAATATTTGATTTCTTCCGGCTGAGGCACTTTGGCGTCTGGAAAACCAATTCGCCATGTTTGTACAAGTGGGCCGATAGTAATATTTAAGTGACTATTTAGAGCTAAACTATGCTGTTTTCCTAGCTCAATTAGCTCAAACAAATCAGGATGTACCTGAACCCATTGCTTTCCAGCTTGATGGTTGATTTTCATCAACTCCGAATCATCATCATTTGCACTAAAGCGTTTCTCATACAGAAAAAGTAGTTGAATAACCTCGTCAAGTAGCAGACCTGCTTGCGGATGCAGAATTGAAATCGTAATCGTCGTTCCCATTAATTGAATGGAACGAGAGCTGAAGTCCACCACATTACCTCCTTTCTATAGATTAAATACACACATCTATTATAACAGATAGATAACGTTTTCACAAACTTTTTTGTAGAAAATTTTCCGACAATTTCATATCATTTTCATATAGAATGGTCTTAACTAGAAACTTAAAATTTGAATACATTGAGATTAGAAATGAAATCATTCATGAAAAGTTCTTTTAAATTGATAGAAAATGTAATATTTTTCAGTTTTATGAGCAAATATATTGTAAACGCTAACACGTAATGTTATAATGTTTTAGTAAATTAAAAATTAAGGTAGGAATTGCTCTATGAGTAAAATTGTTGTTATTGGTGCCAACCATGCTGGTACAGCTTGTATCAATACGATATTAGACAACTTCGGAAATGAAAACGAAGTTGTGGTGTTTGACCAAAATTCAAACATTTCCTTCTTAGGATGCGGAATGGCGCTTTGGATTGGTAAGCAAATTGACGGCCCAGAAGGATTGTTCTATTCAGATAAAGAAAAACTTGAAGCAAAAGGTGCAAAAGTTTATATGGAAAGTCCTGTTTTGTCAGTTGATTATGACAAAAAAGAAGTGATCGCACTTGTAAATGGTCAGGAACATGTTGAATCTTATGACAAATTGATTTTTGCGACTGGTTCACAACCAATTATCCCGCCAATCAAAGGTGTTGAACTTGTAGAAGGAAATCGTGAATTTAAAGCGACCCTAGAAAACGTTCAGTTTGTAAAATTGTATCAAAACTCTGCTGAAGTGATTGAAAAGCTGAAAAACAACGAAGGCATCAATCGGGTCGCTGTTGTTGGAGCCGGCTACATTGGTGTTGAACTCGCAGAAGCTTTTGAACGCCTTGGAAAAGAAGTAATCTTGATTGACGTTGCAGATACTTGCCTTGCTGGTTACTACGACCGTGAATTGTCTGACTTGATGAGTAAAAACTTGGCAGATCATGGCATCAAACTTGCTTATGGTCAAACTGTGAAAGCAGTTGAAGGGGAAGGCAAAGTTGAACGTATTGTAACAGATAAAGAAACATTTGACGTAGATATGGTCATTATGGCTGTTGGCTTCCGACCAAACACAGCTCTCGGCGCTGGCAAGATTGAACTTTTCCGTAATGGTGCCTTCCTTGTTGATAAAAAACAAGAAACAAGCATTCCAGGAGTTTATGCAGTTGGGGACTGTGCAACGATTTATGACAATGCTCTAGATGATATGAGTTATATCGCCCTTGCTTCGAATGCTGTTCGTTCAGGTATTGTCGGAGCTTACAATGCTACTGGTCATGAGTTAGAAGGCATTGGTGTGCAAGGTTCAAACGGTATCAACATTTACGACCTTAAAATGGTTTCAACTGGTTTGACCTTAGAAAAAGCAAAAGCTGCTAGCTACAATGCGGTTGAAACAGGATTTAACGACCTTCAAAAGCCAGAATTTATCAAACACAACAACCATGAAGTAGCTATTCGTATCGTATTTGATAAAGATACACGTGTCATCCTTGGAGCACAAATGGCTTCGCACGAAGATATTTCAATGGGCATTCATCTCTTCTCACTCGCAATCCAAGAAAAAGTGACCATTGATAAATTGGCATTGACAGATATTTTCTTCCTGCCACACTTTAACAAACCTTATAACTACATCACAATGGCAGCATTGACAGCCGAAAAATAAAGATAAAATATTGAGTTTATAAAGCGTTTTTAATACAATTCGTATATAGTTGTTGACAAAGCATTTCAACATTAAAAGAGTGCAACTTTATTTGTGCACTCTTTTTTTGCGTATAACAGAAAAATTTTTGATAAATAGAATAGTATTGCTACTTATTTATCAAAAATTTACGATGATTAGACGAAAGAATACTTTGCCCCAAAAATAGCATTTAGAAATATTTAGAAGATAAATAATGTGTTGCGATGCTCCAAATGGTTAGTTTTCTGAGTGTAAGCTTGTTCTTAGGTAGGTCATCAGTCCTTTACTAAAGGTAAAGAAATGATGACTTTTAAGCCTGGCTGATTGTCTAAAAAAACAATTTCACCTTGATGTAATTTAATAATTTGTTTAGTGATAACCGTTCCCATACCATGTGATTCATAATTAGTCGATTTTTGATTTAGCTCAGTAATTTTTTGAGCTGTAATATCTCCTTGATCCGCAATGATGATGAGCACTTTATTATCAGATAATTGATAAGTCAGATCAATCTGGTTAGAACCGCTGTGTATGATACTATTAAGCAAGAGATTTCTAAAAGCTCTTTCTAGTAAAGTTACCTCTCCTTTTACCAACACTGCCTCGGTAGGCAAATCAAAATGAAGTGTAATTGTTTCATAATTATTCAATATATCGGCAATTACTGTTCGTAGGACTGCAACCAAATCAAGACTCGAAAATTCGGAGTGATGCTTTTGATTATCCAATAAGTAGCTCATATTGAGATTAGAAATCATTTCTTTCATAGTTTGAATCTGATTTTCAATTTCCTCCGTCTGCTTTCCTTTACCATATTGCTGCTCTAGCTGACTGTTATAACCTGATATGAGCATAAGAGGATTGCGTAAATCATGACTGACCCCTCTAATCCATTGCTCTTTCATCGTGTTGCTTTCTTCCAAAATATGAGAGGTTTCATTGAGAGCTGTCTTAATTTCAGAGAAATTTCCCTTTTCATTAAGAGCGATATTTTGACCTTGAGACAAAGAAGTGACAGCAGTAATAATCGGCTCCATCTCCTTTTTAATGCGCAACTTTGATCGGCTCAAAAGAATAAAAATAAGTAAAAGAATAATACCCAAGAAAACAAGTCCCAAACTGAGAAAATTCCTAATAAATTGCGTATTAGCATAGAAATTAAATTTTGCTAAAGAATGCTTTTTAGGATAGCCCAAAACTAAAATTTGCTGACCTCGTACATAGGAGAAAACAGGGTAATCTTCTAAATACCAGCGTGAAAATTTAACCATATCAGTATTCGTATAATGCCTTTTGAGTCCTTTAGGTAAATGATAAGATTGGACAATATTGCCATCTTGATTCAGTACCATAGCCCAAGTATTTTGTTTATCCATTTCAATTTTGCTGCTTTTATCAAAATTAAAATTATTCTGTTGACTCGATTGAGCGATTTTAGTGTAAAGTAGTTCCGGTTTTTCCTTTCCATAGAAACTAAAATAGGATGAGAAAACCAAACCATAAACAAAAACAAGTCCTATGATTAAAGCCAAGAGTAATAGAACATACCTGGTTAATAACTTAGTAAAAAATTTAACGGTATCCATTTAATTCACCTTTAGTTTGTAACCCAAACCTTTAACCGTTATTAAGCTTTCTGGTTTAGATGGATTGGCTTCGATCTTTTGTCGAATCTTACGAATATGAGCCATTAGGGTATTATCATAGCCTTGGTATTGTAAGCCCCAGACTTTTTCTAAGAGTTGGTCAAAAGTAACAATGCGATTCTTATTATCATATAAGACCTTAAGAATACTGTATTCCTTAGCTGTCAGCTGAATCTCTAGTTTTCCTTTGGTAATCAAGGCTTGGCTAAAATGCACCTGGCAAGCAGGCAAAACAAGGGTATCTTCCTTTTCGGGATAGGCTCTTTTTAAGATGGAAAGAATACGCAACTCCAAATCTCTTGGGCGGAAAGGCTTGATAATATAGTCATCTGCCCCTAACTCAAAGCCCTGATATTGTTTTTCTATATCGGAGATTGCCGACAAAAACAAAACAGGAACCGTTGAAGTCTTACGGATACCTTTTAAAACTTCAAATCCTGATCCTTCAGGCAGCATAATGTCTAAAATAACTAAATCAAAAGATTTTTCTTCAAATTGCTCCAAAGCTTCTTTTTGTGATTGTACACTTGTTAGATTGCTAAAACCAGCAATGTTCAATGATTCTTGCACCATTTCTAAAATTTCTGGATTATCGTCTAAAATTAAGATCTTCTTTTCTTTATAATTCATACTATTACCTCAATAAGACTAGTATAACACATTGCTTCCTTGGTCAAGGACTTTAAAGTAAAAATTAAGGAAGAATTAAGGTAATGAATAGGTTAAAATAAAGGAGTTTCATTATAATAAAAATAGCGAAAGGATATAACATCACTCTAAGATTTTTAAAGGAGAAAACAAATGAACAATTATATCGTTGAAACCAACCAATTAAGTAAGGATTTTTCAGGTGAAGTAGCCGTTAATCAGCTCTCTATTCATATTAGAAAAAATGAAATTTATGGTTTTTTAGGACCAAATGGTGCTGGTAAGAGCACTGCTATGAAAATGCTTTTGGGATTGTTGCAACCAACCCATGGTTCCATTAAGCTCTTTGGCAAAACCTTTAATAGCAATCAAATATCACTCCTCTCAAATGTAGGTTCCCTTATTGAGGAGCCCTCTTACTATGCTAATTTGACCGGCTATGAAAATCTTGAAATTATCCAAAAATTACTTAAATTACCAAAAAGAAATATTGATGAAGTCTTAAAGATTGTCAAACTTTTCGATCAAAAAGACAAGCTAGTTAAAAACTATTCACTAGGCATGAAACAACGTCTAGGAATTGCGCTAGCCATTGTTAAATTTCCTAAATTACTGATTCTGGATGAGCCAACTAATGGTTTAGATCCTGCTGGTATTCAAGAAATTCGTGAGCTCATCAAGTCATTACCACAAAAATACGATATGACTATCATCGTTTCTAGCCATATTCTTTCAGAAATTGAACAGATGGCTACGACTGTCGGTATTATTAATCATGGTCGATTACTTTTTGAAGGTCACCTATCTGACCTTGAAGAAGATGAAAAATATCTGTTTGAGACCAGTGATGATGTAACTGCTAAAAGAATACTAATGTTCAATGGTTTTAATTTGGATGATGACAAAAAATTGATTGTCAACGATAACGATAAAGTTAATATAGCCACTGCTATTCGACTCTTAGTTGAAAATGATGTTGATATTTATCAAGTTCGTATGATTCGTCGATCGCTGGAAGATGTTTTCCTTGATATGACAGGACGGGAAGGAAGTGTTTTGTAATGCTAAATTTACAATTAGAATTTATCAAATTAAAAAGACGTTCTTTCTTGCTATCTTTGATTGCTATTGTAGCAGTGGGCTTGATTTGGAGTGGCGTTGTTATCAAATATGAATTACCTAAAACGCATGAGGCCTATAATGCCATTTATACCATGACTTACTTGAATGATTGTATTTTGCCACTTTTCATTGCAGTTTTAGCGTCTAGACTACTGGAATTGGAACATCTAGGCAAAACTTTTAAACTCTTGCAAACCAGTAACGAAAGTCCTTGGCAACTTTTTAAGGCTAAATTGACTGTGATGGCTATTTTTGCCTTTGTTGTCAGTTTGATTCAAACGCTTTTTCTGAAATTTATTATTCAAGGCATGCAGGTCAGTGTGACACCTGTTTCATTGAGTCTCTTTTTGTTCACAACTTTTTTGGTTTGTCTCTTTCTGTCTTGTTTACATCTTTGCTTAGCTTTTATCTATCCAAAGCCAAGTGTGACAGTGGTAACAGGCTTAATTGGTTCCTTCCTGTCATTTGTAGGTATCGGTGCGTTACCATTTCCTATTCGTATTTTCATTCCTTGGCAATATTTCTCTATGATGGGAATCGCTAAACGGGTGGCTGGAACTAACACTTATCTTTTTCAATATGATAATGCTTATCCCTTTAAATTAGTCACATTATTGCTTATCATTTTTTTAAGCATCTTTGTCAGTAAAAAACTCATTGGAAAGGCGGATCTATTATGATTATTTTTGAATTTAAAAAAATCAAAAAAAGTGCTATTCCGATAACGCTAATCTTCTTTAACCTTGTTGGGTCCTTATTGGGAGCAATGATTTACGCTCTCAATCGAAAGGTGCTCCTAGATGGTACACAAGCTCGCGTCCTTTGGGGACAAACAGTTTTCTATTCCTCGCAGATATTTACTCCTATTCTGATCGGGATTATCTGTTCCATCAGTTGTCAATTCGAGGAAAGTAATAAAAACTGGCAGCGCTTATTAAGTATTCCGGTTAAAGCCAATCGTATCATTTTATCAAAAATCACCAGCTTATCACTAGTCATGGCTATTAGTCAACTGATAGTTCTTCTCTTTTATATTATCAGCGCTTTGGTTTTGAAGGTACCTTTTGCAAATTATCTACTGGACTTTTTGCTTTGGTCTATCACAGGTTGGATAGCAACCATTACTATTGTCACCATTCAAATTTTTCTTAGTATTCGCTTAAAAAATTTCGCAGTGCCTATTCTTATATCAGCCATTTTGGCTATAGCAGGGCTTATGACCCTATTTATTGGACAAGGTCTTTTTAGCATTTTCCCTTATGCTCAGATTGCTGTTGGTGATCGAGCTCGTTCTTTAGTCCCTTTTACCTTATCTGAATTTATCCTTTTCTTAGTTGTCAATGGTGCTTATATTTTTGTCTTCTATACCTTAGCAGTTAGACAGCTTAAAAAGAGATTTATTTAATCTCATTTATAGTAAAAAACAAGAAGAAAGCGAAGATTTATCGTAATTGTTATACAATTAATGATCGGCAAATAAACAGTGTAGAGATTTAATAAGGATATTATCATAAACCAGTTTCGCATGAAGCTGGTTTGATTTTTTCTCTAGACTTCATTTTCTAAAATAATTTCTATAAGCAATAAGAAAAATTATGCTAAAATAGAAGGAGAACATATTGGGAGGTAATGATGTCTGTTCAGACAGAAAAGGGAACATCAAATACCAAGAAAGAATTTGCGTTTACATCTAGTTCGGTTATTCTGCAAGTTTCAAGAGGAATTTTAGTCGGGATTATTGTAGGTGCAATTGTCGGTTCTTTTCGTTTTTTGATTGAAAAAGGATTTTATATTGTTCAACATTTCTATCAACAAGGTCATGGCAATACCATTTGGTTTGTTTTCATTCTGCTGTTTTATGCTTGCGTGATTTGGATAAGTGCAAAATTAACGCTTTCAGAAAAGAATATTAAAGGTTCTGGAATTCCGCAAGTGGAAGCAGAGCTGAAAGGACTGATGAGCTTGTCATGGTGGAGTGTCCTCTGGAAAAAGTATATTCTAGGTGTTTTAGCCATTGCAAGTGGCTTAATATTAGGACGTGAAGGCCCAAGTATCCAGCTGGGAGCAATGGGTGGAAAAGGAATTGCCAAACATCTTCATTTAAGCCCTGTAGAAGAGCGTTCTTTGATTGCTAGTGGAGCGGCAGCAGGGCTGGCAGCAGCTTTTAATGCTCCGATTGCGGGTTTACTGTTTGTTATTGAAGAAGTCTATCATCATTTTTCACGTTTCTTTTGGGTCTCGTCTTTGGCGGCAAGTTTAACGGCGAATTTTGTTTCGCTTATGATTTTTGGAATGACCCCTGTATTAAATATGCCAGATAATATTCCTCTGATGGGACTGAGGCAATATTGGCTTTATTTGTTGTTAGGAATTTTTCTTGGTTTTTCAGGATTTTTATATGAAAAAGTTGTTCTAGCTATGCCTCGCATTTATGATATGATTGGAGAAGTTTTGCACCTTTCTCCGCAATATTATCCTATTATAGCTTTTATTTTCATTTTGCCAGTAGGATATTTCCTTCCACAGCTTTTAGGCGGTGGCAATCAACTGGTTCTCTCTTTAACCAGTCAACACTATCTGCTATTAACATTAGTGATGTTTTTCGTTATTCGCTTTATCTGGAGTATGATTAGTTATGGTAGTGGGCTTCCTGGTGGTATTTTTCTCCCCATTTTAGCTCTTGGCTCTCTTTTGGGAGCAATTGTTGGTGTCGTTTGTGTGCAATTAGGCTTTGCAACACAAGAGCAATTTCCTATTTTTATTATTTTAGGTATGAGCGGCTACTTTGGTGCAATTTCTAAAGCTCCATTGACAGCAATTATCTTGGTGACTGAGATGGTTGGTGATATACGAAACCTCATGCCTCTTGGTTTAGTGACTTTAGTGGCATACGTTGTAATGGATTTATTGGGCGGAGCACCCGTGTATGAAGCTATGCTAGAGCGAATGCTACCAGATAACGTGGTAGATGAGGGCGAGACAACCCTTATCGAAATTCCAGTCTCTGAAAAAATAGCGGGTAAGCAAGTTCATGAGTTGGAATTACCAAGAGATATTCTAATTACCATGCAACATCACAACGGAAAGAACCAAACAGTGAATGGCAGCACGCGCCTGTATCTAGGAGATATGATTTATGTGGTATTGAAAAAATCAGATATTGGACGCATTAAAGATTTACTCTTGTAAAAGAGGGAGACCTCTTTTTTTAGAATCTGAAAGAACAACTCGCAATTTCCGAACGATAAAAAATATTATAAGTCATTATATTGTAATTTCTGTACCTTGTGTTATAATACTAAAGGAAACGTCAGGAAAGGCGTAGCGATGCGAAAGCATAGGTAGGTCATTTTTAGCATAAAATTAAAGGAGAATGACATGCTGAACGAATTTCCTATTTTTGACTATGAAGATATCCAATTGATTCCGAATAAATGTATCATCAAAAGTCGCTCAGAAGCAGATACGACCGTTACTTTTGGGAAACACACCTTCAAACTTCCTGTTGTTCCAGCTAATATGCAAACAATTCTGGATGAAGATGTAGCAGAAAAATTGGCGAAAAGTGGCTATTTCTACATCATGCACCGTTTTGACGAAGCTGGCCGCATTCCTTTCGTCAAGCGCATGCATGAGCAAGGACTGATTGCGTCTATTTCGGTTGGTGTGAAAGATTATGAATATGATTTTGTTAGCCAGTTGAAAGGAGATGCTCCAGAATACATCACGATTGATATTGCGCATGGGCATTCAGATAGTGTGATTGATATGATTCAGCACATCAAAAAAGAACTCCCTGATACTTTTGTGATTGCAGGAAATGTCGGGACACCAGAAGCTGTTCGTGAGCTGGAAAATGCTGGAGCAGATGCAACAAAAGTTGGCATTGGACCAGGAAAAGTTTGTATCACAAAAGTAAAAACTGGCTTTGGTACAGGAGGTTGGCAATTAGCTGCTCTTCGTTGGTGTGCAAAAGCTGCACGCAAACCGATTATTGCGGACGGTGGCATTCGTACGCACGGCGACATTGCCAAATCCATTCGCTTTGGTGCTACTATGGTAATGATTGGTTCCCTATTTGCAGGTCATATCGAAAGCCCAGGTCAAACGGTCGAAGTAGATGGTGAACAATTTAAAGAGTATTATGGTTCAGCTTCAGAGTACCAAAAGGGTGCTTATAAGAATGTGGAAGGAAAGAAAATTCTTTTACCAGTTAAAGGACATTTAGCTGACACTTTAGTTGAAATGGAGCAGGACTTGCAAAGTGCTATTTCCTATGCCGGCGGAAGAGATTTAGCTGGTCTTAAGCACGTAGATTACGTCATTGTGAAAAATTCCATTTGGAATGGTGACGCTCATTAACAATAAAATAATTACTTATTTATATTACGAATTTGGCGTAATGTTTCTACAAGGCACCTAATGTCTAACAATAAGTAAGTCTTCAACTTTCCTGCTGTGTTTTAGTAAGGGATTTTGTATTCAGTTGGTTAACCAATTGTTTTAGGCTTGCTTTTGGCAAGTCTTTTGTTTTTTCTAAAAGGAGATTTTATGAAATTATTAGAAGAACGCATCCTAAAAGACGGAAATGTTTTAGGAGAAAATATTTTAAAAGTGGATTCATTTCTGACTCACCAAGTCGATTTCAACTTGATGAAAGAAATTGGTAAAGTGTTTGCAACCTATTTTCGCTCGGCTGGTATTACAAAAGTTGTGACAATTGAGGCATCTGGAATAGCACCTGCTATCTATACAGCAGAAGCATTGGGCGTTCCGATGATTTTTGCGAAAAAATCAAAAAACATCACTATGACAGAAGGTATTTTGACGACCGAGGTCTATTCTTTTACCAAGCAAGTGACAAGTACGGTCTCAATTGCAGGGAAATTTTTAAATCATCATGATAAAGTGCTTATTGTCGATGATTTTCTAGCAAATGGGCAAGCAGCTAAAGGGCTGGTTAATATCATTGAACAATCAGGTGCCCATGTGGAAGCGATTGGCATTGTGATTGAAAAATCATTTCAAGAAGGAAGAAAGTTGCTAGAAGAAGATAGGCGAAAAGTCGTTTCTTTGGCTCGTATTCAAAAATTTGAAAATGGAAAAGTTGTATTTATGGAGGCTGATGCATAATGGAACTGAAAGAAGAAAAACATTCACAGGCGGCTGTCTTAGGTTTGCAGCACTTATTAGCAATGTACTCAGGGTCAATCCTTGTACCCATTATGATTGCTGGTGCGCTAGGTTATTCGAGCCAACAGCTGACCTATCTCATCTCTACAGATATTTTTATGTGTGGTGTGGCAACATTTTTGCAATTGCAACTCAATAAATATTTCGGAATTGGCTTGCCAGTCGTACTTGGCGTTGCTTTTCAATCGGTTGCACCTCTGATTATGATTGGTCAAAAACATGGAAGCGGAGCTATGTTTGGAGCGCTCATCGTTTCCGGTATCTACGTTCTTTTGATTGCAGGCATTTTTTCTAAAATTGCTAATTTCTTTCCACCAATTGTGACGGGCTCAGTGATTACAACTATTGGTTTGACACTTATTCCTGTTGCGATTGGCAATATGGGAAATAATAGTGAAAAACCAACTGCACAAAGTTTGCTGTTGGCTGCTGTCACGATTTTAATTATACTGTTAGTAAATATCTTTGCGAAAGGCTTTCTAAAATCCATTTCCATTCTGATTGGCTTAATTATTGGAACGATTATTGCCAGCTTTATGGGCTTAGTAGATTTTGCGCCAGTAACTCAAGCTCCTCTTGTACATGTTCCGACACCGTTTTATTTTGGAATACCTAAGTTTGAACTTTCATCCATCGTCATGATGTGTATTATCGCAACAGTTTCTTTGGTAGAATCAACAGGTGTTTATTTTGCACTTTCAGATATTACAAACGAAAAGTTAGACAGCACTCGTCTGCGAAATGGTTATCGTGCAGAAGGACTTGCAGTGCTTCTTGGCGGTATTTTTAACACTTTCCCTTATACAGGATTTTCACAAAATGTTGGTTTGGTCAAACTTTCTGGAATTAAAACACGGCTCCCAATCTATTATGCAGCAGGATTCTTAGTCTTGTTAGGATTGGTACCGAAATTCGGAGCTTTGGCACAAATCATCCCAAGTCCTGTACTCGGTGGTGCTATGCTTGTCATGTTTGGTTTTGTTTCTGTTCAGGGAATGCAAATGCTAGCGCGAGTTGATTTTGAACACAATGAACACCATTTCTTGATTGCCGCTGTATCTATTTCCGCAGGAGTCGGTCTAAATGGAAGCAATCTTTTTAACAGTTTGCCAACTGGCTTACAAATGTTTTTCTCAAATGGAATTGTTATGGCGAGCGTCATTGCGATTGTATTGAACCTTATTTTAAATCGTGAGAAAAAATAAAACTCGACAAGAGGCTGGGAGGATTTTCTCCTAGCTTTTTTGACTATTTTGAGCGCTTATAGTATAGTTAAGAGAGAAAGCATTGTTTGAGGAGATTGTATGTACCAAGCGCGCAATTTAAAAGAGCGAATGACCCTATTTATTTCGATTTTTTTGCCAATTTTGATTTATCAACTGGCCAATTTTTCAGCCTCGTTTGTGGATACAACCATGACAGGGCAATACCATACGTTGCATTTGGCGGGAGTTTCAATGGCGACTAGCTTATGGAGTCCGTTTTTTACTTTTTTGACTGGTATTGTCTCAGCCTTGGTTCCGATTATTGGACATCATCTAGGACAAAAACAGGAAGAAAAAATCGCTTCTGATTTTTATCAGTTTATTTATTTATCTCTCGGCTTGTCTCTTCTCTTGTTTGGGCTCGTTTTTCTAGGTGCACCGCTTGTTTTGTCCAATATTGGATTAGAACCATTAGTAGCAGAAGTCTCTATACACTACCTCTGGTATTTGGCATTTGGTATTATCCCTTTGCTTTTATTTAGTGTTGTACGCTCTTTATTAGACGCATTAGGATTGACAAGATTATCCATGTATCTTATGTTGCTCTTGCTACCGTTGAATGCCAGTTTTAACTACATTTTAATTTATGGAGCATTTGGCTTCCCAGAAATGGGCGGAGCAGGAGCGGGGCTAGGGACTTCGTTGGCTTACTGGGTGCTGTTAGTCCTTTCGGTGGTAGTTTCCAAAAGACATCCTAGAATAAAAAAATATCAATTATGGAAAATTCGACCTTTGGATAAAGAAGGATTGCAGGAAGGGATTCGTCTCGGTTTTCCTATTGGCGGGACTGTCTTTGCAGAAGTTGTGATATTTTCAGTCGTAGGTTTGCTCATGGCTAAGTTTTCTTCGTTAATCATTGCCAGTCACCAATCGGCTATTAGTTTTTCCAATCTTATGTATGCTTTTCCTATGAGCATTTCTAATGCTATGGCGATTATCGTTTCTTACGAAATTGGCGCAAAGCGTCTAGACTATGTCAGAAAATATTGTGTTTTGGGAAGATTGACTGCGCTTGGGTTCGCTGTTTTCACGCTGACATTTTTATATCTTTTCCGTTATCAAGTCGCTTCATTGTATGGAACCAACAAGGAATTTATACGTTTGACGTCCATTTTCTTAACTTACAGTTTATTTTTTCAATTAGCAGATACTTTCGCAGCACCACTTCAAGGGATTTTACGCGGATACAAGGATACAAAAGTTCCATTTTATTTAGGCTTGATTGGCTATTGGGGGATGTCGCTACCAGTTGGATTACTATTGGATCACACGACAAATTTAGGTCCCTTTGCTTATTGGATTGGTTTAATCTCTAGTCTGGTCGTTAGTGGCATTTTATACCAACTTCGTCTTAATCATATTCAAAAAAGAAATTAGCTTAAATGTTGCATCTACACCATTTATCATTCTGAATAAAAAAAGAATCTCAGATTTTTATCCAAGATTCTTTTTTTGTTATTTTGTACGCATTTCACCTTGTGGGAAATAAGTCCCTTCAGGCATGTCGTTGATGATGACATGAACAGCAGATTGTGGCGCGCCAGTATTTTTCACGACAGCGGCAGTAACTTCTTTTGCAAGAGCTTTCTTTTGTTCTAACGTGCGTCCTTCAAATAAATCAATTCTGACAAATGGCATGTTATATCTCCTTTTTATCTTTGATATTTTTATTTTATCATAAATTAGGTTTTAAAGCGTGTCAGAATATGGTAAAATAAGAAGTATTAAAAATTGGAGAATTTGGAACGAATTAAAGAAAATGGCTCAGTTGTATTATAAATATGGCACGATGAATTCGGGCAAAACAATCGAAATTTTAAAAGTAGCACACAACTATGAAGAACAAGGCAAAGGTGTTGTCATTATGACGAGCGCACTTGATACACGTGACGGTTTCGGCGTTGTTTCTAGTCGTATCGGAATGAAGCGAAAAGCAATTGCAATAGCAGAAGATACTGATATTTTCCACTTTATTCAGGAAATGCCCGAAAAGCCTTATTGTGTATTGATTGATGAAGCGCAGTTCCTATCTCGCCGTCATGTCTATGACTTAGCGAGAGTAGTTGACGAATTAAATGTACCAGTTATGGCTTTTGGCTTGAAAAATGATTTTCGCAATGAGTTATTTGAAGGCTCGAAATATCTCCTGCTTCTAGCAGATAAAATTGATGAGATTAAAACGATTTGTCAATTTTGCTCCAAAAAAGCAACCATGGTATTAAGAACAACGAATGGTAAGCCGATCTATGAAGGGGAGCAAATTCAAATCGGTGGGAATGAAACATATATTCCTGTCTGTCGGAAGCATTATTTTAAACCAGAAATTGACGAAATGAAGAGTTAAGGAGAGGTGTAGCAAACGATGAATATTTATGAACAACTACAAGCCGTTGAGGATCGTTACGAAGAGCTGGGGGAACTTCTGAGTGACCCAGATGTTGTCAGTGACACCAAGCGTTTTATGGAATTGTCCAAAGAAGAAGCGAGTACACGCGATACGGTAGCAACTTATCGTGAATATAAAAGGGTGCTCCAAAACATCACAGATGCTGAGGAAATGATCAAAGACGCTTCTGGCGATGCTGATTTGGAAGAAATGGCAAAGCAAGAGCTCAAAGACGCAAAAGCTGAAAAAGAAGAATACGAGGAAAAATTGAAAATTCTTCTTTTACCAAAAGATCCAAACGACGATAAAAATATCATCTTAGAAATTCGTGGTGCAGCAGGAGGTGACGAAGCCTCGCTCTTTGCCGGTGATCTTCTGACAATGTATCAAAAATACGCCGAATCGCAAGGCTGGAAATTCGAGGTTATGGAAGCCTCTATGAATGGAGTCGGTGGCTTCAAAGAAGTGGTAGCTATGGTTTCTGGTCAATCCGTTTATTCCAAACTAAAATACGAATCAGGTGCTCATCGTGTACAACGTGTCCCAGTAACAGAAAGTCAAGGACGAGTTCACACTTCGACAGCAACAGTCTTAGTCATGCCTGAAGTTGAAGAAGTAGAATATGATATTGATCCAAAAGATCTTCGGATTGACATTTATCACGCTTCTGGTGCTGGCGGTCAGAATGTCAACAAAGTTGCAACAGCCGTTCGGATCGTTCATTTGCCGACAAATATTAAGGTTGAAATGCAGGAAGAACGAACCCAACAAAAGAATCGCGACAAAGCTATGAAGATCATTCGTGCGCGCGTAGCAGATCATTTTGCGCAAATTGCGCAAGACGAGCAAGATGCCGAGCGGAAATCAACTATTGGTACTGGAGACCGCTCGGAGCGGATTCGTACCTATAATTTTCCACAAAATCGTGTGACAGATCACCGTATCGGTTTAACGCTGCAAAAGCTAGATACGATTTTAGCTGGGAAATTAGATGAAATCGTGGACGCCTTGGTATTGTATGACCAAACACAAAAACTAGAAGAATTGAATAAATAATGAAATTAGCTCAAATTCTTGCTGAAATGGAAAAACAGCTTGAAGCAGTTGGCGAAGAAGCTGAAAGCCTCTCCTTTACTTTTCGAGTTTTGAGAAACTTATCCTTCACCCAATTTGTGCTGAAAATGCAAGCAGAAGCAACAGAAGATGATATAGAATTACTGAAAAAGATTCAATCTCAATTATTAGTTCATAGACCTGCCCAATACATTATTGGGAACGCAGCATTTCATGGACATTCGTTCAAAGTAGATGAACGAGTGCTAATTCCCCGACCAGAAACCGAAGAATTGGTCAACCTTATCTTGTCTGAAAATCAAAATAGCAGTCTGAAAGTTTTGGATATTGGCACTGGAAGTGGAGCAATTGCTCTATCTTTGGCTGCTGAGCGTGCGAATTGGCAGGTCACGGCTTCCGACATTTCCCAAGATGCTCTGGATTTGGCGCAAGAAAATGCGGAAGCAATTGATGTAGCGATTGATTTTGTTCAGTCTGATTGCTTTCAGGCGATTACAGGAAAGTATGATATTATTGTATCCAATCCGCCCTATATTTCAGAGACGGACAGAGAAGAAGTAGGACTAAATGTCCTTGCTTCAGAACCTCATCTTGCTCTTTTTGCTGAAGAAGACGGGTATGCTGTTTATCGAAAAATTGCTGAGAACGCCCAAAAACATTTGACAGAAAAAGGTAAAATCTATCTCGAAATTGGCTACAAGCAAGGGGAACATGTAAAAAAATTATTTGAGTCTGCATTTCCAAAAATGAGAATTCGCGTCTTGCAAGATCAATTCGGAAAAGATAGAATGGTAGTGGTAGATAATGGATAAAATTGAGGAAATACTGAGCAGCGGAGGAGCGGTTGTGCTGCCAACAGAGACTGTATATGGTTTATTTTGTAAGGCACTGGACGAGCAGGCCGTCAGTCATGTCTATGACTTAAAAGGCAGACCTCGCGAAAAGGCCTTGAATTTAAATGTTTCAAGCTTAGAAGAAATTTATAAATTTTCCAAACATCAGCCTCAGTATTTAAAAAAGCTCTATCAAGCCTTTCTACCCGGTCCTTTGACCATTATTTTACAAGCTAATGAACAAGTTCCGATTTGGGTAAATTCAGGTATGAAAACAATTGGTTTTCGTGTCCCTAGTCATCCTAAAACATTGGACTTGATTAGAAAATTTGGACCTCTCATTGGTCCGTCCGCAAATTTATCTGGAAAGAGTAGCGGAGTACACTTCCAGCAAATTATGACCGATTTCAATCACGAAGTTCTTGGTATAGAAGATGATGCTTTTCTAACAGGACAGGATTCAACTATTTTGGATTTATCTGGTGAAACAGCATATATTCTACGCCAAGGTGCTGTCACTTGCGAAGAAATTCTCACTAAAATTCCAGAAATTCACTTCTAAACCTTGACTAAATAGGTTTTAGCCCCGCTTTAAGAGAAGGGAGACTCTTATGATTTTTAACCATAAAGACTATAAAGAATATGACGCTGAGCTTTGGGAAGCCATTGCTGCAGAAGAAAAACGTCAGCAAAACAATATTGAATTGATTGCTTCAGAAAACGTTGTTTCAAAAGCTGTTATGGCAGCACAAGGTTCTATTTTAACCAATAAATATGCCGAAGGTTATCCAGGTCGTCGCTATTATGGTGGTACGGACGTTGTGGATGTGATTGAGACATTAGCAATTGAACGTGCTAAAGAAATTTTTGGAGCACAATTTGCCAATGTCCAACCCCACTCAGGCAGTCAGGCGAATTGTGCGGCTTATATGGCCTTAATTGAGCCAGGTGATACAGTAATGGGAATGGATCTTGCAGCAGGCGGACATTTGACACATGGCGCAGCTGTTAGCTTCTCTGGGAAAACCTATAACTTTGTGCCTTATAATGTCGATCCTGAAACGGAACTTTTAGACTTTGATGCTATTTTGGCGCAGGCTAAAGAAGTCAAACCTAAATTGATTGTTGCAGGTGCTTCTGCCTATTCACATATTATTGATTTTGCTAAATTTCGTGAAATTGCAGATACTGTCGGAGCCAAACTCATGGTAGACATGGCTCATATTGCCGGTTTAGTTGCTGCTGGTTTGCATCCAAGTCCAGTACCGTATGCACATATTACGACAACTACCACTCATAAAACCCTTCGAGGACCTCGTGGCGGCTTAATTTTGACCAATGATGAAGAGTTGGCGAAAAAGATCAATTCCGCAATCTTCCCAGGGATTCAAGGAGGACCGCTAGAGCATGTCGTGGCGGCTAAAGCAGCTGCTTTCAAAGAAGTATTGGATCCAGATTTCAAAGTTTATGCTCAGCAAATTTTGGATAACGCTAAGGCAATGGTTCAAGTATTCCAACAACATGGTAATTTCCGTGTTATTTCAGGCGGTACGGAGAATCATCTTTTCCTTGTGGATGTGACCAAAGTCGTTGAAAATGGAAAAGTCGCTCAGAACCTTTTGGATGATGTCCATATCACTCTCAACAAAAATTCTATCCCTTATGAAACATTATCTCCATTTAAAACAAGTGGCATTCGTATTGGAACTGCAGCTATTGCAGCTCGTGGCTTTGGGGTAGCTGAAAGTACTAAAGTAGCAGAATTGATCATCAAAACTTTAGAGAATGCAAACAACGAAGCTGTTTTAGAGCAAGTCCGTGCAGAAGTTAAAGAATTGACCGATGCCTTTCCACTATATGAGGACTGAAATGGACATTTACGTAAAAAAAGCTATTATTCATCAATTTAGTCCATCAGACACCGACCTTCTTTTAGCAGATAAATATCTTAATATTACTCCAAAAATTGAAGAATATCTTCGCAAGAAGATTGAACGTGTCTATTCAGATGAGGCCAAAACGGGCATTTTTACCGAAGATAATGTCTTTTTATCACATATTACAAAAGACTTTTTAGAAACCTCTGTCAGTATTGCCAACCTCTGGAAAGAGGAGTTTTCGGTGAGCGAAAATCAGAAAACCAACGATTTGATTTTTGTTCAATTTGACAAGGAAGGAGTAGAGCATTTTGCTTTTTTGCGTATCGCTCTGCGGGAAACCCTCACCCATTTAGGTGGAGAAGTAGAAAATCCTATCAAGATTACCCAGAACAACTTGCCGGGATTTGGTACAGGTGCTGATGAAGCCTTGGTCATCAATCTTCAATCGCGTAAATACCATTTGATTGAAAAACGGATTAAATACAATGGTGCTTTTCTCAATTATTTTTCTGATAATCTATTACAAGTCCATCCTGAAATTTCTCCCAAGAAATCTATTAAAGCCTTAGAAAAAACGGCTCAAAAAGTTGCAGAGAGCTTTCATCAAGATGATTTTCAATTTCAATCCAAGGTTAAATCGTCTATTTTCAAAAATTTAGAAGAAAATGATGAATTATCACCAGAAAAATTAGCAGATGACTTGTTCGATAACAATCTGACAGCTCGTTTGACTTTTATTGATCAGGTTAAGGAAATAATTCCAGAAACTGTTAAATTTGATGAAATTGATAGTAGTCGTCAGAAGAAAAAATTTGAAAACCAAAAGCTCTCCCTTTCAAATGGAATTGAGCTTATTGTCCCCAATAACATCTATCAAGATGCGGAATCCGTAGAATTCATACAAAACGAGAATGGAACCTATTCCATTCTCATCAAAAACATAGAAGATATCCAAAGTAAATAATGTTTAAAATTCTTAGAAAATTGATCCTTCTCATTCTTTTAATCTTTGTTGGTTACAAGCTTGTTCAAGTTCATCATGATGTCAAGCAAGTGATGAACTACCGTAGCTTAGTAAGAGAAGTGCTAGACGAGCAAGATACTGCGGCCAATGAGGAACTAGTCCTTGCTATGATTTACACAGAAACAAAAGGAAAAGTTTCTGATGTCATGCAATCTAGTGAAAGTGCGACGGGTCAGAAAAACTCTATTTTAGATAATAAAGAAAGCATTCGTCAAGGTGTTCAGACTTTATCTGCGAATCTAAATGTAGCTCAAGAAAAGAAAGTAGATGTTTGGACCGCTGTACAAGCCTATAACTTTGGTCGAGCTTACATTGATTATATTGCAAAACACGGTGGTGAAAATACCCTTGATTTGGCAAAAAAATACTCCAAAAATGTTGTCGCACCAAGTTTAGGAAATGTGACCGGCAAAACCTATTCTTATTACCACCCCATCGCCCTCCTACATGGTTCTAAACTCTATATCAATGGTGGGAATTATTATTACTCCCGACAAGTTCAGATGAATATGCACATCATGAAAGTGATGAATTGGTTTTAATAACATCACCCCTAGTAGCTTATTTCTACTAGGGTTTTTCAAACAAATCAATTGTTATTTATATCGTTACATGTTATACTTAAAAATATATCTCACAGAAAGAAGCGATAAAAATGACGAAAAAAGCGGTCCTAACTACAGGACTTTTAACAGTTCTGATTGCTATTTCTGCTTTTTTATTTTACAACGTTGAAGCAGACGGTAAATTAGACAAAAAGAATTATGTGCAATCCACTACGCCAACCCTTTTCTTTCATGGTTATGGAAGTAGTGCCAATGCTGAGCGACACATGACGAATGCAGCAAAAAAAGCAGGAGTAACAAAAACAGTTATTCGAGCAAATGTTGATAGAAATGGTGCAGTTACGTTGAGGGGAGACATTCCCAAAGGCGCTATCAATCCAATCGTAGAAGTGAATTACGAAGACAATCGCAATCCTATTGATGTTGGACGATATGCAAAAGCTGTCGTCAGCAAGCTACAGGAAAAGTATGGCTTTACAAAAATGAATATGGTAGGTCATTCTTTAGGGAATATGTCGATTTTGTATTATCTTTTAGAACATGCTCAAGATGAGAACTTGCCACAGCTGCAAAAACAAGTGAATATCGCAAATTTCGCTGCCGGTTTAGAAGCTATGGGCTTATCATCTGATGTAAAAGTAGATAAAACGACAGGGCAACCAAATCAAGTCACACAAACTTTCCAAAGATTATTGCCATTACGTGAAGTTTTTCCACAAAATCAAATTGACGTTTTGAATATCTACGGTGACTATAAAAACGGATCAGACGGTTCTGTTTTAAACGCTTCATCTCGTAGCCTGAAATACTTGGTTGTCGATAATGCAAAATCTTACCAAGAAAAGAAAATCATAGGTAAATTAGCACAACATAGCCAATTACATGAAAATCCAGAAGTAGATAAAATACTGATTCAATTTTTGTGGGGAAAATAAGCTGACAAATTTAAAAGCCAAACTTCAAGAAATAAAAAGTTTGGCTTTTTTGTTTTTACTCCCACTCGATAATTATAAAGACATTCCGTGTGGTTGATTTACTAATAAGTAATACAGAGTCTGGCAGGGAATTTGGCAGGGGATTTTAAAAGAGGACAAGTGTTTCATGAATCAAAAATTAATAGCGATAGATTATCTATCTAAGCATGTTGAAGAGAACATTGAATTTGACAATATCAGTTACGAGAGCAATGTTTTTGACTATATAGAATTAGATGAAGAACTACTTCCTAGTGAGTATCAAAAAGTCTTTGAAGGAAACATAGTCAAAGTAGATATCTACATGTATGATGCAGTATATATTTACTTCATAAGTTTACTAGATTCTCCTCAAATAGGAAGTTTACTGGGAGTGTCAAAGGAACGCCAGCTGTTAGAATATAAATTTCTTAAAGAAAGGTAAGTAAGATGTTTGGTTTAATCTTAGTTTTAGAAGTAATAGCTTTAGTAGCTAAATCTGTTTCGAATGAGTTAAAGAGAAAAAAGTAATCTGTCTAAAATAGGTGTATCTATAATTGACAATGACAAGCGATATAAGTTATTTATCTGAGTTATAAAAAATACATGACAAAAAAGGGGATAAGCAATGAAAATAGGATATATTAGGGCATCAACTAAAGACCAAAACTTAGCTAGACAGATTGAAATGATGAAACAAGAGTGCGTTGAAAAGTTATTCAGTGAAAAAGTTAGCGGTAAAGATATGAACCGTAAAGAATTAAAAAATTTATTGGAATTTGCAAGAGAAGGTGATGAAATTATAGTAGCTTCTCTTGATAGATTAGGTAGAGACTATCAAGACATAAAAGAGATTGTCAGACAATTACAACAAAGGTGCATTAAATTAACTATAGTTGATGCGCCTTTTTTAAATTTCAATACAGGAAACAATACACTAGATACAGCTATGTTTGATATGTTCCTATCCTTATTAGGCTACATAGCGCAAAACGAACGTGAAAAAATCTTAGAAAGACAACGCCAAGGCATCCAGTTAGCTAAACAGCGTGGTGTTTATAAAGGCCGCCCTATCCAATATCATGAACATGCTAAAAATGCTACAGATAGATTAATATACCAAAACGTTAAACGAATGCTTGATGAACAAATTCCTGTTACCCAAATAGCTAAGGAAAATGGTATATCAAGACAGACAGTGTATATTATTCAGAAAAGAATTAGATAAAGAGTAGTTCTTAATTGCAATCAATGGTCTTTTTGTTGATTTTGTCTAGGTCATTTAGCAGTTGATTTGTCTTAGAAAGGGTAGTTAAATTTATTGTAGGGGGGATTATTTAAAAATGGCATTAGAACAAACACACCCTAGTGATTGGAATAAAATTTATATGGAGTTGGCTTCATTGATAGGAAAAGAAAATACTATTCTGTTATACACTCATTATAAAGGAGCTTATATTAATTTTCCCATGAGATTGTTATCAAAGGAGGGATTACAAAGAATAGTTTATTCCGAATTTAATGGAAATAATTCAAGAGATATTGCAAAAAAATACGGGTATTCTGTTAGGCATATTAATAGAGTAGTACAAGAAAAAAGTAGTAGTAAGTAAATGGAGGATGTTATATATGTTTTGTAAAACATGCGGAAAAGAAGTAAATCAAAATGCTGAATTTTGTTTAAACTGTGGGGTAAATCCACAAACCGGAAATGCGTATTGTTATAATTGTGGAGTAAACACAAATCCAGAACAAGTTGTTTGTGTTGCGTGTGGAGTTAATCTTGAAAAAAATGTATCACGTAATGCCGACAGTAATGATGCAAAAGCGTTCTGTAAAGGTTGTGGAAGTAAAGTTAATGAAAAAGCCGAAATATGCACATCTTGTGGTATTAATCCGTTAAACGGACATAATTATTGTCAAAATTGCGGAGCTACAACTACAGCTGAGCAAGAGGTTTGTACATCATGCGGCGTAAGGGTTAGTGGTAAAGCAAGAAATAGAGAATCTTCTAAATATACGACTTCAGACTCTTCATATAAGTCATATTCAGAATATTATCAAAACGAATTTTCTGCTATAGAAAAAAGTAATGAAGAATATCAAGGGAAATTTAACTTGGTGGCATTTTTCTTCACAACAATTTGGTCACTTACGAAAGGTATGTGGCAGCTAGCAATAATTGATGCCGTCATTTATCTCATCCCTTTTGTCGGAATACCGTTATCTGTAGTTTTTGGTATCCTAGTTGGACGTAAGGCGAACTATCTATACTATAGAAAAGAGAAATATGGAGAACAATTACCGAAAGATTGGAGTATATTGTTCGATTTTATTAATCAGAAATAGTAGAACACAATTCTAACAATAAAAGACATAGTACTTTTTTGAAAAAGGTGCTGTGTCTTTTATTATTTACAGTAAAATATATAAAGAAAAACTATTAAAATGGAACATATAGAAAAAGTTAAAGAAATATTGCAACGCTTAGAATCTCAAACTCCTATTGATTATTCACAGATAGCCAGCGAAAGTTATGAATTATTTGTATCTGAATTAGATAGAAGGCTGTTACCTGTAAATTGTGATAAATTATTGATAGATGACAAAGTAAGAGTATATTACTATGCTTATGATGAATTGATTGTATATGTCATAACTCATATTAGAACAGATATTCCGATTATAACTGGATTATTGGTCGAAAATAAATTACAAGCATATATTATAAATTAGAAGGAGGTAAATATGTTTTGGAAAAAATTAACACTAGATATTATTGTATTGATAACAACCTCGTATTTAAATGAGTTACAGCAAAATAGAAAGGAGAAAAAGAAGGCATATAATGGCAAAAAAACAGTCAAATGCTAATATCAAAATAGAAATTATAGAGTCTAGCAATAGACAGCATAGATATGTTCTTAGTAAACAATGGAATAATAAGCCTATGGTTACAGTGCTAACTTTATACCCTAATTCTAGTAATTTGGTAGGAGATGATATGACAATGATGTTAATTACTAAAAATGTTTATAAGCTGGGGTATGGTGGCTTTTATAGTGTAAACTTATTTTCTAAGTATGATATTGATAAGAAAAACTATTTGAAAGCAACTAATGTAGATAACGACGACCATATATTGGAATGCGTGAAAAAATCATCTGAAATAATATTTGCTTATGGCTCATTACCCTTAAAAAATAAACAAGTAGCTTACCGACTTGATAACCTGTATCATTTGCTCGAAAATAATCAATTAGATGATAAAATAAGGTATTTAACAGACGAACATCAAGAGTTTTGTTTTCATCCATTGGCTAGTCAAGTAAGGAAAAAGTGGTATAATGTTAGTAAAAAAGGAGTAAGCTAGATGGTGAACAATAATGGAAATATTACGATAAGAGAGATAAAAGAAAATATTTTTTATGTCTATGAATATCAAAGCAAGCTTATGGATAGTGATTCTGGAGAAAAACAAGGAAGAAAAGTACGAGTAGGTATATTTGATAATAAAATAGAGAAATATTTCTATCGTAGGCTACTTGCTTGTATAATCATTTTAAAACATTCTAAAGAATTTCCAAAATACTATTCAAATATTTTTGGAGATATAATTGAGGAGGTTGATTTCCCTGATTCTTTGAATAGTTTGCGAAGCATAGACAAATATATGAAGTTTAATGGAAACAGAATAGATAATATAGAAATTTCTAGTAAACCGGTCGTTTATCTTTTATTTTTCCTTATTTCATTCTATAACCTAAATAATCTATTGAATGATTTTTATTTGATATTTAATCGTACCTTTACATATGAAAAACAACAATTAGAAATCCAAGATTGGGATAGTTTAATAAAAGACGATTTCTTATTAAATATGCTTATTTTTGGTCTTGATGAATTGGAATTAAGTGAGAACTCCGAAAAGTACTTTGAGTCACTTCAAGATAAATACATAGAAAAGCAAAAATTTTATCATCAAGTGATTAAAAGCAAGGAGCTAAATGTTTCCTCTAAGTTATATAGAAGTATTGATGTGGAAAAGTTCCTGATTGAAGAGAAAGATAAAATGATATTAGAAAATAACAAGTTATTCGATTACTTAAATGAAATGACAGATGAAGAGAGAGAGGATACTGAGAAATTAATATTAAGTTTATTTGTATTTGAAATTTCAGATAAGTTAAAACAAGAAATAGCTAACAGGTCAATTCTAGAGGAGTGGGTCACTAGTAAGAAGATTTCTTTACCTGATGCTCTTAATAAATCAAGAAAAGATGGTTTTAATAACCTAAATGAATATCAAAAGCTTCAGCCTCTAGAACAAATATACCGCTATATAGACGAAGAAATCGCTAATATCCTTGAAAATAAAAATATATCTTGTAAATTAAAACCTTTCTTCCATTAACATAAAATCCAATAAATGTCAACCCTATCTCTGTTTTGAGTTGGGGGATTTTTTATTTAAGATACGTCATATAATATAACCATCTCCTGCGCAAGAGAAATTATATATTAAAAAAAGGATGGTATCTAAATATGAGTAGTACCTTTATCAATGATTTAGTGTGTCAAGTGTGTCAAAATGAAATATCCAATGATGCAATTGTTTCAGAAGTAGGACGAACATTAGGAGTATTAAGTAATTATGGCATTCAAAAAATTAATTTGCGTTTTTTAGGTGAAAAATCACCTAAAAATCAAGTGTGTCAAATTGATGAATTTGATGTGTCTACAGGTGTGTCAATTGATACAAAATATGCTTACTATACTACGTTTAATAAAATTCATGATGATTGTAAGACAGGAAATGTAGCAATTAAAGATAGTGATATTTCTTCGTACCGATTTATGTTGATAGATATTGACCCTGAGCGTCCGAGCGGGGTGTGTGCTACAAAGGAAGAAAAGCAATCTGCCATAACCGTGGCCGATAATATTCTACAATGGTTCGAAGTTAATGGAATAACAATACATCATATAATTATTGCAGATTCAGGAAATGGCATTCACTTATTAATACCGTTAAACTTCCTCTCATCAGTTACGACTAAAGATAAAATAAAATTAATTTTAAATTTACTAAATCAAAAATTTTCAAATAAACAGTCTAAAATTGATGTTACAGTATATAACCCTAGTCGCATTACTCGCTTATACGGAACACTGAATTGTAAGGGAGAGAATACTTCTGAAAGACCGTACCGTCAAAGTAAACTGCTTTATGTTCCCAACGAGACATCAGATGGTTTAACGGAAGAAAATTTAAATTCACTAATTTCTCAATTAAAAGAGACACTTCCTGAGCAAGAAAACAAAACAACAGCTAAAAATGGGGAACAGGTTAATGAGAAACCTTATATATTAGCGAAAGGTGAAGAATGGCTAAAATATTATAATTTAGAGTTTCATTCATATAAAGAAGATGAACATGGCACTAAATTATATCCATTCAAAACTTGCCCAATGAAAGAGCATTCAAATACTGATAGTGGAGCATGTTTCACCATAACTAAATATGGAAGATGTAGGTTTAAGTGTCTCCATGCTAGTTGCTCAAGTAAAACTATTAATGATTTCATATCTAAATATCCATGCCCCGAGGAATTCTTATTAAAAGAATCTTCGACAAGTAGGAAAGAGGTACCAACTCTAGAGGATTTAATTAATGGGAAGAGATACAACTTTGGAGATTACGAAGTTAGTAAATCTGGTATATATAAAATCTCTGATAAAAAGACTGAAATCATATCATCCACTCCATTCTTTATTTCCAAAAGTTTCTTCAATATTGACACAAACCACTTTCAATATGAGTTTCAGTATCTAATTCAAGGTAAAAAGAATACCCAAAAAATATTAGGAATCACTCTATCACCTTATAAGATTTCTGATTTAACAAAATTCGGTATTATTTTAGCATCAGCACCTCAGAAAGTTATTGAATATCTGAATTATCAGTTAAAAACAGTCCCTATTCAGAATATCCATTCATATGTCGGGTGGAAAACAAACGATTCAGACACATTAACTTTCAGGTTGGATAGAAATTATGGAGATACAGAAGTAAGTCTACTAGTAGATAACTCTCTCTTTAATTTGTCGTCACGAGGAACATTTGAAGAATGGAGACAAATGGTCCTTGATAATGTACTTGATAGCAATATGGAGATTGCATTATGTGTGGGTTTTAGTTCAATCGTACTAGGATACCTAGCAATCACTGATAAGCCTGATATCGGAAGCTTAATCGTCAATTTCTACGGGCAATCAACAAGCGGTAAGACAACAGCACTGCATTTAATTAATAGTATTTACTCTAGTCCAGTAAATAACATGTATTCATTCAGTGCTACTCAGAATGCTTTACTTGCTATTTTGAATGAAAATAGAGGAGTAGTGACTACAATTGACGAGTTGTCAGCTTCAAGAAGTACAGACCTATCGGAACTATTGTATCAAATCGGACAAGGTCGAAGTCGCTTACGGCTAAGTTCCTCTTCTACGCTATCTGAACAGCTACGATTCAATACTGTAATCGCTACAACCTCGGAGGTACCGATGGCAAACTACCTTAATTCAAATCAAGGATTGCATATGAGATATATAGAACTTTCTTCAGAGGAAGCTTGGACAAAAAATGGAGCTATTGCTGATGATATCAAACTAAGATGTTCTCAGCACTATGGAGTAGCTAGTGATGCATTCATGGAAAAAATTTTTAAACATGAACAGGGAACTGGATACATAAAAAAAGTGTATCAAACAGCTTATACTGAACTACTAGAGAAACTTCCAGAAAGTAACTTTAAGACCCGAATATGCACACTATATGCCATTATTTATAGTTCTGCAATTCTGGTTAAGGAATTGCTAGACATAGATATCGACAAAAAGAGGGTTTGCGAGTTTTTAATAAAGACAGAGAAAGAAACTTTAGATAAAAGAGGTGAAATCCCTTCTGATTTATATGATAAGATAGTGGATTATACTTTATCTCACGCTGGACTATTCAACATCAAGGAGGGATACTCGATAGGTGGAAAGAAAATAGGAATGATTAAAGCTCAGAAAGGAACGTATAGAGTCTATTTCTTCAGAGAGGAGTTCGTCAAGATGTTGAAAAAAGAATTCTCTATTTCTAACGTTGAAAAAGCCATCCAACTGTTAATAAGTCAGAATAAATGGATAGCGGATAAGAGGCGAAGTGTAAAATATGTAACCTATGAAAATCATAAAATCGCAATGTATTGCTTAGAGTTACCAATGCACTGGAGAAATTTTGCAATAGAGGCAGAGATAATAAGGGGGTATTAAGAATGGAAACGATAGATTACACTGCACTCATTAAATTGGGGTATAGACAACATACAGCCAAAAATATTATTAGACAAGCTAAATGTTGGCTTGTTGAAAACGGGTATGAATTCTATCTCAATAAACGTTGTGGAGTTGTTCCAACCTATGCTGTAGAAAAAATAATAGGAATTAAAATTGAAGGGGGCAGTTGTAATGGGTAAAACAAAATATCCTTGTGTATATAAAAATGATAAAACTGGATTTTATTACTACAGTGTAGAACTGGGTGTAGACAGAATTACAGGAAAACGAATTCAGAAAAAATCCTCTAAGTCAGCAAAAGGCAATCCTTTCCGTACAGCTAAAGAAGCGTATGAGGAGGTTACCAAAATAAAACTGGAGTATCATAAAGTGAAGAATTATAGTGATTATGATATAACCTATGAACGATTTATGAAAGAAAATTATCTGCCAATGTATGAAAAAAGCGTAGAACAAGGAACATGGCTTTCTAAACAGCCTGCACTAAACTTGTTAGTTCAGATATTTGGAAAAATAAAGTTAAGGAACATCACTCTTACTGATTGTGAAAAATTCAGAGTATATCTTTTGACACATAACCAATACTCACAGAGCTATGCGTCAATGATATATGGAGTATTTAGAAAGACTCTAGATTATGCGGTAAAAATACAATATCTTGAAACGAACCTTTCTAAACAGACGGATGCAATTTCTAAAGGACGAACAACAGTAGCTTACTGGACTAAGGCAGAGTTTGAGAAGGTACTGACAAGCTTTTACATAGATGATCTTTATGAGCATATGTCGTTTATCGCAATCTGGTTATATTATATGACTGGAATTAGAGTATCTGAGGGATTAGCATTAAAATGGGCGGATATAGACTTAGAAAATAAAAAAATGCGAATACACGGTACATTAGAAATGAGAGGTAAAGCAAATTATAGAGTAAAGAGTTATACAAAAACTGTTAGTAGTCAGCGTACTATTTCCTTAGATGATACAACTATTCAACTGTTGGTTAAATGGAAACAGCGACAAGAAAAGCAATATATAGGTCCGTTCATCATCAGTTATTCAAAAGCACCACTACACCGTTCAACAATTAATAGAATTATTAAGCGTCATGCTGATATCAGCGGTGTCCATCAAATACAGGCCAAAGGATTAAGACATAGCCATGCAAGTTATCTTATCAATGAGCATAATATTGATGTCTTAGTTATTTCTCGAAGACTAGGGCATTCAAGCCCAGAGATAACACTAAAACACTATGCGCACCTATGGTCAAGGAATGATGAAAGTGTTGCACAAGCTATAGAAGGCGATATTGATATCAAATATGGTGTTGAGAGTAAAGTAAAGTTTAAAGGTAACCAAGTAATTAAGAAAAAATGAATATAGAAATTAACCCCCAACGCATAAAATTTAGCGTTGGGGGTTAAAAGCAGGGATATGGGCAGGGAATAACTTAACTAAAAGTTGCGGTAAGTATATGAAATAACGTGTCAATCCTTGTAAAACCAATAAAAAATATTTAAATATTATAGTTGACTTATTCCCACTCAACCGTTGCTGGTGGCTTGCTAGTAATATCGTAGACAATACGATTAACATGAGCTACTTCATTGACGATACGAACAGAGATTTTTTGCAATACTTCCCAAGGAATTTTAGCAAAATCTGCGGTCATTCCGTCAATAGAAGTAATAGCACGAATTGCAATAGTGTAGTCATAAGTTCGACCATCTCCCATGACACCTACCGAACGAACACCAGTATTCACAGTGAAGTATTGCCAAATATCACGATCGAGTCCAGCTTTCACAATTTCTTCGCGGAGAATGGCGTCGGATTCACGTACAGTGGTGAGTTTTTCTTCTGTAATTTCCCCCATGACACGTATAGCAAGTCCTGGACCCGGGAATGGCTGACGCCAAACAATTTCATCTGGCATACCAAGTTCTGTACCAAGCGCGCGAACTTCATCTTTGTAGAGGGTGTTCAGAGGTTCAATCAGCTTGAACTGCATGTCTTCAGGAAGTCCACCAACGTTATGGTGTGATTTGATTGTTTGGGCAGTATCTGTACCAGACTCAATGACATCTGTGTAAAGTGTTCCTTGTGCGAGGAATTTCACATCTTTCAGCTTACTTGCTTCATCATCAAAGACGTAGACAAATTCATTGCCGATGATTTTACGCTTTTGCTCTGGATCAGAAACACCAGCTAATTTATCAAGGAAACGTTTGGCAGCGTCTGCTTTGATGATATTCAGACCGAATTTTCCTCCAAGGGAATCCATGACTTGATCTGCTTCGCCCTTACGGAGCAATCCATGATCTACAAAGATGCAGATAAGCTGGTCTCCGATAGCTTTTTGAAGGAGAACGCCAACAACGGATGAATCAACACCGCCTGAAAGCCCGAGAAGAACACGTTTATCGCCAACCGTTTCTCGAATTCGCTTGATTTGCATTTCAATAAAGTTATCCATTGACCAGTCGCCTTTGGCGCCACAAATATTCAAAGCAAAATTGCGTAGAATATCATACCCATAAACAGAGTGGCGTACTTCAGGGTGAAATTGAATGCCATAAATCTGCTTTTCAGGTTGCTCAATAGCTGCAAATGGACAGTCGGCAGAAGTACCAGTACGTACAAATCCTTGAGGAATTTCGGTGACAGCATCTCCGTGACTCATGAGAACGATTTGTTTTTCAGGAGTTCCTGCAAACAGTTTAGAGACAGTATGAGTGAGCTCGGATTGACCGTACTCACGGTTTCCGGCATTTCCAGCAGGTACAACTTTCCCACCTAATTTGTGAGTCAAAAGCTGCATTCCATAGCAAATTCCCAAAATTGGAATACCCAATTCTAAAATTTCAGGATCAATGTCAAATGCTCCTGCTTCATATACAGACTTTGGTCCACCTGACAAAATGATTCCGACTGGATTTATCTCACGAACCTCAGCAGCTGTGATTTTATTGCTTTTCAGCTCAGAAAAAACACCAATCTCGCGGATTCTGCGTGAAATAAGCTGATTGTATTGGCTCCCATAATCCAGTACAATAATTCTTTCGACATCTTGCAATTCAGTTGTAGTTGTCATTTCTTCCCTTTCTTAAAAGACTTTTCTTTGTTTATTCTAACACAAAATAAAGACTTTTTCCAATAACATTAAGTAGCGATTGACTTTTATTTCAATTGATAATACAATGAAGAGAGGAAACCATTCTTGAAAGGGGTTACTATGCTTCCAGCTTATATTAAAATTCACGATCAAATAAAAAAAGAAATTGACGAGGAAATCTGGAAAATCGGGCAACGTCTGCCAAGTGAGCGCGATTTAGCTGAACAATTTGAGGTTAGCCGCATGACACTTCGTCAGGCAATCACTCTTTTAGTCGAAGAAGGAGTGCTAGAGCGCCGTATGGGTAGCGGTACATTTGTAGCCAGTACACGGGTTCAGGAAAAGATGCGCGGCACAACCAGCTTTACAGAAATCATCAAATCCCAAGGCAAGACACCTTCAAGTCAATTGATTTCTTACCGTCGAACACTGCCAAGTAAAGAAGAGGTCGAAAAATTAGGAATTGAGAAGACGGAAAACGTCATTCGTATGGAACGAGTACGGTATGCTAATCACATTCCTGTAGTTTATGAAGTCGCTTCAATTCCAGAGAAATTCATCAAAAATTTTAATAAAGAAGAAATTACGAAGCATTTTTTTCAAACCTTACAAGAACATGGCTATAAAATCGGAAAATCTCAACAGACCATTTATGCTCGTCTTGCAAAAGAAAAGATTGCGCAGTACTTAGAAATTCCTAGAGGACACGCCATTCTTGGTTTGACACAGATTTCTTATTTTGACAATGGCACCGCTTTTGAATATGTTAAAAGTCAGTATGTCGGTGAACGGTTTGAATTTTATCTGGAAAATAACTGATTTAAAGTACATAATTTAATATACGTAAACACCCTTAGTGATTTAAGAGTGTTTTTTAGTGAGTAAAGCTCTTCACTAGTAGAGTTTATCTGTATTTTTTGATATAATAATCTTTATGGAAATTGAAAAAACCAACCGAATGAATGCTCTTTTTGAGTTTTATGCAGCGCTTTTAACAGATAAACAAATGAATTATATCGAGCTTTACTATGCGGATGATTATAGTTTAGCTGAGATTGCTGAAGAATTTCAAGTTAGTCGTCAGGCTGTTTATGACAATATCAAACGAACAGAAAAGATTCTCGAAGACTACGAAATGAAACTGCACATGTATTCAGATTATATCGTCAGAAGTCAGATTTTTGATCAAATAATGGAAAAGTATGCAGATGACACCTATTTACAAGAGCAAATTTCGATTTTATCTGGTATTGACAATCGAGAGTAGTGAATTGTTGACTCAAAAAACACAAAATTCAATAACCAATAACATAGAAATTAACTAGGAGAAATAAAATTTATGGCATTTGAAAGTTTAACTGAACGTTTACAAAACGTCTTTAAAAATCTACGAAGAAAAGGAAAAATTTCAGAGAGTGATGTCCAAGAAGCGACCAAAGAAATTCGTATGGCACTCTTGGAAGCCGATGTAGCTTTACCAGTTGTCAAAGACTTTATCAAAAAAGTTCGCGAGCGCGCTGTCGGACACGAAGTTATTGATACATTAAATCCTGCTCAACAAATTATCAAGATTGTTGACGAAGAATTGACCACTGTATTGGGTTCTGATACAGCAGAAATTATCAAATCTCCTAAAATTCCGACCATTATCATGATGGTCGGTCTCCAAGGGGCTGGTAAGACTACATTTGCAGGAAAATTAGCCAATAAACTTAAGAAAGAAGAAGCTGCTCGACCTTTGATGATTGCTGCTGATATTTATCGTCCGGCAGCTATTGATCAGCTCAAAACTCTTGGTCAACAAATTGATGTGCCAGTATTTTCGTTAGGAACAGAAGTACCAGCAGTCGAGATTGTTCGTCAAGGTCTGGAGCAAGCCAAGGCTAATCACAATGACTATGTGTTGATTGATACAGCTGGTCGTCTGCAAATCGATGAGAAACTCATGAATGAGCTGCGTGATGTCAAAGCACTTGCTCAACCAAATGAAATTCTCTTGGTTGTCGATGCCATGATTGGGCAAGAAGCTGCCAATGTAGCTCGTGAATTCAATGCTCAGTTAGAAGTAACTGGAGTTATTCTGACTAAGATTGATGGCGATACACGTGGTGGTGCCGCTTTATCCGTCCGCCAAATTACTGGTAAACCGATTAAATTTACTGGTACTGGGGAAAAAATTACAGACATTGAAACTTTCCACCCAGATCGGATGTCTAGTCGGATTTTGGGCATGGGAGACATGCTGACCCTAATTGAAAAAGCCTCTCAGGAGTACGATGAGCAAAAATCACTTGAGATGGCTGAAAAAATACGAGAAAATACCTTTGATTTTAATGATTTCATTGACCAACTAGATCAGGTTCAAAATATGGGTCCAATGGAGGATCTACTAAAGATGATTCCTGGTATGGCCAATAATCCTGCCATGAAGAATTTTAAGGTAGATGAAAATGAAATTGCTCGCAAACGTGCCATTGTATCATCCATGACACCAGCTGAACGAGAAAATCCCGACCTTCTTAATCCAAGTCGTCGCCGTCGGATTGCTGCAGGTTCTGGTAATAGCTTTGTCGAAGTCAACAAATTTATCAAAGACTTTAACCAAGCAAAGCAAGTCATGCAAGGTGTCATGTCTGGTGATATGAATAAAATGATGAAGCAGATGGGGCTCAACCCTAATAATTTACCAAAAAATATGCCAAATATGAACGGGATGGATATGTCAGCACTTCAAAACATGGATATGTCCGCTTTAGGGGGAGCTGGTAATCCTGATATGAGCCAGATATTTGGTGGCGGACTTAAAGGAAAAATCGGCGAATTTGCAACCAAACAAGCCATGAAACGTATGGCAAATAAAATGAAAAAGGCTAAGAAAAAACGAAAATAAACATATTTTGTAGTAAATGATGATTGGAATAAAGCAGTTCAATTTGGTGGGCTGTTTTATTTTTTTGGAAAAACTATTGACATTTGATGATAAACGTGTAATTCGAGAAATTTCAGGAGGACAATTACAACGCGCAGGTATCTGTCGTGCGTCGTGCTATGATAAATCAACCAGAACTTTTATTTGCTGATGAACCTACAGGTGCTTTAAACTCAAAAATCAGCCAGAAAGTGATGGAAAGCTTTAAAGAAATCAACAAAAAAGGTGTGACTATTGTTTTAGTCACTCATGATAGAGCAGCTTACGCCAACCGAATTGTCTTTATGCAAAATACTTACTGAACTAGAAAATATAAAAAAACAAAACCAAGATATTCAAAACGATAACGATATTGATAATATAACAAGATCAGTTGTATAAAATTCAGTGATTCCAACCGATCTTATTTTGTATTGTGTATTATCTGTTACAAAGTAAAGAAACGAATCTTTCAATAGCCCCTTACATACATCTTTCCGAAAAACTATAATTTTCTTGAAAAAAATACAGGAGTGTGCTATACTTCTATTTATAGAAAATGATGGAGAATATCTTAATGAAACGCGAAATATTGTTAGAAAGAATTGAAAAACTAAAGGCCATCATGCCTTGGTACGTTTTGGAATACTATCAGTCTAAATTGACTGTTCCATACAGTTTTACAACCTTATATGAATATCTCAAAGAATATGATCGCTTTTTTCATTGGATTTTAGACTCTGGAATTGCTGATGGGCCGCAGATTGCAGAAATTCCTCTGTCAGTATTGGAAAATATGACTAAAAAAGATATGGAAGCGTTTATTCTTTACTTACGGGAGCGTCCATTGCTTAATGCTAATACTACGCAAAACGGAGTATCGCAAACCACCATTAATCGAACTCTTTCTGCTCTCTCTAGCCTTTATAAATATTTAACTGAAGAGGTGGAAAACGAGAATGGGGAACCTTATTTCTATCGTAATGTCATGAAAAAAGTGTCTACTAAGAAAAAGAGAGAGACTTTAGCTGCGCGCGCTGAAAACATCAAGCAAAAACTCTTTTTGGGCGAAGAAACTGAACAATTTTTGAATTATATTGATGAAGAATACCCTAAAAATTTATCAAATCGGGCTCTCTCCTCTTTTGACAAAAATAAAGAGCGAGATTTGGCAATCATAGCACTGCTTCTTGCATCTGGTGTTCGTCTATCCGAGGCAGTAAATCTTGATTTGAAAGACCTAAATCTCAAAATGATGGTCATTGAAGTTACTCGTAAGGGCGGGAAAAGAGATTCTGTCAATGTTGCAGCTTTTGCCAAAGCTTATTTGGAAAGGTACCTGGAGGTTCGCTCTAAACGTTATAAAGCTGAAAAATCAGACACTGCCCTCTTTTTGACAGAATATAGAGGTGTTCCTAACCGGATTGATGCTTCTAGTGTAGAAAAGATGGTTGCTAAGTATTCTGAAGATTTCAAAGTTCGAGTGACACCTCACAAACTCCGCCATACGCTGGCTACTCGACTTTATGATGCTACTAAATCTCAAGTTTTGGTCAGTCATCAGCTAGGACATGCCAGTACTCAAGTTACAGATCTCTACACCCATATTGTTAATGACGAACAAAAAAATGCATTGGATAATTTATAAAATAAAAAGTTTGCATAATTTAAGGTATGCAAACTTTTTATTTGAATTGAGCTAAATGCTGCTAGTTTGTGCCCATGCTCATAGTTTCTGGTAGGGTACTACCGCCGTCAATGACAATTTGAGATCCTGTAAGATAGGAGGATTCATCACTACCTAAAAAGGCAAAGAGTTCCCCTACTTCTTGCGGTTTAGCTAATCTTTTCATTGGAACAGCGACCGCAATATCTTGAATAGGAACTTCTGGATGTTCTGGGTTGGATTCCAGGGCCATTTTTTCGACCATCGGTGTCCGAGCATAGCCTAGCTGGCTGCAGTTAACTCGGATATTGCGATCGGCATATTCTACTGCCAAGGCCTTGGTTAAGCCGACCAGAGCTGCCTTGGTCATCGCGTAAGCTGCTTCTCCAGCATCAGCAACCAAATCGCCTGTTACAGATGATGCGATGACGATAGCGCCTGCTCTCTGTTTCAACATGGGCTTGATGGTTGCCTGACAAGTGTTCCAAACTCCCTTGATATTGACATTAATATGTTGATCCCGTATCTGGTCTGTCATTTCTTCAAAGGGCGCCAGCTTGCAGATACCAGCATTACAGCAGGCAATATCAAGATGCCCAAAGGCTTGGATAGTCTGAGAGACAGCCGCTTCCAAATCTTCTAGACGACTGACATCACCGATATAGCTGATAATATCTATTTGGTAGCTGTCACGAAGTTCTTGAGCAGTTGCTTCTACTTGAGGGTCTCGATCGAAAAGGCAGAGCTTGGCGCCATATTTGGCATAGACTGAGGCAATGCCCTGACCCAGACCGACAGCAGCTCCAGTAATCAAAGCAACTTTTCCATCTAATTTAGCCATAGTAACCATCCTTTCTAAAACGAAGAAGTTTGACAGATTTTTGTGACATTTTATGATGTATTTCTAACTTTAGTCTAGTACTTTTCTAGTTGCTTGTCAATATAATAATGAAGGAAAACCTCGCATTTGCTATGATGTTTCGTCCTCTTTATAAAAAATCTATCCAATAATTTCTGTAGGGTTCGATAATAAGGAACTTGCTCCAAAACGGATATTCTCCAAGCGATTATTGGCTGTGGTGTATCCCAGAAGCATCTGAACATTCTGATAACCAACTTCTTCAAACTATAGAAAAAACATCCTTAGTTAAATAAATGTAAGAATGTTTTTATTTTGTTATAGTCTTGTGATTTAGCCAACCACTGCTTCTGCAATTTCTTCTTGGCTAATTCCAGCGAAATAGCGAGAAATATCCAGGTTTTCAAGAGCATTTAAAACATCTTCTCTTTCATATTTAACACCCTTGAGGACTTCTTCTACTGCTGCTACATCTTCGATTCCAAAGAAATCTCCGTAAATTTTGATGTTTTCGATTTTTGACTGAACAACATTGGCAAAGATTTCGACTTTACCACTAGTAAACTTGGTACCACGACGAACATTGTATGCTGGCGATTTGCCATAGTTCCAATCCCAAGTAGCAAATTTAGTTTCCTTGATATGGTTGATTTCAGCTAGTTCAGCATCGGAGAAGATATATTCTGTCATTGCTGGATATTCTTTCCTCATGTAGTCTAGCAGGAGGTCACGAAATTGCTCTACAGTAATCTTTTCAGGCAGCTCATCCACGATATTGGTCACGCGGGCACGGACAGATTTGACGCCTTTGGACTCAAACTTATCTTTGGAAACTTTTAAGGCATTCGCCAAGACAGATAACTCTACGTCAAACAGCAAGCAACCGTGGTGCATGATTCGACCATTGATGTAGGCTTGTGCATTCCCACAGAACTTTTTACTGTCAATTTCCAAATCATTGCGCCCTGTAAATTCGGCTTTTACACCTAATGCTTCCAAGGTCTTGATGACCGGAATAGAGAAGCTCTTAAAATCAAAGGCTTTGTTCTCAGATTCTTTGGAAATAATGGTGTAGTTAAGATTGTTATAATCGTGATAGACGGCTCCACCTCCACTGATACGACGAACCACCTCAATGCCATGCTCTCGGACATAGTCACGATTGATTTCTTCAATAGTATTCTGATGACGTCCGACAATGATAGAGGGTTTATTGATCCAAAGCAAGAAAATCATATCTTCATCAAGGAGATGCTTGAAAGCATATTCCTCAAGAGCGATATTGAAAGCTGTATCGTTACTATTATTGATAATGTATTTCATAGTGCCTCTTATCTTTTCTTAGGAGCATGAATAGCCATGCCGAGTACGTCTGCAAATGCTTCGTACATAACTTCTGAGAATGTCGGATGACCGTGAATGGTCTTGAGCATTTCTTCCACCGTGATTTCCATTTCGATGATAGTAGAGGCTTCATTAATTAACTCGGCTGCAGCGGGACCGATGATGTGAACACCGAGAACTTCTCCGTATTTCTTATCAGCAATCACTTTGACAAATCCTTGAGCAGTATCCGATGCAATAGCTCGTCCGTTTGCTGCGAAGTTGAATTTACCGATAGCTACATCGTATCTTTCGCGAGCTTGTTCTTCTGTCAGACCGACTGCCGCAACTTCTGGCAAAGTGTAAATAGCTGCTGGAGTTAGATTTAATTTAGCAACTACGTGATTGCCTTTGAGAGCATTCTCTGCAGCTACTTCTCCCATACGAAAAGCTGCATGCGCCAACATCTTGGTACCGTTAATGTCTCCAGGTGCGTAAATTCCTGAAACAGAAGTTTCCATATATTCATTGACCTTGATACGACCGCGGTCTAGTTCAAAGTCAACCTCGCCAATGCCTTCCAAATCAGGCACGCGTCCGATAGAAAGCAAAGCTTTATCAGCTATGATATCTTCCTTTCCTGCAACTTTGATGCAGAGCTTGCTATTTTCTTCGACAATTTCTTCCAGCTTGGTCTCTGTCAAAATGGTCATCCCCTTGCGCTCAAGAATGAGCCGAAGGTTTTTAGAGACTTCTGCATCCATAGCTGGAACAATCCGATTCATCATTTCGACAACCGTCACCTTGCTACCAAAGGTCATGAAAGCCTGTCCTAGCTCAATACCAACAACGCCACCACCAATGATTACTAAACTTTCTGGAACTTCCTTCATATCCAGAATATCATCGCTAGTCATAACAAGTGATGATTCCATGCCTGGAACGTTAATCTTGCTGACTTTTGATCCACCAGCTAAGATAATCTTCTTGGTCTCAAGAAGTTCAGCATCATTCACCAAGACATTCTTATCTTTGGTAATGGTACCAATTCCTTTGTAAACATCAACGCCGTAGCTGCGAAGCAGACCTGCAACGCCTCCGACAAGTGTATTGACAACCTTGTTTTTGGTTTCCAAAACTTTATCCATATTGACAGTAAAGTTTGGATTTTCAATGATAATACCACGATTTGCTGCATGGGCTAGACTTTCAATAATTTCCGCATTGTGAAGATAGGTCTTAGTCGGGATACAGCCACGGTTGAGGCAGGTTCCACCTAATTCAGATTTTTCAACAAGGGCAATCTTGCCTCCTAATTGAGTGGCTTTGATCGCCGCCACATAACCAGCTGGTCCGCCACCAATAACCACAATATCATAAGCGTCATCACTCTTATTATCATCGTTAGAAGTTGTGGTTGCAGTTGGTGGTGTTGGACTATCATCTGAAGCAGCCACAGTAGTCGGAATATTTTCTCCTTCTTCGCCCAGATAACCGATAACTTCCGTTACAGGAACAATCTCACCGTCTCCTTTCAAGATAGCAATCAAGTAGCCGTCTTCCTCTGCTTCTAACTCCATGCTGACTTTATCTGTCATGATTTCTAGAAGGATTTCTCCTTCTTTTACAAATTCGCCAACTTTTTTATTCCATTGAACAATCTGTCCTTCTGTCATATCAACGCCGGCTTTTGGCATAATTACTTCTAAGGCCATGTTTTTATTTTCCTCTCATTTAAACTTTCTCTTATACCAACATTGAAATTGGGTCTTCAATCAGTTCTTTTAGGTCTTTCATGAATTTAGCACCTGCCATACCGTCCACGACTCGGTGATCAATGGTTAATCCAAGACTCATAATTGGTCGAATAACAATCTCTCCGTTCACTACGACTGGTTTTTCAACGGTTGAGCTAACGCCCAAAATCGCTGAATTGGGTTGATTGATAATTGGGCCGAACGATTGAACACCAAACATTCCTAGATTACTAATCGTAAAAGTTGAGTTTTGCAATTCGCTTGGTGCTAATTTTCCATTTAAAGTCCGTTCAATCACATCCTTAAAGGCAACGACTAACTCAGACAGACTCATTTTTTCAGCATTGTAAACCACTGGTGTCATAAGCCCATTGTCCATCCCAACAGCCATAGCCAGATTGACATACTTGTGCATGATAATGGTTTGCCCATCTTCTGTCAGAGACGAATTGAGATAAGGGTGCTTCATTAAGATTTTAACAACTGCCATAGAAAGCAAGTCTGTGACCGTGATTTTCTTTCCTGTCGCTTCCATGATTGGCTCTAAAACCTTTTTACGCAGCGCCAGCAGCTCTGTCATATCTACATCATAATTGAGAGTGAAAGTTGGCGCTGTCAGGTAAGAATCAAGCATTCTTTGGGCAATGACTTTTCGCATTGGCGTCATTGGAAGGCGCTCAATTTCTCCATAAGGAGTGATGTTGTCAGATATTTCTTCCGCTTTCTCAATCTGAGCAGGTGACTTGATGCTGTCTGACTCAACATTTTCAGGCAGCAAAGCCAGAATATCCTTTTTCATAATCTTGCCGTGCACGCCTGTCCCTTGGATTTCCTGCCAAGCGATGTTATTTTCTTCTGCAATACGTTTTGCAAGGGGCGTAATTTTCATAATATTGGATTCTCGATAACTTTCAATATCTTCTTTGTGAACGCGTCCCTTTGCACCAGTACCAGATACGTCATAGAGATTGATACCCAAGTCATCTGCTAATTTTCTAGCAGCAGGGGTCGCTCTTAATTTTTTGTCATCCATGTTCTCTCTCATTCTTAAATAATTCATTGGTTGAGGCAATATTTGCCCTATTTCTTTGTTTTCACAAAGTTTCTACTGTTAATATTAGCAAAAATCGGGGATAAACTTTAAATTATTTTACATAATTAAAGTTATGTAAACCTAAATTTGCCGTTTATTTCCAGTTTACTCTTTATGATAAGTCTTACGGATAGCCTCTTTGATACTTTCAACTGTCGGAATCATAGCATTTTCAAGATTCTGAGCATAGGGCATAGGAACATCTTCGCCAGCACAACGGCGAATTGGTGCATCCAAATAGTCAAATGCTTCTGATTCGGAAATGATAGCAGAAATTTCACCGATATAACCACTAGTTTTGTGGGCATCATTGACTAGAACGACTTTTCCTGTTTTTTTGACTGAGTTGATAATGATATCCTTGTCCAGAGGCACCAAGGTACGAGGATCAACCACTTCTACTGAAATGCCTTCTTCTACCAATTCTTCAGCTGCTTGCATAACCCTACGGAGCATTTTTCCATAGGTCACAACTGTCACGTCCGTTCCCTCTTTTTTGATGTCACCAACACCGAGAGGGATTGTATAATCAGGATCAAGCGGAACTTCGCCTTTTTGGTTGAATTCTGACTTGTACTCAAGAATAATAACAGGATTGTTGTCGCGGATAGAAGATTTTAGCAACCCTTTCATATCCGCAGGAGTGCCAGGTGCCACGACCTTTAAACCTGGAATGTGGGTAAACCAAGATTCCAAAGATTGTGAGTGTTGAGCAGCTGATCCGACACCATTTCCAGCTGCGCAGCGAATTGTCATCGGAACCTGACCTTTACCACCGAACATATAACGCGTTTTAGCAGCTTGGTTGACAATTGCATCCATGGCAATGACAGAAAAATCCATAAAAGTCATATCTACAATTGGGCGTAGTCCAGTCATGGCCGATCCTGCTGCAGCTCCTGAAATAGCTGCTTCAGAAATTGGACAATCACGTACTCGTTCTGGACCGAATTCTTCTAACATTCCGACAGATGTTCCGAAATCTCCTCCGAAAATACCGACATCTTCTCCCATTAACAACACATTTTCATCGTGACGCATTTCCTCAGACATAGCAAGGATAATGGTATCACGGAAGGACATTGTTTTTGTTTCCATTTTATCTCCTCTCTTAGTCCGCGTAAATATCTTCAAAAGCTGACTCAAGCGGTGGGAATGGACTTTCCTCTGCAAATTTTACAGATGCTTCCACTGCTTCTTTAACCTCTGCTTGGATAGCTTCTAACTCTTCGTCGCTTGCAATCTGATTTGCTAGCAAGTATTTACGAAGATTTTCGATTGGGTCTTTTTTCTTCCACTCCTCTACTTCTTTGCGCGTTCGATACTTACCAGGATCAGAAGAAGAATGTCCTAACCAGCGATAAGTAACACTTTCAATCAAGACAGGCCCTTTACCACTTCGAACGTATTTAACAGCTTTTTGAAAACCTTCATAGACCTCAATAACGTTGTTCCCGTCTTGGATAAAGATGCCAGGAATACCATAGGCAGCACTCCGCTCATGAATGTGCTCTATATTGGTCATTTTCTTAATATCCGCAGAAATACCATAGCCATTATTGATACAATAGAAAATCACTGGCAAATTCCAAATAGAAGCCATATTAACCGCTTCATGAAAAATACCTTCGTTCGTTGCTCCGTCACCAAAGAAGCAAACCACGATTTTATCTGTTTGGTGCATTTGCTGAGTGAGGGCGGCACCGACTGCAATTCCCATGCCTCCGCCAACGATACCATTTGCTCCTAAGTTTCCGGCATCCAAATCAGCAATGTGCATGGAGCCACCTTTTCCTTTGCAGGTTCCGTTATATTTGCCCATGATTTCTGCCATCATGCCGTTCAGATCAATTCCTTTGGCAATCGCCTGACCATGACCACGGTGGTTAGAAGTAATCAAATCATCAGGATTGAGGGCCAGCATAGCTCCAACGCTAGCTGCTTCTTCTCCAACAGAAAAGTGAGTCATTCCTGGAACTTTCCCCTTTTTTACGAGTTGGGCAATTTTTAAGTCCATCCGACGGATCTCTTCCATTTTACGAAACATCTCTAGCAAAAGATTTTTATCTAAAGTTGACATAGTCGAGCCTTTCTATGAGTGTAATTCTATAATTTCATTCTATCCAAACTAAAAAATACTGTCAAAATTTATGCTTGAACAATTTCACAAAGAAAAATCAGCTAACCTTGCTGGCAAGCTGATTTGAATTGACTAAATAAAAATTTCACAAATAGATTTTTCTACTTTTTCCCAAAATCCTCTATCATTTGATCGATTTCCGAACGACTTGGTGTTGTCAAAATATAATGAACATCTCCTTGTAAGTCTGCAAATGCCTTTGGCATGATTTTGACTGCTTTTAATTTATCGCCGTACTTTGCACGCAATTCTTCTTCTGAATACACATAATTTGAGGTTGAACGGCGTGAAGTAACCAAGCCATATTGTGCTTCGACTTGAGGTTGTGGGAAAGGTTCGCCATTCACAATATCTGCATATCCACGATAAAGGTCAATGGAGTGAGCAAAGTTATACAAATCAATCGTAAAAGCACCTGCTGGACGATTATTGTATTCTATGGCAATATAATCATCTCCGTCACGGAAAAATTCAATATGAAAGAAGCGTTCTTTCATGCCAAACGCTTTAATGATAACTTCCCCATATTGACGTAATTTTGGATCCATATCTTTTATAATATAATATGAGTTTTCATAATGATTCAAAACTAAATCTAAAGGGGTATAAGCATAATCAAAAGTTGTTGAAAACACAATATTTCCTTTTGAATCCAGTAATCCGTCAAACGTACAAATTTGTCCAGAATCAACGAATTTTTCAAAGAAATAAACGGTTTGCTTATCCCACTCTTGTTTAAATTGTTCAACATCTTCAGTGGTTTCCAATTTATAAGTTCCTGCTGCGCCAACTCCATTGTCTGGCTTTGCAATCATCGGAAGTCCAATTTTACTGACAGCCATGTCAACTGCCTGCAAGGTTTTTACAATTTGACCAGGAACGACAGGAACTCCAGCCTTTTTAAAGAGTTTCTTCATTTCAGACTTAAATTTTGTCTTTTTCAAGTCTTTTGGTTTTGGTCCTACAACATTAAATTGTTCACGTAGTTGAGCGTCTTGATCCAACCAATATTCATTGTGTGACTCAATGCGGTCAATTGGTCCATGCTTGTAAAAAAGGAAAGCTACAGCACGTTTAACTTCATCGAGATTTTCTAGATTTTCCACACGAAAATATTCTGTTAAAGCATTTTTCAAAGGTTGATCTAGTTGATCATAAGGTTCCTGCCCGATGCCCAAAACAGTAATTCCTTTATTTGCAAGTTCAACGGTAAATTGTTGAAAATTTTGTGGATAATAAGGTGAAATAACGATATAGTTCATAATATTGTTTCCTTTCTAATCATAAGTTTAATTGACTTAGAAAATACGGCATTTGCTTGCGCCACCAAATCCAGTCATGCGAAACATCATATCCCCATTCAGCAAACCATGCAAGAATATTCTTATGCTCAAAGGCTTCTTTTAAGGTATAGAAAGAAGGTAGTCCGTCCTGCTCCCATGCACCAAGTCCTGTACAGACAATGATATCAGCATTGCGATAGCGGTCAATAAACCAACCATCGTTTTGATTCCAAATGTAATCTGCTGGTGAATTTTGATAAATTGCTTCATCATCTAAACAATCACCGACAAAGAAGCGGGCATCGTAAACTCCGCTGAGGGCGATGACCTTGTTAAAGACATCGGGGTGCTGGAGAAAAAAATTAACAGCGTGATAGGCTCCCATAGAACAACCTGTCGTCATCATTGGATCAAACCAACCTGTTTTATGCTTGATAAAAGGAATGGCTTCCTCAATGACATAGCGCTCATAAGCTCGGTGCATTTCCGCGCGGTCGTGAGGAGCTTTCCAATCAGCCAGCCAGCTTTCACTATCTACACTACTCAAAGTGAAGAATTGAATTTTTCCTGTTTCGATAAACCATGAGCAAGCCTCAATCATACCAAAATCTGCATATTCATTGTGACTGCCTCCCGATGAAGCAAAAACGACTACAGGTATCCCAGCGTGTCCATAACGATTCACATACATTTCACGATTCAAATGACCGCTCCAATGACTTAAAAATTCAACATGCATATAAATACTCTCTCCTCATATTTTTAATTAATTTATTTACCATTTTTCGCTAAAGAAGCGAAGACAATCAGGTAAATGCTCAGCCCAGGCTACTTCATTGTGTTCTGCTCCAGCTTGGATATGAAACAACAGATTTTCCAAATCTAAATCGCCCGCAATTAACTGACGGAAGTAGGTTAATGACGAATCAATATAAGCTTGCTTGATATTGCCAGCCATTAAGCTTTTATCGGTGTCATCTGCCTCTTCTGTTCCAACATAAATATAAATCCGCTGATCTGCTAATAAGTTATGGCGTTCTATATAACGATTGAACGCTTCCTGGTGCAGCCAGTTTGCAGATGAGAAAATACCCAAGCATCCAATTTGCTCTTGGTATTCAATTCCCATAAACTGCGTAATGTTTCCGCCTAAAGAAGAACCAACCATAGCCGTGTGCGCTCGGTCTGACTTGGTACGATAATACTCGTCAACAAAGGGTTTAACAACTTCCATGACAAACTCCGCATACTCTGTCCCCTTGCCGCCAAATTGCATACCTGGAATAGTTGATTCTTGATATTTCCATGCAGAATACTCATTCATTCGATTAAAACCGTCATTGTCAATCGCCACCACAATCATTTTTTCAATGTCGGGATTTCTCTTAATCGTTGGAATGATTTTCCAAGAATGTCCACTAAAAGACTCTTTACTATAAAGGACATTTTGACCATCGTGAAAATAAACTACAGGATAGGATTTTTGAGTATCTTGCTCATAATTTCTAGGAAGTAGCACTCGAACACGGCGCTTTTGTTTGCTATAAGGCACTTCTAATGCATGTTCCCTTACTTCAAGGTAAAAATAGGATTGATTCATTGTCAGAAAACTTTCTATTTTCAAAATTTTTATCTATTATATCATAAAATATGCAAAAAAGTTAGGGAATTCCTAACTTTTTTAATACTTTTATAACAAATCATCATTATTTCTATCTTTTCCAAAAGAAAACTAGAGATTTTGATAATTTTTGATAGCTTGTAGCGCTCGTTTTGCTATTTTTTCATAGCGTTCTTTTTTGTCTCGAATGCGTGGACCGTCCAACTCCTTGATAATTCCAAAATTGATATTCATTGGCTGGAAATGTTTGCTATCAGCATGCGTGATATAATGAGGTAAGCTTCCAATAGCAGTTGTTTCTGGAAAGACCAGAGCTTCTTCTCCATTGAAAAGTCTAGTTGCATTGATACCGGCTACCAGCCCAGATGCAGCGGATTCCACATACCCTTCTACACCGGTCATCTGACCTGCAAAGAAGATATTCTCTTGTTTTTTAGACTGGAACGTCTGTGTCAGGAGATTTGGTGAATCCATGTAAGAATTGCGGTGCATAACTCCATAGCGGACAAATTCTGCATTTTCTAATCCCGGAATCATCCGAAAAACGCGCTTCTGTTCACCCCATTTTAGGTGTGTTTGGAAACCAACAATATTATAAAGGCTTCCAGCTGCATTGTCCTGACGAAGCTGCACAACTGCATAGGGTGTCTTAAATTCACCGTCACGGGGTCCTTTATAGTCATCCGGGTATTCCAAACCAACTGGCTTCATAGGTCCATAGAGCATGGTTTTTATTCCTCTTTTTGCCATCACCTCAATCGGCATACAGCCTTCAAAGTATTTTTCTTTTTCAAAGCTATTTAACGGTGCTTCCTCGGCATTTACCAAAGCGTCATGAAAAGCCATAAACTCATTCTTAGTCATAGGAGCATTGAGATAAGCAGCCTCTCCCTTGTCATAGCGAGATTTGAGGTAAACTTTCTCCATGTCAATTGTATTGACATCTACAATCGGTGCTGCTGCATCATAAAAATAGAATCCAGCTCCACCATTTAGCGCGTGAATCTTTTCGGCGAGTGTATCACTTGTCAAAGGTCCCGTCGCAATAACAGTAATCGTATCATCAGGAATTTTGGTAATTTCCTCACGAATAACTTCGATTAAAGGGTGGTTTGTCACCTCATCAGTCACCATTTGTGAAAAACCGTCACGGTCAACTGCTAATGCTCCTCCAGCAGGAACACGCGTAGCTTCTGCTGCTCTCATAATGATGGAATCCAAACGGCGCATTTCTTCTTTTAAGAGACCAACCGCATTCGTTAGCGAATCCCCCCGTAGAGAGTTAGAACAGACTAGCTCTGCAAAATCACTAGTCTTATGTTGTGGAGTAGATTTCACTCCTCGCATTTCATACAGCTTAACAGGAATACCGCGTTTAGCAATTTGATAGGCTGCTTCACTACCTGCAAGACCAGCTCCTATGACATTGATGTAAGATTGAGACATGAAACAAATACCTCTTTGGGAGGAGACTCCCACAAATCTTTCTAATTATTCTTAACCATTATAACAGAAAAAGCCCCTACTGACGAGTGAGACTTTCTAGAATGCAAATACACTAACTTATTAGTATCCATCCTCAAACATTGGTGTAAAGAATATAATGATTGGTCATGTATCTATTTCTTTAACATTTTTTCCAGATAAGCAATTTTAACAAAATCCTTATCATTATTTTGGTCATTTCGATAGGAATCTTGCGAAGATGCTGTGTAAATCTTAAGATATTGTTCAACATCAGGAAGAAAATAAATTACCCCTGCTGTTTCATGTTTTACCAATTCATCTAAAGGAATCCCAGCAAAGTTTTCCAAAGTATTCATGCTACCAAACTCAACCGATAGATTTCCTTTTTGAAATTCGTGCTCGTGCAAATCTACTAATTGGTAGCCAAGCCGGTTCATAATCGTTTCAATCTTTTTAAAATCATAAATTCGTACCTCATCAGGTGCGTCCCATCCCCTAGGATCTCCTGGAACATGGATATCAATATCTCGTGCTTGCCAGTCGTGGTCAGTTACCTGTTCAAGCCCTAGTGAACCCATAAGCAAAGGAATGATTCCAATTCCGTTCAATTCCTTTGCAATCTTTAAAAATTCATCAAATTTCTCTTTCATACAGTTTCCTTTGCTATATATAAAGAAAGTTTACATAAAATAAATTACGTAAACATCTTTAACTTATTTTACTTTTTCTTCTTCGTAATCCCCGTTGCTGCAGACAACTTGCTTGCCTCCACCACGAACTTTCTTTTCTACAAGATACTGACCGCATTTCGGACAAGAGCGACCAACCGGTTTATCCCAAGAGGTGAAGTCACAATCTGGATAGCGATTGCAACCATAAAAAAGCCGATTGCGCTTGGTTTTGCGCTCAATGATTTGCCCTTTGTGACACTTAGGACACTCTACACCGATTTCTTTGACAATCGCTTGAGTATGACGACAGTCAGGAAAATTGCTACATGCATAGAATTTACCATAGCGACCCAATTTGATAACCATAGGACTTCCACATACTTCACAGTCGAATCCAGCCGGTTCATCTTTGATTTGAATTTTTTCCATTTCAGTTTCTGCTTTTGCAACTTCTTTTTCAAATGGCTTATAAAATTCATCAATTACCTTTTGCCATTGTTCTTTTCCTACTTCGACATCATCTAGTTTAGCCTCCATATCAGCGGTAAACTTCACATTGACAATATCTGGGAAAAATTCAACAATCAGAGAATTCACGATTTCTCCCAATTCAGTTGGCTCAAAGCGCTTAGAAACTAATTTGACATAGTAGCGCTTTTGAATAGTTTCGATTGTTGGTGCATAAGTTGACGGACGACCGACACCATTTTCTTCCAATGTCTTAATCAAGGTCGCTTCAGAATAACGAGCAGGTGGTTGTGTGAAATGCTGTTCAGGATTGGTGTTGACCCGTTTCACTGTATCACCCTTTTCCATATCAGGCAACATTTTATTCTTATCAGAATCATTGTAAATAGCTAGATAACCGTCGAATTTAACTTGACTACCATTTGCAGCAAATTGAACACCGTTTCGCTCCAACTTCACACTCATAGTGTCAAATACTGCTGCAGTCATTTGACTAGCCACAAAACGATTCCAAATCAGCGTGTATAACTTCAATTGATCTTTATCTAGATATTTCGCGATATTTTCAGGTGTGTTGAACACACTTGACGGACGAATCGCTTCATGGGCGTCTTGTGCGCCAGAAGCATTTCGGACTCTACTCCCGTGTTTAGAATATTTCTCACCAAAACGGTCTGTAATAAAGGTTGCAGCTTCGTTTTGAGCCACTGGACTAATACGAGTGGAGTCTGTACGCATATAGGTAATCAAACCTTGCACACCAGATCCGATATTAATTCCTTCATAAAGTTGCTGAGCAACCATCATGGTCTTACGAGTTCGGAAATTAATTTTATTGGCAGCGTCCTGCTGCATAGATGATGTGGTATAAGGCAGCGGAGCATTGCGCTTGCGTTCCTTTTTCTCAACGCTTTCGACAGTAAATTCATCACCTTCAATATGAGAAAGAACGTTTTTTACATTATCGTTGGTAGCAAGCTTCATCTTCTTGCCATTCATGCCGTAAAAGCTTGCTTGAAATTGACGAGCCCCTTTTTTGAAAGTTCCGTCAATCGTCCAATACTCTTCTGGTTTAAAAGCATTGATTTCATTTTCACGGTCAATGATGAGCTTCAAGGCGACAGATTGCACACGTCCAGCTGACAATCCTTTTTTGACCTTTTTCCAGAGAATTGGAGAGATAGAGTACCCCACAATACGGTCAAGGACACGACGCGCTTGTTGAGCATCTACCAAATCCATGTCAATCTGGCGCGGTTCTTTAAAAGCATTTTTTACTGCATCTTTCGTGATTTCGTTGAAAACAACACGATTTTTATCTGTCTCGTCCAGATTTAAGATATGAGCCAAATGCCAAGAAATAGCTTCTCCTTCACGGTCCGGGTCACTTGCAAGATAGACTTGTTTCGCTTTTTTAGCTTCTTTTTTCAAATCATTGATAAGAGGACCTTTCCCGCGAATATTGATATATTCTGGCTCATAGTTGTTTTCAAAATCGATGGACATGGTAGACTTTTTCAAATCTCGAATATGTCCAACACTGGCTAAAACCTTATAGTTCCGTCCTAAATATTTTTCAATTGTTTTTGCTTTAGCTGGCGACTCTACAATCACCAGATTTTTTTTCATTGCTGTTTTTTTCTTTGTTTTTGTTACCAATGTAAACACCTTCTAAAAGTAATAAACCTCATAGAGTTTAAACTATTTTTTTTAAGATGTCAACTAGTAACATTCTCTTATAGGAGAACTTGTTTTAAAATTGGAATTCAGAAAGTACGTCAGCGCCTGATGTGACACACTTTGCACCCTCTTGAATCAAATGATGACAGCCATCACTTCTGCCGTCTAAAATTGACCCTGGAATAGCAAACACATCTCGTCCTTCTTCCATTGCGCGCTCACAAGTAATTAAACTTCCTGAGCGCATTTTGGCTTCAGCAACAATAACCCCTCTGCACAATCCTGCTATAATCCGATTACGCTCTGGAAAATGAAATTTTAATGGCTCTGCTTCAGAACTATATTCACTAAGTACTAGATGATGTTCTCCCAAATACGATTGGAGTTTTTTATTCGCCCTTGGATAAAAAACGTCTAGACCCGTTCCGATAACTGCAATTGTTCGACCACCATTTTGCAATGCTGCCATGTGAGCCGAGGTATCAATTCCGCGTGCTAAACCACTCACGATAACCAATTCATTGCTTAGCTCTTTAATAATCTTTTGAACGGATTGACTGCCTACTCGGCTACTATTCCGACTTCCTACAACAGCTACTTTAGGTAATTTTAGCAAATCCAAATTACCTTTATAAAAAAGAAGAACGGGCGGATTGTAAATTTCGCTCAAATCCCAAGGATACACATCATCCAAGATAGAAAAGGATGAGAACTTTTCAAATTCTTGACGTAATAAATCATCATCTAGCTGCAGATATTTTTCAATGAAAAGAGCAGGATTACGGCATTCCGAAACAACTGCCATATCTTTTACCGATAATTCTTTTTCTTGTATCTCAGCATACGAGAGAACATTGATGACCTGCTGATTGGTCAAGCCAGCTTCTTTTAATTTATAAATATCAAAATTATCCATTTTATCATTCCTTTTACTTTTTAATTACACTTCACTTATATTATTCGTAAAAGGAATTAAAAAAACGAGAATTTCTCGCTTTTCACATTTTATCTAATTCTTTAATAATTCGAGCCGGGTTTCCAGCCAAAACAACATTATCACCATAAGATTTGGTAACAACCGAGCCTGCTCCAACGACGACATTGTCTCCCAATGTTACTCCAGGCAAAATCGTTACACCGCCACCCGCCCAGAAATTATTGCCAATGGTAATTGGTGCACCGTACTCTACGCCTGATATGCGCTCTTGTGCATCTAAAGGATGAAGAGGAGTCAGAAGTTGACAATTTGGTCCAAACAATGCATTTTTTCCAATAATAATCGGACAAACATCAAGCATGGTCAAATTCCAATTAGAATAAAAATTTTCTCCTAAGTGAATGTTGATACCATAATCGCAGACAAAGTTTGGTTTCATCGAAATGTTCTCACCAGTTGAGCCAAACCATTCTTTTACGAGTTTACTTCTTTTTTTACCGTCCTGTTCTGCATTAAATGCGTATTGAAATTGACGAGAACGTGTTACCAATTTTCGTAATTCGGAATCCTGCGGATTGTATAATTCTCCTGCAATCATTTTTTCATATTCAGTTTGCATTGACGTTCCTTTTCATTCTTGATAAGTGAATGGTTAGATACATTTGTTCATCATTAGACGTCTGATAATTTCGCGTCTGCTTGAGATATTGGGTAATCTTTGTTGCCGTTTCATAAGCTGATGGATACTTAATTTTCAGTAAATCAAACATATCGTTGTCATCTAACTCCTGATGTCCGGTGTCCGTTAAAACACGTTCGCAAAAAAATTTCAGATGCGTAATAAAGCGTTGAACATAAATATCCTCGTCATCTAATGAGATCTCTAAGCTGTATTTGACGATTGTCATGATTTCTTCCATTAGTTGCGTTAAATCTTGAGCGGCTACATTTTCGCTATCTAATTCAGCATTGACAATGGTCAAAGCCATAAAGCCTGCTTCATCCAAAGGTAATTCTTGTCCTAAATAGTCACCCAACAATTGATTGGCATACTTGCCAACTTCAAATTCGTCAGGGAAAAATCGCTTAATATCCCACATGAGGAAATTTTTCATAAAGAAATGATCTTGGATACGTAAAACCACACCATACAGGTGGTCAGCCATCGCTAAAAAGGCACCATCTTGCAATGTTTTATTTATTTTTGCATGTGCGTAAGTGATAATTCTATCAGCCATTTCTATGATGTCAGCAGGTAATTCTAACATTAATTCACGCTTGTTCTCTGACAAGACATACTTTTTCTCAATCAGATTATCCCGAATATCATCTCCTGCTTTACATCCAAAAGCCAATCCGCGTCCCATCAACACTACTTCTTGGTGATTTTCTTCAGAAATGACCACATTATTATTTAAAACTTTAGAAATAATCATCCCTTGTCCTCGACTTCTTCAAGCATGGATTTAATTGGTTCAAAAGTTTTGCGATGAATAGGAGTGATTCCTTTTCGTTTCAATCCATCTAAATGATGCTGGGTTCCATAACCAACATTGTGTGCAAAGTCATAGCCTGGATAAGTTAGCTCATAATCAGTCATCATGCGATCTCTCGTCACCTTGGCTACGATCGAAGCGGCCGCAATAGACAGTGAATTAGCATCTCCTTTGATGATAGACGTTTGCGAAACTTGAACATCTAACTGCATGGCATCAATCAAGAGATGTTGCGGAGAGATTTCAAGATTTCCCACAGCTTCTAACATGGCTAATTTCGTCGCTTCATAGATATTCACCTTATCAATCACTTGATTATCCTTGACACCAATACCAACTGCAACGGCTTGTTTTAGCACTTCTTGATAGATTTCTTCGTGCTTTTTCTTGGGAATTTTCTTGCTATCGTTGAGACCTTTGATTTTACAGTTTTTAGGTAAAATAACTGCTGCTGCCACAACAGGACCTGCTAAGGGACCACGACCAACCTCATCAATCCCAGCGATATATTGGCAACCAGTAGCATAAAGCTCCTTTTCATATCGTAGCATTTGCTCCAAACGACAGTCTTCGTCCAATTCAGCTTGGATTTGTTTTTTACGCTTCATAATGAGCTTGTGGACACCAGCCCGACTATCATCTCGAAATTGCTCAAAAACAGGACTCTCTATGTCTGTTATTTCAGATAAGATTTCTTGAATCTCTTTAATTGTCGCCATGTATCTCACCTAAAGTATCCAAAGTATAACGTCCTAACTTGCCATCGCGAATATCTTTTATGAAAAGACGATAAAAGCGGTCATAGTCATCTCGAAATCCTAATTTTTGTGTCATATCCATAATGATTTCAGGTGCTTCTTCTTCCAAGTTCATTTGCTTGAACCGTTCTTGAAGCTCCTTTGGATAATGTTCTTTGAAATAATTGATTCCAAAAATAGTAACCTCATCCATTGGAAGCAAATCGTCTTTAATCGCTCCTGTTAAAGCGAGTTTCAAAGCAACTTTTTCATCTTCAAACTTAGGCCAGAGAATCCCTGGAGTATCTAAAATTTCCAAGTCCTTATTCGACTTGAGCCACTGCTGCCCTTTGGTAACACCTGGTTTATTTCCAGTCACAGCAATTTTTTTTCCGGCTAAACGATTCATCAGTGTGGATTTTCCGACATTAGGAATCCCGATAATCATGGTTCGCAATGTTTCAATTTGGATTCCGCGCTCTTTTTGCCGAGCGATTTTCTCTTTCATCAAAGACTGAGCTGCTTCCGTGACTTTTTTAACAGTTGATTGCTCCTTAGAATTGATTGGCAAAGTCTTGACGCCTTGCTTTTCAAAATAATTTCTCCACTCCTTCGTCAAAGTCGGGTCAGCCAAATCTGCTTTATTCAAAATGAGGAGCTTAGGCTTCTCTCCCACGATTTTAGTCAGCATGGGATTTTGACTGGACAATGGTAAACGCGCGTCTACTAAAATTGTCACAAAATCCACAAATTTGATATTTTCTTGTACTTGTCTCCGAGCCTTGGACATGTGTCCCGGAAACCATTGAATAGTAGCCATGAAAACCTCTTTCTTACACTAGTTTAACATCTTCATTATACCAGAATTTTAGCTAATCCGCATTGATAAATCATGCAACAAAAAATCACCTCTCAAAAACAAAAGGCAATTTTTGAATCTTAATGATACAAAACAGGCTTTCTATCCTGCTTATCGGTAAACGGAAGTCTTGGTTCGCGAATCCGTTTCACATAATCAACAATTTCTTTTCCTTCATGGTCAAATTCCACAACAGCAAAAAATTGATCGTGGTAAAAGAAAAATTTATAATGATTTTCAAATGCTTCCTTGAGCCATTTTTCTTTTGCAATAATGGAACGCATGGGGTAATCATCTACAGCAGCGACCCATACAGGCTTGCGATGCGCGTGAGTTAAGAGCAAGTCTGCCATATGAATCATGGTTTCATTTCCTTGTTTCAGCAAAATGATACTATGACCATTGCTATGACCACCAGTATGAACCATTTGAATTTCTGGTATGACATTTAAGTATTCCGTAAATGTCTCAACTTGATGTTGAATAGGTTCCCAATTTTCTCTGAGATAAGTCCCTTTAGTCCGATTATTTGGGTTCATCATCTCGTACCATTCAATATCATTTACAAAAATCTTAGCATTGGGAAAAGTTGAAACCAACTGATGATTTTCATTTAATTTTGTCAATCCACCAGAGTGATCGTGATGCATGTGAGTCATCAACACATAAGAAATATCTTCAGGAGTCAAACTTAAAAGTTCCAAGCTCTCTTCAATTCTGCTTTCAGATAAAATCCCTAAATTTCGTCTTTGTTTATCAGATAGTTTCGCAGTGTTAAAACTTGCATCAATTAAATAATTTTTATTTTTGTATTGAATCAATATTGGATCGGTTAATTCAACCATCATATTTTCTTCAGTTGTTGGATAATAGCGTGACCAAACAACTTTTGGTACAGGACCAAATAAAGTGCCTGCATCTGTCATTTTGTCAACTCCACGTAACCAAATTAATTTCATGTCTCCAAATTGATACTCTTGTAGAGCGAGTTTTGTCATTTCTTACTCCTTTAGCCACCTTTCGGCAATTTCTCTTCTGATAGAATTTCCAGATCTTCCATAGTTTTCAATAGTTTTTGCATCCTTTAAATAACGTTTGATATTAACCTTGTCGAATTTTTGTAAGGGACCAATTAGTCGAAGGATTTCATCGGATATCTCAATGGCAACTTTCGTCGTGTACAGTTTTATTCGAGAAACAAATTTTGCATCTTCTTCAATTTGACTAGGATAAGAATCAAAATAAGCTTCTGCAGAGCATAATTTATTGTATAAATCAGCAAATTTATTTTGATGAATTTCCACATCAATCAAACGCTTTCCAAATCCTCTCTTCACCTTTGCAAATTCAATACCTTTATTGAAAGCCCCCTCAGCAACACCTAATGCAATAGCACTTAAGCCAAGTTGCATATTTTTAATGATGTTAGCAAATTGGACATCCCCAGCTAATTCGTCTCCCAATAAGGCGTTTTCCGGGAGCAAGACATTTTTCAGCGTGACTGAACTCAAAGGAAGACCTATCAAGCCCGGTTTTTCAATCTGTTCACCAATTAGCACATCCGAATCTTTTGGATCAACAATAAAGAGTCCGTACTTCTCCACCTTGCCTTGTTCTTTTACTTTTGCCAAAACCAGTAGTATATCTGCAACGCTGCTATTGGAAATCATCGCCTTTTTCCCTGAGAGACACCATCCCTGCTCAGTCTTTGTCGCATACGTTTCAAGATCTTCTAGCCCCTTTAGATGTTTATACTCGCAAAATCCTAATCCAGCTATGTACTGACCTTTTAGTAACTTTTCAAGATATAATTCCTTTTGCTCTGCTGTCCCAAAATTCAAAATAGAATAAATTCCATAGCAACCTTGTGTTAATAAAATAGCTGAAAGAGCAGCAAATTCATTAGCAATTTTTCGGATAAATGTGATGAAATCAGAACTTAAAGTGTGATTCTCTTCAGATAAAATGGGCAAAAATATATCCATTTCGTTCGTCAACTCATCCCACATTTCCTTTGGAAAATAAGTTGATTCATCATGTGATTTTACATAGTTTTTGATTGCTGTATTCGTATATGAATCAATCATAGCTGCTGTAGTGCTAATTTTTGACATCGATTTGCTCCTTTGTTAGGTATCAAGGCTCGAAATAGGCTGATAGTAACCTTTCAAAAGTTCTTCATAAACGTATGCTTCAACTTCATTATAATTTGCTTTATACGGCCTACAGAACCAGATATTAAATGGAATCGGATCTTTAAAACGAACAGCTTTAAACTTATTTTTATCCACAAAATATTCTACTGGACGAGGTAAAATAGCAATCATATCATTCTTATACGTAGACTCTGTTAAAAAATCCCATGCTGATGATAAATATGTAAAATTTGTCTCTATCTTTTTATTTTTTAATTTTTCAGCTACTAATTCATAAGTAGTAAATGATTTATTAAATGTTGCTAAATCATAAGCAGCGATGTCTTTCCATTCAAGAAATTCTTTATCTGCTAAAGGATGATTTTTATCCATATAAGCTGCATATTCATCGGCTTGTATAATATATTGCTCGTACTTTTTAGCATCTAAATTAGTCGGCTCAATCAATAAAACAAAATTTAAATCACCTTCAAGAAATTTTTGGCGTAAATCCTTACTGCCTCCCTCTACGACTTGAATATTAATGTGCGGATTATCCTTGAAAAATTTAGGAAGAGCACTAGCAAAATAAACACGCAAAATCAGAGAAGGAATGCCTAAATTAATAGTTCCTTTTTGTTTTTGCGCTTCCATATGAATCATGGATTGCATTTCTTCATGACGATTGACAATTTCCGTAGCAAAACGATAAATTTTCCCACCAGCTTCTGTCAGACTTTCTAATCTTCCATTTCTACGATTAAAAAGCTGCAGTCCTTCAGTCGCCTCAAAATTTGTGACAAATTGACTCAAAGCAGATTGACTAATATGAATTTTTTTAGCAGCAATCGAAAGATTACATCCGCATTCGACGATATTGATAAAGTAAGTCATTTGAATAATATCCATGTTCATCGTCTCCTATCTTTCAATATTTGTAATATAATTTGTCAGGAATAAAATAGCAACTGATCTTTTTAATATAGATGATCAGTTGCTAATAGGTTGATTAAAAACTTATCATCGATAAAGTTCGTTATAAGCATATAGTAACACACTTTATGGCAAACAGTAGCTATATTTGCTTGATAATTTAACTAGATAGACATTGTTTTTAAGTCATCTGACACGATTACTTCTCCCTCTGTCTTTTCAAGAACTTCTTCCAAAGAGACACCAGGAGCTAATTCTTTCAAAAGGAATTTCCCATCTTGAAAACCAAATACTGCTAATTCTGTAATGACCAAATCCAAAGCTCCTTTAGCTGATAAGGGCAGTGTGCATTCTTTCAGCAGTTTTGATTTGCCGTCAACGGTAGTATGTTGAATGGCTGCGATAACCCTTTTGGCACCAACTAGAAGATCCATAGCTCCCCCCATTCCTGGAGCAAACTTATCGGGGATAATCCAGTTTGCAATACTACCATCTTGGCTAACTTCTAACGCTCCTAAAACTGTAGCATCAACGTGGCCTCCACGAATAATGGCAAACGACGTTTGAAGGTCAAATAAAGATGCTCCCGGTAAAAGAGTGATGGGTGCTCCACCAGAGTTGGCCAGATTCGCATTGTAGTTTTCTTTTGTTGGTGTCTCACCAAAACGAAGAGCACCATTTTCTGCTTGAAGGATCACATTCACACCTTCAGGAATATAATCAGCAGAGGCATTCGGAATACCAAATCCAAGGTTGATGACATCTCCATCTTTAAATTCAAGAGCTACACGTCTTGCTATAATTTCTTTTGATTTCATATTAATTTACCCCTGCCAATTTTTTAGTCTCTATCCAGAGGTCGCCCATCATTTCATGATGTTCTTTAGAAGTCAAGCTTTTAACAACATAGTCTACAAGAATTCCGGGAATATATACATCGTTAGGATCAATTTCCCCAACTTCAACAATTTCATTGGCTTCAACAATCACTGTATCAGCTGCAAGAGCCAGCTGCAATGAAATATTTTTAGTTGTCCCATCAATATATAAATTGCCATATTTATCTGACTTGGTAGCCTTAATCAAAGCAACATCAATTTTCAAAGGGTCATAAACAAGATATTCTCTGCCGTTGCGAGCTACTTTTTCATAATCTTTTTCCAAAATAGTCCCAACGCCAGTCGGAGTCAAAACAGCTCCCAAACCAGCACCCGCAGCATGAAGTCGTTCAACCACGGTTCCCATTGGTGTGAATTCAACTTCCATATCGCCACTAAAATATTCATGTTGTACGGCAGCGGAAGTTCCCACATGAGCTGCGATATATTTTTTAACTTGGTGATTTTCACACAAGCGACCAACGCCAATCTCTTTACCCGGTTGTGAGGTAACAACAGATACTATTGTTAAGTTCTGTTGATTTTGTCGAACCAATTCTTCAATGAGTTCAAACGGCTCACCCACTCCAAGAAAACCTGAGATACCTACAATATCTTCAGATTTAATGTTAGAAATTGCTTCTGATAATGTTACAATTTGCATACCAATATCTCCACTTATTTACTTACGATTAAAAACAGGCTTGCGCTTTTCTACAAAAGCACGCATCCCTTCTACTTTGTCCTCTGTAGAGAATAATAATGCTTCTGCTTCAGTTTCGAGCCTGATAGCATTTTTAAGTGGAAGTTCAGAACCAACCTGAATAACATGTTTAGCTTTCTCTACTGCTAACGGTGCATTTTTCATAATTGCAGCAGCCAATTCTTCAGCTGAAGTTAACAGTTCTTCAGCTGAAACCAACTTGTTAAGAATTCCCAGTTCGTAGGCTTCTTGACCTTTCACTGTACGAGCAGTGAAAATCAATTCTTTCGTACGGCTTGTTCCAATCAAACGAGACATACGTTGAGTACCAGCGAATCCCGGAATAATGCCCAAGCCAACTTCTGGAAAGCCAACGACTGTTTTTTCAAATCCAATACGGATATCTGCCGAAAGCGCTAACTCCATTCCACCTCCAAGTGCGTACCCATTGAGCACTGCAATTGTTGGTTGACGTAAGTCAGAAAGTCGAGTAAAAGTATTATTTGCAAATGTCATATATTCAAAAGCTTGAATTGGCGACATCACGTCCATTTCTTTAATATCAGCTCCAGCTACAAATGCCTTTTCTCCTGCCCCTGTTACAATCACAACACGGATTTCTTCACTTTGTTCAACTTGATCAAGAACATCATTCAGATCAGTTAATACTTGAGAACTCAAAGCATTTAATGCTTCAGGACGATTGATCGTAATGTAGCCGATGCTGTTTTTTACTTCTAGTAAAACAGTTTTACTCATTTTAATGCTCCTACTTATAAAATTTGAATTATTAAGTATAATGTCAACAAATACTTGAACCCAAAATGTAAGAGCTTACAATGCTATGATATCTCATTTTTCTACTCTCGTCTACTTAATCTTAATTTATAACTCTATAAGTTTAACTTATAGAGTTATAAAAAATACTAAGACTTTTTGATTTTCAAAATAAAAAAACAAATTCTACTAAGAATCATTTAAGATAAACGTCTTAGATAGAATTTGTTTTACAGAGTAAAAAAATCAAATTGTAAATTAAATTTAGTAGGTAATTATTTTTAACGTTCTACAATGACTGCTGTGCCCATTCCGCCTCCGATACAAAGAGTTGCAAGACCACGTTTAACATCGCGTTTTTCCATTTCATGCAACAAAGTAACCAGAATACGGCAGCCTGATGCTCCAATTGGATGACCAAGTGCAATGGCTCCGCCATTGACGTTTACTTTTTCTGGGTCAAAATTCAACTCTTTTCCAACAGCACACGCTTGAGCTGCAAAGGCTTCATTGGATTCAATCAAATCAAGGTCTTCAACTGTAAAACCACCTTTTTCAAGTGCTTTACGAGAGGCATAAATTGGCCCACAACCCATGATTTTTGGATCTAAGCCCGCACTAGCATATGATTTAATAGTTGCTAAAACGGGGATGCCTAATTCTTTTGCTTTTTCTGAACTCATGACAACAACTGCTGCTGCTCCGTCATTGATACCAGAAGCATTACCAGCCGTGACAGTTCCACCTTCTTTAAAGACAGAACGCAATTTAGCCAAACCTTCTAACGAGGCATCTTTTCTTGGAAATTCATCCGTATCAAAAATAATTGGCTCACCCTTTCTTTGTGGAATAACCACTGGAACAATTTCTTCTTTGAAACGTCCAGCTTCAATAGCTGCCACAGCACGTTGTTGAGATTGCACAGCAAAAGCATCTTGAACTTCACGAGAAATATCATACTGTGCAGCAACATTTTCAGCTGTGATTCCCATGTGGAAATCATTAAAGGCGTCAGTCAGACCGTCGCGCAACATAGTATCAACAACTTTAGAGTCTCCCATACGAGAGCCCCAACGTTGATTTTGCAGCACATATGGTGCTTGGCTCATATTTTCTGCACCACCCGCTACGATGATATCAGCATCTCCACAAAGGATAGCTTGTGCAGCTAATTGAACTGTTTTCAGTCCTGAACCACATACTTTATTGACTGTGAATGCTGGAGAAGATACAGGGATACCTGCATTGACACTCATTTGACGTGCCACATTCTGACCAAGTCCTGCCCCTAAAACATTTCCCATAATCACTTCATCAACTTGTTCAGCCTTCAAATTTGCTCGTTCCAGCGCGCTTTTGATAACCAAACTTCCCAAATCAACAGCTGAAATATTTTTCAAACTTCCACCAAAAGAACCTAATGGTGTACGAACTGCTGATACAATAACTGCTTCTTTCATTTCTTGCTCCTCATCTTAGTATTTAAAGAAACCTTCCTTGGTCTTACGTCCAAGTTTATTAGCTTCAACCATTTTTTTCAACAATGGAGCAGGACGATATTTCTGATCACCAAATCCATTATTCAACACTCCCATAATAGCCAAGCAAACATCCAAACCAATCAGATCAGCTAATGCTAATGGTCCAATAGGATGATTAGCTCCTAGCTTCATCGCTTCATCAATTTCTTCAGCCGATGCTACTCCTTCTCCAAGAATGAAAATAGCTTCATTTATCATCGGAATTAACACTCGATTTACAACAAAACCATAAGAATCTTTCACATCAACTGCTGTTTTACCGATTTTTTCAGTCAATTCACGAACAGTTTTGACTACTTCTTCTGATGTTTGAAGTGCTTTGATCACTTCGACCAATTTCATAACGGGAGCAGGATTAAAGAAATGCATACCAATAACTCGTTCTTGATGTACAGTTGCAACTGCAATATCTGTAATGGACAAAGATGATGTATTTGACGCTAAAATTGTTTCTGGTGTTGTTAATTCATCTAATTGTTTAAAAATACTCAACTTAATGTCTCGGTTTTCAGTAGCTGCTTCAATAACTAACTGAACATTTTTTGCATCTTCGTATGAGGTTGAGGGAATCAACTTACTCAAAATACTATTTTTATCAGCTTCTGACAGACGCCCTTTCTCTACAGAACGTGTTAATTGCTTGGTGATATTCCCGATTCCTCTTTCAACGAATTCGTCTTTAATATCATTCAAATACACTGTAAAACCTGATTGGGCAAAGACTTGTGCAATACCACTTCCCATCTGACCTGACCCAATGATCATCACTTTTGAAATATTCAATTTTCTCTCCTATCTAATATTAACATTATAAAGTTTAAAATGAAAGAATAGGAACGATTGAATGATGAATACTCTTCAACCGTTCCTGCTTTGTCATTATACAAATGCACCTAAGCCAGTAATTTCACGACCAACAATCAAAGCGTTGACTTCATGAGAACCTTCATAAGTATAAACAGCCTCAGCGTCTGCAAAGAAACGGGCAACATCTGTTTCAAGAGTGATTCCATCCCCTCCGCCTACTTCACGAGCAAGGGCAACAGTTTCGCGCATAACGAGTGAATTATGCATTTTAGCAAGGGCAGAATTTAACATTAATTCATTGCCAGCTTCTTGCATTTCAGCAAGACGAACTGAGTAAGCAATAGCTGCCACAGCGTTCGCTTGCATTCTAGCCAATTTTTCTTGAATGATTTGGAATTTAGCAACTGGACGTTTAAATTGTTGACGGTTTGTAGTATATTTTAATGCTGCAACAAATGAACCACAAGTTATTCCCATAGCGATATGAGCAACATCAGCACGAGTAAATGTAAGAATACGAGCTACATCTTCAAAACCATTGATGTTTACCAAACGATCTGAGTCTGGAACTTCAACATTTGTCATTGTGATATGACCATTTCGAACACAACGAAGTGCAATTTTATGTTGAATAACTTCTACATCGTAACCAGGAGCTCCTTTGCGAACGATAAAGCATTTAATTTTGCCATCTGCAACGTCACGAGCAAACACTGGAATAACATCAGCTGTATCTGAACCACCAATCCAACGTTTTTCACCGTTAATAATCCACTTGTCTCCTACACGTTCAGCAGTTGTTGCAAGCCCACCTGCAATGTCTGAACCAGAAAGTGGTTCTGTCAAAGCAAAACATCCTTGCCAATCAAATGCTGCTAATTTAGGAAGAAATTCTTTTTGTTGGCGTTCATCACCACCGAGTAAAATTGTGTTATAGCAAAGTCCACCATGCACAGTATAGAATGTAGCCATTGATGTATCAAAGCGAGCCAATTCCAAGTAAAGGAATGCGATATAAAGTTCTGATGGTTTGTAGCTGCCTTCACGTCCCTCAAACAATTTAGGATTGTTCATAATTTGCGCGCCTTTGGCAACTGCGTAAAATTGTTCAAATGGAAAATCAGGTTTTTCCCAATGTTCATTGATCACAGGACGAAGATGTTTTTCAATCAAACGACGAGTTTCTTGTAAGACTTCTGCTTCTCCTAGTGTCAAACCGTCTGCATAGTGAAAAAGATCTTCAGGATATAATTCACGTAAAATTTCTTCTTTAGTTGCCATAGTATGGACTCCTTTATAATAAAGTTATAAGAGCGCTTTCATTTCAAGGCTCAGTATTTGTTGACGCTTACATTTTATATCAGATATGATCTTGTGTCTACTTAAGAAAAATTAATCGTCCCATAAGTTTCTATTATACATATTGATTTTACTGACTTTTCAAAGGATAAAGACAAGATTTTACAAATAGAATTTTTGCAAAATCTAAAAATTTATTTGTAAAAATAATTGAATTTCTAAAAATATTTTCTCTAATTTCAAAGAAATTCTTTTCCTCAATCCTCCAGAGCAAAATGCGAGCATTTGCAAAATGAATATGTTACAATGCTTATAAAAACGGAGGAAAAATCATGTTAACATACGATTTAATTGTTATTGGTTTTGGTAAAGCTGGTAAAACATTAGCAGCAAAAATGGCAACCCAAGGAAAAAAGGTTGCTTTAATTGAACGAAGCAAAGCTATGTACGGTGGTACTTGTATCAATATCGCTTGTATTCCAACCAAAACCTTATTAGTCGCCGCAGAAAAAGGACTATCATTTGAAGAAGTAATGGCTGAGAAAAACGCGGTTATTAGCCGACTTAATGGGAAAAATTACGCAGCCATTAGTAGTGCTGGAGTAGATATTATTGATGCAGAAGCTCATTTTCTGTCTAACAAAATAATTGAAATTGTAGCAGGCGACGAAAAGCAAGAGCTAACAGCTGAAAATATCGTCATCAATACGGGCGCTGTCTCTAACATTCTACCAATTCCAGGACTTACTACAACAAAAAATGTTTATGACTCAACAGGCATTCAAAATCTTTCTACATTACCTAAACGTCTTGGTATTCTCGGTGGTGGAAATATCGGTCTTGAATTTGCCGGACTTTTCAATAAGCTAGGAAGCAAGGTTACTGTCCTTGATGCTGCTGATACTTTTTTGCCACGTGTAGAGCCCTCAATTGCCACTTTGGCTAAACAATATATGACGGAAGACGGTATTGAAATTCTTCAAAATATTTACACTCAAGAAGTGAAAAATGACGGTGAAGAGGTGCTTGTCATTGCTAAAAACGAAACATTTCGCTTTGACGCTTTGCTTTATGCTACCGGTCGTAAACCAAATATCGAACCATTAAAACTTGAAAATACAGATATCCAAGTTACAGACCGCGGTGCTATCCAAGTGGATAAGCATTGCCAAACAACTGTTCCTGGCGTTTTTGCTGTTGGTGATGTCAACGGTGGACTACAATTTACTTATGTTTCGCTAGATGATTTTCGTGTCGTTTTCAATTACTTAGCCGGTGATGGCTCCTACACACTTGAAAATCGCAATCATGTACCAACTACCATGTTTATCACTCCTCCACTAGCACAAATTGGTTTGACAGAAGCTCAAGCTAAAGAACAAGGCCTGCCTTATGCAACCAAAGAAATTCCAGTTGCAGCCATGCCACGCGGACATGTCAATGCGGATCTTAGAGGGACGTTTAAAGCTGTTGTTAATACAGAAACTAAAGAAATTCTTGGCGCTACTATCTTCTCACAAGGTGCTCAAGAAATCATTAACATTCTAACTGTAGCTATGGACAATAAGATTCCTTATACTTATTTCACAAAACAAATCTTTACTCATCCAACTCTAGCTGAAAATCTTAATGATTTATTTGCGATTTAGTCACGACTTCTGTATTTTGACAAAAATATTGTCATAAACCATTTTGATTTCATTCAACAAAAAAATAAAAGTGGGATAGGGCTGAAAACTAAAAATTTTTAGCCCGTTCTCTCACTCTTGCAAAGCTTGCTCAAGTATCGCGTGACTATTTATTTCCATCATAAAAACGAGGCTGGGATATTATCGTCCCCACCTCGTTTTTATTATAGCTGCATTTGATTATACGTTTTACTAAATGCATTCAAAATTTCTTTTGGTGCGTCTTTATAAGAAGTCTCTCCTTCTAGCGTTCCTTTAACAATCGTTCGTGACGTAGCTGCAGCATCTTCACAAGTCACCAAAGTCACTTCATTGACACCTTCGCGGTCATTAATCACATCTACTCTATCAGGTGCTACATTCTCAACTGAAGTAATGGAGTAAGTATAAATTTTTTCCTTATCTGTCAGATAAATTTTCATTCCGGCTTTAGCACGATCTAAAGGAGAAAAGAGCATATTGCTTGCACCTGTAATCCCAAATACATGGTGGCTAGCCAATGCGTAATTCCCTTTCCCCATTTGCTGCGTTTCTTTCATCGTGCCTGCGCCATAATAAAGACCCACATTGTCTAAGCCCTTGAAAATCGGCAAATTCATCGAAAGTTCAGGAATAGCAATTCCACCAATAACTGGTAATTGCTGTGCTTTCCATTGCGCGTTAATCACATCTTCGGTAGACAGCGATTTAACTTTATCGAAATTAAAGCTGGTTTTGGCTTTTTTGTTTCGATTGATTTTATCTTTGGAGACATTGCTCACTTGATACCGATTGGTATGCCAAACCATGATCATATTTCGAATAGAAGAGTTGAAAATAAGTGCAAGTGCAACAATGATTAACAATGTCGCAATAATGTTAATCAGAATATTTTTTCTTTTATTATGTTTTTTTCTTGTTGATGACATAACATTTCCTTTTATCTAATTTATTCTTCATCCTCTTCTTTTTCGCTATCCGCTGCAACGCTTGTAAAAGTGACAATCTGCGCTCCCTTATCTAGTCGCATTACTTTAACACCCAAAGTTGCACGTCCTGTTTGAGAAATATTGGCAACATTTGTCCGAATAATGACCCCTGTATTTGTGATAATCATCAAATCTTCATCACCATTCACAGCCATCAAACCTGCTAATGGACCATTTTTCTCAGTAATATTAGCTGTTTTCATCCCTTTTCCGCCACGTCCTTTCGTAGCGTATTCACTAGCTAAAGTACGCTTGCCATATCCTTTTTCAGTGATGACTAACACTTCTTGATCATTCGAAATGACACTTGCTCCTACAACATGGTCACCCGCACGCAAATTCACTCCGCGCACGCCGGTTGCAGCCCGTCCCATATTTCGGACTTGGTTTTCATTAAAACGTACAGCATAACCCATTTTTGTTCCAATAATGATATCTGCTTGACCATTTGTCAAAAAGACATTGATGAGTTCATCCTCATCTTTTAAATTCAGAGCTTTCAGACCGTTTTGACGAATATTAGCAAACTCTGTTACGCTTGTCCGTTTCACAACACCATAGCGCGTTGTAAAGAAAAGGTAGGAATTATTATCATGCTCGGCTTGAACGTTGATAATCGTTTGGATTGTTTCGCCTTCGTCCAATTTCAATAAATTAACAATCGGCAAACCTTTCGCTGTACGACCGTATTCAGGAATTTCATAGCCTTTCAAACGATAAACGCGACCTTTATTGGTAAAGAAGAGTAAGCGATCATGTGTGCTGGTAGAAACTAATTCACGGACAAAATCGTCATCCTTTACACCTGTTCCTTGAATACCACGACCACCACGTCTTTGCGCAGTGAATTCATCTTGGTTCAACCGTTTGATGTAACCCTTATTGGAAAGTGTAATCAAAACATCTGCTTCCTCGATGAGATCTTCATCTTCCAGAGCCAGTACTTCACCAACCATTAGTTCTGTACGACGTTCGTCAGAAAACTTACGTTTAATCTCTTCTAATTCTTCCTTGATAATCGCAACAACTCGTTCTGGTTTAGCTAAAATATCTGCTAAATCTGCTATCAATTTCATCAAGTCGTCATATTCAGATTGAATCTTATCCCGTTCCAATCCCGTTAAACGGCGAAGACGCATATCCAGAATCGCCTGACTTTGACGTTCGGATAATTCATAGCGTGCCATCAACTCTGCTTGCGCTTCTGCATCTGTCTCGCTGTTTCGGATGATGCGAATCACTTCATCAATGTGATCTAGTGCAATCAGCAAACCAGCTAAAATATGTGCACGAGCTTCCGCCTTTTCCTTATCAAAAACTGTCCGGCGTGTAACCACTTCTTTTTGGTGTTCAATATAAGCAAGCAAAATCTCGCGTAAAGACAGAATCTTTGGCACTCCATTTTGAATCGCCAGCATATTGAAGCTAAAATTCGTCTGCATTTGCGTTAATTTGAATAAATTGTTCAAAATAACATGCGCACTTGCATCCCGCTTCACTTCAATGATAAAACGAACCCCTTCACGGTTAGATTCGTCACGAACCGCTGTAATGCCGTCAATACGTTTTTCTTGGACTAACCGCACAATATGTTCGTGAACTTTGGTTTTATTGACCATATACGGAAATTCAGTAACCACAATTCGTTCACGACCAGATTTTGTTTCTTCGATTTCCGTCCGAGCACGTAGAACAATGGAACCTTTCCCAGTTTCATAAGCGCGATGAATGCCTGATTTCCCCATAACCAAAGCGCCTGTCGGGAAGTCTGGACCAGGCAACACTTCCATAAGGTCATGTGTGGTCACATCTGGATTATCCATGACTAATTTTACAGCATCAATGGTCTCACCAAGATTGTGAGGAGGAATGTTTGTTGCCATTCCCACAGCAATACCTGTCGCCCCATTGACCAGCAAATTAGGAAAACGTGACGGTAAAACTAATGGCTCACGCTCACTGCTATCATAGTTATCTGCAAAATCAACTGTATTTTTGTTGATATCGCGTAACATTTCAAGCGATATTTTGCTCATCCGAGCTTCTGTATACCGTTGTGCCGCAGGACCGTCTCCGTCCATAGAACCAAAGTTTCCGTGACCATCTACTAACATGTGGCGGTAAGACCACCATTGCGCCATCCGCACCATAGCTTCATAGATAGAGGAATCTCCGTGCGGGTGATATTTACCCATAACATCACCCGTGATACGAGCAGATTTCTTATGTGGTTTGTCAGGAGTCACCCCCAGCTCATTCATCCCATACAATATTCTACGATGAACAGGCTTTAAACCGTCTCGAACATCCGGAAGAGCACGAGCAACAATGACACTCATGGCATAATCGATGAAACTCGTCTTCATTTCGCTCGTTAAATTCACATTTACTAAATTATTATCCTGCATTAAAAAATGCCTCTCTTCAATTTATATGACCATATCATTATAACATAAATTGGGATTTTTTTCAGTAAACATCCCTTGTTATAAAAACGTTTACATAAGATGATATGTATTATATTCGTGACAAAATGTTACAAAAGTGATAGAATAGATGTGTAAAGGGAAAACGTTCCCCAATAAAATAAAGGAGATGTTTAGCAAAATGACTCTTACTAAACAACATAAAAAAGTCATCCTTGTCGGTGACGGTGCTGTAGGTTCTTCTTACGCATTTGCTCTTGTCAACCAAGGTATCGCTCAAGAACTTGGTATTGTTGATATTTTCAAAGAAAAGACGGAAGGGGATGCTGAAGACCTTAGCCATGCTCTTGCTTTCACTTCACCTAAGAAAATCTATTCAGCAGAATATGCTGATGCGCACGATGCAGATCTTGTCGTTTTGACTGCTGGTGCACCACAAAAACCAGGTGAAACTCGTCTTCAATTAGTTGAAAAAAACCTCCGCATCAATAAAGATGTTGTTACCAAAATTGTTGAGTCAGGATTTAACGGTATTTTCCTTGTGGCTGCTAACCCAGTTGATATCTTGACTTACTCAACTTGGAAATTCTCTGGATTCCCTAAAGAACGTGTCATTGGTTCAGGTACTTCTCTTGATTCAGCACGTTTCCGTCAAGCACTTGCTGAAAAATTAGATGTAGATGCTCGTTCTGTCCATGCTTACATCATGGGAGAACATGGTGATTCAGAATTCGCTGTTTGGTCACACGCCAACGTTGCAGGTGTCAACCTTGAAAATTATCTTCAAGACGTAGAAAACTTCAATGCTGCTGAATTAGTTGACTTGTTTGAAGGTGTCCGTGATGCTGCATACTCAATCATCAATAAAAAAGGTGCAACTTTCTATGGTATCGCAGTTGCCTTAGCTCGTATCACAAAAGCTATCCTTGATGACGAAAATTCAGTTCTTCCACTTTCAGTATTCCAAGAAGGTCAATATCCTGGCGTTACAGATTGTTACATTGGACAACCAGCTATTGTTGGCGCACATGGTATCGTACGTCCAGTAAATATCCCGTTGAATGACGCTGAAAAACAAAAAATGCAAGCTTCTGCTAAACAATTAAAAGACATCATCAATGATGCCTTCTCCAAAGAAGAATTTGCTTCAGCAGCTAAAAACTAAAGAATTTCCTTTCTTACTCCTTGTTTTATCAAGGAGTTTTTTCATATCTAAAATGGATACGATAAAGTCATAATGCCGTGCAAATCAGCTTTATCGTATCCATTTATTTTATATAATCTTACTTTATCAAACATATTTATCAATTTATTTCAATATATCTTTTAAATAAGGAACAATCTTTTCATCCTTCATATCTGGCAGCGCCCGAATCCAGCGAAACGCTGTATGCTCTTCCAAATCAAGTTTAATCTCTCTATATTCCAGCAATTTCGCCTTATACACTAGACGCGTAAAAACAATGCCCTTTGTATTATCATAACAGCTATCCTCATGAAGAATCGAACTTAATTGTACCTTTTGGTTGACTTCTTCCATTGCTTCACGCACAGCTCCTTCTCTTGGCAATTCGTCTTCTTCCACGCTACCTCCTGGAATATCCCAATATTCGGGATACATGTTTGGAGAACCACGTTTTATTTTACTTCGTTTAATAAGCAAATATTTTCCATCTTTTTCAATTAGAGCATGAGCAATCAATTTCACAGGCATTGGTAATCTCCCTTGTAAAAATAAAAAACCTTGCATATAACAAGATTTATAAGCAGATAACAATTATCCACCCTGAGGGAATCGAACCCCCATCTCAAGAACCGGAATCTTACGTGATATCCATTACACTAAGGGTGGCAACTATTATAGTATACACAAAAAATGAAAAAATAACAAGTAAAAAAGGACTGAAAACATAATTCCAATCCCTTTATTTTGCTTATAATTCAATGTCACCAAACAAGTCAGCCATTGAGAATCCAGTTTGAGTTTCTGGAAGTTCAAAGTCACGTTTTTCTTGGCGTTTTTGACGACGAGGACGTGATTGACGTTTTTCTTTTTGGCTGTCTTCTTGAGCCGGACGTTCTTCAAGAGCTTTGATAGAAAGCGATACGCGTTCTGCATCAGCATTTACATCAAGAACTTTTACGGTTACTTCTTGACCAACTTTAAGCACATCTTTTGGATTTTCAACACGCTTGTGTGAAATTTGTGAAATATGGACAAGTCCGTCAATACCTGGCAATACTTCAACAAAAGCACCGAAATCTGTCAAACGTTTAACTGTACCTTCAATCACATCACCAGCAGCTAATTTTTGTTCAACACCGTCCCATGGTCCAGGCGTTGTAGCTTTAAGAGAAAGTGATACGCGTCCTTCTTCTTCGTTCAAATCAAGAACTTTTACTTCAATTTCATCGCCAACTGATACAACAGATTTTGGTGAAACATTGCGTTCGTGTGACAATTCAGTTAAGTGAACAAGTCCGTCAACACCACCAAGGTCAATAAAAGCACCAAAGCTTGTGATACGTGCAACTTTACCAGTCACGATGTCACCAACAGCTAATTTGCTAAATACTTCAGCACGTGCTGCTGCAGCTTTTTCTTCTACTACTTCACGGCGTGAAAGAATGAAACGATTTTCTTTTGGATCCACTTCTTTAATTTTTGCTTCAAATTCTTGGCCAACAAAACGTTCAGTGTTACGAACGAAACGAGTATCTAGCATTGAAGCAGGGATAAATCCACGAAGTCCTTCAAATTCTACTGAAAGACCGCCTTTAACAGCACGAGTACCTTTTACAGTAACAACTTCTTCTTCACGTCCAACCAACTTGTCCCATGCCTTGCGAGCTTCTAAACGTTTTTTAGATACAAGGTAAGTAACTGTATCAGTATCTTTACCAACTACTTGACGAAGAACAAGCAATTCAAGTGTTTCACCTGGTTTTACAAGATCGTTAATGTCAGCTTCACGATCATTTGTCAATTCACGAAGGGTCAACACACCTTCTACACCAGTTCCAGCGATTGCAACATTAGCTTGGTTCGCATCAACAGTCAATACTTCAGCAGTAACGACGTCGCCTGGCTCAACTTGGCTAACACTATTTAGCAAATCTTCAAATTCATTCATCTAAAAAAATCCTCCAACAATCAAGCATTTCTCGCTTGACATACTTATAATATTTTTCCTAAGCACCGCAATGACATTGAACTATCTTTAACGTTTCTCACCCTATAAAGAAATAAAATACCCTAAGATATTTTACCATTTATCTGATATATTACCTAAGAACTGGGGTAGCTGGATTCGAACCAACGCATGAGGGAGTCAAAGTCCCTTGCCTTACCGCTTGGCTATACCCCAAAAAGAACGTGGTCATACCATTAAAAACTAAGTACGCTCATGGAGAGGGAGGGATTCGAACCCCCGAACCCGAAGGAGCGGATTTACAGTCCGCCGCGTTTAGCCTCTTCGCTACCTCTCCTGTATAATCAACAGTATTCATTATACCATTGATGAAAAGAAAATACAAGCATTTATTTACTCAAATTATAGGTTTCAATCAATTTTTCCACGGCATTTTCAAGTTTTTTATAAAAACTATCAACATTTTCATTTTTTATGATAGCAAATTGCCCGTCTAACTCAGCAATTTGACCAATGACTTTTTTACCAATAGATAAAACATAACCTTCGTACTGGTCAGTTCCTATTTTAACTTTGCTATCTGCCAATTGGATTTCAATCTTTTTATCTTTTTTACTCATCATATACCTCTTTCAAGTCTCTATTTTACAAAAAAATAGGAAAACTAGCAAGTGCTACGTGAAAATAAAAGCTACCTCAATCGAGAGATAGCTTCAAAAATTTTTAAACTTTTACAATCCAACCTTCTGGTGCTTCAACATCGCCAAATTGGATGCCGGTTAATTCATTATAGAGTTTTCGAGTGACAGGTCCAACTTCTGTTTCACTATAAAAGACATGGAAATCGTCACCGTGCTGAATACCACCAATTGGAGAGATGACCGCTGCTGTACCGCAAGCCCCTGCTTCAGCAAAACGATCCAAATCATCAATTGGCACATCTCCTTCGATAGCTTTCAAGCCCAAACGATGTTCTGCTAGGTATAGAAGAGAATATTTTGTGATAGAAGGAAGGATAGATGGGCTGTACGGCGTTACAAATTCGTTGTCTTTGGTAATTCCAAAGAAGTTTGCAGATCCCACTTCTTCAATCTTC